>NZ_JBPJZL010000006.1:0-582805 GCF_051216835.1 Variovorax multivorans
CCGACAGAACCGTTGCGATCGCAGCCGTCAGCGTCGTCTTGCCGTGGTCAACGTGACCAATCGTGCCCACGTTCACGTGCGGCTTGGTGCGGGTGAATTTACCTTTTGCCATTTTTCAATCCTTGAAAGAGCAGTGCCCGTGATTGGGTTTTATGTCTGCACCGCATTGCTGGTTCCCTCGCCACGGGCAGCGAGGGGCACACGGTCGCAGACAGATTCGAAATTGAATACTTACTTGGCGCGAGCGGCCACGATGGCTTCGGCGACGTTACGGGGGGCTTCAGCGTAGTGCTTGAACTCCATCGTGTACGTCGCGCGGCCTTGCGACATCGAGCGCAGCGTGGTCGAGTAGCCGAACATTTCCGACAGCGGCACTTCAGCCTTGATGGCCTTGCCGCCACCGACCATGTCGTCCATGCCCTGCACCATGCCGCGGCGGGACGACAGGTCGCCCATCACGTTGCCGGCGTAGTCTTCAGGCGTTTCGACTTCCACGGCCATCATCGGCTCGAGGATCACGGGGCTGGCCTTGCGGGCGCCTTCCTTGAAGCCGAAGATTGCGGCCATCTTGAACGCCATTTCGTTCGAGTCCACGTCGTGGTACGAACCGAAGTGCAGCGTGACCTTGACGTCCACGACGGGGTAGCCCGCCAGCACGCCTTGCGTCAGCGCTTCCACGACGCCCTTTTCCACCGCGGGAATGTATTCGCGAGGAACCACACCGCCCTTGATGGCGTCGACGAATTCGAAGCCCTTGCCAGCCTCTTGCGGCTCGAGCTTCAGGATGACGTGACCGTACTGGCCCTTACCGCCCGACTGGCGAACGAACTTGCCTTCGGCGTCTTCGACGGTCTTGCGGATCGTTTCGCGGTAAGCCACTTGCGGCTTGCCCACGTTGGCTTCCACGCCGAATTCGCGCTTCATGCGGTCCACGATGATTTCAAGGTGGAGCTCGCCCATGCCGGCGATGATGGTCTGGCCCGATTCTTCGTCGGTCTTGACGCGGAACGAGGGGTCTTCCTGAGCCAGGCGTTGCAGGGCGATGCCCATCTTTTCCTGGTCGGCCTTGGTCTTCGGCTCGACGGCCTGCGAGATCACCGATTCCGGGAACACCATGCGCTCGAGCGTCACGATCGCCGTCGGGTCACACAGGGTTTCGCCCGTGGTGACTTCCTTCAGGCCCACGCAGGCAGCGATGTCGCCGGCGCGGATTTCGTTGACTTCTTCGCGGTTGTTGGCGTGCATCTGCACGATACGGCCGATGCGTTCCTTCTTGCCGCGCACCGGGTTGTAGACGCTGTCGCCCTTGGTCAGCACGCCGGAGTAGACGCGCACGAAGGTCAACTGGCCCACGAACGGGTCGGTCATCAGCTTGAATGCCAGGGCCGAGAACTTCTCGTTGTCGTCAGCCTTGCGGATGACAGGCGCTTCGTCTTCGTCCAAGCCGTTGACCGGGGGAATGTCGGTCGGCGCGGGCATGTATTCGACGACGGCGTCGAGCATGGCTTGCACGCCCTTGTTCTTGAAGGCCGAGCCGCACAGCATCGGCTGGATTTCGCCGGCGATGGTGCGCTGGCGAATGGCCTTCTTGATTTCTTCCTCGCTCAGCTCGCCGCCTTCGAGGTACTTGTTCATCAGCTCTTCGCTGGCTTCGGCAGCCGCTTCGACGAGCTTTTCGCGGTATTCGTTGCAGACGTCGGTCAGGTTGGCGGGAATCTCGCCGTACTGGAACGTCACGCCCTTGTCTTCGTCCCAGATGATCGCCTTCATCTTCACGAGGTCGACGATGCCCTGGAAGTGCTCTTCGGCACCGATCGGGATCTGGATCACGACGGGGTTGGCCTTCAGGCGGTCCACCATCATCTGGCGCACGCGCAGGAAGTCGGCGCCGGTGCGGTCCATCTTGTTGACGAACGCGAGACGGGGCACCTTGTACTTGTTGGCCTGGCGCCAGACGGTTTCCGACTGGGGCTGCACGCCGCCGACGGCGTCGTACACCATGACAGCGCCGTCCAGCACGCGCATCGAGCGCTCGACTTCAATGGTGAAGTCCACGTGGCCAGGGGTGTCGATGATGTTGATGCGGTGTTCGTCGAACTTGCCGGCCATGCCCTTCCAGAAGCAGGTGGTGGCAGCGGACGTGATCGTGATGCCACGCTCTTGCTCTTGCTCCATCCAGTCCATCGTGGCGGCGCCGTCGTGCACTTCACCGATCTTGTGGTTCACACCGGTGTAGAACAGGATACGTTCGGTCGTCGTGGTCTTGCCAGCGTCGATGTGCGCGGAGATGCCGATGTTGCGGTAGCGCTCGATGGGGGTCTTGCGGGACATGATTTACTTTCGGGTTGAAATGCGTTGAGCGCTGGGCCCCGAGCACGGGCACAACGCCCGACACTCAGCACCCAACGCCCAAGCGAAGTTTGATTTTTAGAAGCGGAAGTGGCTGAACGCCCGGTTGGCTTCTGCCATGCGGTGCACTTCGTCGCGCTTCTTCATGGCGCCGCCACGGCCTTCCGTGGCTTCCATCAGTTCGTTGGCCAGACGCAGGGCCATCGACTTTTCACCGCGCTTGCGGGCAGCTTCCTTGATCCAGCGCATCGACAGGGCGAGGCGACGGACAGGACGGACTTCGACCGGCACTTGATAGTTCGCACCGCCAACGCGGCGCGACTTCACTTCGACCATCGGCTTCACGTTGTTGATGGCAACGGTGAATGCTTCGAGAGGATCCTTGTCCGGGTTCTTCTTTTCGATGAAGTCGAGAGCACCGTAAATGATGCGCTCGGCGATCGCCTTCTTGCCGCCTTCCATGATCACGTTCATGAATTTGGACAGCTCGACATTGCCGTACTTGGGATCCGGCAGGATTTCACGTTTGGGGACTTCGCGACGACGTGGCATTTTTCTAACCTCTTTGCTTCAGTTGGCACCGTTTCCGGCACCGCGAGAGCCAGTCAGGACTCTCACTTACTCGACCCGACAGTGGGTCACTTCGTTCGATGTGCCCGCCAAGGCAACCGAACACCGTTTGTTTTTTGACGACAGGAAGGCTTAAGCCTTCTTGGGACGCTTCGCGCCGTACTTGGAACGCGACTGCTTGCGGTCTTTCACGCCTTGCAAGTCGAGCGAACCGCGCACGATGTGGTAACGCACACCGGGCAAGTCCTTGACACGACCGCCGCGAACCAGCACGACGCTGTGTTCCTGCAGGTTGTGGCCTTCGCCGCCGATGTAGGAGATGACTTCGAAGCCATTGGTCAGACGGACCTTGGCAACTTTACGAAGCGCCGAGTTGGGCTTCTTGGGCGTCGTGGTGTAGACGCGGGTGCAGACACCGCGACGTTGCGGCGAGTTCTGCATGGCAGGGCTCTTCGAATTGATCTTTTCGACCGTTCGACCCTGACGCACCAGTTGATTGATGGTTGGCATGAATGAATTAGTCCCAAAACAACCCGGCCCTGGTTGCAAAACCGCCCTTGGTCCTTGACGTGACGCAAGGCAAGGAAGCCGGGAATAACGAAAACGTGAAACCCTTCGGAAATTTCCGAAAAGCCCACGAGTATAGCAAACGAGTCTGAAACGGCAAGGTCAGCCGCGGCGGAAGATCGCTGGCGACCTTGTCACTCCTCAGACTTACTTGATCCAGAGCCGCACGGCATCCCAGGCGCGGCCGAATATCCCTGCCTGCTCGACGGCTTCCAGGGCGACCAGGGGCACGTCGGCAACCGGCTGGTCGTCCAGGGTGACCTTGAGCGAGCCGACGGCCTGGTACTTGGTGAACGGCGCCACCAGCGGATCGGGGCGCGACACCTGGGTCTTGATCTTGCTGGCAGTGCCGGCCGGCACTGCGACCACGATGGGCTCCGGACGGCCCAGTTTCAGCGTGTTGGCCTTGCCCTTCCAGACGGCCGGGGTGGCAGCCGGCTGGCCGGCGTCGAACAGGCGAACGGCGTCGTAGGCCGTGTAACCCCAGTTCAGCAGCTTCTGCGACTCGTTGGCTCGCACGGTCTCGCCCGTGGTTCCCAGCACGATCGACAGCAGGCGGCGGCCGCCGGTCAGGTTGGGGAAATCGCGCTTGGCGGTGGCGATCATGCAGTAGCCGGCCGCCTCGGTATGCCCGGTCTTCAGGCCGTCGACGGTCGGGTCGCGGAACAGCAGCAGATTGCGGTTGGTGTCGTTGGTCGACGGGGTGCCCGGGTAGCGGTACTTCTTGATTGCGTAGTATTTGGCTTCCTCGGGGAAGTCGCGCACCAGGCGGGTCGCCAGGATGCTCAGGTCGCGGGCCGTGGTGGTGTGGCCGGGCGCCGTCAGGCCTTCGGGGTTCTTGTAGCTCGTGTTCTTCATGCCCAGCGCCTTGGCCTGGGCATTCATCATCTCGACGAAGTGCTCCACCGTGCCGCCAACACCCTCGGCCAGCGCCACCGTGGCGTCGTTGCCCGACTGCACGATCAGGCCCTTGATCAGGTCTTCCACCGGCACCTGCATCTTGGGGTCGATGAACATGCGCGAACCGGGCATTTTCCAGGCGCGCGGGCTGACCGGCAGCGTCTGGGTCAGCGTGATCTTCTTGGCGCGCAGCGCATCGAACACCAGGTAAGCGGACATCAGCTTGGTGAGCGAAGCCGGCTCGACCGGGCTGTCGATGTCCTTCTGGGCCAGGATCTGGTTCGCGGTCACGTCGAGCAGCAGATAGCTGCGCGCAGCAATTTCAGGCGGTGCTGGCACCTGGGCGGCAGCAATCAGGCTGACGGATGCGACGGCGGTAAAGACCAGCGCGCGGAGCGCGCCAAGAAAACGATTCATGGGGAGTTTGGAAAGAGACGAAAACAAGCCTGTGAGGCTTTCATGCGATGTCCGCGCGCAGATGGCGGACCACGAGACTTTTGAGCAGCGGCAATTGTCCGTGAAAGAAGTGGCCGCCCCCGGGGACGACTGTGACAGGAAGTGACTGCGGCCGCGCCCAGTCCATCACGGCGGACAGCGCCACGGTGTCGTCGGCTTCGCCATGAACCACCAGCATGCGCTCGTGCGCCTCGGCCGGCAGCGTGGCCACGGTGTTGCGCGCGGCGGCCGTGCCCACCAGCACGATCTGGCGGATGTCGCGTTCGGTCCAGAGCTTTGCGGCGGCACCGGTCGCAACGAACGCGCCGAATGAAAATCCGGCAATCGCCAGCGGCCCCTCAGGCGCGAGCTGGCTGACGACATTGAGCATGTCTTCCAGCTCGCCGCGCCCTTCGTCGTGAACGCCTTCACTGGCGCCCACGCCGCGGAAGTTGAAGCGCACCGTGGTCCACCCGCTGGCGACGAATGCACGCGCCAGCGTCTGCACCACCTTGTTGTCCATCGTGCCGCCGAACAGCGGATGCGGATGGGCGATTACCGCGATGCCGCGCGGGGTGCCGGCAGGCTGGTCGCGTTGAACCTCGATTGCGCCGGCGGCGCCCTGGAGGCTGATCTTTTCGGTCTGGGAATTCATTGGCGCAAGGTACGAGCGGAGGGTCGGCGGAAAAGTTCAGCGTCCGACATCGGGAGGCAGCAGCAGCCGCTCGACGACCTGGCCGTTCTTCAGGTGCGACTCGACGATCTCGTCGATGTCATCGCCGTCAACGAAGGTGTACCAGACGGCCTCGGGGTACACCACAGCCACCGGCCCACCCGCGCAGCGGTCGAGGCAGCCGGCCTTGTTGACGCGCACCTTGCCAGGCCCGGATAGCCCTTCTTCCTTGACCTTCGCCTTGCAGCGGTCGAAGCCCTCCTGTGCGTTGTGCTTGGAGCAGGAGTCTTCGCCGTTCTTGCGCTCGTTGAGGCAAAAGAAGATGTGGCGGCCGTAATAGCCGGACGGCGCGGCGGGGGAGGAGCTGGGCATCAGCAGATTTTAGTGACCGCCCCTTGGCCTCGTGTCGATACCTTCAAACGTTCAGACCGATGCGACGGCGTTGGGCCGCCCCCGGCGCGACAGGGTGACCACCACGTATGCCAGCACCGCGAAGGGCCAGGTCCAGCCCAGCCACTGCGCCAGCCCGTGGAAGCGGATGAAGCGTCCCTGCTCCCAGGTGGCCAGCGTCTGGGCGAAGTACGCGCTTTCGGGCGCCTGGTTCAGCAGGCTCAGCTGCAGCACGAGCCCCACCAGCAGCAGCGCCGCACACAAGCGGCGCGGCGCGAACAGCAACAGCACGCCGGCGAAAAGTGCCGCAGCCATGCCGACCTGCACCGGCAGGCCCAGCCACGCCCATGCATGCTCGGGCCCGTAGCTCAATGCCGCCGACAGCGCCGAGGCCGCGATGCCGGCCAGCAGCGTCAGCGGCAGCAGAACCGCGCGCTGGACCACGGAGCGCGCCACCAGATAGCCCAGCAGGCACGGCACCAGCGCGCCGAGCATCACGCACAGCAGTTCCACCGCCGGCACCAGCGGTTCGAGCTCGAACTGCCGCAGTGGCAGCCAGTCGATGAAGGGCGTGTCGAGCAGCCATTCGGAGATTGCCACTTCGAGCCGCTCGAACACCTGCCCCAGCCCGAAGGTGACCGCCGCCGGGAACAGCAGTGCAAAAGGCCACAGCGCGAGGAGCACCAGCGCGCCGCGCGAGTCCTCGGTGAACCACTGCGAACGCGCGCGGCTCCAGTGCGCAACCGCTCCCAGCCGTTCCAGTCCGGCCGCCAGCACAGCGCCGAGGACGGCGCCTGTCGTGTTGAACCCCAGGTCTACGTTGGAAGGAATGCGCGCGGGCAGGTAGCTCTGCAGCGTCTCCATGGCGAACGAGATCGCCGCCCCCGCCACGGTGGCGCGCAGTACTGCGTGCCAGACGCTGGTGGCCCGGCGCGTGCGCAACACCGCCAGGGCGCACAGGAAGCCGAAGGGCACGTAGCCCACCACGTTGACGGCGAAGTCGAAGCCCGTCCAGTACTTGGGCCAGGGCGCCCACAGATAGGCCCACGGCGCGATCCCCTGGTCGCGCCAGTCGGCGAACGGATACAGACTGGCGTAGACGATCAGCGCCGCGTATGCGAGCGCCAGGGGGAGCGCGGCGGACTTGTGCGGCCTCTCCACCGTGTGCACCGGGCTCAGAACGGCTTGACGACCACCAGGATCACGATGCCCAGCAGCAGCAGCACCGGCAGCTCGTTGAACCAGCGGAACCAGCGGTCGTTGCGCCGGTTCTCGCCCGCCACGAAGCGGCGCAGCAGCACGCCGCAGCCGTGGTGGTAGCCGATGGCCACAAGCACCAGCGCCAGCTTGGCGTGCATCCACCCATTGCCCGGGCCGCGCCCGATGCCGTAGCCCAGCCAGAGCCACAGGCCGAAGCCGAGCGCGGGAACCGCCAGGAAAGTCGTGAATCGCATGAGCTTGCGCGCCATCAACAGCAGCCGCTCCCGCTCGGCCACCGACTCGGGCGGCACCATCGCCAGATTGACGAAGATCCGGGGCAGGTAGAACAACCCCGCGAACCAGCTTGCAATGAAGACGATGTGAAGAGATTTGACCCAGAGCATGGCGGCAGTTTAGTGGCGCCCCTCTTGCAGACCTCTCTTTTGCGGCGATGCCCCCGTACGACGGGCAAAAAAAAGCCCGACGTCTTCACGTCGGGCTGGGAAGCCCTTTTGCTGTCACACATCAAGGCACCCGCTCAGGGAGGAAAAGCGGGGAGCGGCAAGCCGCCCGCTTCAGAATTTAACAAAGACGAAACAAGGTTTCAAGCGACTGAGGCACTTTCTTTGACATTTGAAGCAAAAATTTGAGTACCTTGGTTCTACGAATTTCCGTAGTTGTCAGACAACTGGACACTCGGAGAGAAAGTCTGTGAAAGATCGCTTCAGGCACAATTTTGTATATATGACGTCATCTTCTTCCCCCCTGGCCATGTTCCCCGCCGGGCGGCCGCGGCGCCTGCGCCGCGACGCTTTCACCCGTAATCTGGTTCGAGAACACGCGCTGACGGTCAACGACCTGATCTATCCGGTGTTCGTGCAGGAAGGCGAGAAACGTCGCGATGCCGTCCCTTCGATGCCCGGCGTGGACCGCCTGAGCCTCGACCAACTGTTGCCCGTGGCCGAGCGGTGCGTGGCGGCCGGCATCCCGGTGATGGCATTGTTTCCGGTGATAGACGCCAGCCTCAAGACGCCCGATGGCAGTGAGGCCTTCAACCCCGACGGGCTGATTCCCCGCGTGGTGGCCGCCCTCAAGGCGCGCTTCCCCGAACTGGGCGTGATGACCGACGTTGCCCTCGACCCCTACACCAGCCACGGCCAGGACGGCCTGCTCGACGACACCGGCTACATCCTCAACGACGCGACCGTCGAAGTACTGGTGAAGCAGGCACTCACACAATCGCAGGCCGGCGTGGACATTGTGGCGCCAAGCGACATGATGGACGGCCGCATCGGTGCCATCCGCACCGCGCTCGAAGCCCGCGGCGACATTCACACGCGCATCATGGCCTACAGCGCCAAGTACGCCAGCGCCTTCTACGGCCCCTTCCGTGACGCCGTGGGCTCGGCTGCCACGCTCGGCAAGAGCAACAAGAAGGTCTACCAGATGGACCCCGGCAACAGCGACGAGGCCCTGCGCGAAGTCGCCATCGACATCGCCGAAGGCGCCGACATGGTCATGGTGAAGCCCGGCATGCCCTACCTCGACATCGTTCGCCGCGTGAAAGACCAGTTCCATGTGCCGACCTTCGCCTACCAGGTGAGCGGCGAATACGCGATGCTCAAGGCCGCCGCCCAGAACGGCTGGCTCGACCACGACGCCGTGGTGCTCGAAAGCCTGCTGGCCTTCAAGCGCGCCGGCGCCGATGGCGTGCTGACCTATTTCGCGCTCGACGCCGCGCGCCTGCTGCAGAAGTAACGGCGCCCCAGCACGGCATGCGCATCTTCGAAATTACCCGCTCGCAGGTCAGCGAGCACGCCGCGCTGGCACCGCTGACCGTACCGGGCGCGTGCGGCACCGGCGGCTACCTCTGGATCTCGCTCACGCGGGAGGAATTCCGGGCCTCGCTGGCCGAGGTGCAGCAGATCCTGCAGACGCTGTGCCTCACGCAACTGGTCGACCTGCACGTGGCCGACCTGCTCAACGACCAGTTGCCCTCCCACTACGACTACACCTCGCAGTACGACGTGCTGGTGTTCCGGCGGCTGGCCAACGGACAAGGCCAGGCGGCGCTGGGCAACGGCAAGGGCAATGGCAGCGAGGCCCCGCCCTTGCCCCGCAGCGGCCCGCCCGTGCTGCGCCGCGTCGACACCCGCCCGGTGGGCTTCGCGGTGTTCGACCGCGTGCTGCTATCGGTGCACCCGGAAGACGGCGCGGTGCGCGACGCCTTCGCCACGCGCCTGCTGGCGGCCGCCTCGCCCGACGACCGCGGCGCCCCTGCGCTCGACGTGCGCGCCACCTCGGCCCGCCTGCCGACCAGCCCTTCGGACCTGATGCTGCGCGTGATCAACCAGATCGTCGACGGTTACCTCGACCTGCGGCGCGAACTCACCAAGCAGCTCGACCACTGGCAGACCGAACTGATCGACCCGCGCAGCCGCTTCACGAACTGGGGCGCGCTGATGGAGGCGCGCCAGTCGCTGCATCACCTGGACGAGATCTGCGAAGACCAGCGCGCCGCCATGCAGGACTGGATCGACTCGCTCGAGACGCTCCCCGTGCCCAAGGGCGAGACGGAGCTGCGTGAGCGCGAACTCATCATGATCCGCAGCCGCGACGTGCTCGAGCACATCGAGCGCGTGGTGCACCACGTGCACCGGCTGGAGCAGAACGCCGAGACTGCCGTGCAGATGCACTTCAGCGTCCAGGGCCACCGCGCCAACGACATCATGCGGGTGCTGACGGTGCTCACCGCTGTGTTCCTGCCGCTGAACCTCATCGCGGGCATCTTCGGCATGAACTTCGAATTCATACCGCTGGTGCACAAGGCCGACGGCTTCTGGATCGCGATGACGTCGATGCTGGTCATCGCGGTGGCGCTGGTGCTGATCTTCTGGCGCAAGCGCTATCTCGCGCGTACGCGCTGATTCCGGAATCGCCAACCAAAGAAAAAGGGCCACGCTTTCGCGTGGCCCTTTTGCATTTCGACGGCCCCAAGGGACCGCTTCAATTACTTGGCGACAGCGCCCGAACCTTGCTCGGCCTGAACGCGAGCGTCCATCGGGTTTTGCATGGTCGAGATGACGCGGCTGTTGACGCGCGAGCCGCCAGTCACGTTCTGGTCGGGAGCGTAGGAGGTGCGAACGGCTTCGGCTTGGACGATTGCGCGGTCCTTCGACACGGCGACCGTTTCCGGGCCGCGCGAACCGCGGGTCACGTTCTGGTTCGGAGCCGATGCGGCGCGCACGGCTTCGGCGTTGACTTCGTCACGGCTCTTGGTCGAGACGGCGGTGTTCACGCCTTGGTACGTTTCAGCTTGAGCGCCAACGGCGGCCAGCAGGGTCAGGGCGGCAGCGGCGAGGATTTGCGAGGTCTTCATATTCAGTTCTCCTAGGATGTTCGTTGGATGGTTCGTCCACCAGGCTTGCTGGTTCGCTTGCCTGTGCGGCGAGTTTCCGGGCGAACTGCCATGCCAAAACACTCTGTTCAGAGACACCGTGTTTCCTCTATTGAAACAATGCCGACATCAAGGCATGCCAGCAGAAAAAAGCCGGGCCCGGTTCGCACCGGCCCGGCCTTGCAGGAGGAGGCTTCCGGCTTATCGCCGCGAGGCTTGGAACTGCGGCGGCACTTCGCTGTTGACGAAGGCACGGCGGTCCAGGTTCTGGTTCGGCGCGTGAGCGGCAGCCACGGCCTCGGCGCGGACCGACGCCCGATCCAGCGAACTCGGCCGCGAGATCAGGGGCGCCGCAACCACGTCGCCATAGACATTGCCACCGCGCGCCGCAGCATCGGCGCCGGCCACCACATCGCTGCGGCTGGTGACGGTCTTGAGCGGCTGCACCGGCTCGAAGCCCTGCGCCTGCACGCCGGAGGCGGCGAGCAACAACAGGACGGCAGCGGCAATGATGTTCGGGATCTTCATTTCAGTTCCTTCCAACGGCCCAGCCAGGCTGGCGACGTCGGCGTGTAACCGAAGTGTCGCCCAAGCCAGTTAGGAAAAACCCGGGAGAATCGAACCATCGCGTTCCCAAAACGGAAACAATGGACTCATTCACATGGACAGTCTCGATCTGATCAGAACCTTCCGGGAAGTCGCCTCGCACGGCAGCTTTTCCCAGGCAGCCAAGAGGCTCGACATGTCGAAGGCCACCGTCAGCAAGTATGTGGCCGAGCTGGAAACCCGCTTCGGCGTGCGTCTTCTCAACCGCTCCACCCGTTCCGTGAGCCTCACCGACGCCGGCCAGCTGCTGCTGGAGCGCAGCACGCCGATGCTCGAGATGGTCGAGCTCACCCAGTCCGAGCTGCAGGACCGCGCCAGCCAACCCGGCGGGCGGCTGCGCATCTCTGCCCCGCACGGCATGGGCAGCGGCGAGTTTCCGAACCTGCTGGCCGACTTCATGCGCTACTACCCCGACGTGACCATCAGCCTGCAGCTGACCAACCGCGCCGTCGACCTCGCCGAGGAAGGCATCGACGTCGAACTGCGCAGCGGCCCCATCGAGGACGCGAACCTGATCGTGCGCAAGCTGCGGCTCATGAACATGGTGGTCTGCGCCTCGCCGGTCTACTGGAAGAAGCACGGCAAGCCCGAGCATCCGCGCGACCTGTCGGGCCACGACGCGCTCACGTTCTCGGCGCAGGGCCAGCAGCCGGCGTGGCGCTTCGACGACAACGGCACGCCGATCGACGTACCGGTGAAAAGCCGCATGGACTGTACCGAAGGCGCACCGCTGATCCGCGTGGCCATGCATGGCTTTGGCGTGATCTACCTGCCGTCGATCCTCGTGCAATCGCACCTCGACCACGGCGAGCTGGTGCCCGTGCTGCAGGATTACGCGCGCAAGGACGTGTGGTTTTCGGCCGCCTACCTGCAACGGCGCCACAACAGCGCTGCATTGCGCGCGCTGCTCGACTTCCTTCAGACCCGAGTCGGCCCGGGCGCCACGGCACGCAAGCCGAGCCATTCATGAAATGAAAAAACCCGGCAGTGCCGGGTTTTTTCATTGGAGGACGAACGCAGGCTCAGGCGAGATGCTTGGCGAAGAACGCCAGCGTGCGTTCGCGCGCCAGCTTGGCCGCGTCGGCGTTGTACGAGCCGCGCTGGTCGCAGTTGAAACCGTGGCCAACCGGATACACATGCACTTCCACCTCCGGATGCGCCTTCTTGAACGACTCGATGGTGTCCAGCGGAATCCAGTGATCCTGGTTGCCGAAGTGCGCGAGCACCGGCACCTTGGGCTGACGCGCCGTTTCTTCCGGCGAGGTCATGCCACCGCCGTAGTAAGGCGCGGCAGCAGCCAGGCCCGGCAGCAGCGCCGCCGAGCGCCACACCAGCAAGCCGCCCCAGCAGTAGCCGACGATGCCGACCTTGCCGGCCTTCGACGCGTAGGCGATCGACGCCTCGATGTCCTGCAGCACGCCCGGCGCCGGCAGCGCCTCGACAGCGGTCTTCAGGCCGAAGCCGTTCTTCATGTCGTCTTCCGAGTAGCCCATCTCCACGTCCGGTTTGACGCGCTGGAAGGTCGACGGCGCCACGGCCAGGTAGCCCTCTGCCGCATAGCCGTCCGCCACCGAGCGGATGTGCGAATTGACGCCGAAGATTTCCTGCACCACGACCACCGCGCCGCGCGGCTTGCCCGCCGGCTCGGCCACGTAGGCGGGGAAACTGAAGCCGTCCTTGGCCTTGAGATCGATGAATTGACCCATGTTGTCTTGCTCCTTGATGGCAAACAGATAGATGAATGAATGCCGGGGTTACGGGCGCAGCGCCCGCTCGACGAAGTCGAGGCGGTCCTGCCCCCAGAAAATTTCGCCGTCGATCACGTAGCTGGGCGCGCCGAACACCTGGATGTCGATGGCCTCCTGCGTGTAGGCCTCGTAGCGCTCCTGCACCGCCTGGCTCAGCGACTGCTCGCCACGCTTGGGCGACAGCCCGCACTCGACGATCAGCGAATCGAGCACCTTCGGGTCGCCGATGTTGCGCTCCTGCACCCACACCGCCGCGAACACCGCCTCGCTCATGCGCATGGCAGCCTCAGTGCCGTCGTGCATGTCGACCGCAATGATGACCCGCGCCGCGTCGTCGCTGGCCACCGGAAAGAACTTCGGCTTGACGTTCAGCGGCAGGCCGAGATAGCTCGAATAGCGCGCGAGGTCGACCAGCCGGTAAGCCTGCCGCTGCGGCGCGCGCTTGCCCAGCGGCAACCCGCCGGACACGGGAAACACGCTGCCCATGTCGATGGGCCGCACGCGCACCGTGGCGCCGGCGGCCGCGGCAATCGCCGCAAAGCGGGAATGCCCCAAGTAGGTCCACGGGCTCTGTGGCGCAAAGTAGTAGTCAATCGTCTTGCTCTTGCTGGTGCTCATGCGCGTGCCCCCGATGATGTAATCCAAGCCAACGGTTTTAACTGACACGCAGTTTCTCTGCAGGAGGTAGGTTTTGGACCAGGTGCTCTTGATCACGGGCGGCGGCCGCGGCATCGGCGCCGCCACCGCCCTGCTCGCCGCGCAGCGCGGCTATGCGGTGGCCGTCAACTACGCCAGCAATTCGCTGGCCGCCGACGAGGTGGTGCGCACCATCCGCGCAAACGGCGGCGCCGCCATGGCCGTGCAGGCCGACGTGGGCGACGAGGCGCAGGTGCTCGCCATGTTCCAGAAGGTCGATGCCAGATTCGGCCGCCTCACAGCCCTCGTCAACAACGCCGGCGTGGTCGACGTGCAGGCGCGCGTCGCCGACATGAGCGTGGCGCGGCTGGAGCGCATGTTCCGCATCAACGTGATCGGCAGCTTCATCTGCGCGCGCGAGGCCGTGCGGCGCATGAGCACCCGCTACGGCGGCGCGGGCGGCGCCATCGTCAACATCTCCAGCGGCGCCGCGCGGCTGGGTTCGCCCGACCAGTACGTCGACTACGCCGCCAGCAAAGGCGCCATCGACACCTTCACCATCGGCCTGGCCAAGGAAGTGGCCGCCGAAGGCATTCGCGTCAACGCAGTGCGCCCCGGCCTGATCGACACCGAGATCCACGCCTCCGGCGGCATGCCCGACCGCGCCTTCGACCTCGCGCCCACCGTGCCCATGCAGCGCACCGGCAGCGCCGACGAGATTGCCGGCGCGATCCTGTGGCTGCTGTCGCCGGAGGCCAGCTACACCACCATGGCCCTGCTCGACGTTACCGGAGGCCGCTGAACATGAGCACCTCCATGGACCTGATCAAGCCGCTGGTGACGCTGGTGGCCATCGTCAACCCGCTGGCCATCGTGCCCTTCTTCATCCACTACACGCAGGGCTACAGCGACGCGCAGCGCCGCCACACGGTGCGCATGTCGGCCTTCAGCGCGTTCGTGGTCATCGCGGTGAGCGCGCTGCTGGGCTTGCAGCTGCTGTCCTTCTTCGGCATTTCCATCGCGAGCTTCCAGGTCGGCGGTGGGCTGCTGCTGCTCATGAGTTCGCTGTCGATGCTCAACGCCCAGCCGGCCGAGAGCAAGACCAACGTCGAGGAACTGCGCGCCACCGAGGTGAAGGCGTCGATGGGCGCATCGATCGCGGTGGTGCCACTCACCATTCCGCTGCTCACCGGCCCTGCCACCATCTCCACCGTGGTCATCTACGCCGACAAGGCACAGCACTTGTGGGAGCTTGCAATTCTGGTGGGCTACGGCGTGGTGGTGGCGCTGGCCACTGCCCTGGCCTTCTCGCTCGCACAGCCGATCGCGCGCGTGCTCGGCAAGACCGGCATCAACATCATGACGCGACTGATGGGGCTGATTCTTGCGGCGCTCGCGGTCGAGGTGATGGCCGACGGGCTCGGCAAGCTGTTCCCGATCCTGAACAAGATCAGCTGAACATCAAGCCAGCCGGCTCAGGCCAGCATCTTCTCGATGATCTTCCAGTGCGCAGGCTCCACCGGCGTGATCGACAGCCGGTTGCCCTTGCGCAGCACGATCAGCTCGGCCAGCTCCGGCCTGGCGCGCAACTCGGGGAGCGCCAGCAGCCGCGTCTTGCGCACCGCCTGCACATCCACCAGCAGCCAGCGCGGGTCGTCCTTCTTCGAGCCTGCGTCGTAGTAGGGCGACTTCGCGTCGAACTGCGTCGGATCGGGCTTGATGCCCGAAGCCACTCGCGCTATGCCGGCAATGCCCGGCTCCGGGCAGCTCGAGTGATAGAACAGCACGCCGTCGCCGACCTTCATGCCGTCGCGCATGAAGTTGCGTGCCTGATAGTTGCGCACGCCGGTCCACGCCACAGTGGCGCCGGGCGCGGCGAGCGCATCGTCGATAGAGACCTCGTCGGGCTCGGATTTCATCAACCAGTAATTGGGCATGGTCCCGTCATGGTGTCACATAGTCCGAAACCACGACCCACTTGCCGTCTTTGATCTGCGACAGGCGGGACTGGTCGTTGCCCAGGCGCTTGGTGGCCGTGTAGCTGCTCTTCGGACTGCCGAACATGTCGGGCTCGAAGGTCATGCTGTCCATGGCCTTGATGAAGCTGTCGGTCGTGAGGTTCGGGCCGGCCTTGGTCGCCGCCTTGATGAACGAATCGATGATCACGTAGCCGTACACCGAGAACACCGTCGGGTCTTCGTTGAACTTGGTCTTGTACTTGTTGGCCCAGAAGCGCAGCGGCTGCGACTGCTCGTCGGTGTAGGGGTTCTGCACCGTCATGGTGGCGTAGACGCCGTCCATCGCCTTGCCGCCCAGCTTGTGGATCAGGTCGGTGTAGGAAGCGCTCGAACCCAGGAAGGTCGGGTTGAAGCCGGTCTTGCGCGACTCGCCCACGGTGCCGATGGTCTCGCGAATGATGGTGCCGAGCACCACGAGGTCGCAGTTGGCTGCCTTCATCTTCGCGACCTGCGAGCTGAAGTCGGTGGCGCCGCGCTTGAACGAGGTTTTCTCGGCCAGCTCCATGCCCGCGGCCTTCAGGCCGGCCTCGGCGCCGCGCTGCACCTCGAGCCCGAACTCGTCGTCCTGGTAGATGGTGCAGACCTTCTTGGCGCCCTTGTCCTTGATCATCTTCGGCAGCGCCAGGCGGATCTGGTCGTAGTAGGTGGCCGCGAACGAATACTTCAGCCGGTTCAGCGGCTCGTACATTTCGCGCGCCGCGGTAATGGGCATAAAGTTGACGACGTTCTTGTCGAACTGCACCGGCATTGCCGCCATGTTCTGCGCCGTGCCGATGTGGCCGGCCATGATGAAGATCTTTTCCTGGTTCACCAGCTTCTGCGCGGCCAGCACCGCCTTCTTCGGGTCGTAGCCCGAGTCTTCGACGAACAGCTTGAGCTTGCGGCCGTTGAGGCTGCCCTGCTCGTTGAGTTCGTCCACCCGCAGCTGCATGCCGTTGCGCGCCTGCTTGCCGAAGCCCGCGAGCGGACCCGACAGGTCCTGGATGGTGCCGATGCGGATCTCGTCTTTGCTCACGCCCTGCTGCTGCGCGGACGCGAGCGTCGCGATCAGGCCCAGCACGGCCAGCGTCGTCAGTGTCTTGAGCTTCATGCGGTTGTCTCCTCGGGTTGACGAAAAAAACGAATCACCGGTACATGGCTTCTATGCGCTCGGCGTACTTGGTCTGCACCAGCTTGCGCTTGAGCTTCATCGTGGGCGTGAGCTCCTCGTCTTCGGCGCTGAGCTGCGTTTCGAGCAGAAAGAACTTCTTGATCTGCTCGACACGCGCGAACCTGGCGTTGACGCGATCGATCTCGCCCTGGATCAAATCCTGCACTTCCTTCGTGCGCGTCAGGCTCTCGTAGTTGCTGAACGGCACGTCGTGGTCCTGCGCAAACTTCTCGACGTTCTCCTGGTCGATCATGACGATCACCGTGAGGTAGGGCTTCTTGTCGCCGATGACCACGGCATCGGTGATGTAGAGGCTGAACTTGAGCTCGTTCTCCAGCTCGCTCGGCGTCACGTTCTTCCCACCCGCCGTGATGATGATGTCTTTCATCCGGTCGGTGATGCGGAAATACCCGTCCTCGTCCATCACGCCCACGTCGCCGGTGTGCAGCCAGCCTTCGGCGTCGATGGTCTCGGCGGTCTTCTCGGGCAGGTTGAGGTAACCCATGAAGACATTGGGGCCGCGCACCAGAATCTCGCCGGAGGCGGCGTCGATGCGCACCTCGTTGTAGCCAGTGGCCGGCCCGATCGAGCCCGGCTTGATGCGCGTGGCCGGCACGGCGGTGGAAGCCCCGCACGACTCCGTCATGCCCCACACCTCCAGCATCGGCACGCCGAGCGCGAGATACCACTTCACCAGCTCGGGCGAAATAGGCGCCGCGCCCGTCACCAGAAAGCGCGACCGGTGGATGCCGATGAGCTTTCGTGCGTTGTCCAGCGCCAGCACGCGCGCCAGCCTGAACTTGAACTTCAGCACCGGGCCGACGTCTTCGCCCGCCAGCACGCGGTTGGCGATCTCCTCGCCCACGCCGATGCTCCACTTGTAGGCGGCCTGCTGCAGCGGGCTGGCTTCCTTCAGCGCGATCATCACGCCCGAATAAAACTTCTCCCACACGCGCGGCACGGCCGTGAACACGGTGGGCGCAATCTCGCGCACGTTCTCAGGCACCGTCTCGGGGTTCTCGACGAAGTTGAGAATCGAGCCCGTGTACATCGCGAAGTACTCACCGCCCATGCGCTCGGCGATGTGGCACAGCGGCAGGAAGCACATGCGCTCGTCTTTCTCGTCCTGCGCGATGAGCGTGTTGTAGCCGCGCGCGGTGTACACGAGCCCGGCATGGCTGTGCATCGCGCCCTTGGGCTTGCCGGTGGTGCCCGAGGTGTAGACGAGGATGGCCAGGTCTTCGGGCCGACAGGCCGCCACAGTGCGCTCCACGGCCTGCGGGTCTGCGGCCAGGTGCGCGCGGCCGAGGGTACGCAGCGCGTCGAGGCTCATCACCGCCGCATCGTCGAGGTCGCGCAAGCCTTCCATGTCGAACACGATCACGCAGCGCAGGCCCGGCAGGCCGGCGCGCACTTCGAGCGCCTTGTCGAGCTGCTCGTCGTCTTCCACGAAGAGCACGGTGGTGCGCGAGTCTTCGCAGAGGTAGTGCACCTGCGAAGCCGCATCGGTCGGGTAGATGCCGTTGGACACGCCCCCGCAGCTGAGCACGGCCAGGTCGGCGAGCACCCATTCGATAACGGTGTTCGACAAAATCGACGCGCACTCGCCCGGCGCAAAGCCGATGGCCTGGAGCCCGGCCGCGATCTCGCGCACCGCGTCGGCCGTCTGGTGCCAGCTCCAGCTGCGCCAGATGCCCAGCTCCTTTTGCCGCATCCAGATGTTGTCGCCGCGCTGCTTCACGGCATTCCAGAACATCGCGGGAATGGTGTCGCCGGGCACGACGACGTCGAGCCGGGGTTCGAAGGTGTTGAGTTCCCAGAGTCCTTGCATGGTGGCTACCTCCAGGTCTTCTTCTTTTTCCAGCGCCGCTCGCCGCGCACGCCGTCGTCCTTCACGCCGAGGTAGAACTCCTTGATGTCTTCCTTCTCCCTCAGGCGTTCGCAGGAGTCTTCCATCACGATGCGGCCGTTCTCCAGCACGTAGCCATGATCGGCCGCATTGAGCGCCATGTTGGCGTTCTGCTCGACCAGCAAGATCGTGGTGCCGCGCTCGCGGTTGATGCGCACGACGATCTCGAAGATCTCCTTCGTCAGCTTCGGGCTCAGGCCAAGGCTGGGCTCATCAAGAAGAATGAGATGCGGCGCGGCCATGATCGCGCGCGAGATGGCAAGCATCTGCTGCTGGCCGCCAGAAAGCAGGCCTGCGTCCTGCGCGGCCCGTTCGCGCAGGATGGGGAAGTAGGTGTAGACCGTCTCCATGTCCCGCGCCACGCCGTCGCGATCCTTCCGGGCGTAGGCGCCCATCAGCAAGTTGTCCTTCACCGACAGCAGCGGAAACACCTCGCGGCCCTCGGGCACGTGGCTCAGGCCCTGCTGGACGATGTAGGCCGGGTCTTTGGCGGTGATGTCCTTGCCCTGGAATTCGATGCTGCCCTTGCGGGGGTCGATGATTCCGGAGATGGTCTTGAGGATCGTTGTCTTGCCCGCGCCGTTGGAGCCGAGCACGGTGGCAATTTCGCCTTGCCTGACTTTCAGGCTCACGCCTCTGATGGCTTTGATGGGGCCATAAGCGCTCTCGACATTGAGGAGTTGGAGGACTGCGTCGCTCACGCCGCCACCCTCCTCAAACTGCTCACGTCATCCACAGTCCCAAGATAAGCCTCGATAACACGCGAATCCGCCTGCACCTCGCGAGGAGACCCAGTGGCCAACACTTCGCCCTGGTTCATCGCCAGCACCCGATCGGACACCTTCGAAACAAGCGACATGTCGTGCTCGACCATCAAGACAGACACCCCCAGCTCATGCTGAATGTCCTGAATCCAGAAAGCCATATCCGCAGTCTCTTCAACATTGAGGCCTGAAGACGGCTCATCGAGCAGCAACAACTTCGGCTCCGTGCACAACGCACGCGCCAGTTCCACCACCTTGCGAACGCCATAAGGCAACCCCGCCACCATCGAATCGCGATGGTGCTGAAGGTCCAGCAGCTCGATCACCTGCTCCGCCTTCTCGCGCGCAGCAATCTCCGCTCGCCGCGTCGCAGGTGTGAAGAACACCTCGCTCCAGAACCCCGTCTGCCGGTGCGTGTGGCGACCGATCAGCAGGTTGTGCAACACCGTCGCGTGCTCGAACAGCTCGATGTTCTGGAAAGTGCGCGCAATGCCCAACGCAGCAATCGCATGCGGCGCCTGCTGCGTCAGCGCAATCGGGCCGCCCCCCTCGCCATGCCACGTGATCTCGCCCGTGGTCGGCGTGTAGATGCGGCTGATCAGGTTGAACACCGTCGTCTTGCCCGCGCCGTTCGGGCCGATCAGCGTGAACACCTCGCCTCGCCGCACGTCGAAGCTCACCTTGTTGACCGCCAGCACACCGCCGAAGCGCACGCTCAGATCCTTGGCGGAAAGAAGAACGTCGCTGCTCATCTCAGCCGGTCCGACTTGGTGAACGACTTCTGCCGCTTGAACAGCCCCCTGCGGTAGAACGGAAAGAGCTGCAGCCAGGTGCGGATCTTCAGCCAACGGCCGTACAGGCCCAGCGGCTCGAACAGCACGAAGGCAATCAGCACCACGCCATACACCAGCCCCTGGAGCCCCGGCGCCTGGCCGATGACCGCCGGCAGCAAGTCCTTCCCGATGGAGATCAGCTGCGGCATCGCGATCAGGAAGATCGCGCCCAGGAACGCGCCGTGCACCGAACCGAGCCCGCCGATCACCACCATCAGCAGCAGGTCGATGGACTGCAGGATGCTGAACTGGTCCGGCGAGATGAAACTGAGCTTGTGCGCATACAAGGCCCCGCCCAGTCCCGCGAGCGCGGCCGAGATCGCGAACGACATCGTCTTGTAGCGCGCGAGGTGAATGCCCATGCTCTGCGCCGAAATTTCCGAATCACGGATCGCGACGAAGGCCCGCCCGGTCGGCGAGCGCAGCAGGTTCAGGATGCCCAGCGTGCTCAGCACCGCCACCACCAGGCACAGAAAGTAGAACCCGTCACCCGAGCCCAGCGACCAGCCGAAGAGCTGCGGCGACTTCACGTGCAAGCCCGCATTGCCACCCGTCACGCTCTCCCATCGCGCAAATACCTCCTCGACGATGAAGCCGAACGACAGCGTCGCGATGCCGAGGTAGATACCCTTCACGCGCAACGCCGGCAGCGCGACCACCACGCCCACCGCCGCCGACAACGCTGCGGCAGCCACCAGCGCCAGCGGAAATGGCACGCCAAGATTCGTCAGCACGCCCTGCGTATACGCACCCGTGCCGAGGAACGCCGCATGCCCGATGGAAAACTGCCCCGTGAAGCCGGCCAGCAGCATCAACCCCAACCCGACGATCCCGTAGATCAGCACGAAGGTCAGCTGCGCCAGCCAGTACTCGTCGATGACCCAAGGCGCGACGATGAGGAACGCAATGAGCAAGCCATACCAGAACACATGCCCGCCGTGGCGCGCAAGGCGAATGTCCTGGTCGTAGCTGGTCTTGAAGATGAAGCGCATATGAGACTTACACCTTCTTGCGCAGCTTCTCGCCAAACAATCCGTTCGGCTTGATCATGAGCATCAGCAGCACCACGATGTATGGTGCTGTGTCCTTGAAACCGTCGGGCAGGTAGAAGCCCGCGAACGACTCGACGATGCCGATCACCAGCCCGCCGACGATGGCGCCCGGCAGGCTGCCGAAGCCACCCACCACCGCTGCCGGAAAGGCCTTCAGCCCGATGAAGCCCATGTTCGCGTGCACGAAGGTGATGGGCGCGAGCAGCATGCCCGCAATGGCCGCCACCGCCGCCGCGAGCCCCCACACCAGCCCGTTGAGCCGCTTCACCGGAATGCCCATGTAGTAGGCCGCCAGCTGGTTCTGCGACGAAGCCTGCATCGCGATGCCCAGCTTGCTGTAGCGGAACATCGCGAACAGCAGGCCGCACAGGATGGCCGTGGCGATGATGATCGCCAGCTGCTCCAGGTTGACCACCAGCTCGCCAAGCTTCCAGATCTGGTCCTTGTAGGGCACGGCCAGCGTGTGCGTTTCGGTGCCGATGCCCGGCACCATGGTGATGAGCCCGCGCGCCACGTAGGCGATGCCGATGGTCAGCATCACGATGGAGAACTGCGGCTGCCCGAGGATGGGCCGTATCACCACCAGTTCGAGCAAAACGCCGAAGGCCGCCATCGCCACCACCGCGAAGATCGCCGCGAGCCAGAACGGCATGCCGAACAGCGACATGCCCGCGAACGCGCCGAAGGCTCCGAGCATCATCAAATCGCCCTGCGCGAAGCTCACGGTTTCGGTGGCCTTGTAGATCAGCACGAAGCCCAGCGCGATCAGGCCGTAGATGCAACCTTGCGCAATGCCCGACAGCAGGAGTTGAAGAATCTGCATAGGGCCCCTGCGCCGCGCTTACTGCCTGAAACCGCCGGCCGCGTCGTGCAGCGCGAGGCGGCGCGAGCCGGCCACGATGTCGCTGGGCTTGAGGCCGTAGACCTGGCGAATCGAATGGCTGAAGTGCGTCGAGTCGGGGTAGCCGGTGTCGAGCGCGATGTCGGTCAGCGTGCTGCCCTGTTGCACGTAGCGCAGCAGGCTGCGCGCACGCTTCCAGGCGCGGAAGGCCCTGAAGGCCATGCCAGTCTCCTGCTTGAACAGATGCAGGAAGCGCGAGAAAGACAGGTGCACCGAGGCTGCGCACTCCTCGGCTGACATCGGCGTGGCGGGGTCGGCGTTGATTGCGTCGGCCACCTTGCGGATGCGCGCATCGAGCGCGCGCGGCGCCAGCGCTTCGCCAAAGAACATCGCATCGAAGTCGAAGCCCTCGAAGCTCATGCCGCGCGCCGAGGCCGCCAGCAGGTGCGCATGGGCCTCGCGCACGCGCTGCACGAAGGCCGGCGCCTCGACCGGGCCGCAGTGCTGCAAAAAGGCCGGCATGCGCGCAGGGTCGACCGACTCCGATTCGATCAGCAGGTTGAAGATCAGTGGATGCGCGCTCTCCACCTGGTGCAGCACGTGCGGCGGCACCACGATGAATTCACCGGTCATCCACGCCCCACCGCCGATGCGGATGCGGTTGGGCGGCGCGCCGGCGGGCGACACGTACACGCCGTGCCCGCCCATCGTGCGCTCGGCGGCGGCGCCGAGCAGGCCGGCATAGAACACGCGATGCGGCGTGAGCCACATCAGGCGTTCCCCCTGCCGTGCGGCGCCGCTCAACCTTGTGTGCGTTGGCGGCGTCGTCCTTGTTCGCTGCATGGTGTTTGTCTCCTGCATCGGTGGACTGCCACTGCGGGGTGGCGTCTTTGTTGGCTGGATCGTAGCGGCGCGAGCCGCCCGCGCGATATCGATTTGCGCGGGGACTTTCCCTAGGCCGGTGCCAGTGCGCGGCGCAGTTCGGCGGCGCAGAGCGCCACTGCCGTGTTGGCCTCGTCGAGTACCTTGCCCATGGTGATGAAGCCATGGATCTGGCGCTCGAAGCACACGTACATGGCGCGGTTGCCCGCGGCCGTGAGCGCCTCCGCATAGGCCAGCCCTTCGTCGCGCAGCGGGTCGTAGCCGGCGGTGAGCACCAGCGCAGGCGGCAGCTTCGACAGGTCGGCGTGCAACAGCGGCGAAGCGCGCCAGTCGAGGTCGTGCGCCGGGTCGGTGATGTAGTGGTCGTGGAAGTACGTCATCGTGTCGCTGGTCAGCAGGTAGCCCTGCCCGTTGGCCTGGTGTGACGGATGGCCACGGCGCATGTCGGTGGCCGGGTAGATCAGCAGCTGGAAGGCGATGGGCAGGTCGCCGGCATCGCGCGCGGCAATCGAGACCACCGCCGCGAGGTTGCCGCCGGCACTGTCGCCGCCCACCGCGAGACGGCTCGCATCGAGCCCCAGCGCCGCGGCCTCGCGACGCACCCAGCGGGTGGCGGCCAGCACGTCGTCGACGGCGGCGGGAAAGCGATGCTCCGGGCCCATGCGGTAGTCGACCGCGACCACCGCACAGCCTGCGCCGTTGGCCAACTCGCGACACAGCACGTCATGTGTGTCGAGATCGCCGATGACCCAGCCACCGCCGTGGTAATACACCAGCACCGGCAGCGGGCCTGCGCCGGAACCCAGAGGACGGTACAGCCGCACCGGGATGGTGCCGTGCGGGCCGTCTGCGGCGAGGTCGCGCACCTCGGCCACTTCGGCCGGCAGCGGCTGCGTGGCGGCGCGGCGTTCACGGTAGAAGGCGCGCGCGTCGGCGGGCGACAGGGTGTGCGTCGGCGGAATGCCGCGCGCCTCGATGAAGTCGAGCAAGGCGCGAGCCTGGGGGTGCAGCATGGTGTCTCCGGTGGAACCGCTCGACCATGCCCGCGCCGTTGCGGCGCGGCTTGCGAAAACTGGCTATGCCTTGCGTGGCTTCACGCGCGAGGCGGCTTCCTTGGCGAGCTTGCGGGCCGTGTCGGTGTCGTCCGCATGCACCAGCGCCACGCCCATGCGGCGCTTGATGAAGCTCTCGGGCTTGCCGAACAGGCGGATGTCGCTGCCGGGCACCTGCAGCGCCTCGGCCACGCCGTCGAAGGCGATGCCGGTGGCGTCCACGCCGCCGTAGATCACCGCGCTGGCACCCGGGCTCTTGAGCGAGGTGTCGACCGGCAGGCCGAGGATGGCGCGCGCATGCAGCTCGAACTCGTTCTGCCACTGCGTGGCCATGGTGACCATGCCGGTGTCGTGCGGGCGCGGGCTCACTTCGCTGAACCAGACCTCGTCGCCCTTCACGAACAGCTCGACGCCGAACAGGCCCTGGCCACCCAGGTCGGCCGTCACGGCCTGTGCGATCTGCTGTGCCTTCTGCAGCGCAGCGGGCGCCATGGGGTGCGGCTGCCAGCTTTCGACGTAGTCGCCGCTCACCTGCACGTGGCCGATGGGGTCGCAGAACTGCGTCTGCACAGCGCCGCCGGCATCCTTGGCGCGCACGGTGAGCAGCGTGATCTCGTAGTCGAAGTCGATGAAGCCCTCGACGATCACGCGGCCATGGCTCACCCGGCCGCCGGCCATGGCGTAGTCCCAGGCCTTCTGCACGTCGGCGGGGCCGTCGATCTTGCTCTGGCCCTTGCCGGAGCTGCTCATCACGGGCTTGACGATGCAAGGGTACCCAATGCCCCCGTCGATGGCGGCCTGCAGCTCGGCCAGCGAGTCGCAGAACTTGTAGGGGCTGGTCGGCACGCCCAGCGTCTCGGCGGCCAGGCGGCGGATGCCTTCGCGGTCCATCGTCAGGCGGGCGGCGCGGGCCGTGGGAATCACGCGCACCACGCCTGCGTCTTCGAGCTGCTGCAGCATCGGCGTGGCGATGGCCTCGATCTCGGGCACCACCAGATCGGGCTTCTCGGCCTCGATCAGCGCTTTCAGCTGCTCGGGGTCGCTCATGGTGATGGTGCGCGCGTGGTGCGCCACCTGCTGGCCGGGGGCGTTCTCGTAGCGGTCGACGGCAATGGTCTCGACGCCGAGGCGCTGCAGGGCGATCAGCACCTCCTTGCCTAGTTCGCCGGAGCCCAAAAGCATCACGCGGGTTGCAGAGGGGGAAAGGGGGGTGCCGAGGGTGGTCATGGTCGGAGGGTCGAAAAGAGCTGAAAAAAGCAACCGCCGCACTGTAAGCCACCGGCGGGCCGCCGGTGTCGCACGCGGCAACGGCACGGCTGCGGGGCTGCTTCACAATCGATGTTTTGCCGTGGCGCCAGCCGCGCGCACCCCCTTTTTGTTTTCTTCAAGGAGTTCTCTCATGGCTATCCAGACTGTCGGCATCATCGGTGCCGGAACGATGGGCAACGGCATCGCGCAGGCCTGCGCTGTGGCCGGCGTGAATGTGGTGATGGTCGACATCGCCCAGGCGGCGGTCGACAAGGGCCTGGCCACGGTGTCGGGCAGCCTCGACCGCCTGATCAAGAAGGAAAAGCTCACCACCGAGCAGAAGGCCGCCGCGCTGGCGCTCATCAAGGGCTCGACCAACTACGAAGACCTGAAGAGCGCGCAACTGGTGATCGAGGCGGCCACCGAGAACCACGCGCTCAAGCTCAAGATCCTCAAGCAGATCGACGACATGCTGGCGCCCGAGGTGATCATCGCGTCGAACACCTCGTCGATCTCGATCACGCAGCTGGCAGCCGCCACCTCGCGCCCCGACCGCTTCATCGGCATGCACTTCTTCAACCCGGTGCCGATGATGGCGCTGGTGGAGCTGATCCGCGGCTACCTCACGAGCGATGCCACGCACGACGCAGTGAAGGCATTGGCCGAGACGCTCGGCAAGTCGCCGATCACGGTGAAGAACGCGCCGGGCTTCGTGGTCAACCGCATCCTGGTGCCGATGATCAACGAGGCCTTCTTCGTGCTGGCCGAGGGCATCGCCACGGCGGAAGACATCGACGCCGGCATGAAGCTGGGCTGCAACCAGCCCATCGGCCCGCTGGCACTGGCCGACATGATCGGCCTGGACGTGTGCCTGGCCGTGATGGAGGTGTACCTGGAGCAGTTCGGCGATTCCAAGTACCGCCCCTGCCCGCTGCTGAAGGAAATGGTCGCGGCCGGCCAGTTGGGCCGCAAGACGGGCCGCGGCGTGTACACCTACTGATCCGCAGAGCCACAACAAAAACACGGAGACAAGACCGATGACTGCGACCCCCACCAACCCGCCCGCAGAAGGCTGCATCGACACCCAGGTGCTCGACCATGTGCTGCTGATCGGCATCAACCGCCCTGCCAAGCGCAACGGCTGGACGCCGCCGATGTTCAAGCAGCTGGCCGAGGCCTACACCCGGCTCGACGACGACCCGAACCTGCGCGTGGGCGTGCTGCATGCCTTCGGCGACCACTTCACGGCAGGCCTCGACCTGCCGGCGGTCACCGAGTACATGAAGCGCGGCGAGAAGGCCATTCCGGCCGGCATGGTGGAGCCGCACGACTTCGGCCTGCCTGATTACCGCCGCCGCACCAAGCCGATGGTGGTGGCGGTGAAGGGCATCTGCTTCACGGTGGGCATCGAGCTGATGCTGGGCGCGGACATCGTTGTGGCGGCCGACAACTGCCGCTTCTCGCAGATGGAAGTGCAGCGCGGCATCATGGCCACGGGCGGCGCCACGCTGCGCATGGCCGAGCGCGCGGGCGTGGGCAACGCGATGCTGCACCTGCTGACGGCGGATGAGTTCGACAGCGCCGAGGCCTATCGCCTGAACTTCGTGCAGAAGGTGGTGCCGGCAGGGCAGGAGCTCGATGCGGCGCTGGCCATTGCGCAGCGCATCGCAGCCCAGGCGCCGCTGGCAGTGGTGGCCACGCGGCTCAACGTGATCAAGGCCGTCGAGCAGGGGCCGCTGGCTGCAGTGTCGGAGTTCATCGAGACACAGAAGCGCCTGTCGAACAGCGAGGACGCCGCCGAGGGTGTGCGCTCTTTCATCGAACGCCGCCCGGCGCGTTTCAGCGGCCGTTGATCCCCCTTCATCCAGAACAACAACATGTCCCTCTTCATTCGCACGGCGCTTGCCGCCGCCTTCACCCTGCTCGCCGTGAATACAACCTCCGCCCAGACGCCCACGCCCCCCGCGCTGCCAGACCCCGCGGCCACCTCGGTCGACGCGCTGGGCTGGATGAAGGGCTTCCCGCCCCCGCCCGACAAGCTCATCACCTTCGACAACCCGGCCGGTGGCGTGTTTCCGCGCACGCGCTGGAGCTTCTCGCACGTGCGCGAGACGGTACCCACCGCCAACGTGTGGCGCGGCAGCGGTGCGGCCAGCCCGCTGCCGGCTGCAACGCCGCGCTTCGACATCGAGGCCGTCACGTTCAAACCCCTGGGCAGCGAGCAGACGCTCAACTTCGCCCAGATGATCTCCGGCACCTACACCGACGGCATCCTGGTGCTGCACCGCGGCAAGGTGGTCTACGAGAAGTACTTCGGCGCGCTCACGCCCGAGCGCCCGCACATCGCGATGTCGGTCACCAAGTCCTTCGTGGGCACGCTGGCGGCCATCCTCGCGGACGAAGGCAAGCTCGACCCGGCCGCGCCCGTCACCAAGTACCTCCCCGAACTCAAGGACACCGCCTACGGCGACGCCACCGTGCGCCAGGTGATGGACATGACCGTGGGCGTGCACTACTCCGAGAACTACGCCGACCCCAAGGCCGAGATCTGGGACTACGCCCGTGCCGGCGGCATGCTCACCCAAGGCCAGAACTACACCGGCCCGAAGTCGTTCTACGAGTTTCTCGTCACGCTGAAGAAGGAAGGCGAGCACGGTGACGCGTTCGCCTACAAGACCGTCAACGCCGAGGTGCTGGCCTGGATCGTGCGCCGCGCCAGCAATCAGTCGCTGGCCGACCTGCTGAGCGAGAAGATCTGGCGCCGCATCGGCGCCGAGCAGGACGCCTACTTCATGGTCGACCGCATCGGCACCGAGTCGGGCGGCGGCGGCCTCAACACCGTGCTGCGCGACCTTGCGCGCTTCGGCGAGACCATGCGCAACGGCGGCCGCGCGCCCAACGGGCAGCAGGCCATTCCGAAGGCGGTGGTGGAAGACATCCAGCGCGGCGGCGACCCGACAAAGTTCGTGAAGGCCGGCTATCCGCTGCTCAAGGGCTGGTCGTACCGCGACATGTGGTGGGTCTCGCACAACCCGCACGGTGCATACATGGCGCGCGGCATCCACGGCCAGAGCATCTATGTGGACCCGAGGGCCGAGATGGTGATCGTGCGTTATGCGGCGCACCCGGTAGCGGCCAACGGCGCGAACGATCCGCTGACGCTGCCCGCGTTCCAGGCAATGGCCGAGGCGCTGATGCGCCCCTGAGCCTCAGGCGGCGGCCCGCTCCCGGGCAATGACCAGGAGGCCGTCCATGATCAGGCTCTCGACCAGCTCGAAGTGCCCGTTCATGACGGGCGCCATCTTCCAGCCAGCGCCGCCGGTCATGTAGCAGGCCGGCTCCATGCCGCAGTGCGAGCGCACGTGCTGCACCATGCGTTCGACCGCGCCGGCAATGGCGTAGGTGCCGCCGCTGGTGAGCGCGTCGCTGGTGTTGGTGGGAAATTCGCGCACTTCGCCGGTGGGCACATGCAGCCCCGCCGTGCCCGACTCCAGCGCGCGCAGCATGATGCCGTGGCCCGGCAGGATCAGGCCGCCGAGGAACTTGCCTTCGGTGTCGATCGCCTCGACGGTCACGGCCGTGCCGATCAGCACCACCACCATCGGCCGCGGCGGCTGCCCGGGTCTCTCGGCCAGCATGCGGTGGCGCGCACCGATCATCGCCACGAAGCGGTCGGCGCCCAGGCGCGTGGGATGGTCGTAGCCGTTGACGATGCCAGCCTCGCCGGCGCTGGGCATCACCCAGCGGGGAGTGCAGTCGAAGCGCTCGACGATCTGTTCTTCGGCGCGGCGCCGCACTGCGTCGCCGGCCACCACGCAGCCCAGCATGGAGCCGGGCGAAGGCAGGTCGGCCCAGGGGCCGTCGGCCAGCCGTTCGATGTGGTCGAGGAATTCGGCGCCCTGCGCCTGCAACGCGGCGCCGGGGCGGGCCGAGTCGTAGAGCGCCCATTTGAGGCGGGTGTTGCCGATGTCGATGGCGAGGAAGGGGGATGACATGCGCGGGATTATTGCGACTTTGTGTCTATTCCTGCTGGCGCGTCGCTGACACACGCGGCGTGGGCCTACGCCGGCCCTCGGTGTTCCACCGCTACATTCGCCAATTCCATCCACCACCGCACAAGGAGAAAGCCATGGGATTGCTGAGTTTCATCAAGGAGGCGGGCGAGAAACTGTTCGGCGGATCGTCGGCGCAGGCCGCCACGCCCGACGCCAACGCGGCGGCGGCAGCCGCCATCAAGACCTACATCGAGACGCAGAACCTGGGCCTCACGGGCCTCGAGGTGACCTACACGGCCAGCAGCGGCGTAGTCACTCTTGCGGGCCAGGCGCCCTCGCAGGAAGCCAGCGAAAAAGCTTCGCTGGCCGCGGGCAACGTGGCGAACGTGACCAGCGTCGAGAACAACCTCGTCGCCCCGGCCGCGCCACCCGCGCAGTACCACGACGTGGTGAGGGGCGACACGCTGTCGGCCATCTCGAAGAAGTACTACGGCGATGCCAACAAATACAACGCGATCTTCGAGGCGAACAAGCCGATGCTGACGCACCCGGACAAGATCTATCCGGGGCAGAAATTGCGCATTCCTGCGCTGAGCTGATCTTTCGTTCTTCGAACGGCAAAAGGCCTACCGATTTCGGTGGGCCTTTTTTGTTTCTTTCCGGGGTGCGTGCGAATGACACCGGGTACTCCCCTCCGCGAATGTCCCCCGGCGGCGAGAGCGCACCCCGAACAGGAATCCCTAGTTCTGCTTCCAAGGCAGCCCACGCTTGCGCCAGCCGCCAATCTGCCCACGATGCCCCTGCTCGTCCGGGTTTCCCTCGAAGCCTTCGAGGATGTTGTAGGCCTCAAGACCCAGTTCCGTCGCGCGCTTGGCGGCGGAGATGGAGCGCACGCCGCTGCGGCACAGCAGCACCAGCTTCTTCTTTCCTTCAGCGGCAGCGCGGATGCCGTCGTCGAACGCGGCGTTCATCGCCATGCCCGGCCACTGCTTCCAGGCCAGAGGCACGGCGCCGGGCACGTAGCCGACCCATTCGCGCTCGGCGTCGGTGCGCACGTCGACCAACACGGCCTCGCCGCTGGCCACCCACTGCGCGGCCTGCTCGGGCGTCACGTCGCCGGCATAGCCTTTTTCCCCAACTGGTTCAGTCATCTCTTTGCGTCCTTCAAATGAATAGGGTTACTTCCCAGGCAGTGGCCGTCTTTACGTTGCCCGATGCCCTCGCCGGATGGTGGAATTTTTCACCAGTTCGTGAAAACCCTGTTTGTCACGTTTTCCTGCGCGCCAAAGATGCGGCTTGGACCTGCCAAACATAACTCCAAGGGGCGGGCAGGGTTTCTTCGTCATCAGAACTTGTTTTGGAGAGAGACAACATGACAGACAGCAAATCACCCCGCCGCCGCAACCTCCTCAAGGGTGCAGCCGTGGCCGCAGGCGCCATGTCGGTGCCGATGGTCAGCGTGGCCCAGACCACATCCTTGCGCTTCCAGAGCACCTGGCCCGCCAAGGACATCTTCCACGAGTACGCCAACGACTTCGCCAAGAAGGTCAATGACATGGCCGGCGGGCGCCTCAAGATCGAGGTGCTGCCCTCGGGCGCCGTGGTGCCGGCTTTCCAACTGCTGGAGGCGGTGAACAAGGGCACGCTCGACGGCGGCCATGGCGTGGTGGCCTACCACTACGGCAAGAACTCGGCGCTCGCGCTGTGGGGCTCGGGCCCGGGCTTCGGCATGGACGCCAACACCGTGCTGGCCTGGCACAACTACGGTGGCGGCAAGGCGCTGCTCGAGGAGATCTACAAGAGCCTGAACATGGAAGTGGTGTCGTACCTCTACGGCCCCATGCCCACGCAGCCGTTGGGCTGGTTCAAGAAGCCGGTGGCCAAGGTCGAGGACATGAAGGGCCTGAAGTTCCGCACCGTCGGGCTCGCGGTCGACATGTTCACCGAGATGGGCACGGCGGTGAACCCGCTGCCCGGCGGCGAGATCGTGCCCGCGCTGGACCGTGGGCTGATCGACGCGGCCGAGTTCAACAACGCTTCGAGCGACCGCACGCTGGGCTTCCCCGACGTGGTGAAGAACTGCATGCTGCAGAGCTTCCACCAGTCGGGCGAGCAGTTCGAGGTGCTGTTCAACAAAGGCAAGTACAGCGCGCTGTCGCAGGAGCTGCGCTCGATCATCGACTACGCGGTGCAGGCTGCGAGCGCCGACATGAGCTGGAAGGCGGTGCAGCGCAACTCGCAGGACTATGCCGACATGAAGAAAGCCGGCATCAAGTTCTACAAGACGCCCGACGCCGTGCTGCGCGCGCAGCTCGCGGCCTGGGACAAGACGGTGGCGAAGAAGGCCGAAGAGAACCCGCTGTTCAAGAAGGTGCTGGAGTCGCAGCGAGTGTTCGCCGAGCGCGCGCTGCAGTGGCAGAACGACTACGGGGTGGACTTCAAGATGGCCTACAACCACTACTTCAGTAAAAAGAAGGCCTGAAGAATCTCGGTGACGGTTCGCGCCAGCCATACGGAATGTTCCGGATGGCTGGCTTTCCGATGCGTGCTTTGCTGTTTGCCCATGCCTTCATGACCATCCAACGCTTCCTCCACACCGTCGACCGCTTCAGCATGGTCGTGGGCAAGACCTTCTCGTGGCTCATCGTGGCGCTGATGCTGCTGGTGTGCGGCGAGGTGTTCAAGCGCTATGCGCTCAACGCGCCCACCGCCTGGATCTTCGACGCCAACAACATGCTCTACGGCACGCTCTTCATGATGGGCGGCGCCTACACGCTCTCGCAAGCCGGCCATGTGCGCGGCGACTTCTTCTACGGCAGCATGAAGCCGCGCACGCAGGCCACGCTCGATCTCGTGCTGTTCGCGCTCTTCTTCCTGCCCGGCGTGGTGGCGCTCACCTGGTCGGGCTGGACCTACTTCGGCGAATCGCTGGCAATGCACGAGCAGACCTTCAACGCCGACCCGATTCCGGTGTACCCGTTCAAGTTCGTGATCCCCGTGGCCGGCGCGGTGCTGCTGCTGCAGGGCATCGCGGAGATGGTGCGCTGTGCGCTGTGCCTGAAGACCGGCGTGTGGACACCCCGCCTGAAGGACGCGGAAGAAATGGACGTGGTCGGCGAACAGCTCGCCGGCAGCAGCTACGTCGATGAAGCCGACAAGCGCGAGGTGATCGACAAGGCCAAGGCCATCGAGCAGGCTGCGCAGCAGCGCAAGAGCGACACGACTGGAGGTGCGGCATGAGCGAACCCGCACTCGGCCTCCTGATGCTCGGGCTGATCGTGGTCGTGATCATGCTCGGCTTTCCCACGGCGTTCACGCTGATGGGCCTGGGCATGTTCTTCGGCTTCATCGCCTTCTACGACCCCGCTTCGCCCTGGCTCGACAACAAGGTCTTCGACCTGATGGTGCAGCGCGCCTTCGGCGCCATGACCAACGAGACGCTTCTCTCGATACCGCTGTTCGTGCTGATGGGCTACGTGATGGAACGCGGCGCGCTGGTGGACAAGATGTTCCACAGCGTGCAGCTAGCGTTCCGCCGCGTGCCTGGCTCTCTCGCGGTGACAACGCTGATCGTCTGCACCTTCTGGGGCATCGCGAGCGGCCTGGTCGGCGCGGTGGTGGTGTTGATGGGCGTGATTGCGATGCGGCCGATGCTCAATGCGGGCTACGACACGCGGCTCGCAGCCGGCGTGATCACGGCCGGCGGCACGCTCGGCATTCTCATTCCGCCCTCGGTGATGATCATCGTGTACGCGGCGGTGGCCGGGCAGTCGGTGGTGAAGCTCTATGCAGCCGCCATGTTCCCGGGCTTCTTCCTCGCGTTTCTCTACCTGCTCTACGTGATCGGCTGGGCCGTGCTGCAGCCGAAGGTGGCGCCCAAGCTGCCGCCCGACCAGCAGCGCGCGCCGGTCACGCCGTGGGTTGCGCACATCGCGGCCAGCTATTCGCCGCGCATGCTGCCGGCGCTGTTCGCGGCCGTGGTGTCGCCTGCGCGTGCCATGCGCGGTGCGGCGGAAGGCGTACGCATCACCTGGTGGCTGCTGCTGCGCAGCCTGCTGAATGCGCTGGTGCCGCTGGCGCTCGCAGTTGCGACGCTGGGCTCGGTGTGGTGGTACGTGACGATCTACTCGCAGAAGGACAACAATGCGCCAACGGTAGCGGAGCAACAGGCGATGCAGAAGACCGAAGCCCCGGCCGCTGCTGCATCGCCCGAGGCCTCCGGCACCGGGCTCGCTGAACCGCCCACGTCCGACGAGCCGAAAGAGTCCGCATCGGAAGGCGGCCTGCAGGAGCCTCCCGGCGGTGTCGAGGAACCACCCGGCAGCGAAGCTCCTTCAGCGCCGCCTGCTGCGGAAGGCGGCCTTCAACAACTTGGCGAAGCCGTCGATGCGCCGAAGACCGCCGCAGTGCCCGAAGCCTTCTACACGGGCTTCCTGCTCGCCAGCCTCTTCACGCTAGCGCTGCTCGCCTGGTACTACTGGCGCATGGATGCCGAGCAGTTCGAAATCCTGCGCATGCTGGTGTCGTCGGTGATGCCGCTGGCCACGCTGACACTGGTGGTGCTGGGCGTGATCTTGTTCGGCATCACCACCGCCACGGAATCGGCCGCGGTCGGCGCGGCCGGCGCCTTTCTCATGGCCTGGCAGGCCGGCACGCTCGACTTCAAGAAGACCAAGGAGGCCGTGTTCCTCACGCTCAAGACCACCTCGATGGTCTGCTGGCTCTTCGTGGGCTCGGCGCTGTTCTCGGCGGTGTTCGCGCTGCTGGGCGGGCAGCGCATCATCGAGGAATGGGTGATGGGCATGAACCTCACGCCCTTGCAGTTTCTGCTGTTGTCGCAGGCGATCATCTTCGTGCTGGGCTGGCCGCTGGAGTGGACCGAGATCATCGTGATCTTCGTGCCCATCTTCCTGCCCCTGCTCGCACACTTCCAGATCGACCCGCTGCTGTTCGGCGTGCTGGTGTTCGTGAACCTGCAGGCAGCGTTCCTCTCGCCGCCGGTGGCGATGTCGGCCTTCTATCTGAAAGGAGTGTCGCCACCGCACGTGACGATCAACCAGATCTTCGCGGGGATGATGCCGTACATGCTGATCGTGATCCTGTGCATGGTGTTCATGTACATCTGGCCGGGGCTGACGCTCTGGCTGCCGCAGTATCTGTACGGGTGAGGGCCGACGCCGGTGGGCGGCGCCTGACGGCGACAAGCAGCTCAGCGCCTGGGGTGCCCGGGGAGTCGCTCAACGCTGCAAAGCAGCTTGTCGTCGCTGTTCTTCTCGTATTCGGCCATCGATCGATATCCAGTGGCATTCCAATACTGCGGCTGCTTCGGGTCCAGGCTCAGGACGATCACGCCAAAGCCGCACGGCGTTCCTTGCAAGACGAAAACTGCTTCTTGCTCAGAGCCGTCGGATTCTTTCTTGAGCATCCGATAAGGCGTTTTCCTGCAGGCCGCAAAGGGTGTGCGCCACTCGATGACCTTGCTCTGTACCGACAGCTTTCCAAAGCACTGCCTGCCGGTGCCTTGATATTCGCCGACGAACGGAAGATCGGCTGCCAGCACGGGTCCGGCGAGCATCAGGCCAAGCGCGCCCAGAAGCGGGAAATCAAATCTCGTCATTTGCATGCGGCGGCATCGCGTTGTTGGATCACGTTGATCGCATAGTCAAGTTTTTGGGAATATCGGGGATCTCCCGTGTTGTACCGGTTCGCTACCGTCATTGAAGTCAAAGGCATCCACCGCGTGATGACCTTCTGCATGGAAGCCTTCCGGTAATTTAAAGTCTGCCCGGGTCGAAGTACATGGGCAGATGGATTCATCTTCTTCATGACCTCGACGGTGCTGCCTCGAGCCTTGGCAATCTTCTCGATGGTGTCGCCCGGCTGGACTGTGGCTTCGTAAATCCTGATGTCCGCATCGGTAACGCTGCGGGTTTCGAAGCTGGCCGAGCGCATGAGCAGATAGCCAATGCCCGCGCGAATGTTCTGTGCCGGTTCGGCTCGGACGCGATTGGCCGACAGGTTCATCTGCGGCGGCAATATCAGCTCGCCGCCCTTGTCCTTTGCCAGGAGATCGCTCAGGCCCGGATCGTTGTACATCCCGATCTGGATGGGGTTGGATTTCCACAGCTCCTTGTTGGCACCCGTCTCTACCCACACCATCGCCTTGACGAGTTGCCAATTCAGCGGTGTGTAGCCTGCCTTGCCGGAAAGATGGCGATTGAACTCGTTGACTGCCAACTGGATTTCGCAGTCGTAGACGTCCCAACTGTCATCCGATTTGCCGATGTCGTCCTGCCACTTTTCAAAACCGGACTTTGGCTTGGGCGTGGCGTGCCTGCCCTCCGTATGGCGCGCTCGGTGTGCGGCTTCGGTCATTCGATCCCCCCTGTCTTTTGGTTTGCTCTTGAAAGCGTTCGCGCATATGGACCTCGTGCGTGGCAAGAAGAATCCATCGCTCAGAACTGCGGCGTATTGTGGTTTCCGCTCGTTTCAGAATGACGAACGCTGCAAAGCCAAGAGCCGCGGAAACGCCGGCTTGCTCGCTCGGCTGGAAGCGAGCCGATCCATTCAGGGTTATCGGAAGCTTGTGGCGCCGACTCAGCGCCGCCGCTCCACATACGGCCGCGCCTGCAGCAGCACGATACGGTCGCCCACGGTGGCCCACTCGATGTCCTGATCGACCGCGTTGAAGGTGCGCTTCACCGCAGCGCCCACGTTCGCCAGGCGCACCACCAGCTCATCGGTCAGTACGTTGCGCCCGGCTTCCACCGGCACCTCTTTCACCCCGCCCTCCTTGTCGAGCTGCAGCGAGGTTTCCTCGGCCGACCGGCTCAGCACCTGGATCGCCTTCGACCAGCTCGAATACATCACCTGCTCCGCCACGCGCTGCCCCTCGACCACACGGATGCCGATGCCGCGCTTGGCCGAGATGTAGGTGACATGCGGATGCCCCGCGTCGAACGGGTCGCGGGTGATCATCACGCCGGCGTTGGTCGAGTCGATGGCGGTCTGCACGAACACGCCCATCAGCACCGACTCGGCGCCGAAGCCCGCGGCGCTGCGAGCTTCCCAGGCTTCGGGGTTGAAGACCGAGGCCCAGACCTTCTTCACCGCAACTTCGAGCGCGTCGCCGGTCTTGACGTTGGGCACCGTGGTGTAGAGCCCCGCGCCGCTGAAGCCGGGCAGGTCTTCGGAGTTGGACGAGCTGCGCACGAACACGCCACCACCGCCGAGCTGCGACTGCCACGCGGCGCGCCATGCCGCCGCGGTGGCGGCATCGACTGGCCATTGCACGATCTCGTCGCGCAGCTGCGCCAGCGCTTTCTGGCGAATCTTCGGGTCGCTTGCGAAGCCGGGCTGCTGCTGCATGCGCGCGATGCGCTCGGCAAGGCCGTTGGCGCGCATGAAGCGGTCGTAGTGCGCGAACGGAATGCAGAAGCCGTCGGGCACCGAGGTGCTCGGAATGTGCGCGGCCAGCATGGCCCCGAGGTTCGCGGCCTTGGTGCCGCACTGCGCGTTGTTGCGCGCACGCAGTGACGCCAGCGGCAGCAGGCGGGTTTCGCGCAGGTCGGGCTTGATGGCGCGCACGCTGCCGGGCGTGGCGCCGGTGGACGCTGTGCGCGCGGCGCGCGGTGGCAGCGCCGCGATCTCTTCAGGCGTAAGGAGGCGCACCTGGTAGCCCGAGGCAGCCACCTTCAACGCGACCCATTGGCCCGCGTGCGCTTTCAGCACCGTGGCGGCGTCGCGTACATAAGCGTTCGGAATGCCCCAGCCCTTGGCCAGCAGGTTGACGTGCGAGAGCGCGGTCGAGGGCCGCTCGGTCAGCACGCCCGCCACCGGCGGCAGGCTGATCGGCACCTGCCTCAGCACGGCGATGTCGTCGGGCAGCAGCGCGTTGATGCCGGATTCGTCGTCCACGATGCGCACGCGGCCGGTGGCGGTGCCCAGGTTCATCGGCAGGAAGGGCTGCTCGCGGATCAGCGCCTCCTGGCTCACGGAGTCGATGCCGGCTTCCTTCGCCACGCGTTCGTGCAGCGTGGAGTTGGTCTTGAACTTCACCGGCGCGAAGAAGCTGGCCTTGACCTGCTCGTCGGCCTGCCGCAGCAGCGGCGCGGTGAGCCGGTCGCCCTCCCAGAACTCGTAGGTGAAGGTGCCGATGTTCTGCTGCCAGCTCAGCGTGCCGAACAGGAAGCGTCGGTCGGGCACGAGGTAGTTGCGGTCGATCTCGCGCTTGGCGGTGCTCGACGCCAGCCGGGTGTCGCGCAGGAAGCGCACGTGCAGTTGATAGCGCGGCGTGTCGATGTAGTACATGCGCGCCGGCCTGGCCTGCCGGTCGATGGCGAACAGAACGTGCGCGAGCTGCATGGGCGTGCCGGCGTCGTAGACGCGCGCCATCTGGTCGAAGTCGCTTTGGCCGCGCAGCGCGGGCAGCGACGACGGCACCGCGGGGCGCGGCACGAGCTGCGCGGCCGGGCCTTCGGGCTGCGGCTGGTTCTGCTGCTGGTAGTAAGACGGCTTGCGCGCCAGCTGGGCAATGGCGGTCGCGGGCATGGCCGCAAAGGTCGCCAAGGCCACGAGGCACAGCGCAGTCACGCTATTGTTTCGGGAGCGCGCGACGCTTGTGCGGCATGCGTTCTTCTGGTTTTTCATGGGTATCCCTCCTTACAGCCGGTTGCCGATTGCACGCGCGCTTCACCAAGCAGTGGACAGGCGGTGACAGCGGCAGCGGATTCTCGCGCGTTACAAACACAGCGCTTTCGCATCGTCCCGAGGATCAGAGAACAACGCCATGAGCCAACCCGCCCTTTCCATGCTTTACGCCCCGCGCCGATGGCTGCTCGGCTTGGCGCTGCTGTGCGTCGGCCTCGCGGCCAGCGCGCAGCAGGACCCGCCGGGCCGCGTCGCCCGGCTCAACCTCCAGCAAGGCACGGTGAGCTTCGCGCCGGCCGGCGAAGACAGCTGGTACGACGCGCAGCCCAACCGCCCCATCACCACCGGCGACCGCCTCTGGACCGACCGCAACGCGCGGGCCGAGCTGTACATCGGCTCGGCGGCACTGCGGCTCGACGGGCAGACGCACGTGGAGTTTTCCGAACTCGACGACGACACGGCGCGCATCACATCGAACCAGGGCAACCTGCAGCTGCGCGTGCGCGACGAGCTGGTGGGCCAGCGCGTAGAGGTCGACACCGGCAACATTGCGGTGGTGATCGACGAGCCGGGCGAATACCGAATCGCATCCGATCCGGCCGCCGGCACCACCTGGGTGGCGGTGGCCTCGGGCCGCGTCACGCTCTACGGCGACAGCGGCCAGTCGCAATCGCTGGGCGCGCGGCAGCAGCTCACCGTGTCGGGCCGCGACCTTTCGGCCGTGGGCGGAGCGCCGCAGCAGACCGGCGGTTTTGAAGCCTGGGTGGCCGAGCGCAACCGCCTCGAAGACCAGTCGGTCTCCGCGCGTTATGTGTCGCGCGAGGTGGTCGGCTACCAGCAACTCGACAACTACGGCGACTGGCAGAGCGACGCCACGTATGGCGACGTCTGGTTCCCGCGCAACGTCGATGCCGACTGGGCGCCCTACCGTGACGGCCAGTGGGTCAATGTCGCGCCATGGGGGCTTACCTGGGTCGACGCCGCGCCGTGGGGCTTCGCGCCCTTCCACTACGGCCGCTGGGCGCGCGTGGGTCCGCGCTGGGGCTGGGTGCCGGGGCGCCCGAACGGGCGGCCGGTGTATTCGCCGGCGCTGGTCGGCTTCGTGGGTGGCGGTGCCAACGCGGGCGTGCAGATCGGCAACGGCCGCAACGGCGTGGGCTGGTTTCCGCTGGCCCCGGGCGAGCAATGGCGCCCCGGCTACCACGCGAGCCAGCGCTATATGGACCAGGTGAACCGCACGGCCATCTACAACCGGCAGGCCCGCAACGACTTCTATGCCAACCAGCAGATGCCGGGCGCCGTGACCGTGCTGCCCGCCGACCGCTTCGGCCGCGGCACCTTCGGGCGGCGCGACCTGGTGCGGCTGCCCGACGACCGCTTCTCGCGCGGACCGGTGGCGCCCACGCCGGGCATCGCCATCAACGGCTTCGGCGGCGGCTTCGGCCGGCCCGCCGCCGTGATGCCGCCGGCTGCGGCGCTGATGGCGCGGCAGCAACAGCAAGCCCAGTTCCAGCAGGCGCAACAGCAGCAGTTGATGCAGCAACGCGCGGCGCAGGCCGCACAGATCCAACAACAGCAGCAGCTGCAGCAACAACAGCAGATGGAATGGCAACGCCAGCAGGGCGGGCGTCAGCAACAGGAATGGCGCCAACAGCAGGATTGGCGGGCACAACAAGACTGGCGCCAGCGCGGCGAGCAGGAGCGCTGGCAACAGCAACAGCAGCAACAACAACTGCAGGCCCAGCAGCAACAGGCGCTGCGTCAACAGCAGGAAATGCAGCAGCGCGCCGCACAGGCGCAAGCCCAGCAGCAGCAACAATTGCTTCAACAACAGCAAATGCAGCAGATGCAGCTCCAGCAACAGCGCGCGGCCCAACAGCAGGCCTTGGCCCAGCAACAGATGCTTCGCCAGCAACAGGAAATGCAGTTGCGCGCCGCGCAGGCGCAGCAGCAGGTGCAAGCCCAGCAGCAGGCGCAGCAGAACGCGATGCGCCAGGCGCAGGAGGCCCAGCTGCGTGCACTCCAGCAGCAGCGCGGCATCGCGCCCCAACCGCAGCCGCAAGGCCAGCGCAGCGACGATCCGCGCAGGCTCTGGACCTCGCCGGACTCGCGCTGAGAACAGCCCTCCGCAAGCCCCGCTGAAAGCGCTGCCTTCGCCCCGCCGCTACAGTCGGCGGCCAAGGAGCAAGCCTTTCATGCCCACATTCGACTTCGATCTCTTCGTCATCGGCGGCGGCAGCGGGGGCGTTCGCGCCGCTCGCATGGCGGCGCACACCGGCGCCCGCGTTGCCATCGCCGAGGCCGCCGAACTCGGTGGCACCTGCGTCAATGTGGGCTGCATTCCGAAGAAGCTCTACAGCTATGCGGCCGGCTATGCCGAATCCTTCGAGGAAGCCGCGGGCTTCGGCTGGAAGCTGCACGGGGCGCCGCAGTTCGACTGGGCGCACCTCAAGTCGCAGCGCGCAAAAGAGATCACGCGGCTCAACGGCATCTACGCCTCGCTGCTGAAGAACTCGGGCGTCACGCTCGTCACCGGATGGGCGCAGCTGGTCGATGCCCACACGGTGGAAATCGATGGCCGGCGCCACACCGCGCGCCACCTGCTGGTCGCCACCGGCGGCACGCCCTTCGTGCCCGACATTCCAGGCCGCGAGCACATCGTGACCTCCGACGCGATGTTCGACCTCGACCCGTTCCCCAAGCGCCTGCTGGTGGTGGGCGGCGGCTACATCGCCTGCGAATTCGCGTCGATCTTCAACGGGCTAGGTTCCAAGGTCACGCAGCTGCACCGCCGCGCGCACCTGCTCACAGGCTTCGACGACGACGTGCGGCAGTTCCTGGCGAACGAGATGGGCAAGGCCGGCGTCGACGTGCGGCTGAACTGCGAAGCCGCCTCGGTCACGCGCGGGCCGCACGGACTCACGGTCACCCTGGCGCGCGGCCAGCAGATCGAGGCCGACACGGTGCTCTTTGCTACCGGCCGCGTGCCCAACACGCAGGGGCTCGGCCTCGAAGCGGCGGGCGTGAAGCTCGACGAGCGCGGCGCGATCGCGGTCGATGCGCACTACCGCAGCTCGGTGCCGTCGATCTACGCGGTGGGCGACGTGTCCACGCGCGTGCAGCTCACGCCAGTGGCACTGGCCGAAGCGATGGTGGTGGTCGACGAGCTCTTCGGCAAGGGCAAGCGCCGGCTCGACTACGAGTTCATTCCCACTGCCGTTTTCACGCACCCGAACATCGGCACCTGCGGCTACAGCGAGCTCGACGCGCGCGCGAAGTTCGGCGATGTCACCGTGTTCTCGAGCGAGTTCAAGTCGCTGCGCCACACGCTGTCGGGCCGCAGCGAGCGCACGTTCATGAAGCTGATCGTGGACAAGGCGAGCGACCGCGTGGTGGGCCTGCACATGGTAGGTGCGGACGCGGGCGAAGTCGTTCAGGGCTTTGCGGTGGCAATGCGTGCAGGCGCAACGAAGGCGCTGTTCGACAGCACCGTGGGCATCCACCCCACGGCCGCCGAAGAATTCGTGACGATGCGCGAACCGATGCCCGGCTAGCCGCGCACCGCCTGCTGCTTGCCTTCGAGCAGCTTCACCATCACGAACAGCACACGATTGGCCGGCGTGGGCACGCCCAGCGCCTCACCGCGCCGTACGACCAGTCCGTTGAGGTGGTCGATCTCGCTGAGCTTGCCGCGCGCGAGGTCTTGCGCGGTCGACGAATACTGCGAGGGCATGCTCTGCGCGATGCCGCGCACGGCGGCGTCGGTATCGCCGGGCACTTCGACGCCTTCGGCCTTCGCGACAGCGAGGCATTCGGCCACCACGTCGCGGATCACGTCGGTCACGCCCGTGCCCTTCACGAGCACACCGTAGGGCAGCTGCGTGACGGCCGAGAGCGCGTTGTAGGCGCAGTTGAGGATCAGCTTGGCCCACAGCGAGCCGCGCACGTTGCCCGATATCTGCGTGGGCACGCCTGCGGCAACGAGATGCTGCGCCACCTGTTCGCTCATGCGCGAAGGCGCGATCACCAGCTCGCCGCGCCCGTGGTGCTTCACATGGCCCGGCCCCGCCATCTCGGTCGCCACGTAGACGACCGCCGCGGCAACCCCGTTCGACGGCAGCACCGAGCGCACACGCTCGTCGTTGTCCACGCCGTTCTGCAGCGTGAGCACCAGTGCGCCGGGCTCTAGATGCGGCTTGATCTGCTCGGCGGCCGCTTCGCTGTCGGTCGACTTCACGCAGAACAGCACGAGGTCTGCGCCCTGCACCGCGTCGGCCTCGGTGCTCGCAGCCACCTTCACGAATTCGTCGAAAGCCTTGGTCTCCAGCCTGAGCCCCTTGGCGTTGACGGCCTCCACGTGCGAAGGCCGACCGATCAGCACCACCTCATGCCCGGCGCGCGCCAGCATGGCCCCGTAGTAGCAGCCGACTGCGCCGGCGCCCATGACTGCGACTTTCATCGGTTCGATTCCTTGGTTGTCGCGGCGATCATGCCTCGGTCTCCACGCCGCGCGATTTCAGACCTTCGTCCAGCAGCCATTCGCGAAATGCTGCGAAGGCCGGCAGGTCGAGCCGGTCGGGCCGGTAGCAGAGGTAGTGCCCCTGGTTCACGCTCACCGGCGTGCCGCAGGGGCTCAGCAGCGAGCCTTCGGCGAGTTCTTCCTGCACCAGCAGCTTCGGCACGAGGCCGATGCCCAGCCCGTTGAGCGCCGCCTGTATCAGCGCCGAATACTGCGCGAAACGCGGGCCGGCCACCGTCTGCACTTCGGGCACGCCGTGCTGCGCAGCCCATTGGCGCCACGCGCCGGGCGCGCCCTCGTGATGCAGCAGCGTGTGGCCGACGATGTCGGCGGGCTGCGCGATGCGGTGCCGCCCCTCGACCAGCGAGCGCGCCACGATCAGCACGAACTCGCGCCCCGCGATGTATTCGGACACCACGCCGGGCCAGCCGTCGGGGCCGTAGCGGATCGCGGCGTCCACGCCCGCCGGAATGCCGTCGCTCGGCTCCAGGTGGCGGCTGAAGCTCAGCATCACGTGGCGGCTTTTCTGGCTGAAGGCGGGCAGGCGCGGAATCAGCCACTTGGTAAGGAAGGTGGGCACGCTCGCCAGCGTGAGCAGGCCGGCACCGGCGTCGCCCGAGCGCGCCTCGAAGGTTGCGGTTTCTATGGCGCGCAGGCCGCCCGAGATCTTCTGCCAGTACACGCGCCCCTGCGGCGTAAGCTGCACGCCGCGCCCGTTCTTCTGCAACAGCTCGCGGCCAAGGAAGGCCTCGAGCCCCGCGATCTGCTTGCTGACAGCGCTCACGGTGATGCACAGGGCGCCAGCCGCGAGCGTGATGCTCTGGTGGCGCGCCACGGCATCGAAGGCCAGCAGTTCCTGGATGGTGGGGCAGTCGCGCTTCATGCATGGCTCCGCTTTGTGAAAGCCGCATGAAAAACGCTTTCCGATTGCTCAAGTGTCGTCATCCAACTTTCACCCATAAGTTCGCATGCGGTTCCTAGAATTCGAGACAACGCGGCGGCATGTCCGGCGCGAACAGTAGCGCATCCGGAAAGTATGCCGGGTGTCCATGACATTGGAGACAACCTTGGTTCGCGGCATCTCGCTCATCTACGGCCTGTACCTGCTGCTGCCCATCGCCTTGCTGCTGGTCGGCAGCGTGGGCGGCAACTGGACCAACACGCTGCTGCCCACGGGCATCACGGGGCAGTGGTATGTCGACCTCTGGCTCGACACCTCCTTTCGCAAAGCCTTCGTGAGCAGCCTCGTGGTTGCCATGGCGGCCTGCGCCATCAACACCGTGCTGGCGCTGCCGCTGGCCTATGCGCTGTACCACGGAGCGCGGCGCGGCGGCAGCCTGGCGGCGCGCATCGTGAGCGCCACGCCGGTGGCGGTGCCGGCGATCACGCTGGCCTTCGGCTACATGATCGTGTTCAACACCGACCTCGCGCCCTGGCTGGGCTCGATGCCGCTGCTGATCGCGGCGCACGCGATCCTCACGCTGCCCTACCTCACGAACACGCTGCTGACCGACCTGCGCCACCTCGACCTCGGCCGGCTCGAACAGGCGGCAGCCACGCTCGGCGCCTCGGGCTGGCAGCAGTTCACGGGCATCGTGCTGCCGAGCCTGCGGCAGAGCCTGATCAGCGGGCTGGTGATGGTGGCGGCCATTTCGGTGGGCGAATTCGGCGTGTCGAACCTGCTCACGAGCTTCCAGAACCGCACCTACCCGGTGGTGCTGCTGCAGGCCTTCTACGGCGCAACGGGCTTTGCCTGCGCGGCCACGGTGATCCTTCTTGTGCTGGCCAGTGCGTCGGCGCTTCTTTCTTCTTCCCTTGTAAAGCAGCGCGCATGAGCCTTCTGTTCGACAACGTCAGCTACAACTACCCCGGCAGCACGCACGGCCTGCACGACGTGTCGCTCGACGTGCGCACCGGCGAACTGGTCGCGGTGATCGGGCCGAGCGGCTCGGGCAAATCAACGCTGCTGAAGCTGGTGGCGGGCCTGGAGACGGGCCACACCGGCCGCATCATGCTCGGCGGCGAAGACATGTCGCGCACGCCGGTGCACCAGCGCCACATCGGCATGGTGTTCCAGAGCTATGCGCTCTTTCCGCATTTGAGCGTGCTCGACAACGTGGCCTACGGGCTCAAGCTGCGCAAGGTGGCGACGGCCGAGCGGCGCAAGCGCGCGCAGGAACTGCTCGACATCGTGGGGCTGGGCGACTTCTCGCAGCGCGCCGTGGCGCAGCTCTCGGGCGGACAGCAGCAGCGCGTGGCATTGGCCCGCGCGCTGGCCATCGACCCGCGCGCCCTGCTGCTCGACGAGCCCCTGTCGGCCCTCGACGCCAGCGTGCGCGGCCATCTGCGCGACCAGATCCGCTCGATACAGCAGCGCTTCAACGCCACCACGCTGCTGGTCACGCACGACCAGGAAGAAGCGCTGGTAATGGCCGACCGCGTGGCCATGCTGAAAGACGGCCGGCTGCTGCAGATCGCCACGCCGCGCGAGATCTACGAGAACCCCGCGAGCCGCGCGGTAGCCGAGTTCGTCGGGCTGTCGACGATCCTGCCCGCGAAGGTGGCAGCGCCGGGCCGGCTGGACCTGGGCTTTGCCGAAGTCTTCGCCGACACCGGCCACCGCCCCTTCGGCACCGCGCTGCATGTGCTGGTGCGCCCCGAACACATCCGGCCCGACCCGGCGCCCGACGCCGTGAATCGCCTCGCTGGCCGCATCGGCGCGCAGCGCTACCTGGGTGCGCTCACGCGCTACGACTTCGAGGTGCCGGGCGCGGGAAAGCCCTTCCTCGCCGAGTCGGCAGCACCCGCTGCAGAAGCCATCGCCATCGCGCCCGAACACCTTCGTTTACTTGACCACTGACCTTTTCCTTCAAGGAGCCACCATGCAACGCAGACATCTGATCCAGGCCGCCGGCGCACTGCCGCTGGCAACCCTCGCGGCCCGCACCGCCTTCGCCTTCGACGGCCCCGAGCTCTACGCGGGCGAGAAGGCGCTGTACGCCGAGGCGCAGAAGGAAGGCCTGTGCGTCTCCTTCGACACCGGCCCCGAATGGGCCAACTGGAAGTCGCTGTTCCGCGACTTCAAGAAGCGCTACCCCGAGATCGAGCTGACCTACAACGACATCGGCTCCGCCGCCACCGTGGTCGCGCTCGAAAAGACCAAGCGCCGCCCGCAGGCCGACACCGCCTACTACTTCGCAGCCTCGGCCGTCGATGCCGCCAAGAAAGACGTGGTCGCGCCCTTCAAGCCCGTCAACTTCGACAAGCTGCCGCCCGTGTTCCGCGAGGCCGAGGGCCGCTGGTTCACCATCCACACGCTCAACATCGCCTTCCTGGTCAACAAGAAGCTGGTGAAGACCGTGCCCACCGGCTGGGCCGATCTGCTCAAGCCGGAGTTCAAGAGCACGGTGGTGTATCTCGACCCGCGCTCCACCGGCATCGGCCAGGTGCTGACCTTTGCAGCGGCATATGCCAACGGCGGCAGCGTCGACAACGTGCAGCCCGGCACCGACTACCTCGGCAAGCTGCATGCGGCCGGCAATGTGCTGCGCGTTGAGGGCACGACGCCGTACGCCAAGTTCCTGAAGGGCGAGATTCCGGTGTGGATCAGCTACGAGAACGACGGCCTCAAGGCCAAGCACGTCGACGGCATGGGCGATGCAGTGGAAGTCGTCATTCCGAAGGAAGCCAGCGTGGCCGCACCGTACGCCATCAGCCTCGTGAAGAACGGCCCGAACCCGAACGCCGGCAAACTGTGGCTCAACTTCATCATGAGCGAGGCCGGCCAGTCGCTGTTCGCACAGGGCTTCGTGCGTCCGGCCGTGCCGGGCACGCCGCTGAGCGCCGACGTGGCGGCCAAGATGCCGGCCGCGCCGCAGATCAAGCCGCTCGATGTGGTGAAGGCCTCGGAGCGCAAGGCCGAAGTCGACAAGCTCTGGGCGCAGGCCGCGCTGGGCAAGTAAGCAGGCCGTGATGCGACGCTTTGGCGCCTGGCCCGCATGGGCCTTCATGGCGCTTTTCTTCGCGGTGCCGCTCGCGGCGCTGCTGCCCGAAGCCTTCGCCGAGGGCGGCAGCGCCTTCGGGCGGCTGTTCGGCAACCCGCTGTTCCTGGGCGCACTGCGCAACACGCTGGGCCTCGGCCTTGCGGCGGGCGCGATGTCGGCGCTGGTGGGTACCTGTATCGCCATCGAGCTGGCGCGCCAGCCCGAAGGCCGACGCCAATGGATGATGACCCTGCTGGGCCTGCCGCTGGCCTTCTCGGGGCTGGTGATTGCCTACGGCTTCATCCTGGCCTTCGGCCGCGCGGGCTTCGTGACGCAGCTGCTCGCGGGCCTCGGCGGCGACCCGGCGGCCATCGGCAGCTGGATCTACAGCGTGTCGGGCCTGGGCTTCGCCTATGCCTACTACCTGATTCCGCGCGTGGCGCTGTCGCTGTACCCGGTGTTCGCCAACCTCGACCTGCGTCCGGCGCAGGCGGCGCGCACGCTGGGCGCTTCGAAAGCGCGCGCCTTCTGGGACACGGTGGTGCCCGAGGTGATGCCCTCGGTCTTGTCGAATGCCTGCATGGTGGCCGCGATCGCGATGGGCACCTACGGCACGGCGCTGGCGCTGGTGGGCACGCAGCTGAACATCCTGCCGCTGATGCTGCTCGCGCAGGTGGGCGATGGCGGTTCCGATTTCGCGGTGGCGGCGGCCTTGTCGCTGGTGCTGATGGTGGTGTGTGTGATCGTGATGGGAGTAGGCGATGTCTTTACGCGAAGGCGCGAGCGTGGTGCTGTCGGCGCCGGTCACTGAGGCGCTGGTGCGCCTCGCGCAAAAGCAGCGGGGGCCCGAGCGCTACCGCCAGCCGGTGGCCATCATCGGCCCGGGCGACGGCGGCCCGGCCGAATGCGAAGCCGCCCACGCGGTGGCGCATGCGCTGGCCGGCGCGGGCATGTCCGTGGTCTGCGGCGGACGCGGCGGCGTGATGGCCGCGGCCTCGCGCGGGGCCGCGGAGGCCGGCGGTGTCGTCGTGGGCATCCTGCCCGAGGACGACGACCGCAACGCCAATGAATGGCTCAGCGTGGCCATTCCCACCGGCATGGGCGAGATGCGCAACGGCATCGTCGCGCGCAGCGGCGTGTGCCTGGTCGCCATCGGCGGCAACATGGGCACGCTGTCGGAAATGGCGCTGGGGCTCAAATGGGGCAAGCCGGTGTTCGTGATGCATGGCGACGTGGCGCTGCCCGGCGCGGTGCAGGCCACGGACGTAGAAGACATGCTCACGAAAGTGCTCGCCTGCCTGCTGGCCTGACTGCCCCCGGCTGAAGCGGCGGGCGCATTGCACAATGCCGTCATGCCCTACATGCCCACCTTTGTCGCTCCCGCCCGCTTCACCGATGCCGCCGCTGCACTCGAACAGGTCAAGGCCATCTACCAGGGCGGCCTCGCCCATCTGCGCGAATCGATGCTGCGCTTCGTTGCCGGCGAGGCACTGCCGGGCCGGGTGCGGGCCTGCTACCCCTTCGTGCGGGTGCACACGCACACCGTCTCGCGCCACACGCCGCCGGCCAACGCCGGCCTGAGCTACGGCTTCGTGGCCGGCCCGGGCCGCTACGAGACCACGCTGACGCGGCCCGACCTGTTCTCGCGCTATTACCTCGACCAGTTCCGCCTGCTGCTGGAAAACCACCAGGTCGAGCTCGAGGTGGGCACCAGCACGCAGCCCATTCCCATCCACTTCTCCTTTGCCGAGAACGATCACATCGAAGGCACCATGAGCGCCGATCGCCGCGCCCTCATGCGCGACGTGTTCGACCTGCCCGACCTGGGCGTGATGGACGACGGCATCGCCAACGGCACCTACGAGGCGCGCGACGGCGAGGCGCAGCCGCTGTCGCTCTTCACGGCCGCGCGCGTGGACTACTCGCTGCACCGCCTGCGCCACTACTCCGGCACCGCGCCCGAGTGGTTCCAGAACTTCGTGCTGTTCACCAACTACCAGTTCTACATCGACGAGTTCGTGCGCCTGGGCCACGAGGCCATGGCCGACGAGAACAGTGAGTACGTCGCCTTCATCGAGCCCGGCAACGTGGTCACGCGCCGGCGCGGGCTTGCCGCAGGTTCGAGCGCCACCTACGGCCACCTGCTCGACGGCAGCCAGGGCACCGCGCCGCCGCGCCTGCCGCAGATGCCGGCCTACCACCTGGTGCGCGAAGACTGCAGCGGCACCACCATGGTCAACATCGGCGTCGGCCCGGCCAATGCCAAGACCATCACCGACCACGTCGCCGTGCTGCGCCCGCATGCGTGGATGATGCTGGGCCACTGCGCCGGCCTGCGCAACACGCAGCAGCTCGGCGACTACGTGCTGGCCCACGCCTACGTGCGCGAAGACCACGTGCTCGACGAAGAGCTGCCGCTGTGGGTGCCGATTCCGGCGCTGTCCGAAATCCAGCTCGCGCTGGAGAAGGCCGTGGCCGATGTCACTCGCTACGAGGGCCCCGACCTGAAGAAGATCATGCGCACCGGCACGGTGGCCAGCACCGACAACCGCAACTGGGAGTTGCTGCCCGGCAACCAGCCGCAGCGCCGCTTCAGCCAGAGCCGCGCGGTGGCACTCGACATGGAAAGCGCGACCATCGCGGCCAACGGCTTCCGCTTTCGCGTGCCCTACGGCACCCTGCTGTGCGTGAGCGACAAGCCGCTGCACGGCGAGATCAAGCTGCCCGGCATGGCCAACCACTTCTACCGCGAGCGCGTGGAGCAGCACCTGCGCATCGGCATGCGGGCCATCGAGATCCTGCGCGAAGAGGGCTCGACGCGGCTGCACAGCCGCAAGCTGCGCAGCTTTGCCGAGGTGGCGTTCCAGTAAGAAGAAGGGCTTCTGGAGGGCCCCGGCAGAGGTCGGGCCCTCAGGGTTTGTCCTGCCCGCCACCGCGCGGGATTGCGCCGTTTCGCGGACATCATCCGGTTTACCCCACAGCAACCGGAAAGAAGATGACCCAGTCGCGTTCCGTTCCCCTCTCCCGCCGCAGCTTCTCTGCATGGATCGCGGCCTCGGCCGCAGCAGCAGGCGGGGGACATGCCGCACTGTGGCCGCGCGCCGCCCACGCCGCCGACGCACCGGTGAGCAGCAAGCTGCGCATCGTGATTCCCGCCAACGAAGGCGGCGGCTGGGACCAGACCGGGCGCGCGCTCGGCGCCGCGATGCTGGCGTCCGGCGCGGTCGGCGGCGTGGTGTACGAGAACATCGGCGGCAAGGGCGGCACCATCGGCCTGGCGAAGTACGTCGAGAAATACGATGCCGACCCCGACACGCTCTTGATGAGCGGCATGGTCATGGTCGGTGCGGTCGCGCTGCAGAAGCCCACCGTCACCATGGCCAACATGGCGCCGATCGCCCGCCTCACCAGCGACTACGAAGTGGTGGCGGTAAAGGCCGATTCGCCCATCAAGACTCCCAAGGACCTGATCGCACAGTTGCGCGCCGATGCAGCCAACACCGTCATTGCGGGCGGCTCGGCCGGCGGCGTGGATCACATGTACGCCGGCATGCTGGCGCGCGTGGCCGACGCCTCGCAGTCGCTGGTCTACCAGGCGCACCCTGGTGGCGCGGAGGTGGTCGAGGCGCTGGCAACCGGCAAGGCCGCGGCCGGCATCTCCGGCTACAGCGAATTCAGCGAGGGCCTGGCCAGCGGCAAGCTGCGCGCCATCGGCGTGTCGTCGAAGCGGCCATTCCAGGGCATCGCCTCGGTGCGCGAGCAGGGCGTGGAAGCCGACCTTGCCAACTGGCGCGGCGTGCTCACCGGCCGCAAGGTGCCGCCGTACCGCAAGGCGGCGCTGCTGACGGTGGTGCGGCGTGCCACCGCCACCGATGTGTGGCAAAAAGCCATCAAACAGAACAACTGGGACCCCTTCTGGATGGAGGGCAAGGACTTCGAGAATTTCCTCGAAACCGACACCGCAATGGCCGGCCCGCTGATCTATCTGCTCAAGCTGAAAGCCTGAGAGCGCTCGTTCCCGCGGGTTTTCCCTAGGCCGCAAAGGCAAGGGATTGACACGTTTTTCGGACATCATCCGGTTACTTTTACAGGGAACTGGAAACAAAATGTCGCATTTCGTGCCGACCGGCCTCTCTCGCCGCAGCCTTGCGGCATGGATCGCATCGACAGCTGCCGCGGGCGCAATGCCCGCAGCGCTATGGCCCACGATGGCCAGCGCGGCCGAACCGCAGCTCGCTACCAAGCTGCGCATCGTCATTCCCGCCAACGAAGGCGGCGGCTGGGACCAGACCGGCCGCGCGCTCGGCGCCGCGATGATCGCGTCGGGCGCGGTGGGCGACATCAGCTACGAGAACATCGGCGGCAAGGGCGGCACCATCGGCCTGGCGAAGTACGTCGAGAAATACGATGCCGACCCCGACACCCTGTTGATGAGCGGCATGGTCATGGTCGGCGCGGTAGCGCTGCAGAAGCCCGCCGTCACGATGGCGCAGGTCGCGCCGGTGGCACGGCTCACCAGCGACTACGAAGTGGTGGCGGTGAAGGCCGACTCGCCTATCAAGACGCCCAAGGACCTGATCGCGCAACTGCGCGCGGATGCCGCAAAGACGGTCATCGCCGGCGGCTCGGCCGGCGGCGTGGACCACATGTATGCCGGCATGCTGGCCCGCGTGGCCGGCAACGCGGGGGCGCTGGTCTACCTGCCGCACCCCGGCGGCGCACAGGTGGTCGAGGCGCTCGAAACGGGCAAGGCAGCCGCCGGCATCTCGGGCTACAGCGAATTCAGCGATCACCTGGCCAGCGGCAAGCTGCGCGCCATCGGGGTTTCGGCCAAGCGCCCGTTCCAGGGCATTCCATCGGTGCGCGAACAGGGCGTGGACGCCGACCTCGCCAACTGGCGCGGCGTGCTCACCGGCAAGAAGGTGCCGGCCGAGCGCAAGGCCGTGCTGCTCGAAGCCGTGCGCCGCGCCACCATGGCCGATGTCTGGCAAAAGACCATCAAGCGCAACAACTGGGACGCGTACTGGATGGCGGGCAAGGACTTCGAGAGCTTCCTCGATCTCGATACGGCAATGGCCGGGCCGCTGATCTACCTGCTCAAGCTGAAGGCCTGATCCTTCGGCACTTCACGCGAAGAGTTCCGGCATTTCGCGCTGCGCCTTCGGCGTGAGCGTGAGCGCCCGCCCATCGAGCTCCTGCCGCACCCATCCGCGGCGCAGCGACAGCTGCAACCATGCGGCGCCCAGCGCGCCACCCAGGTGCGGGCGGCGCTCGCTCCAGTCGAGGCAGGCACAGGCGAACCGGCGGCGAGAGCGGCGCACCGCATCGACCTCGACGCCCAGGCTCTCCAGCGCGATCGCGCCTTCGGACGTGAGTTCGTACGAGCCGCTCTGCAGGCCACTGAGCCAGCCCTGCGCATGCAGCCTGTCGTGCAGCGCGACGCCCGCCGTGCCCGCCATGTGGTCGTAGCAGGTGCGCGCGCTGCGCAAGCGGCTCGGCGTGTTCGGCTTGAACTCGGGCGTGCGCGGCGCGCCGGCTACCACCATCAGGCTTTCGAGCGCGGCAGCGACGTCGTCGTTGGCGAGGCGGAAGTAGCGGTGCTTGCCCTGCACCAGCAGGTCGACCAGCCGTTCGTCCTTCAGGCGCGCGAGGTGCGCGCTGGCGGTCGAGGCGGCCACTTCGGCCACGGTGGCGAGTTCAGTGGCGGTGCGCGCGTGGCCGTCCATCAGGCAGCTCAGCATGCGGGCGCGCGCCGGTTCGGCGATGGCGCCGGCCAGGCGGGCCAGTTGGAAATCGGCGGATGAAGCGGTGGTGTCCATGCGCTCATCGTAAGACGGCGGAGCATCCGACACTTCGTTCGCGGACGAAGTGTGGCGGCGGCTTCGATCGCACACTGCGGCCATGAACTCAAGCCACAGTGCCACCCTCGCCGACATGCCCGCCGACCCGGTCGGTGCCGTCACGCATGCCGATCCCTATCCGTACTACGCCGCACTGCGCGACGGGCCGCCGCTCGCGTGGAACGAGAAGCTGCGCCTTTGGGTTGCGAGCCGCGCTGACGTAGTCGAAGAGGTGCTGCTCGCGCACGGCGCGTTGCGCGTGCGGCCGCCCGCCGAGCCGGTGCCGCGCGCCATCGTGGGCAGCGCGGCCGGCGAAGTGTTCGGCCATCTGGTGCGCATGAACGACGGCGTGGCACATCAGGCGCATCGGCCCGCTCTGCAACGAGCACTGGCCGGACTCGACCTGAACGCGGTGCATGCGGCGGCCCTGCAGGTGGCGCTGCGTGTGCCGCAGCAGCAACCTCTGTCCGACACGCTGTTCTCGATGCCTGTGCAGGCCGTCGCGCATCTGCTCGGCTTTATCGACGACGCGCTGCCGCAGGTGGACCGGTGGATGCGCGACTTCGTGGCCTGCCTGTCGCCGTTGTCCACGCCCGAGCAGTTGCAGCGTGCGAGCGCCGCCGCGGGCGAGTTGATGACGCGCTTTGAAGTTCTGGTGGCAGGCGAGCCGCCACGGCACGGCACGCTGCTCGCGGCCGTGCTCGCCGAAAGTGCGGGCGATGCAACGCTGTCGCGCTCGCTGCTGGCAAACGTCGCCGGCCTGCTGTCGCAGACCTGCGATGCCACGGCGGGCCTGGTCGGCAACAGCCTGATAGCGCTGATGCGCGAGCCTTCGCTGCGCACGTCGACTCATGCACGCGATGGCCTGCAGGCCGTCATCGAAGAAACCGCGCGGCATGACCCATCGGTGCACAACACGCGGCGCTTTGCCGCCGAAGCCGTCACCATCGCCGGCACGCCGCTGGCCGCAGGCGATGCGGTGCTGGTACTGCTGGCCTCGGCAAATCGCGATCCTGCGTTCAACCCCGATCCCGACCGCTTCATGCTTGTGCGCGCCCGCCGCCGCATGCTCGGCTTCGGCCACGGCATGCATGCATGTCCCGGCCAGGCCTTGGCGTGCACGCTGGCGGCGGCCAGCCTCGATGCCCTGCTGCGCCGCGCGCCCGACCTCGATGCGCAGCGCCTGCGCGGCTGGAGCTACCGGCCGTCGGTCAACGGGCGCATCCCCGTGTTCCACTGACCCGTGCCCGCCAGGTGGGGCGACAGTTGCGCATCGCCCCATCGCAGCGGCAATGCTCCCGGACGGCGCAGCGCATGCGTGACATGGAAGCGCATCAGCCGCTCCGCGCCTTCGAACTCGGCAACCTCAGGCCCGTCCCAAATGATCTCGGCCGTGACTGCCACATGCAGCAGATCGCCGCTGTCGAAGTCGACGAACAGCAGCCCCGCGCGCGGATGCGCCGCCAGGTTGCCGAGCGTGTTGAAGAAGCGGTTGCCGTTGAAGTCCGGCACGGTGAGTACGTCATCGCCGTCGATGCGCACGAAGCCCGGGCGACCGCCGCGGTGCGACACATCGACGCCGTGCGAACTCGCATCGGCTTGGTCGCCCGCCGCCGCCTCGTTCGGATAGGCGGTGGCGATGAACAGCGTGTCGGCACTGCCGATAAGACGGTGCGCCGCCAGGTCGAGCTTGTCGAGCCATTGCGCCTGCGGCGGCACATCGGCACGCGGCGCAACGAACACCGGTTCGCGCGCCTGGATGTAGCGCGGGCAATTGCCGAAGCTCTGCTGCACCGCAACCATGAAGCCCGCGTCATCGAGCGCCTCGACCGTGCCGTTCATGCGGTTGCGCCGCCGTGTGTGCGGCTGGATGCCGAGCAGGCCCAGCGTGGCGCCCTGCTTCAACTGGCCGGCGAGCGGATCGCCTGCGGCGGGCAGTGCATCGACGCGCAGGTGCGTGGCATCCGTCGAATGCACGAAGCCAGCGGGCGCCGCGAGCACGCTGGCCCAGGGCTGCATATCCGCGTCGAGACTGCCGACCACGAGGAACGGCAGCAGCCCGAAGAACTCGCGGTGCTGGTCAGGCATGTAGTCGCGAATGACGCGAGGCCCAGCCACCTCCATCTGCTCGCGCGAACCCGCCAGGGCCTGCAACGCCCGCTCGCCCGCATGAAACGGCGCGGCGATCATGCGACCGCTGCCAGCCCGATGGGCGTGCGCACCATTGGTACGAAGCCCGGCAAGGCTTCCACGCGCTCGAGCCAGCCGCGCACGTTCGGGTAGGCATCGAGCGCCACACTGCCTTCGGGTGCATGCGCCACATAGGCGTAGTTCGCGATGTCGGCCAGCGTGGCGCCAGGACCGGCGAGAAAGGGCTGCTGCTGCAGGTGCATCTCCATCACCGAGAGCAGCGCATGCGAGCGCTTGACGGTCTCCGTCGGGTCGGTGGTGTGGCCGAACAGCGCCATGATCCGCGCGGCCGCCGGGCCGTACGCCAGCGGCCCCGCCGCCACCGAGAACCAGCGCTGCACACGCGCCGCACCGACAGCGTCGCGCGGCATCCAGCGCGCGGGGTCGGGCGCATAGCGCTCGTTGAGGTAGACCAGGATGGCGTTGGAGTCGGCCAGCGTGAGGTCGCCGTCCTCGATCACCGGCACCTGGCCGAATGGGTTGCGCGCCAGGAACTCCGGCGCGCGGTTGTCGCGCTTGCGCATGTCGATTTCGATGCTCTCGAAGGGTAGGCCGAGCATCGCGAGGAACAGCCGCACGCGATGCACGTGGCCAGAGAGCGTGGTGCCGTAGAGCTTGATGGGCTGGGCGGGGCGATTGGCGGCTGCGGCGTTCATGGAGGCGTTCCTTTTCTTCAATTACTGGTGCGATGTCCGGATTCTTCTCTCTTGCATTGAATGAATGAATAGCCTTTTCTGTATTTGACTGCTGCGTTTTCCGGTTTAATCGTCCGATGGATCGTTTCAAGGCCATGCAGACCTTCGTGCAGATTGCCGACCAGGGCAGCCTGACCCGCGCCGCCGAGGCGCTCGGCACCTCGCTGCCCGCGGTGGTGCGCTCGCTCGCCGCGCTGGAAGCGCACTTGGGCGTGCGCCTGTTCCACCGCACCACGCGTCGCCTTTCGCTCACCGAGGAAGGTCGCCACTACCTGTCGAGCGCACGCGAGGTGCTGCTCGCGGCCGACGCCGCCGACCTTGCGCTGAAGGCCGAGGCGCGTGAACCGGCGGGCCAGCTCACCATCACCGCGCCGGTGCTCTTCGGCCACATGTACGTGGCGCCCGCCATCGTGCGCTTCATGCAGCGCTACGAAAAAGTGCGCTGCAGCGTGCGGCTGTACGACCGCACCGTGAGCCTGCTCGAAGAGGGCATCGACGTCGGCATCCGCATCAGCCCGCTGGAAGATTCATCGCTGGTCGCGCAAACGCTGGGCACCATCCGCCGCGTGGTGGCCGTGAGCCCCGACTACCTGGCGCGGCACGGCACGCCAACGCATCCGCGCGACCTGAACGGCGCGCCCTGCGTACGAGGCCGCGTCGACGCGCCGGCGCAGTGGCTGTTCCACGAAGGCGGCAAGACGATCAGCGTGACGCCGAACAACCGCCTGGAGTTCAACCACCTCGCGCCGGCCATCGAGTCGTGCGCAGCGGGCATGGGCTTCGGCACCTTCTTCTCGTACCAGGTGATGCCGCACGTGGCGCAGGGTCGGCTGAAGCTGGTGCTCGAAGACTTCGAGCCGCCGCCTCGGCCGGTAAGCGTGATCTATCCCAATGCGCGGCTGCTGCCCGCGCGCACGCGGGCGTTCATCGAATGGATGAAGATGGAGTTCAGCGGGCTCAGGCTCTAGGTGCAGTTGCAGTTACGGGGCAACTCGCGGCTGTCGAGCAGGCAGATTTCCGAATCCTGCTTCAGCACCGGCCAGCCGTCGCGCTCGAGCTGTCCGGTCACGGCCGATACGCGCGATGTGAATTCCTCCAGGGATTCGCAGCTGCGCAGCGTCACGAAGCATGTGCAGGCTTCCTCACGGAGGCTGTCTCGAGACAGCTGCGCGCCGTGCGCCTCGCACAGCTGCTGCAGCGCAGACATGTCGCACTGCTGCTGACGCAGCTTGCCGCGCCACTCGAAATACTGGCCGGCGCAGTCGAGCTGTTCGGCGTCCTGCACGGGCGCATCGACCTTCACGCCCAGCACTGCCATGCCCGCCCGCGCCAGCCATTGCGCCAGTGCCATCGCTTCGGCCTTGGCTTCTTCGAGATCGGCGCGCAACCAGGCGGTAGCCGAGAGCTGCTGGTTTCGCTTGCCGCTGTTGTCGTGGTGATGGTCGATCAGCAGCGGCCGCAGCCCGATCTGTTCGCACACCTCGACGAATAACGGAATCTGCGATTCGTGCGGCACACCGCAGGTCAGGTGAAGTTCCAGCCTGCTCTTCATGGCACGACCACCGGCGCAGGCAAGGGCAGGCCATCGCAGAGCGCGGCGGCATCGCTCGCCATGCTGTGCACCGCCTCTTCGAGGCCAAGATTCAGCACCGACATGAACTCGCCGTTGGCGCTGGCCCAGTTGGTGCGCGTGCCCATGCCGTGGTACTGGCGCAAGACTGTCTCGCCGCCGGGCAGGCGGTAGTTCACCTTGAGCACGACGTGCGAGACCAGGTTCAGATCGACCGACCACGCGTGGGCCAGGCGCAGGGCCACGTCCGCAGTCACCTGCCTGGCACCGGCGCGCGCGGGTGGTGTGCCCAGCACCGTCTGGAACCCGTAGCGGCTCGTCGACTGCAGCGCGCCGCGCGTCCATCCGGTGGCGTCGCCGCTGCGCAGCGACTGCACGGACCGGGGCGTGGCATGCACCGTCGGCAACATCACGGTGAGGTTGCCGGCATTGGCCTTGTTGCTGCGCGCGTCCTCGATCGACGGCAGGTACAGCGTGCAGCCGCGCGCGAGCCGCAGCGACGCGACCGGCACGCTGTTGGGGCGCTCGGCCGGCTCGGGTGCCGGCTCGAAAACCATGGAGAGCGGCTCGCTCTCGGTGACGGCATGCGAGAAAGTGGGCATGGTGCAGAGCGCAGCCAGTGTCGTGGCGATGGCAAGTCCTTGGCGTGGCCTCATGGGGCGGTGTTCCTGACCGAATACATAGCGCCGTCCTGGTCGCGGAACAGCACGCGGCCCGGTTGCTCGTCGAAGCTCTGGCCGGCCAGAGTCACCCACGAACCGTTGACATTAAAGCGCGCAGTCTTAACGCCACCTGAACGGGCGCCGGCAATGTCGAGTGCGACCGCATGCAGGGTCTGTGCCATCGACTCGCGCATCACGCCGCGCAGCACCTGCCCGTCGTTCGCGGTGAGCCTTCGCAGCACGGCGGCGCGCGCGGTGCCGCCGACAGGCGTCTGGAAGATGGCCGAGGCGCGGTAGCTCGGCTCGCTGCGGCCGTCCTGCCAGAGCAGGGCCGAGGTGCGCGTGGTGAAGGCACCCAGGCCGGGCTCAAGCGCGTACTGCAACAGCAGCACCATGTAGGCGGGACCGGTTTTCGTGGCGGCGATGCGGGCTTCCTGTTCGGCCTTCAGCGGCATGGCCGCGAGCACCTGCGAGGAACGGATCTTCAGCGGGAACGAGCTCGGCTCGGCAAGCAGCGTGGTCAGCGCCTTGCCCGCCTCCACGCGATAGTCGTAGTCGAGCAGCGGGCCGACGATGGCCTGCACCTCGGCGCTCATCTCCTTCTGGCGCGTTTGCTGCACCGACGAGTCGATCAGCGCGCCGATCAGCCCGCCGCCCGTGGCCGCGCTCACGCCGGGAGGCTGCGCGGAGAACATGAAGCTCTCCTGCGCGACGACGACGCGTACATCGACTTCCTGGACCTTGTTGCGGTCCGCAGCCGCCAGGGGCCGATGAAAAGGTGCGCAGGCGCCGAGCAGCAGCACGACCGACAGCGCCAACCAGAAACGCAGCATCCTTGGGCCTCCCACCGCGCAATGCAATTGGGCGTCGATTGTGAGGCCGCCGGGGCGCGGTTCGACTCGGGTTATCGAGGGCTTGGAGCGCCCGTGATTTTCAGGTGACTGCGTCAGAATGGTTGCGTGCCGTCCATCACCTCTTCCGCTTCACCCCCTCTGTTCCACGCCAGCCATCTGCACAAGCGCTATGGCCACACCACGGTCGTCGACGACCTGTCGTTCGAGATCGCGCCCGGCGAGTGCCTGGGTGTGATCGGCCCGAACGGTGCAGGCAAGACCACCACCATCCGCATGTGCCTGGGCCTCACAGCACCCGACGGCGGCGATATCTCCGCACTGGGGCTGCAGATGCCGCGCGACGCGCTGGCCATCAAGGCACAGCTTGGCGTGGTCACGCAGTTCGACACGCTCGACCCGGATTTCAGCTGCGCCGAGAACCTCGTGGTGTACGGCCGCTACTTCGGCTTCAGCAAGGCGCATGTGCGCGCACGCGTGCCGCAGCTGCTGGAGTTCGCTGCGCTGTCGCACAAGGCCGATGCGAAGCCGGGCGAGCTCTCGGGCGGCATGCGGCGGCGGCTGTCGCTGGCGCGTGCGCTGGTCAATGACCCGAAGCTGCTGCTGCTCGACGAACCGACCACCGGGCTCGACCCGCAGGCGCGGCACCTGATGTGGGAACGGCTGCAGGTGCTGCTGCAGCAGGGCAAGTCGATCTTGCTGACCACGCACTTCATGGACGAGGCAGAGCGCCTGTGCTCGCGCCTGCTGGTGCTCGACCACGGCCGCAAGATCGCCGAAGGTCGCCCGCGCGATCTGATCGCCGAGCACCTGGAGCCCGACGTGGTCGAGGTGTATGGCAACGGCGCGCTGTCGCTGGCGGAATCGCCCGAGCTGAAGGCGATGGCGGCGCGCGTGGAAGTCAGCGGGGAGACGGTTTTCTTCTACACGCAGGACGCGCGGCGGCTGCTGGATGCGCTGACGCAGCACAGCGGCCTGCGCACCTTTCATCGGCCGGCCAATCTGGAGGACCTGTTCCTCAAGCTCACAGGCCGCCAGATTCGCGAGGACGGCTAGACCATGAACACGATGACGACAACAACGACTGCAACGGCCGCGCCTCCTTCACCTTCCGTGTGGCGCGCCCCCGAAATCTCGCTGCGCTGGTGGCCCGTGTTTTTGCGCAACCTGCTGGTGTGGCGCAAGCTCGCCATTCCCAGCCTGATCGGCAACATCGCCGAGCCGCTGATCTGGCTCGTGGCCTTCGGCTACGGCATGGGCGCGCTGGTGGGACAGGTGTCGGTCGACGGCGTGAAGGTGCCGTACATCCTGTTCCTGGCCAGCGGCTCGATCTGCATGAGCGCGATGAACGCGGCGAGCTTCGAGGCGCTGTACTCGGCGTTCTCGCGCATGCACGTGCAGAAGACCTGGGACGGCATCATGAACGCGCCCGTCGGACTCGACGACATCGTGATGGCCGAGATGCTGTGGGCGGCGTTCAAGTCGATCTTCACCGTGACGGCGATCCTGTTCGTGATGCTCGGGCTGGGCATCAGCCACAGCCCGAAGCTCATCGTCGCGTGGATGGTGCTGATCGGGGCGGGCATCACCTTCTCGTCGATCGCGCTGATCTTCAATGCGCTGGCGAAGGGCTATGACTTCTTCACGTACTACTTCACGCTGTTCATGACGCCGATGATGTTCCTGAGCGGCGTGTTCTTTCCGCTCGAGCAACTGCCCTCCGCCGTCAAGGCCGTGGCGGCGTGGCTGCCGCTGACGAATGCGGTGGCGCTGGTGCGGCCGCTGTTCATGGACCAGTGGCCAGCCGACTGGTGGCTGCATGCGGCGGTGCTGGCGGTGTATGCGGTGGTTGCGTTCTGGATTGCGCTGGCGTTGACGCGCAAGCGGTTCAAGGGGTGAGGCTGGGTCTCTTCACCACCTGCAGCTGCATGACTCCCGCAGTCCGGGCCCGCACTTCGGGCGAAGCCAGGCAAGTGGCAACCGCCTCGTAGCCGGGCGCGCCGGGATAGGGCGCCACCTGGGTCGGCGGGCTGTGGTTGGCGGGGCAGAGGATGATGGTTTCGTCCGGGCCGACTGCCGACAGATCGAGGATGGCGCAGGAGCGGGTGAGCATGAAGAGGGGTCGCGCGCCGGGCCCGCGGCGGCGCAGCCAGGCAATCAATGCCTCCTGGGTTGCGTGGTCGAGGCCTTGCTCGATCATGTCGATGACCAGCGCATCCGGCCCATCGGCCTCCAGCCCCGTGAGCAGTGCGATCAAGGCATCCGATGGCGTGGCGCCATCTTCCGTGAGCCAGGTCAGGGCTTCATCGACGCGGGACTTCAGCAGGGGAGCGGCATCCAGCCGCGACTTTGCCGCTGCCACCTCGTCATCTTCAAGTCTCTCCAGACCCAGCATGGTGGCGTTGGGCAGTGTCCTGGCGAGGCAATGCGCCAGCCGGGTCTTGCCGCTGCCTAGCGGACCGATGATGTAGTTCAGGGAGCGGATGTCGCGAAGCTCGAAGGGCTCTCCGCCCCATGGCCACGGCAGTTCGAATGCGACGCGGACCTCTGCAGCAGGTGCCAGCAGGCCTGTGAGTTCGCTGATGCTCGGCGTCCGGCCTTGCGCGAGTTCGCTTCGCACGCCACGGACCTTGTCGACCGTGCGAGCAAGCTGGCGAAGCTGCGCTTCCAACGCTATCTGGTGCGCCGCCAATGTTTGCTCAAGGCCTTGGGAGTTACCTTCCAGCGCCCGCTCCACCTGCGCAAGGCTGAAGCCGAGCGCGCGAAGCGCGACGATCTCGGCGGCCCGGGACATCTCCTTCTGGCCATACGCCCGCCACCCCGCCGCGGTACGACCAGGCTCCACCAACCCGCGCTGCTCGTAAAGCCGCAAGGCCTTGGCCGAAACACCGAGCCGCCTCGCGGCTTCGGATGGACTGAAAGAGCGAGCGGTGGATTGCATGAAGAGAACCTTTTTCGACGTTCTTCTCTTTTTAAGGGCTGCCCCAGGGGCCGGGTCAACAGGCGGACATGAAAGTTGGATTCACTGGTCTTGCAGGCAGGTTCAGAATGCCCTTCCCGGCCGACTGTAGCTTCCGCTGAAACCAACGCTTGCAAATTAGATTGCACACAATCTAATTGCTCGCTACAATTCAGCCCATGCGCTCCACCCCAGTCCCTGCCGACGAAATGCTCAAGCTGGACAACCAGCTGTGTTTCGCCGTGTACTCCGCCTCGCTGGCCATGACACGGCTCTACAAGCCGGTGCTGGAAAAGCTGCAGCTCACCTACCCCCAATACCTCGTGATGCTCGCCCTCTGGGAACAAGACGGCCTCATGGTCTCCGAGCTCGGCGAGAAGCTCTCGCTCGACTCGGGCACGCTCACGCCGCTGCTCAAGCGCCTCGAAGCCAACTGCTACGTGGCCCGCGTTCGGGACGTGGCCGACGAACGCCGCGTGCACATCACGCTGACATCTGCCGGCCGCAGGCTCAAGAGCCGCGCATCGAACGTGCCGGCCTGCCTGATGGCCGCAGCCCAGTGCTCGGTGCCCGAACTTATTTCGCTTACCCAGCAGATCCAGACCCTGCGCGACCGCATCAAGAAGGCAGCCTGACGCAGCGCAACATTTTTCTCCCGCTTCGGTCGATCCCGTCAAGAGAGAACGAAGCCTTTCACCACCCTCCCTCCGTTTCATCATCACCAAAGGAATCACCATGACCACCAAGCTCGACAAAGTTCTCTACACCGCAGAAGCCCACACCGTCGGCGGCCGTGACGGCGCAGGCAAGTCCAGCGACGGCGCCATCGACGTCAAGCTGAGCTCGCCCGGTTCCGGCAAGCCCGGCACCAACCCCGAGCAGCTGTTCGCGGTCGGCTATGCTGCCTGCTTCATCGGCGCGATGAAGGCCGTCGGCCCGAAGATCGGCGTGAAGGTGCCTGAAGACGTCGCCATCGACTCCAGCGTTTCCCTTGGCCCGACGAACGGCGGCGCTGCTTACGGCATCGCCGTGAAGCTGGCGATCACGCTGCCCGGCCTGGATGCAGATGCCAAGCAAAAGCTGGTCGACACCGCTCACCAGGTTTGCCCGTACTCGAACGCCACCCGCGGCAACATCGACGTCGAACTCACCATCGCCTAAGCTCCCCCGAGCACACGCGAACAAGCGGTCCGGCCACAAGCCGGGCCGCTTTTTTCATGCCCGCCGATGTCTCACGGGTGACGCCAAAACCCGCCGCGAGATAGCGCCTTTCATCAAGCTTGGCTAACGTAGCTGGACACCAACTGCCAGGAGCCCCGCTCATGAGCACCACCAGCTTCCTCATCCGCAAAGACCAGCTCACCACCACGCGCCTGCACACCGCCACCGACGAGGCGCTCGCCGACGGCCAGGTGCGGGTGCGCATCGACAGCTTTGCGCTCACCTCCAACAACATCACGTATGCCGCCTTCGGCGACGCGATGAGCTACTGGCAGTTCTTCCCGAGCGGCGAAGAAGGCTGGGGCAGCATCCCCGTGTGGGGCTTTGCGAGCGTGGTGCAGTCGCTGCACCCGGGCGTGGCGGTGGGCGAGCGGCTCTACGGCTACTGGCCGATGGCCTCGGCCACGGTGCTGAGCCCCGGACGGCTCTCGCCCGAGCGCTTCACCGACGTGGCGCCGCACCGCGCGGAACTGCCTGCGGTCTACAACCAGTACTTCCGCTGCACGAGCGACCCGCTCTACACGGCCGACACCGAAGACACCCAGGCCCTGCTGCGCCCGCTGTTCATCACCTCGTGGCTGATCGACGACTTCATGGCCGACAACGATTTCTTCGGCGCAAAGACCATGCTGCTGTCGAGCGCATCGAGCAAGACGGCCTACGGCACTGCCTTCCAGCTGCACCAGCGCGAAGGCATCGAGGTGATCGGCCTGACCTCGCCCGCCAACGTGGCCTTCTGCGAAAGCCTCGGCTGCTACGACCGCGTGGTGACCTACGACGCGCTCGACACCATCGCGGCCGACACGCCCTGCGTGTACGTCGACTTCGCCGGCAACGGCGCGCTGCGCAACGCCATCCACGAACGCTTCGCGAACCTCGCGTACAGCAGTTCCATCGGCGGCACGCACGTCGAGCAGCTTGCGACCAAGGGCGCGGGCAAGGAACTGTCGGGCCCGCGCGCCACTCTGTTCTTCGCGCCGGCACAGATCAAGAAGCGCACCACCGAATGGGGCGCCGAGGAGTTCGGGCGCCGCATGGTCGCGGCCTGGCACAACTTCCTGGCCACCGTCACCGATGCAAAGGCCCCCTGGCTGCACGCCGAACACCACGATGGCGGCGAGGCGGTGCAAGCCGCCTACGCGCAGGTGCTCGCGGGCAAGGGCGACCCGCGCACGGGCCATATCCTTTCTCTTTACAAACAACCTGCGAACGCGTGAGCCCGCGGGGCGCCGTGTGGCGACAATCGCCGCATGACCCTTTCTTCCGCGGCGCCCGCGAACACACATCCTTACGAGAGCCTCACGCCAGACGTGGTGCTCGACGCGCTCGCGACGCTCGGCTTGTACGGCGACGGCCGGCTCACAGGCCTGAACTCCTATGAAAACCGGGTCTACCAGGTCTACCTGGAGGATCGCAGTGCCGTGGTGGTCAAGTTCTACCGCCCCGGCCGCTGGAGCGAAGCCGAGATCCTCGAAGAGCACGGCTTCTCGCTCGAACTGGCCGCCGGCGAAGTGCCGGCCGTGCCGCCGCTGGCCTTCGACGGCAAGACGCTGCACCACCACGCCGGCTTCGCCTTCAGCGTGAGCCCCTACCGCGGCGGCCGCGCGCCCGAGCTCGACAACTTCGAAGTGCTCGAATGGGTCGGCCGCTTTCTGGCGCGCATCCACACCGTGGGCAGCGCAAAGCCTTTCGAGGCCCGCCCCGCGCTCGACCTGCAGACCTTCGGCCTCGACTCGCGCGACTGGCTGCTGGAGAACGACAAGATCCCGCTCGACATGCAGCGCGACTGGGAAAAGACCTGCAACGAGGCACTGGACATGGTCCGCGCGACCGCCCTCGCGCTGCAGCCGCCGGCCTCCGACTTCAAGCCCCGCAAGCTGCGCCTGCATGGCGACGTGCACCCCGGCAACATCCTCTGGACGCCCACCGACCGCCCCGGCGGCGGCCCGCACTTCGTCGACCTCGACGACGCGCGCACCGGCTTCGCGGTGCAAGACCTGTGGATGCTGCTGTCGGGTGACCGCGCGCAGCGCACGTCGCAGCTGTCGGGCCTGCTCGACGGCTACGAGCAGTTCCGCGAGTTCGACCGCCGCGAGCTGGCGCTGATCGAGCCGCTGCGCACGCTGCGGCTCATCCACTACAGCGCCTGGCTGGCGCGGCGCTGGGAAGACCCGATCTTCCCGATCAACTTTCCGTGGTTCGGCTCCAGCGACTACTGGAAGGGGCAGATCCTCGTGCTGGAAGACCAGTGCGAGCAGATGGCTGAGGAGCCCCTCTACGCCTGAGCCTGCTCGGCGGCAATGCTGTCCGCCACGCCCTGCAGCAGACGCTCGACCAGCACATTGGCCGGTCCGTTGCGCCAGATGCCATAGGCCTCCGACTGCGCCACCACCCGGTCGAGCGGCCTGAACACTGCGCCGCGCAGGGCTGAATGCCGCATCGCCTGCGGCACCAGCGCCACGCCCATGCCCTGCGACACCAGCGAGACCACGGCCAGCCAATGGCGCACCTCGTGCCGCACCTCGGGCAGAAAGCCCGCGTCGGCACAGATCGACAGGATGCGCTCGTGGTAGTCGGGTGAGGCCTCGCGCGAGAACAGCACGAAGGGCTGGTCGCGCAGGTCGGCCGGCGCCAGCACCCGCTTGCGCGCCAGCGCATGCCCCGCCGGCAGACAGGCCACGAAGGGTTCGGACAGCAGCAGCCGGTGCTGCAGTTCGAGCGGCACGCGGCGCGTGTGGGCAAAGCCGATGTCCAGCCGGTCGTTCAGCAACTCGGTGATCTGCACGCCGGAGTTGAGCTCGCTCAGCGTGATGCGCACCGCCGGGTGCTTCGCCTGGAAGGCACGCAGCGCCTGCGGCAGGCCCCGGTACAGCATCGCGCCCACGAAGCCGATGCGCAGCCGCCCGGCCGAGCCCAGCGCCACGTCGCGCGCCTCGATGGCGGCTTCTTCCGCCTGCAGCAGCACGCGCCGCGCCGAGATGCGCAGCGCCTCGCCGGCGGGCGTGAGCCGCACCTCCTTGCTGTTGCGCTCGAACAGCCGCGCGCCCACGTTGTCTTCCAGCTGTCGGATCGCCACCGACAGCGGCGGCTGCGAGATCGACAGGCGCCGCGCCGCCCGCCCGAAGTGCAGTTCTTCGGCGAGCACGGAGAAGTAGCGCAGGTGCCGCAGTTCCATGGATAGTCAGATCGAATCGAACAAGACCAAATCGATATTAGACACGGATCGTCGCGACTTCAACAATGCGCCAAACCAAGGAAACCATGGAGACAAAGCGCATGTCCGCAGAGCACGCCCATCCGATCCCCGATCGCCACGGCCAGAACCTGTTCACCACCGACGCCGAGCTGCACGCCCTGCTCGCGCTCTACCTGCCCGAAGACCTGCGCCGCCACATGCAGCCGCACTTCGAGCGCCTGGGCGGCCTCGCGGGCGGCCTGCTCGACGAGCTGGCCGGCACCGCCGACCGCAACCCGCCCGTGCTGAAGCAGCGCACGCGCACCGGCCTCGACGAGCAGAAGGTGGTGAAGCACCCCGCCTACGTCGAAATGGAACGCCTGGCGCTCAGCGAATTCGGCCTGGCCGCCATCTCGCATCGCGACGACACGCTGGGCTGGAAGGGCAAGATGCCGCCGCTGGTCAAGTACGTGCTGACCTACCTGTTCGTGCAGGCCGAGTTCGGCCTGTGCTGCCCGGTGTCGATGACCGATTCGCTCACACGCACGCTGAAGAAGTTCGGCAACCCGGAGCTGGTCGCCAAATACCTGCCGCGCCTGAGCTCGCTCGACTTCGACGAGCTGGCGCAAGGCGCGATGTTCATGACCGAGCAGGCGGCCGGCTCAGACATTGCCGCCACCGCCACGATGGCGCACCAGGAAGCCGACGGCAGCTGGCGCCTCACGGGCGACAAGTGGTTCTGCTCCAACCCCGACGCCGACTTCGCGATGGTGCTGGCGCGTGCCGATGACGGCCTGCCCGGCATGAAGGGCGTGTCGCTGTTCCTGCTGCCGCGCCGGCTCGAAGATGGCAGCCTCAACCACTACCGAATCATCCGGCTGAAGGACAAGCTGGGCACGCGCTCGATGGCCAGCGGCGAGATTCGCCTCGAAGGCGCGGTCGCGTACCTTGTGGGCGAAGCGGGCCGCGGCTTCGTGCAGATGGCCGACATGGTCAACAACTCGCGCCTGTCGAACGGCGTGCGCGCCGCCGGCCTGATGCGCCGCGCGGTGGCCGAGGCCGAGTTCATCGCATCGGAGCGCCGCGCCTTCGGCCGCACGCTCGACCAGATGCCGCTGATGCAGCGCCAGCTCGACAAGCTGCGCCTGCCGGCCGAACAGGCGCGCACGATGGTGTGCCAGACGGCGCTGGCGCTGGCCCGTTCCGACGCGGCCGAGCCCGATGCATACGCACTACTGCGCATCCTCACGCCGCTCATCAAGTTCCGCGCCTGCCGCGATGCGCGCAAGGTCACGGGCGACGCGATGGAAGTGCGTGGCGGCTGCGGCTACATCGAGGAATGGAGCGACGCGCGCCTCGTGCGCGACGCGCACCTGGGCTCGATCTGGGAAGGCACGAGCAACATCGTGGCGCTCGACGTGATCCGTGCGGTGAAGCGCGAAGGCTCGCTGCCGGTACTGCGTGCGCACTGCGCAAAGCTGCTGGGCGATGCGGCGCTCGCTCCTGGCTTTGCGAAGGCCTTGCACGATGCGCTCGACCGCGCCGCCGCGCTGACCGAGACTGCCGCGCGTGAAGGCGGCGACGTGCTCGCGCGGCAGGCCGCATCGGCGCTTTATCACTGCACCAGCGCCATCGCGATGGCCTGGGAGGCTGCGCGCAGCGGCTCCGCACCGCGCCTGCGCTGGGCACAACTGGTGCTGCTGCACCGCGTGTTGCCGCGCGATCCGCTGTCGCCCGATGCCATGCCCGCGGACTGGAATGCCGCCACCGTTCAATCCACGACGGTGCCGGCCTGAGCCTCTTTCCCTCATACAAAAACGGAGACATCCCTTGAAACGCTTCACCTTCCTGCTGGCCGCCTGCGCCACGCTGCTGACAGCAATGCCCGCAGCACATGCGGCCGACGCCTTCCCCACCAAGCCCCTGATGCTGGTCGTGCCCTTCCCACCCGGCGGCCCCACCGACGCGATGGCGCGCACGCTCGCCGCCGAGATGAAGGATCGACTCGGCCAGCCCATGATCGTGGAGAACCGCGCAGACGCGGGCGGCAACATCGGCGCCGAGTACGTGGCGCGCGCCGAGGCCGACGGCCACACGCTGCTGTTCGGCACCTCGGGCCCGTTGGCCATCAACGCGAGCCTCTACCGCAAGATCAACTACGACCCGGTGAAGAGTTTCTCGCCGGTGATCCAGGTCGGCTACCTGCCCAACATCCTGGTGGTGAACCCCGCGCTGCCCGTAAAGACCGTGCCGGAACTCGTGGCCTACGCCAAGGCCAACCCCGGCAAGCTCAGCTATGCATCGTCGGGCAACGGCGCGTCGTCGCACCTCGCGGGCGTGTTGTTCAACTCGGTGGCCGGCACCGACCTGCAGCACATTCCCTACAAGGGCACTGGCCCCGCGCTCAACGACCTGCTGGGCAACCAGGTCAGCATGACCTTCACCGACATCCTCACCGCGCTGCCTTACGTCAAGGCCGGCAAGCTGCGCGCACTGGGCGTAGCCACCGTCGCGCGCTCGCAGGCGCTGCCCGACGTACCGACGATTTCGGAGCAGGGCTACAAGGGCTACGACGTGAGCGTGTTCTTCGGCATCGTCGCACCGGCCGGCACGCCGGCAGATCGCGTGAGCAAGCTCAACCACGCCTTCGCCGAAGTTCTCAATTCCCCCAAGGTGAAGCAGATGTTCGCGGCGCAGGGCCTCGAGGCCTCGGCCGATACATCGCCGCAGAAGCTCGGGGCGTTCATCGGCAGCGAGTCGGTGAAGTGGAAAGACGTCGTGAAGAAATCGGGGGCGCAGCTCGATTGATGGAGCTGCGTTGTTCGGGGCGCGCTCACGCCGACGGGGGACATTCGCGGAGGGGAGTACCCGGTGGCCTGTGCACTCGCCCCGAATGAACGAACAAAATAAATCCAAGGACCAGAAATGACACAAGCCCAAGGCGCCCTCGCAGGCATCCGAGTCCTCGACATCTCCCGCATCCTCGGCGGCCCCTACTGCGGCCAGATCCTCGGCGACCATGGGGCCGACGTGCTCAAGGTCGAGCCGCCGCAGGGCGACGACACGCGCACCTGGGGCCCGCCTTTCAGGGAAGGCGTGGCCTCGTACTACCACGGGCTCAACCGCAACAAGCGCGTGCAGCACCTCGACTTCTCCACCGAAGAAGGCCGCACTGCCCTGCTCGCGCTGGTGGCCGAGGCCGACGTGCTGATCGAGAACTTCAAGACCGGCACGATGGAACGCTGGGGCATCGGCTACGAGGCGCTGTCGCAGCGCTTTCCGCGCCTCGTGTGGTGCCGCGTGTCGGGCTTCGGTGCCGACGGACCATTGGGCGCGCTGCCGGGCTACGACGCCGCCGTGCAGGCCATGACCGGCATCATGAGCATCAACGGCGAGGCCGATGGCGGTCCGCTGCGCGTGGGCCTGCCGGTGGTCGACATGGTGACTGGGCTCAACGCGGTCATCGGCGTGCTGCTCGCGCTGCAGGAGCGCCAGCGCAGCGGGCGCGGGCAGTTCGTGGAGGCGGCGCTGTACGACAGCGGCCTGTCGCTGCTGCATCCGCACGCGGCCAACTGGTTCATGGACGGCACCGAGCCGCGCCGCACCGGCAATGCGCATCCGAACATCTATCCCTACGACGCGCTGGCCACCGGCACCGACCCGGTGTTCGTGGCCGTGGGCAACGACCGGCAGTTCGCCAGCCTGTGCCGCTGCATCGGGCTGCCCGATCTGGCGGACGACCCGCTCTACCGCACGGCCGGCGCGCGCTCGGTGCACCGCGACGGGCTCAAGCAGCAGCTCGAGGCGGCAATGGCGGCCTTCGACGGCCGCGCGCTGGTCGAGCAACTGATGGCGGCCGGCGTGCCTGCCGCGCCGGTGCTGCCGGTCGATGCCGCACTGCAGCATCCGCACACGCTGCACCGCGAGATGGTGGTGGAGATGCCCGGCGGCTATCGCGGCATCGGCGCGCCGGTGAAGCTGAGCCGCACGCCGGCAAGCTACCGGCATGCGCCACTCACGCCGGGCGATGCCTTCCTGCCGCTGGACGATTCAATGGAGCAGTGACGACCGGCCGCGGCCGATACCGTAATACGCGATGCCCGCAGACTCGACCTCTGCCGCGTCGTAGACATTGCGGCCATCGAAGATCGCCGGCGTGCGCAGTGCCTTCGCGATGCCCGCGAAATCAGGCCGCCGGAACTCCGCCCACTCGGTGACGAGCGCCAGCACATCGGCGCCCTGCAGCGCGTCTTGCGACGTGGCGCACCAACGCAGGTCTTCGCGCTCGCCGATGAGGCCGCGTGCGTTCGGCATTGCCGCCGGGTCGTACACCTGCACGCGCGCACCGGCAGCCCGCAGCCGCTCCAGCAGCACGAGGCTCGGCGCATCGCGCATGTCGTCGGTATCTGGCTTGAAGGCCAGGCCCCATATGGCGATGGTCTTGCCTGCGATGCGGCCTTCGAAGTGGTGCGTCATCAGGTCGAACAGTCGGCTCTTCTGCTCGTGGTTCGTGGCCTCGACCGCCGAGAGGATGCGCAAGGCATGGCCGTCGCGGTCGGCCGCGTACCTCAGCGCCCGCACGTCTTTCGCAAGGCACGAGCCACCATAGCCCGCACCCGCCTGCAGGAAGTCGGGCCCGATGCGCCGGTCAGCGCCGATGCCGCGCCGCACCATCTCGATGTCGGCGCCCGCATGCTCGGCCAGGCGTGCCATCTCGTTCATGAAGCTGATGCGGGTGGCGAGCATGGCGTTGGCCGCGTACTTGGTGAGCTCGGCCGAGCGGCGGTCCATCACCAGCAACTGCTTCTTCGGGTCCTCGATGAAGGGTTCGTAGAGCCGGGCCAGCAGATCGATGACCCACGGGTTTTCGCTGCCGATCACCACGCGGTCGGGCCGCCGGCAATCGCGCACGGCCGAGCCTTCGCGCAGGAACTCGGGGTTTGCCGCCACCGCGATGCGAAGCCGCGCGCCGCGTTGCGAAAGCTCGCCGCTCAATACCGCTTCGACCTGATCGGCAGTGCCCACCGGCGCGGTCGACTTGCACACGACCACCGCCTCGCGGTCGCGGTGCCGCCCGATGCCGGCAGCCACGGCCATCACATGGCGCAGGTCGACGCGGCCTTCGGCGTCAGCCGGTGTGTTCACCACGATGAAGAGCACGTCGCCGTGCAGGCAAGCCGCGCGCTCGTCGGCCGTAAAGCGCAGCGTTCCCGCGGCCAGCCCGGCGGCCACCAGCGCCTCCAGGCCCGGTTCGTGCAGGGGCATAAGGCCGCGTTGCAGACCCTCGACGCGGGCCAGGTCGGCGTCCGCGCACAGCACTTCGTGGCCCGCTTCGGCCAGGCAGGCGGCGAAGCTCAGGCCCACATAACCGGCGCCGAAGATGCTGACTTTCATGGGCGCGCCCATGGCGCACGGCACTGGTGGCGGGCGCGGTTGTGCGATAAAAGCAGGATGCAAGCCTTCAAAACTATGTCCGGACAGGAAAATTCGATGATGCCCGATCAAGTTGCCGCGCGTTGCGCGCTGGTCCTGGAGACCAACAACCTGCGCGGCGGAGCCGATGCCGAGGCCAGGGCGGGCACCAGCCTGCAGCGTCTCGTCGCCCTGCTGGCGAAGCAGAAGCTGCCGCTGAGCGCGCTGGCGCAGGTGGTCGTCACGCACGACGGGCTGAGCCCAGCCACCTGCGAAGCCGTGAGCAAGCTTGCAGGCCGCCCGGTCGACTTCGTGCGCATCGACGCCACCACCGGCTACTACGACGCCAAGAACGTCGGCTTCGAGGCCACCGATGCGCAGCGCTGCACACACGTGGTGTTCGCCGATGCCGACTGCCTGCCCGACGACGACTGGCTGCTGCAGATGCTGCTGCCGTTCACGCGGAGCGATGCGCCAGCGGTGGTGGCCGGACGCACCAGCTATGCGGCCAACGTGGTCGGCACTGCGCTCACGACCATCGACTTCATGTATTTTCCCAACGCGGACCATGCCGGCGCGACGAGCAACTTCTACGCGAACAACGTGGCCTTCCGCCGTGACGTGTTCGAACAGCACAGCTACCAGGCACTCGACGGCGTGTACCGCGCGCACTGCCAGGTGCTGGGCATGCGACTGAAAGCGGCGGGCGTGCCCATCTACTACGCGGCGCAGGCCCACACCGAGCACCGCCTGCCCGACACGCGCGCCGAGGCGCTCAAGCTGCGCTGGATGCGCGGGCAGGACACGTACTCGCTCACGCCGCACCTGCTGCGCAGCTACGTATCGCCGCGCTGGCAATGGCTCGCGAAAAGCGGGCCGATCGGACCGTTGGCCGTGCTGTTCACTCGACTGGGTTTCAGCGTGAAGGCGCTGAACCACCAAGACCTGCCGCCACTGCGCGGGCTGCGCTGGCTGGCGGGCGTGGCGTTGATCCTCGGCTTCTCGGCCGTCGACATGCTGGGTGCGTTTGCGCGCGGCATCGGGTGGCACACCACGGGCAGCACCAACGCGGATGCCCAGGCGCTTTCGTATCACCGGCCCTGAACGCCTTCCGCACCTTCCTTCTCCTCCAGAAGAACAACAAGACAAGAACATGCCAATTCGCTCTTCATTCATCGCTCGCCAACTGACGCTCGGCCTCGCGCTTGCAGGCGCCTTCACGCTGGCGAGTGCCGCCGACTTCGTCGGTCGCGGCGTCTTCAACTTCAAGTCCGACGCCGGCTGCCCCTTCGCCGCACTCGCGGGCCCCGGCAACGACTGCAACCGCCTCGCCCTCGACGACCCCGACACGCGCGCCGCGCTCGACAGCGCCGCCCACACCATCCGCTTCATCAACACGCGCAGCTACAAAGAGAAGACCATCGTCGGCGACGTGCTGCTGCAGGGCTCAGGCCAGGCGCGCAGCGGCCAGCGCGTGCCGCTGACCTTTCATGCGCTGCTGAGCCGCTCGGGCAGCGAATGGTCGGTGAGCAGCCACGCGCACTCGCCCGTGGGCGGCGAGTTCAACGACATCCGCATCGACCCGTACCAGATCGTGGTGGTGAACGAGGCAACCACCGACCACGTGCTGCTCACGGCCGAGCAGGTCGTCGAGGCGCTGGCCAAGCCTTCGCTGACCGCGCGCCTGGCCAACGTGCTGGTGCAGGTAGAAGACAACCGCGCGAATGGCGCAAGGGACGCAGACATCACCATCGGCCTCGGCCTGAGCAAGGCCTCGAAGTCGGTGGCGCGCGCGCGCTTTCATGCGCCGGCTGCCAGAGGGATGCAACTGGCCGAAGCCATGCAGCAGGGCAACTGGACGCTGGAGCTGCAGGCGCTGAGCGGCCAGATTCCGCACCAGGTGGTGCAGCGCGACCTGTTCCTGTACGGTCTCGAATCGCAGTCGCTGCTGCAGCCGTTGCTGCAACGCGGCTTCCGCAAGAACGAGAAGCTCGTGCTCGGCGCCACCAACGGCAAGGGCTATGTGCGCTACGACGGCCAGCAACGCGAATTCGCGGGTGCCGATGCCGCCGCGCGCGCCTTCCTGCAGGACAGCTTCATCGGGCTGGTGCTGGGCTGGCAGCAGCAGACACCACAGACCACGAAGGCCAAGGCCGATGGCCGCTGAGCCAGCCGACAACATCGCAGCCGGCTTCGACTGCCTCTCTGCGCCCACCTTGCGCGGCTGGCCGGCCCTGCAGGCCCGCCTCGTGCACCACGTCAAGCGCGCCGCACTGCGCCAGCTGCATGCGAGCAATGCGGGTGAGATGCTGTTGCTGCGCTTCTATCTGGTGGGCGAGGAATCATCCGAGCAGGCGCTGCAGCGCGAACTGCGCATCGCCCCGCCCGAGTGGCTGGTGCGCCAGCTCGACCAGCACCTGGCCGACGAGCAACACCATGCGCGGCTGTTCGCGCAGGCCATCGTCGAGCGCGGCGGCAACGCGCAGGCGGCCGCATCGCCCGAAGAAGCGCCGCAGCCCGACTGGTTCAGCCGCCGCAAGCTCGCGCGCTGGCAGGCGCTCATTCGCCGCCATGCGCCGCACTTCGCGCACGGTGGGCTGGTGCCGGCCTATGCCATCGGCCTCTCGGCAGAGCAGATGGCCTCGCGCATCCTGCAGCGCCATTGCGCGCTGATCGGCCCGCAACATGCGCTGCACCCGCTGCTGTCGCGCGTGCTGGCCGATGAAGACCGCCACATCCGCCTGTGCAGCCACACCTTGCAGCGCTGTGTGGCGCCGCATGAAGAGGCGCGACTCGCGCAGTTGATGCGTGAGGTGCGCGACACCGAGCGCGGCTTCGGCGTCACGGGCGCGCTCGGCATGTGGCTCGCCGGCGTTGCGCTGCGACTGCGCCCCGGCGCAACGCGGCCGGTGCAGCACCAGCATCACGCCTGAGCGATGCCGCCGCGCATCCTCTACCTCGCGACCGCGGACGCGCGCGGCCACCTGATGCGCGCACAGCTGCTCGCGCATGCGCTGCGCGCAGCCGGCGCGCAGGTGCAGGTGCTCACCACCTCGGACGAAGGCGCGCGCTTTCTCGCCGGCTTCGGCATCGATGCGCCGGTTCTCTCGCGCCATTACGCAGTGCAGTTCGACACGCAGCAGAACATGCTGCGCCGCGAGACCGACCGCAATGTGGCGCACTACATGTTCCGCCCCGAACGCATGCTGCGCGACGTGTGGCGGCTGCGTGCACGCATGCGTGAAGCCGACCTGGTGGTGAACGACTCGTTCCACCCCGCGCTGCTGCTGATGGGCTGGCTGCCGTTCTGGCGGCGCAAGGTCGTGCACGTATACGGCGTCAGCCTGCGGCGCGCGCTAGAAACCAATTTCAAGGGACGGATGCCGGGCGCGATTGCAAAGCTGTTCGGCGGCATCGTGGCGTGGCAAATCGACCGCAGCCTCGCGCGCATCGAGCACGACTTCGCTTATGGCGAGCCGCAGCACGACGGCCACGGCCGCCACCGGCTGGCCACGCCGGTCGCGGTGGTCGATGCAGTGAACCACAGCGATGCGGCGCAGTGCGCGGCTGCCGTGTACCTCAACCCGCACTTCCAGGAGCCGGCGCTTGCCGACGGCCTCGAACAGGGTCTTGCCGACGCAGGCGTGCCGGCGCATCTCGTCGGCGAAGGCTATGCCCATCGGCCGCACTGGCATGCGCGCGATGAGCACTGGATAGAGGCGGCGGCGCACAGCGCGTTCATCGTTTCGGCGCCGGGCATGGCGGCGCTGTCCATCGCGGCGGTCTACCGAAAGCCGATCCTGTTGCTGCTGACCGACCAGCCGGAGCAGGCGATCAACGCGGGGCGCGCGGCACAGCTTGGTCTGGCGCACCGTGTGGTGGTGTGGCGCGGCGATGCGCCGAAGTTTGCGCGGGCCGTGGCTGCTGCGGCTGGCGAGTTGCTTGCGTTGCCGGCTAACGCAGCGGATGCCACCGAGGGACGACAGGGGGCCATCGAACGGCTGCAGCATTGGACTGCGCTGCTGTTCGGGCTTGCCGTTCGGGGTGCGTGCGAATGACACCGGGTACTCCCCTCCGCGAACAACAGCCGTCGCCACCTACCCAAGAACCCCACGCGCCGTATCGATCAACGCGCGAAACACCCGCGTCATCGCACGCACCGGATGCATCTCGGACCATTGCTTCGCTGTCGTCTTCGGCGGTGCGGAGATCACTCCCCGACCCATGCGCAGCGACACCTGCAGCTTCCTGATGGTGAAGGCCGGTTGGGCCATGCGGCGCGCCGTGCCGGCGGCCACGACGAACTGCAGCACCAGGCACTTGCGTCCCGCCGTCGGTTCGATCTCGAACACCAGGCTGCGCCGCCGCGCGCCGTTGCCGCGCTGGCCAGCCAGCACCGTGCCGTCGAACATGGCGAGCACGCTGGTGGCCTTGGCGTTGCTTCGGTAGTCGATGCTCACCTCGAGCCGGTACGGCCGCTGGTGCGACAGCACGAGTGGCTGCGCCAGCGAAGGCAGGGGAATGACGAGGCAGGCCAGCTCACCCTCACTGCGCGCGCCGTCGCCGTCGAAGCCCGCCCAACCGTGACTGAGCCAGCTCATCGCGGGGCTGCCGGGATGGAACAGGTAGGAACGACCCATCTGCAGCTCGGACACTTCGGGCAGGCCCTGGGTCTGATCGTCGAGACCCCAGCGCGTGAGGAAGGCGCGGTCGATCGCCGCCGCGGGCCAGGCCGTGAGGCTCGGCTTGGCATTGTTGTTGTCGTCAGCACCGCAGGCGGCGGCCATGAAATCCATCGCGCCCAGTGCGGCGCCCACTGGGATCCAGTCAGAGCAGGCCTCGGGCAGCAACCCGGCCGCATTGCGGTCGGCGCGGATCAGTGCGTGCGCGGGCTTGCGAAAGTAGTGCGCCTCGGTCAGCACGCTCGACGACAGGCTGGATGCGAAATGCACGTTGGCCGCGGACAGCAGCGCGTACGTGTTCTCCTTTGTCCACGCCACATTGGGAATGGCACGCGCGATGGGCGCCAGGTCGTGAAGTGCGCTCTCATAAGGGTGCGGCTTGATGACCAGCAGATCGACGCTGTTCGCCAGCTCGCGCAGCGGTGCGATCACGCTGGCCGGGTGCATGGTGCGTCCGCCGCTGACCAGCGACAGATCGACCAGGCTCTGGCCGAAGAACAGGCCCACACGCAGGCGTGAGTCGAACAGCGAGGCCGCGCCGTGGCGCGCGAAGCGGCCCTTGAGCGCGCTCGCGTGGTTCCAGAACAGTTCTTCGTCCACGCGGCGCGACAGCAGCGCGGCTTCGATCACAGGGTCGTTGGTGCGCGCGCAGAAGTGCAAATGCTCGGTGAAGCGGCGCGGATCGATCTCGATGTCGAGGTAGCTCGCGCCGCTGCGGTCTATGCACTGCTGCAGCGCGGGTGTGAGGCCCCAGCCGATCACGAGGCAGCCGGGGTCGAACACCGGCAGGCCTTCGCGCCCGGCCAGCGGCAGCAGGTTGGCGATGCAGGCGCGTGCCCAGCCGGCCGGTGTGCAGGGCAGCTCCAGCCGGTCCATCAGGCGCTCGACGTCGATGCGGCCGCCTTCCGACAACGGCGTGATCTCGCGCATCGGCAGGCCCAGGCGTCCCAGCGCGGTGTCGAAGAAGCCCCGGAGGAAGCGCCGGTTGGCGGCGTGATACTGCAGCCCGTTGGCTGGAGAGCGGAAGAAGTCGTCCGCAAAAATGACGTGGTGGAACCGGCTCGTGGTCATGGGTCTCGGGAGGACCGGCCTGCCCTCTGCAACCCGCCTCGCCGACCTTTTCTGTGCGATGCGTCAATCTAGGCAGCGACTCTTAGTTCAAAGTGAGAAAGACTCTGCGCATGCGCAAAGTTGCCGTAAAGGGCCGGGCTCAGTCGAGCGAGAGATTGAGATCGCGGATCAGCGGATGCCAGCGCGCCGACTCGCCCTGCAGCAGCGCCGCGAACTGCGAAGGCGCATCGCCCACCGGTTCGACACCGAACTCGGCAAACTTGCGCAGCACGGCGGGGTTGTGAATGGCGCTGGCCACCGACTGCTGCAGCCGCATCACGATCTCGCCCGGGGTGTTGGCGGGCACCACCAGGCCCATGAGCGCAGCAGCTTCGACGCGCGGCATGCCTAGCTCGGCGAAGGTCGGCACGGCCGGCAGTTCCTTCAGCCGCTGCGGGTGCGCCACCGCCAGCGCGCGCAGCTTGCCGCCCTGGATGAAGCGGCGCGACGCGGCCAGGTCGCACATCAGCACCGGCAACTGGCCGCCCGCCACGTCGGCCAGCGCAGGCGCGACGCCGCGGTAGGGCACGTGCACCATCTCCAGCCCGGCCTCGCGTTCGAGCAGCTCCATCGCCAGGTGCTGCGGACTGCCGGTGCCGGCCGAGGCAAAGCTGACCTTGCCGGGAAAGGCGCGCGCATCGTCGATGAAGGCGCGCGCGTCCCTCACGCCGCTGGAAGGGCCTACCAGCAGCACCATCGGCAGCCGGCCCAGCAGGGTGACGGGCGCGAAGTCGCGCGAGGGGTTGTAGCTGAGGTTGCGGTACAGCGCGGGGTTGAACACCAGCGTGCCGTTGTCGGCCGACAGCAGCGTGTAGCCGTCGGCCGGCGCGCGTGCGGCCTCGATGGCGCCGAGCGCGGTGTTGCCGCCTGCGCGGTTCTCGATGGTCACCGGCTGCCCCGCGTCGATGGCGAGCTGCGTGCCGATGGTGCGCGCGACGATGTCGGCGCCGGCCCCCGCGGGGTACGGCACGATCCAGCGGATGGGCCTGGCGGGGTATGCGGCCTGCGCCTTCGCTGCGCGGGGCAGTCCCGTGGCCGCGAGGGCGGCCATGGTCAGGAGGTGCAGCAGCAGCGGTCGGCGGGTCATGGACGACTGTCTCCGGAGGAGATACCAGCCGCGATGTTAGGCCGGGTCGCGTGTTCGTGTGAAAGGCGCGTCGATCAGGGCGCGACGGGGTTGCCGGGCGTGCCGGTTTCGCGGGCCGAGGCCGCGGCGGCAGCCACGGCCGGGGTGCGGTACTTGATGTTCACGGCGGGCGCTGGAGGCTCCGGCGGCGGACGCGTGATCTTGACAAGGGGCGGCCGGGCCGGTGCCGCGGTGCGCGCCACCGAGGAGGCGGCGGGTGCCTGGGCCGCGGCAGCAGGAGTGGCGATGGGCGTGAACGGATCGGCAGGTGTCGAATAGCGCACGGGGACAACCGTCGCCGGCGTTCCCGCAGGGGTCGATGCCAAAGTTGCTGGTGCCACAGGTGCAGCGGGTGTCGCTGATGCCACCGCACCGGCCGGAGCGCCCGCCACAGCAGCGGGAGCCGCAGGCGCAGCCTTCGGGTCGTAGAGCACCGCGCCCTTGCTGACGCCCGTGGCCACCGGCCCCACGCCGACACCCACGCCGGCCGAGCCCGACACCTGCCCGCCGTTGTTCACGGCCACGCCAGCGCCGAGCGGGCCGAAGCCGGTGTTGAGCCCCACCGAGAAATTGCCGTCCTTGGTGGCGCCCAGCCCGAGCGAGAGCCCGGGCACCAGCGGAATGCCGACGTGATAGTGAGAACAGCCGCCCGTCAGAAGCAACAGCAGCGCCGCCGGAACGACGGCTGCTGCACGAGGGACGCGCGGCCGGTCGTTCACACCAGCAGCGCGTTGACGCGCCTCACGTAGGCGGCCGGGTCGGCTGGCAGCCCGCCTTCGGCGAGCAGCGCCTGGTCGAACAGGATGTTCGCGAGATCGTCGAAATGCGACGAGCCCTCGAGCTTCTTCACCAGCGGATGCTCGGCGTTCACTTCGAGCACCGGCTTCAGTTCGGGCGCGGGCTGGCCGGCCTGCTTGAGCATGCGCGCGAGTTGCGTGCTCATGCCGCCGTCCTGCACCACGAGGCAGGCGGGCGAGTCGACCAGGCGCGTGGTCACGCGCACGTCTTCGGCCTTGTCCTTCAGCGCTTCCTTGAGCTTCTCGAGCATGGGCTTGAACGACTCGGCGGCCTCCTCGGCGGCCTTCTTCTCGGCCTCGTCCTGCAGCTTGCCGAGATCGACCGCGCCCTTTGCCACGCTCTGCATCGGGGTGCCGTCGAACTCGCTCAGATAGTTCAGCGCCCACTCGTCGACACGGTCGGTCATGAGCAGCACCTCGATGCCCTTCTTCTTGAAGACTTCGAGCTGCGGGCTGTTCTTGGCGGCGGCGAGGGTGTCGGCCGTGATGTAGTAGATCGCGTCCTGGCCTTCCTTCATGCGCGCCTTGTAATCGGCAAAGCTCACGCCCACCGCGTCGGTGGTGGTGGAGGCATAGCGCAGCAGCTTGGCGATGCGGTCACGGTTGCCCATGTCTTCGCCCAGGCCTTCTTTCAGCACCGCACCGAACTCGGCGTAGAACTTGGCGTACTTGCCCGATTCATCGGCGGCAGCAGCAGCGGTTTCTGCCGCGGTGGGCGTGTTCTTGTCGACGACGTCGGTCACGCCTTCGGTCGGCTCCGGTGCAGGCACCGATTCGCCCGAGCCCACGTCGATCTTGCCCTCGCCGCTCTCGGGCGCGGTCTTCTGCTTTTTGGCCAGGTCTTCGAGCATGCCGAGCACGCGCTTGGTGCTGCCTTCGCGGATCGCCTTCACGTCGCGGCTTTCCTGCAGCAGCTCGCGGCTCACGTTCAGCGGCAGGTCGGCCGAGTCGATCACGCCCTTGACGAAGCGCAGGTAGCTGGGCATCAGCGCCTCGGCGTCGTCCATGATGAAGACGCGCTTCACGTAGAGCTTCACGCCCGCGCTCTTCTCGCGGTTCCACAGGTCGAACGGTGCCTTGGCCGGGATGTAGAGCAGCTGCGTGTACTCGGTGCTGCCTTCGACGCGGTTGTGGCTCCAGGCGAGCGGGGCCTCGTAGTCGTGGCTGATGCTCTTGTAGAACTCTTCGTACTGCTCGGTGGTGATGTCCTTCTTGGGGCGGCTCCACAGGGCGTTGGCCTTGTTGACGGTTTCCCACTCGCCGGTCTTCACCATGTCGCCGGGCTGGTCGTTCTCGCCGTCCTTCCACTCTTCCTTTTCCATCAGGATGGGCAGGGAGATGTGGTCGGAGTACTTGCCGACGATCTGCTTGATCTTCCAGGCGTTGAGGTATTCGTCGGCGTCGTCGCGCAGGTGCAGCGTGATGCTGGTGCCGCGCTCTGCGCGCGTGATGTCGGCCACCTCGAAGTCACCGGCGCCGCCGCTGGCCCAGCGCACGCCCTGGTCGGCGGGCAGGCCCGCGCGGCGCGATTCGACGGTGATCTTGTCGGCCACGATGAAGCCCGAGTAGAAGCCCACGCCGAACTGGCCGATGAGTTGAGCGTCGGCCTTCTGATCGCCGCTGAGCTTGCTCATGAAGTCCTTGGTGCCGCTCTTGGCGATGGTGCCGAGGTTGTCGATGGCCTCCTGGCGCGACAGGCCGATGCCCTTGTCGGTGATGGTGATGGTGCGCGCGGCCTTGTCGAAGCTCAGGCGCACGTCGAGCTCTGGCTGGTCTTCATACAGCTCGGGGTGGTCGAGCGCCTCGAAGCGCAGCTTGTCGCACGCGTCCGACGCGTTCGAGATCAGCTCGCGCAGGAAGATTTCCTTGTTCGAGTAAAGCGCATGCGTGACGAGGTGCAGCAGTTGCGCGACTTCAGCCTGGAAGGGGAGTTTGGTTTTGGAGGAATCAGACATGGAAAGAGAAATATCGAAGCCAAAAAATTCTAAGTCGGGCACGGCGTCCATGCGGTGACGCTGTGCCAACTTCTTCAAATGGGTGGTCTTTCGACCTCATCAAGAGGCAAATGGGGTCGAAAGGCTCCATTTTGCGCATCCCTGAAGACTTAAGAAACAACGTTCTCACACGGGGAAGCCCTCGGGGTCACGAAATATTGACGTTCGTCAACATTTATGAAATACCCTGCGCTGATCCGGAACAGGGCCGCAACACCCGGGAGACAAAACAGGGATGTCGCCAGATGATTCGAATGACGCCGTGGGCCGTACCCGGTCCCGCCGGAGCCTTGTGGCATCCGAGGGGCGCACTCGTGTGGCTCGAATGCACGACCGCCCTGGCATGGCTGTCCTGCGCGCAGGCGCAGGCCGAGCCCCAGAAACCCCAGGCCGTGGCTGACGCACGCATCGAGACCCTCGACCGTGCACAGGCGGAGCAGGCGCGGCTGAAGGCGCTCGTCGACTCCGCACCCAAGGCCTATGAAGACCGCTTCGAGACTCTCGATGCCGACACCGCGGCGGCCGACGCAACGCCCGAAGCCGAGCAGCCGCAAGGCTACCGCGCCTGGCTGGTGGAAAGCCGCATCGGCTTCGGCGACGCCACGACCACCGGTTACGGCCGCCAGCGCGCAACCGAGTTCGGCCAGCGCTTCGAGTACCGGCGCGAAACCCTCAACTACGGCGAGTTCGTGCTGCAGGCCGACGGCCGCCACCTGGGTGGCGACAACAGCGCGAGCGGCATCGGCATCGGCTCGCTGGGCTATGCGCGCGAGGCCACCAGCGGCCGCTTCACGCTGCGCAACCTCGGCTTTCCGCTGACCACGCAGACCTTCGCCGACACCGCCGTGGGCGACATCTACAGCGAAGTCACCGACGGCCTGGCGCGCAACTACAGGCTCACGCTGGGCTCGACCACGGTGCGCGGCGCATCGACGCGCATCTTCAACACCGATCTCGACGTGCGCGCCGGCATCGGCCAGCGTGGCAACCTCACGGGCGGGCCGTACCCCGGCTTCGAGAAGAGCCAGGGCACGCTCGGCTGGCTCGGGACCACGCTGCGCCTGGGCGATCCGTGGTTCGCCTCGTTCCAGTTCGACCAGGCGCGCGATATTCCGGCCTACTACATCGACCCCATCACGGCGATGGGCATCGGCCGCAAGGACGTCACGAGCTGGGCAACCTCGATCGGCTACGGCCGCGAGGTGGTGCGCGACGGCGACTTCAAGGCACGCGCCACGCTGGTGGGCAGCCGCGTGAACTCGCCCACGCCGGGCGTGGCAACCGGCAACTCACAGGGCCTCTTCATCGAGGCGAGCGCGCGCACCGGCCTGTACCGCCATGAATTCGGCGTCTACACCGCGCGGCCCAACCTGTACTTCGGCGACTACGCACTGGCGACCGGCACGCGCGGTGCGTACTGGCGCGTGGACCGCAACACCAGCCGCATGAGCTGGGGCGCCGGCCTGGACTACGAGCGCGCGGCGCCAGACACCAACTTCCATCTCTCGGGCTACCGGCGCTTCGGCGCGAGCGGCAACTTCCAATACCTGTTCGACCGCTACAACTCCGTCGGCGGCAGCCTGAGCGCGTACCGCACGCGCTACGAAGGGCTGCAAGACGGCAGCACCACAAGCTCCGCCGGCAGCGGCGACGGCCGCAGCCTCTACGGCAGCGCCTTCTACCAGACCCGCTTCTTCGACTGGCCGCGCAGCCGCTTCACGCTGACGGTGCGGCGCAACGAGCTGATCGTGCTGGGCGACAGCGCCGCCACCGGCCAGGAAGTGCAATGGGAGCAGGACTGGATCGGCGGGCGCTACGAGACGATGCGCCCCGAACTCACCACCACCCTCGGCCATGCGCGCGACAGCAGCGGCGGCACCACCCGCAGCTACCCGACGGCGGGCCTGCAATTCCGCTACTGGATCGACAGCGGCTTCAACGTCGGCGGCAACCTGCGCTACACCTCGCAAAGCGGCGGCCTCTACACCAGCCGCGGCCTGTCGGGCTCGCTCATGGCCGAGAAGGAGCTGGGCGCGGGCTGGCGCGTGGGCTTCATGGCCAACTTCAACCAGGCGCGCGCATCGCTGCTGCCGACCTCTTATTCCGCGCCCAATCTCTATCGCAGCAATGAGAAGACCGCCTACGTCTACCTGCGCTGGGAGGGCAGCGCGGGCACGGCCTACCGGGCGGCGGGCATGCGCGGCGAGGGTGCGGGCGGCGGCAGCGTGTCGGGCCGCGTGTTCTATGACGCCAACCGCGACGGCGAGCAGCAGTCGGGCGAAGGCGGCGTGGCCGGCGTCGAGGTGCTGCTCGACGGCCGCTACCGCGCCATCACCGACCGCGACGGCCGCTTCGAATTTCCGCTGGTGACCACCGGCCGGCATCAACTGACGCTCACGCTCGAAAGCGTACCGCTGCCCTGGGGCGTGGCCGGCGACAGCGGAACGAGCGTGAACGTGCCGCTGCGTGGCCAGGCCACTGCCGCGATTCCCGTGGTCAAGGTGGGCGAATGAACCACGACACCGACCTTTCGATTTCTTTTTTTCCCCGCATACACAACCCCAAGGAGACTTCATGACCCGAAAACCCATTGCCCGCCTCGCGCTGGCCGCCTCGCTCACAGGCCTCGCCCTTGCCGGAGGACCCGCCATGGCCGAGAGCCAATACGGCTCCGGCACAGGCACGATCACGGCGCAGGCCAAGGTGAACCTGAGCGTGACGGTGCCCAAGCTGATCCTGCTGCGCGTCGGCTCGACCAATACCACGGTCGACACGGTGACCTGGACTTCAGCCCTCAGCATTCCGGGCGTGCCCACCACGCCGGTGGTGGGCAACAACACCAACGTGGACTGGAACGGCGCGGCGCCCACCGTCACGACCACGTCCGCCGCGAGCACGCTCACCGTGTACGCCTGGACCAACGCCGGCGCCGGCACCATCAACTGCGCCATGGGCGCCTGGGCGCCCCTCACTGGCGGCCCGACGAACGCGGACTTCACCGTCACCGCAACGGGCACGCTGCCGCACCCGGGCGCCAACCTCGGCGCCTGCGCCTCGACCTCGTTCCCCTCGAACGCGGTCGCCACTGGCACCTGGGCCTACTCGCTGGGTGGCACGCCCGCCGGCTGGGCTGCGAACACGTACACGAACACCATCACGTACACAGCCCAGGGCATCTGATGGCGCGCTCCGGGCTGCACACCCGGCGATGCGAGGCGGTCGCCGCCGCGGCGCTCATGGCGTCGGCGGCGAGCCTCGCCCCGGCCGCGCATGCCGTCATCACCACGGTGACCGACACGGGCAGCACCTACGGCCTGACCCTGCGCGTGGGATCGGCCGGCGCGACCATCGACACGGTGGCCTTCAGCGTGACCGGCGCCAACGCCGGGCTGACCCCCACGGCAGTGACCGGCACGCCGACCATCGACGTCTGGGTGATGCCGGTGCGCCCCATAGCCAACACCACCGTAGCGCGGCCGGTGACGCTGCGCGTCGATTCCTCCATCGCCCTGAGCTGCCAGTCGGGCGGCTGCGGCACCACGACCATTCCCTTCAGCAAGATCAGCTGGGTGGCCACGAACAACAGCAACGCCGCCTCGGGCGACATCCAGGGCGGCCGCTTCACCACCGCCGCCAACCAGTCGATCGCGAGCTACGACGCGAACGCCACCTTCTGCGTCGGCGTGCTCGGCCTGCCCTGCGTCCTGGGCATCGGCACCTGGACCTACCTGTCGCGCAACGTGACTGCCACGCGGCTGCAGTTCTCCTACGACAACGACGTGGTGTACCCGGGCGGCAACTACAAGGGCACCGTGCGCTTCACGGCCTCGATGGAATGACCTCCCTGCGCTTTCACCGATGGCCAGCCGCTGCACTGCTGCTCTGCGGTGCAGCGCTCGCCCCCGCATGGGCGGCGGTCGCCCGGCTCGACGATTCGGCCTCCCCGCGCGCATAGGTGCGCAGCGATTTCAGCAACGCCCAGGGGATGGACGGCAACATGGTCGTGCTGCCCCTCGGGCGCATCGAATACCGGCTGGCCACTGCCCCCCACGTGGGCCGGCGCGCGCGCATCTTCTATGTGATTCCGTCGATGGTCGCGGGCCTGCGCTCGCCGGCCGGAATGCAGGTGCAATGGCGCGGCAACGGCGCCTTCGCAAGTGGCAGCGGCCGCCCCGGCGACCGGGTGCAGGTGTGGAACGGCGTGGTCCAGGCGCCATGGATGAACGAGACCTTCGAGCTGACGCTGCGCGTCGATCCCCGCGAGCTGCGCATGCCTTCGGGCTCGGCACTGAGCTTCGAGTCGTTCTTCGAAATCGAAACGCTGCCATGAACGTTTTTCTCTCTCCCTCTTCTCTTGTCCTTCTGCTGCTGGCAGTAGCCGGCGCTGCAACGGCCGCGCCCTTCGAGCTGGCCGTCACGCCGTCGCGCTTCGAACTCTCGGGCAAGGCCGGCACGCGCCTGGGGCAATCGCTCGACATCCACAACCTGGCGCCGACCGCCACCGAGGTGACGATGCGCACCATCGACTGGAGCTATTCGGCCGAAGGCAACATCGGCTACCACGACGAGCTGCTGCCCGGCAGCTGCAGGCCGTGGGTGGTGCTGGAGCGGCGCAGCGTGTCGGTGCCGGCACGCAGCAAGAAGGCGTTCCGCTTCCAGGTCGATCCGCCGGCCGACGCGCCGCGCGGCGAGTGCCGCTTCATGATCGCCATCGAGGGCACGGAGCCGGCGCAGCAGACCGTCATCCAGAGCGGCGGAGCCAGCCTGAGCCTGCCGGTCACGGGCCGCATCGCGGTGGCGGTTTACGTCATGCTCAACGGCGCCGAGCCCAAGCTCGAAATCAAGCAGATCGCCAGCGGAGAAACAGACGGCGCACGCCGCACGCTGGTGACCGTGAGCAACACGGGCGACGCGCATGGCCGTCTCGAAGGCAGCCTGGACGCCACCGACAGCAAGGGCCGCGCGTTCGAGCTGGTGCCCGAAGGCACGCCGATCCTGCCGGGGCAGACACGCACGCTGGCACTGGTGCCCAAGGGCGAGAGCGGCCAGCCCGCGCCGCAGCCCGCCTACCCGGTCAAGGCCAGCGGCACGCTGGACTGGGACAAGGGCAGCTTCAAGGTGGACATGGAGCTCAAGTGACGCACCGCATAGGCCCCCTGGCAGGCACGTTCTCGGGCCTGCTCGCCACGGCCGTCGGCATGGCGCAGGTGGGAGCCACGCACGCCGCGTCGAGCACCGTGGGCCCGAGCGCCTCGGTGCCGCTGACCACCGGGTTGGTGAACCTCGACTTCACGATCGCCATCGACAAGTTCATCTTCTTTCGCATCGGCGACGGCGCGTGGCCTACGCCGGGCGGCACCACGAGCACGGTGAGCTTCGTGCTGACGCCGTCAATCCCGGGTGGGCCCACCACGCCGGTCGCGGGCAACAACACGTCCGTGAACTGGAGCGGCGCGGCGCCGACCTTCAGCGTCACGCCAAGCGGCAACGCGCTGCCGGTCGAAGTGCGCAGCAACGCGGGGCAGGTGACGCTGCGGGCCACCGCGACCGCGCCGCTCATGAGCGGGACCAACGCGATCCCGCTGTCGGAGATCACGATTGCCAGCAGCGACAGCAACCTGCCCGCGCCGCCGATTCCCAACTCGGGCACGGGCACCACGGTCAATGTCGTGGGCACCAGCTTCGCCAACCTCGTCACCCAGCGCACCGCGACCTGGACCTTCTCGTATGCAAACCTGGCCAGCCGCACCGCCGGCACCTACACCGGGCAGGTCACCTTCACGGCCAGTTCGCCCTGATTGGCCCTGACCGGCTCTTTCCGGCGCGCAAGTCAGCTGGCGCTGGGATCGCTCGCCAAAGCTGCGCGGTGGATCTTTTCCTTCACCCCTCCAGGAGCTTTGCATGAACAACAAGAAATCCCGCGTGCTGTGCGTCGCAGCCTTCCTCGGCCTAGCCTCGCTCGGCGCACAGGCGCAGGTTCCCGCCGATGCACCGGCCGGCACCACCGTGCAATGCAAGGACGGCAGCTATGCCTCGCCCGACGCCAAGTCGGGCGCCTGCCGCGGTCACAAGGGCATAAAGACCTGGTTCGGCAAGGCTGCACCGGCTGCTGCTGGTGCAGCCGCGGCAACCGCGCCGGCCGCAGCGGCTGCGCCCGCACCAGCGGTCGAGACCCAGTCGGCCAAGGTCGACAAGACCGGCGTGGCACCGAGCACCGGCACGGCCACCAGGACGCCCGGCTCGCCCGACCTCACGAAGATGGCTGCCGCTCCCGGTGGCGGCGCAGGCAAGGTGTGGGCGAACGACGAGACCAAGGTCTATCACTGCATGGGCGACCGTTATTACGGCAAGACCAAGAAGGGCGAATACCTGAGCGAAGCCGATGCCAAGGCCAAGGGCATGCACGCGTCTCACAACAAGGCTTGCTCCTGATCAGCGCGGCTGCGACTCCACTTCTCGCGTCCAGCGGTCGATCAGGCGCTTGCGCTCGGCCGCCTTGCCGTATTTCTCGAAGTCGTACTTGATGAGCTTCACGTCGGCCATCGACGGGATGCGCGGGTCCGGCTTGAAGGTCTTGTTGGCCGGTGACTGCAGGCTGCCCGACTGCCCGCCGATAGCCTGGCCCGCGGGGCTCATGAGCCAGTCGTAGTAGCGCTTGGCGTTTTCCTTGTTGCGCGCGCCTTTCACGAGGGCGATGCCGCCGATCTCGTAGCCCGTGCCTTCGCACGGCGCGGCGGTCTTCACGGGAAATTTGTCATAGCGCCAGCGCTCGAAGCCGAAGATGAAGCTCACGCCGATGGCCACTTCGCCCTTGGCCACGTTGGGCGCCTGCGCCTGGCCGCTGCGGGTGTAGCTGGTGACGTTCCTGTGCAGCTTCTTCAGGTACTCGAAGGCCGCTTCTTCGCCCATCTGCTGCACCAGGCCCGCGATGATGGTGTAGGCCGTGCCGCTGGAGGCCGGGTGCGAAATTTCGATCTCGCCCTTGTATTCGGGCTTGACGAGGTCGGCCCAGCACCTGGGCTCGTGCAGCTTCTTTTTCTTGAGCAGGTCGGTGTTGAAGCCGAAGCCGATGGCGCTCGTGTAGAAGCCGCCCACCATGTTCTGCGACAGCGCGTACTGCCGCACCGCCCAGTCGTGCAGGTCGTTGATATAGGCCGGGCGATAGGGTTCGAGCAGGCCTTGCTCAGCAGCCTGCAGGAACGGGTCGCCGGTGCCGCCCCACCAGATGTCGGTCTTGGGGTTGGCGGCCTCCGCGCGCAGCTGCGCGCCGATTTCGCCGGTGCCCTTGTGGGCCTGCTGCACCTTGATGCCGGTCTCGCGCGTGAATGCGGTGGCCGCCGCTTCGCACCAGCCCGCGTCGGTGCTGCACAGCGCGTTGACGGTGCCTTGCGCCGCGGTGTTCGACACCCCCAGCAGGGCCACCGTGGAAATGCATGCGGCGGTGGCGATGTGTCGGATGGCGAATGGGCGCATGCGCGGTTCTCCTCGGTCGTTGTTTGTTCGAAGGCGCAGGATAGCGCCCGCTTCAGCGCGCGGCCAGCAGCGGCGGCAGGTGCTCGGCGAGCCAGTCGATCACCACCCGCGTCTTCAGCGGCAGGTAGCGGCTGCGCGAGCGGATCACGTGCAGCGCGAAGCCGAAGGGCCGAGGCTCGTCGAACACGCGCACCAGCGTGCCGGCCGCGAGCGCATCGGCCGCAAGCCACGCGGGCAAGCGCGCGAGGCCCATGCCGCCGATGGCGGCTTCGAGCAGCACCTCGGCGCTGTCGCAGCGCAGCCGCGAAGGCAGCGTCACGTCGACAAGACGGCCTTCGGCATCATGGAAGCGCCAGGACGAGATCTGGCCGTCGCGCGCATAGAGCACGGCCTCGTGCGGCGCCTTCAGGTCGTCGATGTTTGCGGGATGCCCGTGTTCGGCCAGGTAGGCGGGCGAGGCGCACAGCGCCATCCACTGCATGCCGACAGGCCGGGCGACCAGCTCCGCGCTGTCGGCGAGTTCACCGCTGCGGATGGCCAGGTCGAGCCCCTCCTCCACGAGATCCACGCGCCGGTCGTTGAACGAGAGTTCGAGCGACAGCTGCGGATGGCGGCGCGCCAGCGCCAGCAGCAGCGGCCCGACCTTCAGCCGGCCCAGCATCGCCGGCATGCTCAGGCGCACCAGGCCCGAGGCGGTGCTGCGCGCAACGTCGGTCACGGCTTCGGCCGCGTCGAGTTCGGCCAGCACGCGGCGGCAGCGCTCGTAGTAGCCGTGGCCCTCCTCGGTGAGGCTCTGGCTGCGCGTGGTGCGCAAAAAGAGCCGCGTGTTCAGGCGCGCTTCGAGCCGCGCGATGCTCTTGGCGACGGCCGAGCGCGTGACATGCAGGCGCTGCGCGGCCAGCGCGAAGCTGCCCGCCTCGGCCGCCGCGACGAATTCTTCGATGCCCTGCAGACGTTGGCCCATTGGAGACTTTCAAGCACCAGTGAAAAGAAAATTATCCGCCACCGGGTATCTGGCATCGTCAATAGCATGAAAGCTCCTCGTCTTTCCCGGAGTCTTTTTCATGCAAGAACCTCGAACACTGCGCCGCTGGCAGCTCCCCACGCTCGGCCGCGCCCACCTCGAACAGGCCGAAGCGCCGTTGCCCATGCCGGGCGCGAACCAGATCCTCGTGAAGGTCGGCGCGGTGTCGCTCAACTACCGCGACCTGCTGATGATTCGCGACGGCATGGGCATGGCGCTCGAGCTGCCCTTCACGCCCGGCTCCGACATGGCGGGCACCGTGGCGGCCATCGGTCCGGGCGTAACGCGCTTCGCCGTCGGCGACCGGGTCGTCAACACCTTCTGGGGCGGCTGGATCGACAGCCACTGGCATGCGGAGGCCACGCTCCTCGGCGGGCCCGGCCCCGGCATGCTCGCCTCGCACGTGCTGCTCGACGCCGCCTGGGCCGTGGCCGCGCCCACGACGCTGAGCCTGGCCGAAGCCAGCACGCTGCCGTGCGCGGGTCTCACCGCATGGTTCGCGCTCGCCGAGACCGGCGCGTTGCGCGCGGGCGAGACGGTGCTGATTCACGGCACCGGCGGCGTCGCGCTGTTCGGCCTGCAGATCGCGCGGCTGCATGGCGCACAGGCCATCGTCGTCACGGGCAGCGAAGACAAGCGCGCACAGGCGCTGGCACTCGGCGCCACGCACGTGCTGGCGCGCGACGGCGACTGGCCCGCCGAAGTGCGCAGGCTCACGCAAGGTCGCGGTGCCGACCACGTGCTCGAACTCGCGAGCGGCCCCAACCTCGATCGCTCGCTGCAGGCTGTGAAGCAGGGCGGTCGCGTGTCGATCATCGGCATGCTCGGCGGCGAGACGCTGAGCGCGTCGTTCTATGCGATGGTGCTGGGCCGCGTGACGGTGCAGGGCATCGGCGTGGGCCACCGGCGCGCGCTCGAAGACCTGGTGCGCGCCGTCGATGCGAATGCGCTCAAGCCGGCGATTGCCGCGCAGTACGGCTTCGATGCACTGCCCGCCGCGCTCGATCATCTCGAGCGCGGCGCGTTCGGAAAGATCGTCGTGACGCTCTGAGCGAAGACGCAACGCAGTTGCGGCGCTGCACAAAAGCCGCGCCATCCGTGAACAGGTTCCGTTAGTACGAATTACACGCTCGACGCCCCCTCCTGGCGTTCCTAGAATCCGCCCGCGCACGGCTTCGTGCATTGCGCGTTTTCTCAACTTCAGGATGGAGAGTTATGGAACACAGTACCTACAAAAAATGGTCGGCCGAGTTCATTGGTACTTTCTGGCTCACGCTCGGAGGCTGCGGAAGCGCAGTTCTGGCAGCGGCCTTTCCGGGTGTCGGCATCGGCCTGCTCGGGGTCTCGCTGGCCTTCGGTCTCACGGTGGTGACGGGCGCCTATGCACTGGGCCCGATCTCGGGCGGGCACTTCAACCCTGCCGTGTCGATCGGCCTTGCGGCCGCGGGCCGCTTCAAGGCCTCGCAGCTCGCGGGCTACATCGTGGCGCAGGTGCTCGGCGCCATCGCGGCGGCCGGTGTGCTGTATCTCATCGCCACGGGCAAGCCGGGCGCTGACATCGGCGGCTTCGCCACCAACGGCTATGGCGAGCACTCGCCCGGCAAGTACGGCATGACGGCCGCATTGCTGTGCGAAGTGGTGATGACGGCCGTGTTCCTGATCGTGATCCTCGGCTCCACCGCCAAGCGCGCGGCCGGCGGCTTCGCAGGCCTTGCGATCGGCCTGTGCCTCACGCTGATCCACCTGATCTCGATCCCTGTGACCAACACTTCGGTCAACCCGGCGCGCAGCACGGGCCCGGCCCTGTTCGGGCCGTCCTATGCGGTGTCGGAACTGTGGCTGTTCTGGGCGGCGCCCATTGCGGGTGCCATCATCGGCGCGGTGATCTACCGCGCCCTGCTCAGCAACGGCAACGACGACTGATCGCTGATCGTCGTCATCACCGGCAGCGCAGCTTCAGTTCAGCTGCCGCTGCCCGACCTCACCATCGGCAGTGAAGTCGACTGCCCGATCGGCTCGGTGCCGCTCGGATGCGACGCCCCATAGGCGCCAGCCTGGATGTCGGCCACCGGCATCGTCGAGCTCATCGCGGGTGCGCTGGTCGACTGGCCCATTGGCTCGGTGCCGCTCGGACGGGCTGCGGCCATCGCGCCAGCCTGGACGTCCGGGTTCGCGGGCGAATTCATCTGCAGCGGATGGAAATCCGAACCATCGGTGGTTTCGGCCGATGCGGTGACGGCGCCCATGGCTGCCAGCGCAGCAAAGGAACCGACGGCGAGAAGCTTGAAGGAAGTGCGCATGACGTGTTCTCCTGATTGCAGGTTGTCCCCGGTCACGTGCCATCGCGCGAACTGCGCGTGGCAGGACCTGAGTGCACTCTAGGCACGCAGACTGAGGTGAATGTGAGGGAAGAGTTAGGCGCGCGTGAGCGGTGCACTTTTTCCTGAAACTTTGGACCGCAGGTGCCTCGCGTGCCGGCAGGCCTCCGCTACGCCGGCAGCACAGGCAGATGCACGCGCGCCATCAGCCCCGGCCCACCGGTGCGATTGCGCAGCTCGATGCGCAGGCCATGCCGCTCGGCCGCCGTGCGCGCAATCGCCAGCCCCAGCCCGCTGCCGCCGGCCACTGCGCCGGGCACGCGGAAGAAGCGATCGAACACGCGGCCGATGGCGGCCTGCGGAATACCGGGGCCGTTGTCGAGCACGTCGACCACCGCGTGGCCCTCGACCTCGTGCAGCTTCACGTCGACCACGCCGCCTTCGGGCGCGTAGCGCAGCGCGTTGTCGATGAGGTTGTCGAACACGCTGCGCAGCTCGGCCGCGGGCGCGAACACCACCGCGGCAATGCTGCCTTCGAAGCCGATGTCCACGCGCCGCGCATCGGCCAGCACCATCAGCTGGCTCACGCTCTCGCGCAGCAGCACTTCGATGTCGACGCGCTCGCGCGCATTGCCGAGGCTCTGCGGCGCGTCCTGCCGCGAGAGATGCAGCAATTGCTCGATCAGGTGCTGCGCGCGCGTGACGCCGGCCTCGAGCTGGTTGAAACGCTCGGTGGCCTCGCCGGCCGGTACGTGCGCGCGCAGGTTCTCGATCTGCAGGCCGATGGCGGCCATCGGCGTGCGCAGCTCGTGGGCCGCGTCCTGCACGAAGCGCCGCTGCGTGGCGAAGGCATTGCGCACGCGCGTCAGCAGGTTGTTGAAGGCGCCCACCAGCGGCGCGATTTCGTCGGGCACGCGTGCGAGCGACAGTTCGGTGGGGCTGCGCTCGTCCTGCGAGGCCACGTCGCGCGCCACCGCGCGCAGCGAGCGCGAGGCCGCCGACACGATGATCCACAGGATCAGCAGCGCCAGCGGCAGCAGCAGCGCGATAGGCAGGCCTTCGAACATTGCGCGGCGCAGGGCGCGGCGGCGGCGGTAGTCCTCGTTCTGCAGCACCTGTACGCGCGGCTGGTCGGCACGCGGGCCGGGCTTGGCGGTGAACACGCGCCAGTCGGAACCCGCATGCGTGCCCGTGTTCACGTCGCTGAAGCCGGGTTGGGGTTGCAGTGGCACCGTCAGTACGGGCCATGAGGTGGCGCGCAGCGTCTGGCCGTCGGCACTCCAGATCTGCACGATGAAAGCGCCGCGCGAGAAGGCGGCCTCGCCGTCCATCGGGTGCGGCAGCTTCTGCGGATCGCTGCCTTCGTACGACTCGGCCACCAGGCGCATCTGGTCGTCCAGCGCGTTGTGCACGAGGTTGCCGTAGGCCTCGAAGGAGAACCACGCCGTGAGCACGGCCGCGCCCAGGTGCAGCGTGATGAGCCACAGCAGCAGTTGCGTGCGCAGCGAACGTGGCCGCCACCAGCGGCCGCCGCTGCGCGGAGCTCCGGTCATGCAGCTACGCGCCAGCCCAGGCCGCGCACGTTGCGGATCGCATCCGCACCGAGCTTGCGGCGCATGCCGTGGATCAGCACGTCGATTGCGTTGCTGGTGACTTCCTCGCCCCAGCCGTAGATGCGGTTTTCGAGCTGCTCGCGCGAAAGAATGGCGCCGGGCCGCTCCAGCAGCGCATGCAGCAGCGCGAACTCGCGCGCAGTGAGCGCCTCGCGCGCGCCGTTGACCACCACTTCGCGCGTGGTGAGATCGAGCTGCAACGAGCCGCTGCCCACCAGCGAATGCGCGGCGCCGTCGCGGCGGCGCACCACGGCGCGCATGCGCGCGAGCAGTTCGCGGAATTCGAAAGGCTTGAGCAGGTAGTCGTCGGCGCCGAGGTCGAGGCTGTGGATGCGGTCGTCGAGGCCGTCGCGCGCGGTGAGTACCAGCACCGGGGTGGCATCGCCGCGCTCGCGGGCGCGGCGCAGCACTTCGGTGCCGTCCTGCTTCGGCAGGCCGAGGTCGAGCAGCACGCAGGTGTAGCCGCCGTCGCCCAGCGCGCTCTGCGCCAGTTCGCCGTCGCGCACCCAGTCCGCGGACCAGCCTGCGCCCTCGAGCGCCTGCTTCAGGCTGCGCCCGATCATTTCATCGTCTTCCACCAGTAGAACGCGCATCGCGGCGACTCCTTCGGCCGCAAGGTAGCACGCGACCGGGATGATCGGAAGTGTCTGCGCCGTGGCGCAGCGTAGAAACGAATACTTAGGGCACGCTTAGACGGCGGGTGCGCCTCGGGGTCATGGCCCGTTCAAGGCAGATGCACGGCATGGCGTTCACCCTCGCCGTCGGAAGCAAAGGCCAGCAGGTCGAGGGCTTCTTTCTCCACACCAGCGCGGTCGGCCTTCGACCAGCGCGTGAACGGCTCCAGCACCATGGTGGCGGCATTCTTCGCGCGCTCGATCTTCCAGACGCCCGCCACGAAGCCGTCGAGCAGCACCGTGCCGCGCACGATGCCGTTGACGGTGAACACGCGGGCACGGTGCGCCTCGCTGAGCACGCGGCTGCGGTCGGCGTGGGAGAGCAGCAGGTTGTCCCACTCGGCCACCAGGCGCGGCGGCGCGGGCGTGTCGGGGTCGGGGCGCGGCGCGCGGGGCAGGTCGAACAGCTCCTGGCCGTCTTCGCCGGTAAACACGCGCAACTGCGGTCGCAAGCGCTCGGCCACGGCCTTCCATCCGGTGAGGCCCGACCAGGCGCCGGCGTCGGCCAGCGTGGCGGGGCCGAAGGCGGCGAGGTAGCGCAGCAGCAGGTCGTCTTGCGTGGCCGGGACAGCATCGATAACGCCCAGCCAATCGTCGAGAGGCTGCAGCAGCGCGCTCTGGTGCGAGTTCCAGGTGCCGGCGGGCGGCAGATGCGCCAGCGGCACGTTGTTGCGGATCAGGCCGGCCAGCGAGGCCGTCTCGCGGCCCTTCCAGCGCAGGCCGAGAGCCTGCCCGAGTTCGGCGCTGGTGTGCGGCCGTTCGGCGAGCAGTGCACGCCCCGCCTCGACCACCGCCGCACGGTCGATGCCGTCGAGCGCCTTCTTGTGATTGCCCAGCAGGCCACGCCGGTGCACGGGCTCCAGCAGCGGACGCCACGCCAGCGCGTCGCTCGCGGTCATCAGGTGCAGGGTCGCGCGCATCGTCGACATGCGCACGATGCGGCGCTTGCGCAGTGCTTCGGTCAGCTGTTCGCGTTGAAAGCCTTCGAGCCGGCTCCAGAGGCCGATGTAAGGCGGGTTCGGCGCCTGTGCCTGCAGGCCGGCCAGTCGTTCGACGGCTTGCGTCACCGTCAGCCTGCGCCGTGCCAGCAGCATCTGCCGCGCCAGCGTGGCGCGGTTCAGCGCGCGCAGGCTCAGAACTTCTCGTGCGGCCCGAGGTAGCGCCATTGGCCCACTGGCAGGTTGCCGAGCATCACCTTGCCGATGCGCACGCGCTTCAGCCCCACCACCTTCAGGCCGACCAGCTCGCACATGCGACGGATCTGCCGCTTCTTGCCTTCGGTGAGAACGAAGCGCAGCTGCTCGGGGTTCTGCCATTCGACCCGCGCCGGCTTGAGCGGCTGGCCGTCGAGGCTCAGGCCGTGTCGCAGCCTGGCCAGCATGGCCGGTGGAAAGACCGCCTGCACGTTGGTGGTGATGGGGTCGTCGTCGTCCATGCGCACCAGCTGGCCGGTGGGCGCGGGCTGGCCCAGGCCGTGGTACGCCACGCGCACCAGGTATTCCTTCTCCATCACGGAGTCTTCGCCGATGAGCTGGCGCGCGATGCGGCCGTCCTGCGTCATCACCAGCAGGCCGATTGAGTCGATGTCGAGCCGGCCGCATGGCGCCAGGCCGCGCAGCTGCTGAGGGTTGAAGAAGAAGCGCGCGTTGTCTTCCGCCCAGCGGTTCTGCGGCGTGAACAGCGTGACCGCCGGCTCGTGGCCGTCCTCGGCCTGCCCGCTCACGTAGCCGATAGGCTTGTTGATGAGGATGGTGACCTGGTTCGCCTGCTGGCCCTTGGCGGCCTTGTCGATCTCGATGCGGTCGGACGGCGTGACCTTCACGCCCATCTCGGCCGGCTTGCCGTTGACCTTCACCCAGCCATTGGCGATCCAGTCGTCGGCCTCGCGGCGCGAGCACATCTTGAGCTCGGCCATGCGCTTGTTGAGGCGAACGGCATCGGTAGGGGGGGAAGAGGGCTCGGTCATCGGAGGCTTGATCAATGTGCGGCACCGATGCTATCCTGAACGCAAGCGCGAGTTGATCGCGCCCTTTTTGGGGGATTCCCAAGTGAGCACACGCAAGTACCAGTACGCCATCGTCATCGGGCGTTTCCAGCCCGTTCATTTCGGACATCAACGACTCATCGAAGAAGGCCTTCGCGCCGCCGATCGGGTCATCGTGGTGGTCGGCTCCGACCGCAAGCCACGCAGCGTCAAGAACCCCTTTACCTTCGACGAACGCGAACGCATGGTGCGCGCCTGCCTGCGCGGCACCGAGCAGATGCGCGTGAGCGTGGTCGGCGTGGGCGACTCGCCCTACAACGACCAGATCTGGATCGCGTCGATCCAGTCGGCGGTCGAACGGCTCATCGTGCAGGACGGCCATGCACCCGCCAAGGCCAGGGTGGCGCTGGTGGGGCACCTGAAGGACGCATCGAGCTACTACCTCAAGCTCTTTCCGCACTGGGAGTTCGTCGGCCAGAACAGCGTGGAAAGCCTCAACGCCACCGACGTGCGCGGCCTCTACTTCGACCCCGAGAACCGCGGCCAGCTCGCACGCGCCGACCTGCTCGACGGCACCGCGGCCTTTCTCGAACAGTTCACCACCACGGCCGACTACGCGGAGCTCTGCGAAGAGCGCGCCTTCCTTGTCGACTACCGCGACAAGTACCGCTATGCGGGCAGCGACTTTCCGCCGATCTACACCACGGTCGATGCCATCGTGGTCGAGGCCGGCCACATCCTGCTGGTGCAGCGCAAGTTCCATCCCGGCAAGGGCACCTGGGCGCTGCCCGGCGGCTTCGTCGGCCAGCACGAGCGGCTGCAGGACGCGGCCATCCGCGAGCTGAAAGAAGAAACCCGCCTCAAGGTGCCCGTGCCCGTGCTCAACGGCAGCATGAAGGCCAGCCACGTGTTCGACGCGCCAGACCGCTCGCAGCGCGGCCGCACCATCACGCACGGCTTCTTCTTCGAGCTGGCGCACAACCAGTGGACGGGTCTTTCAGACGTGCGAGCCGACGACGACGCGGCCGAGGTGCGATGGGTGCCGATTGCCGAGTTCCTCGACATGCAGGACCACGTCTACGAAGACCACTTCTTCATCGCGAATCATTTTTTGGGTGGCCTGGGCAAGAACTGAACGACCAGGCTTTGTCAGCAAGAACGGCACCTGGTTGACGGGTGCCAACGTGAAAGGAGCTTTCACATGAACCGCAATCTCACCTCCTCGCCCCTGGGCAACAACCTGCTGCTGCGCACCGACTCCTACAAGGTGTCGCACTGGATGCAATATCCACCCGGCACGCAGACGGTGTACAGCTACATCGAGTCGCGCGGCGGCATCTTCAGTCACTCGTTGTTCTTCGGCCTGCAGGCCTATCTGCGTGAATATCTGCAGACGCCGGTGACGCGCGAAGACGTCGAAGAGGCCGCCCTGCTCATGGCCGCGCACGGCGAGCCTTTCAACCGCGAAGGCTGGCTGCGCCTGATCGAGAAGCACGGCGGGCTGATGCCGGTGCGCATCCGCGCGGTGCCCGAAGGCAGCGTGCTGCCGGTGCACAACGTGCTGGCCACCATCGAGAACACCGACCCCGAGTTCTTCTGGGTCACGAGCTTTCTCGAGACCGAGCTGCTGCGCGCCATCTGGTACCCCACCACGGTCGCCACGCTCTCGGCTGCCGCACGCACCACACTGCTGCGGTACCTCGAAGCGACTTGCGACGATCCGCAAGGGCAGATCGCCTTCAGGCTGCACGACTTCGGCGCGCGTGGTGTGTCGAGCCTCGAATCGGCCGCGCTCGGCGGCATGGCCCACCTGGTGAACTTCATGGGCACCGACACGCTGGCCGCGCTGGTGGCCGCGCGCCGGTACTACGACTGCGACGTGGCGGGCTTCTCGATTCCCGCGGCCGAGCACAGCACCATCACGGGCTGGGGCCGCGAGCATGAAGCCGACGCGTACAGCAACATGGTCGAGCAGTTCGGCAAGCCCGGCGCGACCTTTGCGGTGGTGAGCGACAGCTACGACATCTTCAATGCCTGCGCGCGCATCTGGGGCGACGAGCTGAAGGCAAAGGTGGTGGCCTCGGGCGCAACGCTGGTGGTGCGACCCGACTCGGGCGACCCGGCCGAGACCACGCTGAAGGTGGCGCAGATATTGGCCGATCGCTTCGGCACGACGACGAATGCCAAGGGATTTCGGGTACTGAACAACGTGCGCATCATCCAGGGCGACGGTGTGAATCTCGACTCGCTGCGGCTGTGCCTGTCGAACTTCTATCACAACGGTTTCTCGACGGAGAACATCTCCTTCGGCATGGGTGGCGGGCTGCTGCAGCAGGTCAACCGCGACACGATGCAGTGGGCGATGAAGTGCTCGGCCATGCAGGTGAACGGCGAGTGGCGCGACGTGTACAAGTCGCCGGTGGGCGATGTGAGCAAGGCTTCGAAGAAGGGGCGACTCGCACTCGTGCGCGATGCGAATGGCGTCGAGAACACCGTGCGTGAAGAGACGCTTGCGGCAGGTCAGGTCGACCTGCTGCAGACGGTGTTCGAGAACGGGCGCATTGTCGAGAGCACCACGTTCGATGCTGTGCGTGAGCGCGCCGCCATCGGGGTGAACCAGTTCGTTACCTCGCGCGCGCCGCTCTGAGGCTGCTTCGGTCCTTCGGGGCGGGTGCGAATGACACCGGGTACTCCCCTCCGCGAATGTCCCCCGCCTTCGGCTCCTCCTTTATTTCGCTGCGGGGAGCACCCGGTGCCATTCGCACATGAGCGCGGCTGTTGTGCTGGCCGATCAACTACCGCTCTGAACGATCACGTCGATGGGGTGCCCTGCGCAGCGAAATAAAGGGGGAGGCCGCAGGCCGGGGGACATTCGCGGAGCAGGGCACCCCGTCGGCGTGATCGCGCCCCCGGACCCTCAAAGGCCTGTGCCACACGGCATAGCCATAATCCGCCCAGACCGCCGAATCCATGACCAAACTCCTGATCCTCAGCGTGAGCGCCGGCAACGGCCACGTGCGTGCAGCACAGGCGCTTGCCGCCACCGCCCAGTCCCTCGCCCCGCCCTGCACGGCGGTCCACATCGACGCGATGGCCCATGTGGCCAGCGGCTTCCGCAAGGTCTACACCGACTGGTACATCCAGCTCGTGAACCGCGCACCCGAGCTGTGGTCGTACCTGCACCAGCGAACCGACACCACGCCGCACCACGCGCCCTCGCAGCGCCTGCGCCGTGGCATCGAGCGGCTGAGCACCGGCGCGCTGGTGCGCGAAATCCGCCGCGAGAAGCCCGACGCCGTGGTCTGCACGCACTTCCTGCCGGCCGAACTGCTGATGCGCGAGCGCAACCGTGGCCGCATCGAGTATCCCGTGTGGCTGCAGATCACTGACTACGACCTGCACAACATGTGGCTGGTGCCGGGCATGGCAGGCTACCTTGCTGCAACGGAAGAAGTGGCGTTCCGCCTGCGGGCGCGAGGCATTCCTGCTGAGCGCATCCACGTCACCGGCATTCCGGTGATGCCGGCTTTTTCCGAGCCCGATGTGCCGGCGCTGGCGCGCAATGCCTGCGCGGCGGAACTAGGCCTCGATCCTTCGCGCCCCGTGCTGCTGATGGCCTCGGGCGGTGCCGGCGTCGGTGATCTGCCCAGCATGGTCGAGCGCGTGCTCGGCCTGGGTGGCCATGACGGAAAGGAAGGCAACTTCCAGGTGATCGCCGTCGCGGGCCGCAACGTGGAGGCGCACGGCAAGCTCGAAGCGCTGGCCAGGCGCTATCCGGGCCGCGTGGTGGCCATCGGCTTCACCAACGAAATGCACAAGATGATGGCCGCGTCCGACCTGGTGGTGACCAAGCCCGGCGGCCTCACGGTGTCCGAATGCCTGGCGCTGGGCAAGCCGATGCTGCTGATCTCGCCCATTCCCGGGCAGGAAGAACACAACGCCGGCTTCCTGATGGAAGAAGGCGCCGCCTGGCTGGCTTACGACGCCATCGGCCTCGACTACAAGGTGGCGCGCCTGATGGCCGACCCCGCCAAGCTCGCGACCATGGCTGCGCGCAGCCGAGCGTTGGGCAAGCCGCAGGCGGCGCGCGCGGTGCTGCAACACGTGCTGGGTGCCAAGGCGTGAGCGGCGCCGTCGAAAAGACGAGCGTGGCCCGCACGCTCGGTTATCTCGCCTGGGTGGTCGTCATGGCCTTCTTCTTCGCCAACGCCGAGATCCAGATCGAAGGCGGCGCGGGCTGGGCCACGTCGCTGCCGACCTGGCGCATCGAGAACAGCATCTGGCTCGACATCTTCTGGGGCGGCCGTGCGATGACGGGCTATCACGCCTGGGTGTTCACCTTCATGGCGCTGGTGTTCTTCTCGCCGCTGGCCTTCAACGGGCGCTGGACGTGGCGCGACGTGGGACTGGCGGTAGCGGGCCTCATCGTGTTCTGGGTCTGCGAAGACTTCACCTGGTTCATCATCAACCCGGCCTTCGGCTGGGAGCGCTTCAACCCGGTCGATGCGTTCTGGCACAAGCACTGGATATGGGGTGCGCCGGTCGATTACTGGGGCGGGCTCGCGGTGGCGCTGCTGATCCTTGTCACGCGACACTGGCCGCGCAAGAAATGACGAAGAAAACGAAACACAAGGCAGCAGCGGCGGTAGAAGAAGGCATAGCCGACCCGCGCCCCGGCCACTGGGCCGATCCGCTGGACGCATTGCAAGTCGAGAACCTGCACCGCATCACGCCTACGCTGTACCGCAGCGCGCAGCCGCGGCGCGCCAACATGGCGGCGCTGCAATCGCTGGGCATCCACACGGTGGTGAGCCTGCGCTCCTTCAACGACGACAGGAAGGTGTTCGCGGGCAGCGGCATCCGGCTGGTGCGTGTGCCGATCAACACCTGGTCCATCGACGACGCCAAGGTGCTGCGCGCGCTGCTCGCCATTCGCGAGGCCGAGAAGCACGGCCCGGTGCTCATCCACTGCATGCACGGCGCCGACCGCACCGGCGTGGTCGCGGCGGTGTATCGCATGGCGGTACAAGACTGGGACAAGGACAGCGCGCGCCACGAGATGCTGCGCGGCGGCTACGGTTATCACACGCTATGGCGCAACATTCCGCGCTACATCGAGAGGCTCGACCCGGTGAAGATGCGCCATGCGCTGGCCCATGCCCCGGTGGTGCCCATGGTGTCCTGAAGGCGCCAGCGCCTTTCGTACCCCGCTCCTATACTGGCCGCCCCGTGGCCACAGGCCATCTGCGAACCTTCTGAAAAGGGCTCTTCCGTGGCACTGCAAATCCGCTCCCTCATTCGCGCCAGCGGCGAACTCGAACTCTCGCTGCACGACGACCCGATTCCCGAACCGCAGGCCCACGAAGTGGTGATCCGCGTCGAGGCGTCGCCCCTGAACCCGTCGGACCTGGGCCTGCTGTTCGGTGCGGCCGACATGAGCACCGCCAAGGCCTCCGGCACGGCCGAGCGCCCCGTCGTCACCGCCACCGTGCCCGAGCGTGTGCTTCCCGCGATGGCGGCGCGGCTTGACCAGTCGATGCCGGTCGGCAACGAAGGCGCGGGCGTGGTGGTGAAAGCCGGATCGTCGCCGGCCGCGCAGGCGCTGCTCGGCAAGACCGTGGCAGCCATCGGCGGCGCGATGTACTCGCAGTACCGTTGCCTCGCCGCCGCGCAGTGCCTGGAACTGCCGGACGGCACCAAGCCGGCCGAAGGCGCCTCGTGCTTCGTCAACCCGCTCACGTCGCTCAGCATGGTCGAGACGATGCGCATGGAAGGCCACAAGGCGCTGGTGCACACGGCCGCAGCATCCAACCTGGGCCAGATGCTCAACAAGATCTGCCAGAAGGACGGCATCGCCCTCGTCAACATCGTGCGCAAGCAGGAGCAGGAAGACCTGCTGCGCGGCCTGGGCGCGAAGTACGTGTGCAACGCGACCTCACCCACCTTTCTCGAAGACCTGACGCAGGCGCTGGTCGAAACCGGCGCTACGCTGGCCTTCGACGCCACCGGCGGCGGCAAGCTCGCGGGACAGATCCTCGGCTGCATGGAAGCCGCCATCAACCGCACCGCCAAGGAATACAGCCGCTACGGCTCGACCACGCACAAGCAGGTGTACATCTACGGCGGCCTCGACCGTGCTCCCACGGAGTTCGTGCGCAACTTCGGCATGGCATGGGGCATGGGCGGGTGGCTGCTGTTCCCGTTCCTCGGGAAGCTCGGCGATGCCGGCACGCAGCGTTTGAAGGCGCGTGTCGTTGCGGAACTGAAGACTACGTTTGCCAGCCACTACACGCGTGAGGTGTCGCTGGTCGAGGCGCTGCAGCTCGATGCCATTGGCGTTTATGGGAAGCAGGCTACTGGTGAGAAGTTCTTGTTGAATCCGAACAAGGGTGTTGCGGGCTGAAAGAGTTCTTGACGGGGGCACGCTCACGCCGACGGGGGACATTCGCGGAGGGGAGTACCCGGTGCCATTCGCACGCACCCCGAACACAACGCCCCGAAAGAAGACTGAAATAAAAAAGGGCGGCCCTTCCGGACCGCCCTTTCAAGACCATCAGCTCTTTACAAGCGTGGCCATTTCACCCGCAGGCGCCACTTCGTAGTGATCGAACTGCATCGTGTACTGCGCCCGACCCGAAGACAGCGCGCGCAGGTTGCCGATGTAGCCGAACATCTCCTTCAGCGGCACATGGGCCTCTACGACCGCGGCGTTGCCGCGCACCGTCTGGCCGCGGACCATGCCGCGCCGCCGGTGCAGATCACCGATGCAATCGCCGAGGTAGTCGGCGGGCGTGATGACTTCCACCGCCATCACCGGTTCCAGCACCTGCGGCCCGGCTCTCGCCGCCGCTTCACGGAAGGCTGCGGCAGCCGCCAGCTCGAAAGCCATCGCCGACGAATCGCGCTCGTGATGGCTGCCGTCCACCAGCGTGGCGATGAAGTCCACGCACGGGAAACCGGCGACCACGCCCGATTGCGCGGCACGGCGGATGCCGGCCTCGACCGCAGGAATGAACTCACGCGGAATGACGCCGCCCACCACCTGGCTCTCGAAGGCAATGCCTTCGCCACGCGCACGGGGCGCGAGACGCAGCTTCAGCTCCGCGAACTGACCGGGGCCACCGGTCTGCTTCTTGTGCACATGGTGCACCTCCACTTCTCTTGAAATCGTTTCCCGGTAGGCAACCTGCGGCCGCCCCACCGACACTTCGACGCCGTACTTCGCGCGCAGCTTCTCGATGGATACATCGAGCTGCAACTCGCCCATGCCCGAGAGGATCGTCTGGCCCGATTCGGCGTCCTGCCTCAGTTGCAGGCTCGGGTCTTCCCGCAGCATCGCCTGCAGCGCCTTCGACAGCGCCTGCTGGTCGGCCTGCGCCTTCGGCTCGATCGCGACGTGGATCACCGGCTCGGGCACGCTGATCTCCTCCAGGTGCACCGGATGATTCCGGTCGCACAGCGTGTGACCGGTCAGCGTGTCCTTCAGCCCAACGATGGCAGCGATGTCGCCTGCCACGAGTTCATCGCGCTCGATGCGGTCGTCCGCATGCACTTCGTACAGCCGCGCAGCGCGTTCGATGCGGCCCGTCGTGGCATTGAGCATCGTGTCGCCACGCCGCAGCCTGCCGCTGTAGACACGCACAAACACCATCGCGCCATGGTCGTCGCTGGCGACCTTGAACGCGAGCGCCGCGAACGGCGCCTCCGGATCGCAAGCCATCGCCACTTCACCGGGCTTCGGCAGCCAGTCGACGATCGCGTCGAGCAGAGGTTCCACGCCGCGGTTGCGGTACGCCGAGCCTGCGAGCACGGGCACGAAGGCACTGGACAGCACACCCTTGCGGATGCACGCGCGCAGCACATCGGCCGACGGCTCTTGGCCATTCAGGTAAGCGTTCATTGCCGCTTCGTCCTGTTCGACCGCCAGCGCCACGAGCCGCTCCCGGCAACGCTGTGCTGGTGCCAGCATCTCGGCGGGCACGTCGGCCACACGGTACGGCTGACTCGCATCGTCCTTGTCCCAGACGAGCGCGCGCATGCCAACCAGGTCGACCACACCGCGGAAGTCACCCTCCGCACCGATGGGCAGTTGCACGGCAACGGCCTTCACGCCCAGGCGCTCTTCCATCATCGCGACCACGCGCGGGAAGTCCGCGCCGAGGCGGTCGAGCTTGTTGACGAAGGCGATGCGCGGCACGCGGTACTTGTCCGCGAGGCGCCAGTTCGTCTCGGTCTGCGGCTCCACGCCGGCTACCCCGTCGAACACGACGACCGCACCGTCGAGCACGCGCAGCGAGCGGTTCACTTCGATGTTGAAGTCGATGTGGCCGGGCGTGTCGATCAGGTTGATCTGCGTCGCGTTCCAGTGGACCGTGATGGCCGCGCTGCTGATGGTGATGCCGCGCGTCTGCTCCTGCGGCTCGAAGTCCATGCGGGCCGTACCACGGCTGACGTCGCCGATGCGATGGCTCTCGCCGGCATAGAACAGGATGCGTTCGGTGATCGTGGTCTTGCCCGCATCGACGTGGGCAATGATGCCGATGTTGCGCAGGTTTCTGGGTTTCGGGTTCATAGGACGAATCTCTCTTTTCTTTCGGCCGAAGCTCGCTCTTTCGCGCTCTGCTTCGAAGGCCTGGTTGGCATGCGCCAGCCCCAGGCAAGAAAAATTCGCCTGAGGGCTAGCGACGAACGGTGTCGTGCAATCTGCTGATGCGGCGGCCGGAGCCCGGGCGCACGGTGTCCACGCTCCGGCGGAGGCGAATCGTGGCGATCAGCTTGTCGTAGGTACGCATGGCGTTGTGAAGGATGAAGTGCAAAAAAACAAAAACCCCGGAGGGACGAACCTGCCGGGGTTTTCAATACCGGAAGGCGCAACGCCTTCCGAACGCAATCGAGGGCGATGTCAGGTGGCGATGCTCGCCTCGATGGCTTGGATGAATTTCATGGTGGGCTGAATTGTGGTGATGCCGGCGGGCAAAGGCAAGCGCGACGACATGGCCTGTTGGCTGGAAGTCACGGTGCCGCGGGAAGGCCTACACCACCAACCGATACCCCACAGCAGTCTCAGTCAACAGATGCCGAGGCTGCGCCGGATCGGCTTCCAGCTTCTGCCGCAGATGCCCCATGTAGATCCGCAGGTAGTGGCTCTGGTCGGAGTGCGAAGGCCCCCACACTTCGCGCAGCAGTTGCCGCTGCGTCAGCACGCGCCCCGCGTTCGCGACCAGCACCGACAGCAGGCGGTACTCGGTAGGCGTCAGGTGTACCTCCACGCCTGAACGCCGCACCAGCCGCGCAGCGCGATCAAGCTCGATCTCGCCGAAGCGGAACAGCGCCTCGGGAGGCTCTTCGGTGCTGCCACCCGTCGCTCGCGGACGGCGCAGGTTGGCTCGCACCCGCGCCAGCAGTTCACCGGTGCCGAAGGGCTTCGTCAGATAGTCGTCGGCCCCTGCGTCGAGCGCGGCGATCTTGTCGGCCTCATCTGTGCGCGCCGACAGCACGATGATCGGCACAGCCGACCAACCACGCACGTCGCGGATCAGCGAAACACCATCGCCATCGGGCAGGCCCAGATCGAGCACCAGCAGATCGGGCTGCCGCGTGCCGGCCGCAGCCAGCCCATCGCGCAATGTGTCGGCCTCATGCACCACCCAGCCTTCGGCTTCGAGCGCGCCGCGCACAAAGCGGCGAATCTGCGGCTCGTCTTCGATCACGATGGCGATGGGGGTTGGCATGGGTTCAGAGTTGGGCTTCTGCCGGTTCGGGAGGTTCGCGGCGGGGCAAAGTGACCGTGAATTCTGCACCGCCGTCGCGCGCGTTGCCCGCGGCGATTTCGCCGCCGTGCGCGTTCACCACGGCCTTGCAGATCGCCAGGCCCAGGCCCACGCCGGGCGTGGCCGATTCGACCTCGCCGCGCGTGAACTTGTCGAACAGCTTCTGCTCGTGGCCCAGCAGCGCGGCAGGCAGGCCGGGGCCATGGTCGCGCACCGTCAGCACCAGCGTGCCGGGCTCGGCACGCGCACCGACCACGATAGGCGGCGCGCCGTACTTGGTGGCGTTCTCCAGCAGGTTGACCAGCACGCGTTCGATCAGCACCGCGTCGAACTCGACCAGTGGCAGGTTGGGGTCGAGCGCGGTCTGCACGACGGTGTTGCCGAGCGACGTGCGCGCTGCGCGAATCGCAGAGCCCACCACCTCTTCCACCGACTGCCAGTCGCGTCGCAGGTTCACCGCACCGCCTGCAATGCCGCTTTCGAGCCGCGCCATGTCGAGCAGGTTGTTGACCAGCGCATGCAGCTCGTGCGCCTGCGCGACGATGGCGCGCGCGGTGTTGCCGTGCTCCTCGGGCGGCAGGGTCTGCAGCGATTCGGCCAGCACGATCAGCGCGGTGAGCGGCGTGCGCACGTCGTGCGAGATGGCGCCGAGCAGGGCGTTGCGCAGGCGCTCCGATTCCATCTCGACCACGGCCTGCTGCGCCACCTCGACGTAGTGCACGCGCTCCAGCGCAATCGCGATCTGCCGCGCCAACGTGTCGAGCTGCTGCGCCTGTTCGGGAATGAGCAGCCAGCGCGGCTGCGCGGGCGACAGCGCGAGCACGCCGCGCACGCGCATCGGCGCCTGCAACGGCACGTAGTGCCAGGCCTGCGCCGCCAGCGTGGCGGTCGCAAGGCCGGCGGGCTGGGCGTGGCGGAAGGCCCAGTCGGCCACCTGCGGGTCGAAGCCCTTGGGAGGGTCGACGGGCAGCATCAGTTGATCGGCCGCGTCGGTCACCAGCACCAGCGCATCGCCGCCGAAGTGGCCCCGCACGGCGGCAGCACCGAGCGTGACCACCTGCGAGCTTTCCAGCGCGGCCGACAGTTCGCGCGTGAGCTCGAACAGCGAGCGCGCGCGCCGCTCGCGGCTGGCCGACACACCAGCCGCGAAGCGCAGCCCCGCTGTGAGCTGCCCCACCAGCAGGCCGACGCCGAGCATGATCGCGAAGGTCAGCACGTACTGCACGTCGCTCACGGCGAACGACAGGCGCGGCGGCACGAAGAAATAGTCGAAGGCGGCGACGTTGAGCAAAGCCGCCAGCGCCGCGGGCCCGCGCCCGAAGCGCATCGCCACGCCCACCACGCCGAGCAGGAACAGCATGACGATGTTCGACAGCTCCAGCACGTGGGCCAGCGGCGTACAGATCAGCGTGAGCGCGATGCTGGTGGCAGCGGCCCATGCGTAGGCGGGCCAGTGGGTGGGCGCCTTCTCGTGATCGTCGCTGTCGATGCGCATGCCCTCCAGCTGGGTGCGCGACAGGCGGCGCGAGCTTTCCGCGCGGGCCACTTCCATGATGTCGAGCGCGGGTGCGCGTTGGGCCAGCGCACGCGCCAGCGGCTGCGCTCCCGCGGGCCACCAGCGGCGCCAGCCGGTGGCGGGTTCGGCGCGCCCCAGCACCAGCGTCGCGCAGTTGAGCCGGCGCGCCTGCTCGGCCAGCTGCTCCGCCACGTCGGAGCCGGTGAGCACGGCGGTGGCCGCGCCCAGTTCTTCCGCCAGTTTGAGTACAGCAAGAGTGCGATCGCGCTCCACCGCGGCCAGCCGCTGCAGCCTGGGCGTCTCGACATACACCGCATGCCAGCGCACATTGAGCTGGCCCGCGAGCCGTGCGGCCGTGCGCACCGTCTGCGCCGCGCCTTCATGCGGGCCGACGCAGGCGAGGATCGCACCCGATGTGTTCCAGGCCTGCAGTTCGCGGCCCTGCCCGTTGCCACCAGCGCCCGACTGCTCCACGCGCCAGCCGCGCACGTCGTCTTCCACATGCTCGGCGGTGCGGCGAAGCGCGATCTCGCGCAACGCGATCAGGTTGCCCTTGCGAAAGAAGTTCTGCGCGGCGCGCTCGGCCTGCTGCGGCATGTACACCTTGCCGGCCGCGAGCCGCGCCGTCAGCTCGTCGGGCGTGACGTCGACCAGCACCACCTCGTCGGCCTCGTCGAGCACGGTGTCGGGCACGGTCTCGTGCACGCGCACGCCGGTGATGGCACCGACCGTGCCGTTGAGGCTTTCGAGATGCTGCACGTTGAGCGCAGACCACACCTCGATGCCGGCGGCCAGCAGCTCCTGGACGTCTTGCCAGCGCTTGGCGTGGCGCGAGCCGGGTGCGTTGGTGTGGGCTAGCTCGTCGACCAGCAGCACGGCGGGCTTGCGCGCGAGCGCGGCGTCGAGGTCGAACTCGGCGAGGGTGCGGCCGCGGTAGTCCAGCTCGCGCAGCGGCAGTGTGTCGAGCCCCGCGAGCAGCGCAGCGGTTTCGCTGCGGCCGTGGGTCTCGACCACGCCTATCAGCACGTCGCGCCCTGTGGCGCGCTCGCGCTGCGCGGCGCTCAGCATGGCCCAGGTCTTGCCGACACCTGCGCTGGCGCCGAAGTAGATGCGCAGCTTGCCGCGCAATGCGCGCGCCTCGTCGCTGCGCAGTTGCGCTAGCAGGGCGTCGGGGTCGGGGCGGGAAACGTCGTTCATCGGCGGCACAGGTTAGCGCATGGGCCACAAGAAGGGAGGTGCGCCGCCGTGGCCCCGTTTGACTGTCGACTCACCCTAACGGCGCGCATGCGCAAGCCGCCCAGCGGATTCCGCGGAGCGCAGTTCTTCCGCCGTCAGCAGGTAGGCGGGGTTGTTGGTCAGTCGCTGGATGGCCAGGTCGATGAATGCCTTGGCACGCGCGGGCTGGGCCGTGCGGCTTCCGTAGTAGACGAACACGGCAGAACGGTCGGCGGCGTGCTCGCTCAGCAGCGGTATCAGCCGCCCGGCCCGGATGTGCGCGCTGGCGCTCACGCTGGTCATCGAACCGATGACATGCCCGGCCAGCACCGCTTCGGTTTCCAGCGCTTCGTCGTTGACGCACAGTGCCGGAACGATGTGGTGCTCGACGACATCCTCCCCGACCTTCACGTACCAGGGCATGACCTTGCCCGTGCTGGGAAGACGGAAGCCGCTGCAGCGATGCGCGGCCAGCGCGTTCAGGCTGTCGGGCGCGCCGTGGCGTTCAAGATACGACGGGGCCGCGCAGACGATGAGCTGGAGGCCGAACAGCCTTCGCGCAATGACGCCCTCGGCCGGCGACGGGCCGACGCGAAAGCCCACGTCGACCCGGTCTTCCACCCAGTTGCCGATGCGGTCGTCCAGTTGCACATCGGGCTGCACTTCGGGGTAAAGCCGGCAGAACTCGTCGAGCAGGGGCCAGAAAACGGGAGCGAAGGTCGATCGCGGCCCCACGATGCGTAGCGGCCCCGCAATCTCGTCGGTCGCGCGGCGCGCCATGTGCAATGCGCGCTGCAGGCCGAGCAGCGCGGGCTGCGCGGCTTCCAGAAACTGCCGCCCCTCGTCGGTGAGCGCCATGCTGCGCGTGGTGCGATGGAACAGCCGCACACCGAGGTGCTGCTCCAGTTGGGCCAGGGCCTGGCTGGCGGCCTGCGGCGTCATCCCCTGCGCCGCGGCGGCTTGGCGCAGGCTGCCGAGCTCGGCCGTCTTGGCGAATGTGGCGATGGAACGCAGTTCATTGATAGGCATAAAGGCCTCCAGTGTGGCCGTCGATTATCAAGAGCAACTTGTCAGTGCATCAAGGCCGTTCCGCCTAGTTCGGCCCGGGGGTACCGGCCTACATTGGTGGATTGCAGTTGTTCGAGATGAAAGGCACGCGGCACGGCATGAATACCCCCGACGAACCCACCACCATCTCCAGGCGCGATCTGCTGATAGCCGGGGCCGCTTCGGCGGCAGTGGTCGCGGAGGCTCCTGCGGCCAACGCGGCGACGACACCCGCGCCAAAGCTCTCCGGCCTGTCGAAGACGACCATTGAAGTGAATGGCAGGACGCACGTCCTCACGCTGGACAACCGCACCACCCTGCTCGATGCGTTGCGCGAGCACCTGCATCTGACCGGCACCAAGAAGGGTTGCGACCACGGCCAATGCGGCGCCTGCACCGTGATGGTGGACGGCCGCCGCATCAACTCGTGCCTGACTCTGGCGGTAATGCACGAAGGCGCCAAGGTCACCACCATCGAAGGCCTTGGCAAGCCGGGCTCGCTGCACCCGATGCAGGCCGCCTTCGTGAAGCACGACGGCTACCAGTGCGGCTACTGCACACCAGGGCAGATCTGCTCCGCCGTCTCCGTGCTGAACGAGATTCGCGAAGGCATCCCCAGCCACGTGAGCGCCGACCTGACGGCCAGGCCCCAGGTCACGGTGGTGGAACTGCGCGAACGCATGAGCGGCAACATCTGTCGATGCGGGGCCTACAGCAACATCGTCGATGCGATCACCGAAGTGGCCGCGGGGAGGCCGGCATGAAGTCTTTCACCTACGAGCGCGTGTCTTCGCCGACGGAGGCCGTCATGAAGGCGGCAAGGGTGCCGGGTGCACGCTTCATCGCGGGCGGCACCAACCTGCTGGACCTGATGAAGCTGGAGATAGAGACGCCCGCGCACCTTATCGACGTCAACGGCCTGGGCTTCGACAAGATCGAAAGCACGCCAGACGGCGGCCTGCGCATCGGCGCGCTGGTGCGCAACACCGATCTTGCCGCCGACAGCCGCGTGCGGCGCGACCACGGTTTGCTGTCGCGCGCCCTGCTCGCCGGCGCATCGGGCCAGCTGCGCAACAAGGCAACGACCGCGGGCAACCTGTTGCAGCGAACGCGTTGCCCTTACTTCTACGACACCAACCAGGCCTGCAACAAGCGCCAGCCCGGCAGCGGGTGCTCGGCCATCGGCGGGTACACCCGGCAGCATGCGATCGTGGGTACGAGCGATGCATGCATCGCGACGCATCCCAGCGACATGGCCGTCGCGATGCGCGCGCTCGATGCGACTGTGGAGACCATCCGCGCCGACGGCTCGCGGCGCACCATCCCCATCGCCGACTTCCACAAGCTGCCCGGCGCCACGCCGTATGTCGAAACCGCGCTGACGCCCGGCGAGCTGATCACGTCGGTCAAGCTCCCCGCACCGGTGGGCGGCAAGCACATCTATCAGAAGGTGCGCGACCGGGCCTCCTATGCCTTCGCGCTGGTTTCGGTGGGCGCGATCGTGCAGCGCGACGGCAGCGCCCGCGTTGCGGTGGGCGGCGTCGCGCACAAGCCGTGGCGTGTCGAAGCAGCCGAGGCCGAGATGCCTCGCGGCGCCAGGGCCGTGACCGCGGCATTGCTTGCCGGCGCCAAAACCACTTCGCAGAACGCCTTCAAGGTGTCGCTGGTCGAGCGCACGCTCGATGCGGTGCTGACGCAAGCCAGGAGCTGAGCGATGAAGTTCGACACCCCCGCCACCACCAACCCCATCGACCAGCTGAAAGTGGTCGGCCAGCCGGTGGACCGCATCGACGGTCCGCTCAAGACCACGGGCACGGCGCCCTACGCATACGAGCGGCATGACGTCGTGCCCAACCAGGCGTACGGCTACATCGTCGGATCGGCCATTGCCAAGGGCCGGATCATTTCGATCGACCTGAGCCGCGCGAAGGCCGCGCCGGGCGTGATCGCCATCGTCACGCATGAGAACGCAGGCAAGCTGGGCAAGGGCAACTTCAACACGGCCCGGCTGCTCGGCGGCCCCGTCATCGACCACTACCACCAGGCCGTTGCGCTCGTCGTGGCGCAGACCTTCGAGCAGGCGCGCGCCGCGGCACAACTCGTTCAGGTGCAGTACGCACGCGCCGAAGGCAGCTTCGGCCTCGCGGACGCGAAGGCTTCGACGGACCGCAAGACGATCAACCGCGACAACACCGTCGGCGACTTCGCCAGCGCATTCGCCAAGGCCGAAGTGCGGCTGGACCAGACCTACACCACGCCCGACCACTCGCACGCAATGATGGAGCCGCAAGCCACCATCGCCGCATGGGACGGCGACAAGCTCACCGTGTGGACCTCGAACCAGATGATCGACTGGACCACCGGCGAACTCGCGAAGACGCTGGACATGCCCAAGGACAAGGTCCACCTCATGTCGCCCTACATCGGCGGCGGTTTCGGCGGCAAGCTGTTCCTGCGGGCGGACACGCTGCTCGCGGCACTGGGCGCGCGCATTGCGCGCCGGCCGGTCAAGGTCGCGCTGCAGCGCCCGCTGATCGCCAACAACACCACGCACCGGCCCGCGACGATCCAGCGCATCCGCATCGGTGCCACCGCGCAGGGAAAGATCACGGCCATCGGCCATGAGAGCTGGTCCGGCAACCTGGTGGACGGCAAGCCCGAGAACGCGGTGCAGCAGACGCGCCTGCTCTACGCGGGCGAGCACCGGCTCACCGGCACCCGGCTGGCCCTGCTCGACCTGCCCGAAGGCAACGCGATGCGCGCACCGGGCGAGGCGCCGGGGCTGATGGCGTTGGAAATCGCCGTCGACGAAATCTCGCAACAGTTGGGCATCGACCCCATCGAGTTCCGCGTGCTCAACGACACGCAGGTAGACCCGGCCAACCCGAGCCGTCCCTTCTCGCAGCGCCGCCTCATCGAGTGCCTGCGCACCGGGGCCGAGCGCTTCGGATGGAACAAGCGCAGCGCGCGGCCCGGCCTCGTGCGCGACGGCCGATGGCTCGTCGGCATGGGTGTGGCGGCCGCCTTCCGCAACAACCAGGTGATGAAGTCGGCCGCGCGCGTGGCATTGGATGCGCGCGGCATCGTGACCGTCGAGACCGATATGACGGACATCGGCACCGGCAGCTACACGATCATTGCGCAGACGGCCGCCGAGATGATGGGCGTGCCGCTCGAACGCGTGGTCGTACGGCTCGGCGATTCGCACTTTCCCGCGTCCGCCGGCTCCGGCGGGCAATGGGGCGCCAACTGCTCGACGGCTGGCGTCTACGCGGCTTGCACCAAGCTGCGGGAGGCCGTCGCGCAGCGAGCGGGCCTGGATGCCGCCAGCGCCGTCTTCGCGGACGGCATGGTGCGCGCCGGTGGCCGGAACGTTCCACTCGCCGGTATCGCGGGCGGCGAGAGCATCGTCGCGGAAGACGTGCTGGAGTTCGGCAACCTCGACAAGCAATACCAGCAGTCCACCTTCGGCGCGCACTTCGTGGAAGTCGGGGTGGACGCATTCACCGCGGAGATACGGGTGCGCCGCATGCTCGCAGTCTGCGCCGCGGGCCGCATCCTCAACCCCAAGTCGGCGCGCAGCCAGGTCATCGGCGCGATGACCATGGGCGTCGGTGCAGCGCTCATGGAAGAGCTTGCCGTGGACGAGCGCCTGGGCTTCTTCGTCAACCACGACCTGGCCGGCTACGAGGTGCCGGTGCATGCCGACATCCCGCACCAGGAAGTGATCTTCCTGGACGAGACCGACCCGATCTCTTCGCCTATGAAGGCCAAGGGCGTCGGTGAACTTGGCATCTGCGGCGTGGGTGCGGCGGTGGCGAATGCGATCCACAACGCGACGGGAATACGGGTGCGCGACTATCCGATCACGCTGGACAAGCTCATCAGTCGGATGCCGGATGCGGCGTGAGGCACCTCATCGTTGAGGCGGTGGTTTATAGAGAGGATCGCCCGTTTGACATGGGCATTCATGCGGGCAGGCAGGCAGGAAGTCGATCTCCACCCGCTTGACGTCCTCTTTACCCAAGGCCCCAGCCGGATAGACATAGCCCTTCGCCGGAGGAGTGACCGTCGGTACGGTGAACCGAAGGTCTTCATCGAGGACTCGAGCGACGTTCCTGGCTCGCGTCATCGCCAGGTTGTGAGGGTCACGCTCGCCTTGCTCAGCGTTGGCTCCCATGTTTATCGCCTGACGATTTGGATACCTCTCGCGAAGCATGGCGGTCCAGTTGGCCAGCCTCAACACTTGCTCCGCCGAAACCCTGGAGGAATTTCGCTCGAAGAACACGTCGATGCTTTTGCCTGGGCTGCAGGCGAAGGCCGCAGCGGGCGCGACCAGAGAAGCGAGAAACACAATGTGCCTGATTTGACGCGGCAATTCGCTCATTGCTTCAGTACTTGAAACCGGGGATCGGTACCGGCGTGCAGTCGGGCATGTCCTTCATCGGCGGCATGACCTCTATCCCTGCGTAGTTGCCTTCATGTATTGCCCATTCAGGCGGGTAAACATTCGACGAAACGCGCAACTTCACTCCGTCAAGAAGAGATTGCACCGCACGAGCTGCTTCAATTGCGCGGCGTTGCGCCAGTGGCTTTGCGTTGGGTGCGGTTTCGCGTGCTACGCCCTCGACGCCTGCCTCGTCCAAGTGCGGGTACACGCGGCGGAAATGATTCAGTCTGGCAGCAAGTAGCACGATCTGATCTCGACCCAAGGTCGAGGAGTCTTCGTCAAAGATCAGGACGATAGTCAATGGTGGCTTGCATGCTTGCGCCGCGTCGCAGATGCCCAGCCCAATCAGGACGACCAAAATGAAAAAGATGCGTCTAGTCGCCATAAAGCACGTACCCCACGATGCTGTCCGCATTCACTCTTGCTGCGTTTGTATTGGAAGCCAGCAACTTCAGACTCTGTCCCATCTGGTAGACCGTATCGTTCGATGAAAACACATCGTCGAAGTGGGTCACCTCGTGGATGATCGTTGCCAGCTTTGAGTCGATTCTGTAAGAAATATCGGGGAGCTCGCAGAACTCAAACCCTATTCCGATAGTGCGCGTCTTGATGTCAGGTTTGCACACTTCGGCAGCAACGCGACCACCATAGCCCGAGGGAATGCAGCCGACATTCCGGATCGCCTCCTCTGAATAGCGCACGAAGTTGGCTTCCGTCAGCCCCTTCAAGACACGGATGCACGCCTTCAGGCCAGCGTCCAAATGGTGTCGCAAGCCTTCGTCATTCTGGCCGAACCACCTCATCGCGCGTTCCTGCTCGGGCTTTCCCCAAACGATCAAATCCTTGACGCGTTTTTCGACCAGATCAACTGCGAGGTCTCGCAGCGCCATAACCTTGCTGGCGAATTGCTTGTTGGTCATGTTCGAACAGATGTTCTCAGTCTGCGTCGCCTCGGGCGGGTGCTCCACGAGGTCGTCGACCAGCTTCTTGCTCGCTGCGACAGTGGTTGAATTCCCTGCGAACCAACCCGGCAATGCGGTGAAGCTTGGACTGAAGTCGCTCACAGCACCAGCCAATGCGTCATCGTAGGTCGGCGGATGCTGCAACTTGGAAACAAGCGGGGGCGGAACCGGACAGTGGCAAACCACCACGTCGCCTTCCAGCGCCATTTCAGCGCTGTGAAACCATCCTCTGCGAGGTCCGCCAGCCTTGGCAATGATGCCGACGCTGTTGCAACCCTCGCAGTAAGCCCGCCCGCCGATCAGCGCGAGGCATTTTCCAAAGACGTCCGACATGGGTCCACCGTAGGGCAATACAGCGCCGCCTGAAGCCGGTGGATCGCCCACCACGATTAGCTTTCGCATCATTCCAAGAATCTCCAAATTAAGGATGGAGATTTGTATGTGGCTCAAGTTACGCCGCCATCAATCGCTGCGAATGGGCATCGATAAGGCGACTTTGTTCACGCCCGAGGCGGCGTGAGCCTCGTCGACACGCGGCGATGTGCGCAAGCCGCACAACACTTGTCGCCGTGCCGGCCTAGTCGCTGTCCACTGCCGTTCCTAGACTTCCTGCATCACTTTTGATGGATCTCCAGGAACAGCAACCATGTCAGGACTCTCTCGCCGCGGACTCATGAGCGCACTGGCCGTGCCCTGCGCGGCCGGCATCGTCGGCACCGCCGCTGCGGCATCGCCCTTCGCTCCCACACCCACCCTCCGCGCCATGTCGGGCGCGAAACCGCTGCAGCGGTTGAACGGCAAGGCCACGGCCTTGCTGGTGATCGATTTCCAGAACGAGTACTTCACCGGCCGCATGCCCATTGCCGACGCATCGGATGCCGTCGCCCACACGAAGCGCCTTCTCGCGTGGGCTGACCGGCACGCCCTCCCCGTGTTCCAGATACAGCACGTGGCACCGGCAGGCTCCGCGACATTCGCCCAGGGCGGCGACACCGTGAAGTTCCACACTGACATGCAACCGAGGGCGCGCGACATCGTCGTGCAGAAGACCACCGTCAGCGTCTTCGCAAGCACCGACATCGCACAGCGCCTGCGATCGGCCGGTGTGCAGACGCTGGTCATCACCGGCCTCATGACCCACGCATGCGTGGCCGGCGCTGCCCGCGACGGCGCCGTGCAGGGGTTCGACGTGGTGGTGTCGTCCGATGCCGCTGCCACCCGGTCGATCCGCCGCGAGAACGGCGACACCGTTTCACACGACAGCCTGCATCGCGCAGCGCTGGCCGAGATCGAAGACACCTTCGGCGAAGTGCTGACGACCGCGCAGATCCTGGCATTGCCGGTTGCCTGAAAATGCGAAGGATCTAAAGAACCCGCGGGAGGGCGGCGCATGGATCAGGTGAAGGCGATGCGCGCCTTTCAGCGCATCGCGCAAGCGAAGAGCCTTTCGTCCGCGGCGCAGTCGCTGGGCACCACGCACTCCAGCCTGTCGCGCCAGTTGCAGGCACTGGAGGCGTCGCTCGGCGCGCAGCTGGTGCGGCGCGACACGCGCGGCATCACGCTGACCGAAGCGGGGCATCGCTACCTCGCCGCCTGCACGGACATCCTCTCGCGGCTGGATGCGGCCCATGCCGATGCGGCGACGGACGGCAAGGCGCCCTCGGGGACGCTGAAGGTGAGCATGCCGCTCTCGATCGCGACGCTGGAGCTGCCCGACTGGCTGCCTGCCTTCCAGGCGCGCCATGCGGGCATCCGGCTGGAAGTCGTTTGCACCGACCGTTTCACCAAGCTTGTGGCCGAAGGCATCGACGTCGCGTTGCGTATCAGCGCCGAACTGGAGGATGCCTCGACGATGGTGCGGACGCTGGCCGTCTCCGACATGGTGCTGGTCGCCGCGCCCCGGTATCTAGTCGAGCACGGCCTGCCCCGCACACCGGAAGACCTGTCGCAGCACCAGTGCCTGCAGCACAACGGGCCGGAAAGCCCCGCGCGCTGGACCCTGCATATGCGCAATGGTCAACAGCAAACGCTAAAGCCGGATGCGCGCTTCGCTTGCGACACGATCACCGCGCTGCATTCGGCCGCGAAATGCGGGCTGGGCATCGCAGCGCTGACCTGGCACACGGTGCGCGCCGACCTGCAGTCGGGTGCCCTCGTGCGCGTTCTGCCAGACGCGACGCTCGGGCAGCGCACTTACGCGGCGCTCTATCCGCGCACGCGGCACGTGCAGCCCGCGGTGCGCGCCTTCATCGATTTCATGGCGGCTCATTACAGATAGCAAAGCCGCGGGTTGTCACAACCCGGGTGGATGGCACGTCTTCTTCAGGTCAGCGGGAATCCCCGCGTAACCCTGGAGAACTCGACATGCACAGCAGCCTTGCGCAAATAGCCCCGGCCTATGACGGCCATTGCCACGCCTTCATCGACAGGCCACCGGCATCTTTTAATAATCAAAGTACTTTCTTTGATTAATAATGGACGTCGTAATGAACAAGCAATCAAGGGCGTGGCTAGGCGCCGGCCTCGCGACATTGGTAATTGGGGGAGCCGGCTACGGGCTCGTCACGAAGCTCACGCCGGCGCATGCGGAGGGTGGCGGCAGGCCGCCGGCCAAGGTGGCGGTGGCCATCGCGCAGAAGACGGAGGTGGCGCGCTTTCTCAGCGGCATCGGCACGCTGGAGGCCAACCGGCAGGTGGAGGTGCCGGCGGAAGTGGAAGGCCGCGTCGCGAAGATTCTCTTCACGCCCGGCGGCGAAGTGCGCGCAGGGCAACTGCTGGTACAGCTCAACGACGCGCCCGAGCAGGGCGACCTGGAGCGCCTGACGGCCCAGCGCGCCAATGCCAAGGCACTGCTCGACCGCACGCGCCGACTGGTGCCGCAGCAGGCGGCCACACAGGAACAGCTCGAACAGGCGCAGGCCGCCTTCGACCAGGCCAGCGGCGACCTGCGGCGCGTGCAGGCGCTGCTGGAGCAGAAGCGCATCAAGGCGCCGTTCGATGGCGTGCTCGGCATCCGCCGCGTCAACCTCGGCCAGTTCGTGCGGGCCGGCGATGCGCTGGTGTCGCTCACCGACAGCCGCACGCTGTTCGCCAACCTCACGCTTCCCGAGACGGCGCTGCCCGTGCTCAAGCGCAACCAGCAAGTGGCGCTCTCGGTCGATGCCTATCCGGGGCGCGTGTTCCAGGGCCGGCTCAGCACCATCGAGCCGCAGATCGGCAGCGACACGCGCACGGTGCGCCTGCAGGCCACCATCGACAACGCCGATGGCGCGCTCACGCCGGGCATGTTCGTCCACGGCAAGGTCGCGTTGCCGGCGCGCAACGACGCCATCACCGTGCCCGAGACGGCCATCACCTACAGCACGCACGGCGACTCGGTCTTCGTGGTGCGGCCCGCCGAAAAGGGCGACGGCTTCACGGCGCTGCAGGTGTTCGTGAAGGCCGGCGAGCGGCAGGACGGCCTGGTCGTCATCGAGAAAGGCCTGATGCCCGGCGACAAGGTCGTCACCTCCGGCCAGCTGCGCCTGTACACCGGCGCCGCCGTGATGCCGACTGCAAAAGACACGCTGGCCCTCGCGCAGGAATCGAAGTCATGAAGTTCACCGACCTCTTCGTGCGCCGCCCCGTGCTGGCGCTGGTGGTGAGCACGCTCATCCTGCTGCTCGGCGCGCGTGCGCTGGGCGACCTGCCGGTGCGGCAATACCCGTTGACCGAGAGCACTACGCTCAGCATCACCACGCAGTACCCCGGTGCCTCGCCGGAGCTGATGCAGGGCTTCGTCACGCAGCCCATCGCGCAGGCGGTGGCGACCATCGAGAACGTCGACTACCTGTCGTCGTCTTCCACGCTGGGCCGCAGCGTGATCAGCGTGCGCATGAAGCTCAATGCCGACGCCAACCAGGCACTCACGCAAGCCATGGCCCAGGTCAGCCAGGTGAAGTACCGGCTGCCGGCCGAGGCCTTCGACCCGGTCATCCTCAAATCGTCGGGCGAGGCAACGGCCGTGGCCTACGTCGGCTTCTCCAGCAAGACGATGCCGATGCCGGCGCTCACCGATTACCTCTCGCGCGTGGTGCAGCCGCAGTTCGCCTCCATCACCGGCGTGTCTGGCGTCGAAGTCTCGGGCGGGCAGACGCTGGCGATGCGCGTGTGGCTCGACCCCAACCGCATGGCCGCGCGCGGCATTTCGGCCGGCGAGCTGGCCGACGCGCTGCGCCAGAACAACGTGCAGGCCGCGCCCGGACAGGTGAAGGGCTTGTACGTGGTGTCGAACATCCGCGTGAACACCGATCTGGTGAACGTGGCGGAGTTCCGCGACATGGTGGTCAAGCGGGACGGCGATGCCATCGTGCGTTTGGGCGACGTGGCTACCGTGGAGCTGGGCGCGGCCAGCGCCGACAGCAGCGCCACGATGGACGGCGTGCCCGCCATCTACCTCGGCCTGCAGGCAGCGCCCAACGGCAACCCGCTGGTGATCGTGAAGCGCATCCGCGAGCTGCTGCCCGGCATCAAGCAGAACCTGCCGCCGGGCGTTGAAGTGCAGTTGCCCTTCGAGCTGGCGCGCTTCATCGAGGCTTCCATCGACGAGGTGCGGCACACGCTGCTCGAAGCCATCGCCATCGTGGTGATCGTGATCTTCCTGTGTCTGGGCTCGATCCGCGCGGTGCTCATTCCGGTGGTGACGATTCCGTTGTCGATGCTCGGCGCGGCCGCGCTGATGCTGCTGTTCGGCTTCAGCATCAACCTGCTGACACTGCTGGCGATGGTGCTGGCCATCGGGCTGGTGGTGGACGACGCCATCGTGGTGGTGGAGAACGTGCATCGCCACATAGAAGAAGGCAAGTCGCGCGTGCAGGCCGCATTGATCGGCGCGCGCGAAGTGGCCGGCCCGGTGATCGCGATGACGCTCACGCTCGCTGCGGTGTACGCGCCCATCGGGCTCATGGGCGGGCTCACGGGTTCGCTCTTCAAGGAGTTCGCGTTCACGCTGGCGGGCGCGGTGGTGGTGTCGGGCGTGATCGCGCTCACGCTGTCGCCGGTGATGAGCTCGTTCCTGCTGCCGCAGGACACCACGGGCAGTCGCATGGCGCGCGCCGCCGAGGCCTTCTTCCACCGGCTCGCCACGGGCTACGGCCGGCTGCTGGATGTGTCGCTGCATCACCGCTGGGTGACCGGCGCGTTCGCGGCGCTGGTGCTGGTGAGCCTGCCCTTCCTCTACAACGCGGCGCAGCGCGAGCTCGCGCCCGGCGAAGACCAGGCCATGGTGCTCACGGCCATCAAGTCGCCGCAGCACGCGAACATCGACTACGTCGAGAAGTTCGGCAAGAAGTGGGACGAGGTGTTCGCCACGCTGCCCGAGAACACCGGCCGCTGGCTCATCAACGGCTCGGACGACGTGTCGAACAGCATCGGCGGCGTGCAGCTTTCCGACTGGAAAGACCGCAAGCGCAACGCCGACCAGATCCAGGGCGACACGCAGGGCCGCATGAACGACGTGGAAGGCAGCAGCGTCTTCGCGTTCCAGCTGCCCTCGCTGCCGGGCTCTACCGGCGGGCTGCCGGTGCAGATGGTGATCCGCAGCGCGGGCGACCATCGCACCGTGTTCGAGGCGATGGAGGCGCTGAAGAAGTCGGCGCGCGACAGCGGCAAGTTCGCCGTGGTCGACAGCGACCTGGAGTTCAACAACCCCACGGTCGAGATCCGCGTGGACCGCGCCAAGGCCAACAGCATGGGCGTGACGATGAAGTCCATCGGCGACACGCTGGCGGTGCTGGTGGGCGAGAACTACGTCAACCGCTTCGGCATGGACGGCCGCTCTTACGACGTGATTCCGCAATCGCCGCGCGAGCAGCGGCTCACGGCCGAGGCGCTGTCGCGCTACTTCGTGAAGAGCGCGAGCGGCCAGCCCGTGCCGCTGGCCAACCTGGTGCAGCTGTCGACCAGCGTGGGCCCCAACAAACTCACGCAGTTCAACCAGCTCAATGCGTCCACCTTCCAGGCCATTCCGATGCCGGGCGTGACCATGGGCGACGCGGTGGCCTTCCTGAGCGAAGAGGCGAAGAAGCTGCCGGCCGGCTTCAGCTACGACTGGCAGTCGGACGCGCGGCAGTTCACGCAGGAGGGCTCGGCACTGGTAATGGCTTTTGTGTTCGCCATCGTGGTGATCTACCTGGTGCTGGCCGCGCAGTACGAGAGCCTGCGCGATCCGCTGATCATTCTGATCAGCGTGCCGATGTCGATCTGCGGCGCGCTGGTGCCGCTGGCACTGGGCTTCGGCACCATCAACATCTACACGCAGATCGGGCTGGTGACGCTCATCGGGCTCATCAGCAAGCACGGCATCCTGATGGTGGAGTTCGCCAACGAGATCCAGATGCACAAGGGCTTCGACCGGCGCGCGTCGATCGAGGAGGCCGCGCGCATCCGGCTGCGCCCCATCCTGATGACCACGGCCGCGATGGTGATGGGGCTGGTGCCGCTGCTGTTCGCGAGCGGCGCAGGCGCCAACAGCCGCTTCAGCATCGGCCTGGTGATCGTGGTCGGCATGCTGGTGGGCACGCTGTTCACGCTGTTCGTGCTGCCCACGATGTACACGCTGCTGGCGCGCGACCACCGCGCGGCGGGCCACTCGCAGCGCGCGGCCGAACTCGAAGCGCTGGCCGAAGGAGCATGACCATGAACCGACTCTTTACCTACGCCGCTCCCTTCGCATTGAGCATGCTGGTGCTGGCCGGCTGCGCCGTTGGGCCCAACTACAAAGCGCCGGCCGACGCACCCGTTGCCATCACCGTGCCCGAGCGCTCGCTGTTTGCCACCGACGCGGTGCAGCGCGACTGGTGGCACCAGCTCGACGATCCGCAGCTCGATGCGCTGATCGACCGCGCACTGGCCGAGAACCACGACATCCGCATCGCGCAGGCCCGGCTGCTCGAAGCCCGCGCCACGCAGACCGAGGCGGAGCTCGACCGGCTGCCGGTCGTGACCGCCGGCGCGAGCAAGACGCGCAGCATCGCGCAAGGCAACAGCGGCACTCAACCCGATGTACGTTCGCTGTCGCAGAGCAGCCGCACGGGCTTCGACGCCTCGTGGGAAATCGACCTGTTCGGCCGCCTGAAGCGGCTCGACGAGGCAGCGACCGCGCGCACCGAGGCCAGCGCCGCTGACCTCGAACAGGTGCGCATCGTTGCCGTGGCCGAGCTGGCGCGCAACTACTACGAGATGCGCGGCGCCGAGCAGCGCATTGCCGTGACGCGCCGCACGCTCGACAGCCTGCGCCAGAGCCTGCGCGTGACCGAGGCGCAGGTGCAGACCGGCCGCGGCCTCGAGGGCGACCTGGCAAGCGCGCAGGCCAACCTGGCGACCACCGAAAGCCAGCTGCCCGCGCTCGAAACCACGCGCCGGCAGTCGGCCTACCGCGTCGCGGTGCTGGCCGGCCTGCGCCCCGGCGAGCTGGAGCCGATGCTGCAGCCGCGCCAGCTGCGCGTGCTCGACAAGCGCCTGCCCATCGGCGACCTGGCCGACCTGCTGCGCCGCCGGCCCGACGTGCTGCGCGCCGAGCGTGGCCTGGCGGCCAGCACGGCCGACGTGGGCGCGGTCACGGCCGAGCTGTATCCGCGCTTCGACATCGGCGGCTTCCTGGGCTTTGTCGCGCTACGGGGCTCCGACCTGGGCAGTTCATCGAGCCGGGCCTTCAGCGTGACGCCGGGCGTGAGCTGGCCGGCTCTGCGGCTGGGCTCGGTGAAGGCCCGCGTGCGTGGCGCCGAGGCTCGGGCCGAAGGCGACCGCGCGCTCTACGAGCAGACCGTGCTGCGCGCCATCGAGGACGTGGAAGGCGCCCTCACCGGCTATGGCCAGAACCAGCTGCGCCTGCAGCGGCTGGTGGAAGCCTCCGCCCGCAGCGGCCGCGCCGCCGAACTGGCCGAGGTGCGCTACCGCGAAGGTGCCGCCCCCTACCTGAGCGTGCTCGACGCACAGCGCACCCTGCTGCGCGCACAAGACGCCGTGGCCGAGGCCGAAACCGCCTCGTACACCAGCCTCGTCGCGCTCTACAAGGCGCTGGGCGGCGGCTGGCAAGCACCCGCCGCTGCGAAGGGAGTGCCAACCACCTGACAATGGCACTGTTTCCTCCCTACGACCGAATCCGCCATGTCAGCCCCCGATGCCAAGCCCACCTGGATGCCGCACCAGCCGGCAGACCGCATCCTCTCGACGCTCAAGACCCGCGGCGCGCTCGGCATTCCCGATATCGCCAAAGTGCTGAACGTCACGGTGGAGGCGGTGCGCCAGCAGATGGCCAAGCTGGAAGCCGAAGGCCTGGTCGACGCCGAGAGCCGCTCCAGTGGCCGTGGCCGGCCCACGCAGATCTGGCGGCTGACGGGCGAGGGCCACAAGCGCTTTCCCGACACGCACGCCGAGATGACGGTGCAGATGATCAGCGCCGTCATCAGCGTGTTCGGCGAGAAGGGCATGGACCAGCTCATCAGCGCGCGCGAAGCCTCCATGCGCACCAACTACACCGAGGCCATGCGCGGCGCGCGCAGCCTCAAGGCGCGGCTGGAGCGGCTGGCGGAAATCCGCAGCCGCGAGGGCTACATGGCCGAGTTCCGGCCCGACGAACAGGGCAAGGGGTTTCTCTTCATCGAGAACCACTGCCCCATCTGCACCGCGGCACAGGCCTGCACGGGCTTCTGCCGCAGTGAGCTGCAACTCTTCGACGAAGTGCTGGGGCCCGACGTGAGCGTCAGCCGCGTCGAACACGTGCTGGCGGGCGCGCGACGGTGCGCCTACCGGGTCGAACCCAAGGCGAATGCCTGACTCTGTTTTTTTTCAACAACCACCACAAGGAAACCACGATGGAACACAAGCTCCCACCCCTGCCCTATGCGCTCGACGCACTGGCACCCGAGTACTCGCAGGAAACCCTCGAGTACCACTACGGCAAGCACCACAACGCCTACGTGGTGAACCTCAACAACCTGCAAAAGGGCACCGAGTTCGAGTCGCTGACTCTCGAAGAGATCGTCAAGAAGTCCAGCGGCGGCATCTACAACAACGCCGCGCAAATCTGGAACCACACCTTCTTCTGGAACTGCATGAAGCCCCAGGGCGGCGGCGCTCCCACCGGCGCGCTGGCCAAGGCCATTGATGCCAAGTGGGGCAGCTACGACGCTTTCAAGGAAGCCTTCGTGAAGTCGGCCGTGGGCAACTTCGGCTCGGGCTGGACCTGGCTGGTGAAGAAGGCCGACGGCTCCGTGGACATCGTGAACACCGGCGCCGCCGGCACGCCGCTGACGACTGCAGACACCGCGCTGCTGACCGTGGACGTCTGGGAACACGCCTACTACATCGACTACCGCAACCTGCGCCCGAAGTTCGTCGAGACCTTCCTGGCCAAGCTGGCTAACTGGGACTTCGCGGCGAAGAACTTCGGCTGATCGATCAGCCGTTGATCAGGTTCAGGATGTTCCCGTCCGGGTCCTTGAACCACGCGACCTTCATCTCGCCCATGACATGGAGGTCGCCCACAAGCTTCGTGTCGGGCATGTCGTAGTGCTCGAAGCGCACGCCCTTGGCCTTGAGGGCAGCGGCCAGGCGCTCGATGTCTCCGCCCACCTGCCAGGTGACGGCCGTCGCCTGGTTCGTTCCAGCGAACTGCGAGCGGTACACGTTGATTCGCGTGTTGCCGCTGCGGTAGACGATCACTTCGTCGCCCTCCGCATCGACCTGCGACAGGCCCAGCGTGTCTTCGTAGAAGCGGCGGGCCACCGCGAGGTCTTTCACCGCGAGATTGGCCACTGCGTTGATGTTTCCGAGCATGCGAGTCTCCTGGGTTTCCTTCGGGGAGGCCCGGCGTGCCATCGACGCATGCCGGGCTTGCCAAAAATACTCAACCATGCGGTGCAGTATTTGCGTCGGACAGGGCCCTGTCAAGGCATCGGAAAATGGCACCCCGCAAGTCGATACGAGCCCCATCGCAAATGAAGAAATCCTTCTTACCCGGCTTCCGGCACACTGCACCCCCGGTGCAGTGACGACGGCAACGACTGCAACCCCGAATCGACCCCGACAAAGAGACAACCCATGATCCGCAGACACCTCGGCAAGCTGGCCCTCGCGCTGGCATTCCCCCTGGCCTTCACGGCCACCGCTCATGCACAGACCGCTGCCTACCCCGCCAAGCCCATCCGCATGGTCGTGCCCTTCCCGCCCGGCGGCGGCACCGACATCCTGGCGCGCCTGGTGGCCCAGAAGCTCACCGAGGTGAACCACTGGACCGTGGTGCCCGACAACCGCGCGGGTGCCGGCGGCACCATCGGCATTGCCGAGGCTGCGCGCGCCGCGCCCACGGGCTACGACATCGTGATGGGCCAGAAGGACAACATGGTCGTCGCGCCCTGGCTCTACAAGAACCTGAGCTACAACCCGGTGAAGGACCTCACGGCCGTGGCCCACGTGGCCTACACGCCGGTGGTGATCGTCACGCAGGCCAACTCCAAGTTCAAGACGCTCGACGACGTGGTGAAGGCCGCGCGCGCCGCGCCCGACACCGTCACCTACGGCTCGCCCGGCAACGGCACCACCATCCACCTGGCCGGCGAGATCTTCAACAGCGCCGCCAAGATCAAGATGCGCCACGTGCCCTACAAGGGCTCCAACGCGGCCATGATGGACGTGCTCGCGGGCAACGTCGACCTGATGGTGTCGTCGGTGCCCTCGGCCATGGCGCAGATCAAGGCGGGCAAGCTGCGCCCGCTGGCCGTCACCTCGGCCAGGCGCAGCACCTCGCTGCCCGACACGCCCACTGTGGCCGAGCTCGGCTACAAGGACTTCGACGTGAGCACCTGGTACGGCATCTTCGTGCCGGCCGGCACGCCCAAGGACGTGGTGACGCTGCTGAATGCCGATATCAACAAGCTGCTGGCCACGCCTGAAATGAAGGCAGCCATCATCGCGCAGGGCGCGGAGCCGCAGAGCATGACGCCGGAGCAGTTCGGCGCGCTGCTGAAGACCGACTACGAGAAGTGGAAAGGCATCGTGCAAGCCTCGGGCGCGACAATCGAATAAGCCTGCGCGCCGCAGAATGGCGTCTCCAGAACAAGCCGCAACGACGGCATGGAGACACCGATGGTTCCTTCGCTTCCACTGAAGACAGCCGCTCTGGCAGCGGTTGTCGCCCTCGTCCAGGGCTGCGCACAGACGCCCGCGCAGAAGCCTTCCGACGCAACCGTGGCTGCCCACGTCGCGGCAGCCACGCAGGCCGCGGGCACCGACCTAGGCCCGCTGCTCTCGCTGTGCAAGCCCGCCCCAGCCACGCGCCCGCCGCAGGACGAACTCGACAAGGGCCTCCCGCTGCTCATCAACAAACCGGCGCCGCCGCCCGCCAGGGCTTTCGACAACCTGTATTTCGTGGGCGCCGACTGGGTCAGCGCCTGGGCCATCAAGACCTCCGACGGCATCATCCTCATCGATGCGCTGAACAACCAGGTGGAGGCTGCTGCGCTGATCGAAGGCGGCATGCGCAAGCTGGGCCTCGACCCGGCGCAGATCAAGTACGTGATCGTCACGCACGGCCACGGCGACCACTACGGCGGCGCGCCCTACCTCGCTCAGAAGTACCGCGCGCGCGTGGTGATGAGCGACGCCGACTGGACGATGACCGAGACGAAGCTGGAGTTCGCCACGCCCATCTGGGGCGCGCCGCCCAAGCGCGGCGCGGGCGACATCTCGGCAAGGGACGGCGACCGCGTCACCCTGGGCGACACCACCGTCACGCTGTACCTCACGCCGGGCCACACCATGGGCACGCTCTCGCCGGTGTTCGACGTGAGCGAGAACGGCCGCAGGCATCGCGCCATGCTCTGGGGCGGCACGGGCTTCAACTTCGGCAAGGACGTGCCGCGGCTGGACAACTACATCGCGTCCACCCGGCGCATGGATGCCCTGGTCAAGGCGCAAGGCATCGACGTGATGCTGTCGAACCACTCGAACGTCGACAGCTCTCAGGCCAAGATGGCGGCGATGCGGCAGCAGCCGGCCGGCGCGGCGAACCCCTTCGTGATGGGCACGCCCACGGTGGAGCGCGCATTGAACGTGATGGGCGAATGCGCGCAGGCGCAGCGCGACAGGTTCGCGATGCAGTAGTGGCGTCTTGAGCGTGCACCAGTCACGATGGCTGTGCTCCCTCTCCCCTTGGGGAGAGGGCTGGGGTGAGGGTCAGCGGCGGTGGCGAAGGCTGCGCATATCCGAAAGCCGCAGCCCTCACCCTAACCCTCTCCCCAAGGGGAGAGGGGACAAGTCAGCAAAGCAGGCGCTTAATCCGGCACAAACTTCGTGTTGAAGATAGCGACGTCCGACGCATCCTCGAACGTCGCCACCTGCCCCATCTTCCCGTCGCTCAGTCGGCAGGCCGAGAACAGGCTGTAGCGGCCCTTGAAATAGAACTCGTCCATCACGATCAGCGCGTACGGGTACGGCACGAAGACCTGGTGCTCGAAGACGATGCGGTGCACGTTCCTCGGCGACGGGAAGAGCTTGTACTCGAGGGTGTCGATCGACTTGGCAGTGGCCATGGCGTGCGTGTCCTTCGTTTCTATCAGGCAGGGTCGCGCACGTCGGCCACGGGGTTGTTGCCGAAGTCTTCGCGCGCCAGGTACTTGAGTACCTTGGCCGCCGCAGTGGCGGGACTGTCGAGCCGGCCATCTTCCTTCATGCTCACGAAGCGCGTGCGATCCGGAAACTTCTCGGCCGAGGCGCCACGCAGTTGCACCTGCATGTCGGTGTCGATCACGCCTGGCGCGAGCGAGACGATGCGCGCGCCGTTCGTTGCATTCGCTTCCTCGAGCGCCACGGCGCGCGAGAAGTGGTCCATGCCGGCCTTGGCCGCGCAGTAAGGCGCTTGGCTGCCCATGGCGTTGCGGCCCAGGCCCGACGAGATGTTCAGCACCTTGCGTGCGCCGCGCCATTCGCGGGTGGCGCCGAGGAAAGCCGCCGTCAGCAGCATCGGCGCTTCGAGGCCGATGCGCAGGGCCAGCGAGAGCTCGGCCTCCACCGCGCTCGACAGCGGCGCGGGGTTGCCGACGGTGCCGGCGTTGTTGATGAGCGTGACGCTGTCGAAGCGTTGCGCGTCGATGGTCTTGAGCCATGCCGACACGCGGGCCGATGCGGCCACGGGGTCGGACAGGTCCTGCTCCCACTGCACGAGTTCGGCACCGGCGGCCTTGGCTGCCTCGGCAAGCGCCGGGGACTGCTTGCGCGAAATGCCCAGCACCGTGTGGCCGGCCTGCAGCAGCTGTTCGGCCATGGCCTGGCCCAGGCCGCGCGAGGCGCCGGTGATGATGGTGAGGTGGGAAGCGGTCATCGGGAGAAAGGTCTTTCTTGAACGAAGGCGGGGAGGTTAAGCGGTACCGAGAGGCCTTGGGGCTCAACCGGTTCTGAACTGCTTGCGCAGGAAGTTGCGATGGCGCGCGATGTGCTGCAGCTGCGCGGGCGCGATGGTGCCGTCGAGGTCGACTTCGTCCGCGCCGTTGAGCACCGCATTGGCATTGGTCATCGCACGCGAGACGACTTCTTCCTCGCTCACGTCGAGCTGCGCCGCAAGGTCGAGCGCCACGCGCCGCATGGCACGCTGCGAAAGCATCCACATCGCGCCGAAGCGGTCCCACGCGAGCGCGGCCTCTTCAGACTTCTCGCGATCAGCCAGGATCTCATTGAGCGGCTTGGCCAGTATGTCGTTGAGCGCATCGAGCTTCTCGTTCAGCGCCTCGTTGCGCTCGATGGCCTCCTGCAGCGTCGGTCCGCTGTCTTCGCCCTTCGCCTTCGGCGCCTCGGGCGGCGTTGAAATGAAGGCCGCTTCCGCGTTCGCGGGCACCACCTGGAGCTGGTCTTTGAGGGTCATGTGTTTTCCGTTTCCGCCGAGGCGTTCTTCCTGTTCGACATCGCGGTCGCGCGCAGGCCCGGCAGGTCGAGCACGCGCAGTCCACCGTACTCCACGCGGATCAGGCCCTGTGCCGACAGGCCGTTCAGCGCCTCGTTCACGCGCTGGCGCGAGAGGCCGACCAGGTAGGCCAGCTCCTGCTGCGTTATTCGCAAGACTTCGCCCACGCCCGGGTACAGCACCGGGTTGAACAGCGACACCAGGTTGCGCGCCACGCGCGCGTCGGGGTTGTTGAGCCGGTCGATCTCCAGCGCCGCGATGAACTGGCCCAGCCGTTCATTCAGCTGGTTCATCACGAAGCGGTTGAAGCCGATGGAATGGTCGAGCAGCCAGTGGAAGCTCTCGATAGGCAGCCCCGCCACCAGGCTGCGCCGCAGTGCCTGGATGTTGTAGCGGTAGGGCTCGCGCTTCATCACCGTGCCTTCGCCGAACCAGCCGCCTGGCGGCACGCCGGTGTAGGTGACCGAGCCGCCATCGGCGTTGTCGTTGCTCATCTTGAGCAGCCCCTCGACCACGCCGAACCAATAGGTAGGCGAGCGACCGACGCGGCACACCAGGTCGCCGGGCTCTGCCTCGCCCACCACCAGTGCGGCTTCGGCGCGGCGGCGCTCGGCAGGCGTGAGCGTGGGCAGCCAGGGGATGCCTTCGAGCTCCGCGGCATTGGCGGGACGCACGCGGTCCTTGATCGAACCGCCGAGCACGTTGTGGTTGAGATTGCCGTGAGGCATCGGGAAACTCCGGGGAGTAGTGTCCCTAGGATTGTCGTTGGAACGACAACCGGGCGTCAAAGTGAGACCTACGATCCGCCCACTGTGCAAACAACCGCCCCCACCTTCCCCCGCCTGCTGCTCGCGCATGCCGAGGCCCAACCCGAGGCGCCCGCCGTGCGCGAGAAGGATCTCGGCATCTGGCAAACCTGGACCTGGAACGCCGTGGCGCAGGAAGTGCGCGAAATGGCCTGCGGTCTCGCGAGCCTGGGCTTCAAGCCCTTCGACAACCTGGCCATCGTCGGCGCCAACCGGCCGCACCTGTACATGGCGGTGGTCGCGGCGCAGAGCCTGCGCGGCGTGCCGGTGCCGCTGTATCAAGATGCGGTGGCCGGCGAGATGGTCTTCATGCTGCAGGACGCGGCCATCGACTTCGTGATCGTCGAAGACCAGGAGCAGGTCGACAAGCTGCTCGAGTGCCGCGAGCTCCAGAAGGACCAGCAGCACGGCATCCGCCACATCATCTACGACGACCCCAAGGGCCTGCGCCACTACGACCAGCCAGGCCTGATGAGCTACGAGCAGCTGCGCGCATTGGGTCGCGAGTTCGACAAGGCCAACCTCGGCTACTACGACCGCGCGGTGGCCAGCGGCGAGGCAACGGATGTCGGCGTGATCCTCTACACCTCGGGCACCACCGGCCGCCCCAAGGGCGTGTGCCAGACGCACGCGAGCTTCATCGCGGCGGGCCGCGGCGGCGTGCAGACCGACAAGCTCGGCCCTGGCGACAACATCATGAGCTACCTTCCGATGGCGTGGGTGGGCGACCATCTGTTCTCCGTCGCGCAATGGCTGGTGGGCGGCTTCACGCTCAACTGCCCCGAGTCGGCCGAGACGGTGATGAACGACATGCGCGAGATCGGCCCCAGCTACTACTTCGGCCCGCCGCGCACCTTCGAGGGGCTGCTCACGGCCGTGTCGATCCGCATGGAAGACGCGGCCGCGCCCAAGCGCTGGCTGTACGCGAAGTTCATGGCGCTGGCGCGGCGCGTGGGCGCGGACATCCTCAACGGCGCGCCGGTGGGCACTGGCGACCGGCTGATGTACGGCCTCGGCAACCTGCTGATCTACGGCCCCTTGCGCAACGTGCTGGGCATGAGCCGCATCCGCGTGGCCTACACGGCCGGCGCGGCCATCGGGCCCGACCTGTTCCGCTTCTACCGCTCCATCGGCGTCAACCTCAAGCAGTTCTACGGCCAGACCGAGACTTGCGCGTATGTGTGCCTGCAGCAGGACGGCAAGGTCAAGCTGCAGACAGTGGGCACGGCCGCGCCGGGCATCGAACTGAAGATCGCGGAAGACGGCGAAGTGCTGGTGCGCGGCGTATCGGTGCTCAAGGAGTACTACAAGCGCCCCGACGCCACGGCCGAGGTTCTTGACGCGAACGGCTACTTCCACACCGGCGACGCGGGCGTGCTCGACAGCGAAGGGCACCTGCGCATCATCGACCGAGCCAAAGACGTGGGCCGGCTCGTGAGCGGCGCGATCTTTGCGCCCAACTACATCGAGAACAAGCTCAAGTTCTTCCCGCAGATCAAGGAAGCCGTGTGCTTCGGCAACGCGCGAGACGAAGTGTGTGCGGCCATCAACATCGACTACGAAGCCGTCGGCAACTGGGCCGAGCGCCGCGGCCTCGCCTACGGCGGCTACGTCGACCTGGCCGGCAAGCCCGACGTGCTGGCGCTGGTGGCCGAGTGCATCGCCAAGGTGAATGCCGACCTCGCGAGCGAAGACGGCATGGGCGAGACGCAGATCGCACGCTTCCTGGTGCTGCACAAGGAGCTCGACCCCGACGACGACGAACTGACCCGCACGCGCAAGGTGCGCCGCGGCTTCATCGCCGAGAAATACGCGGTGCTGGTCGATGCGCTCTACGGCGGCAAGACCGAGCAGTACATCGAGACCCAGGTCAAGTTCGAGGACGGACGCACGGGCGTGGTGAGCGCCACGCTGAAGGTCGTCGAAGCGAAGACGTTTCCCATCGTGAAGGCAGCGGCATGAGCACCCGGAAGACTGGCGAGGTCATCCTCGACGTGCAGAACATCTCCCTGAGCTTCGGCGGCGTGAAGGCGCTGACCGACATCAGCTTCAACGTGCGCGAACACGAGGTGCGCGCAATCATCGGACCGAACGGCGCCGGCAAGAGCTCGATGCTGAACTGCATCAACGGCGTGTACTGGCCGCAGCAGGGCTCCATCACCTTCCGCGGCCAGACCTTCAAGCACATGAACTCGCGCCAGGTGGCCGAGATGGGCGTGGCGCGCACCTTCCAGAACCTCGCCCTCTTCAAGGGCATGAGCGTGCTCGACAACATCATGACGGGGCGCAACCTCAAGATGAAGAGCGGCCTGCTCGCACAGGCCCTGCGCTGGGGCCCCGCCGAGCGCGAGGAGCTGCGGCACCGCGAATTCGTCGAGCACATCATCGACTTCCTAGAGATCCAGGCGCACCGCAAGACACCCGTGGGCCGCCTGCCCTACGGCCTGCAGAAGCGCGTCGACCTGGGCCGCGCGCTCGCGATGGAGCCGCAGGTGCTGCTGCTCGACGAACCGATGGCCGGCATGAACGTGGAAGAGAAGCAGGACATGAGCCGCTTCATCCTCGACGTGAACGACGAGTTCGGCGCAACCATCGTGCTGATCGAGCACGACATGGGCGTGGTGATGGACATCTCCGACCGCGTGGTGGTGCTCGACTACGGCAAGAAGATCGGCGACGGCACGCCGGATGAAGTTCGGAACAACGAAGACGTGATCCGGGCTTATCTGGGTGTGGAGCACTGAGATGCAAGCACACAGCCACGCTCTGTCTTGCCCCCTCTCCCGCTTGCGGGAGAGGGTTGGGGTGAGGGCCGGCGGCCTCACCACCTTCAGCGGCCTTTCGAACGCCGCTCGCCCTCACCCCTGCCCTCTCCCGCAAGCGGGAGAGGGAGAAAGACACTAGCCATGGGCTTTTTCCTCGAAACCCTCTTCGGCGGCCTCATGGTCGGCATGCTCTATTCGCTGATCGCCATTGGCTTCGTGCTGATCTACAAGGCATCGGGCGTCTTCAACTTCGCGCAGGGCGCGATGGTGCTTTTCGCGGCGCTGGCCATGGCACGCTTCTCCGAGTGGTTCCCGCTGTGGTTCGGCTTCCAGAGCCAGATCCTTGCGAACATCCTGGCCTTCATTGCCGCGATGGCGGTGATGGTGGTGGTGGCCTGGCTGATCGAGCGGCTCGCGCTCAGCAAGCTGGTGAACCAGGAAGGCATCACGCTGCTGATGGCCACGCTGGGCATCGCCTACTTTCTCGATGGCGTGGGCCAGACGATCTTCGGCAACGACATCTACAAGATCGACGTGGGCATGCCCAAGGAACCGCTGATGGTTCTCCAGGGCACCTTCCAGGGTGGCCTGCTGCTGAGCCAGGAAGACCTGATCGCCGCGCTGGTGGCAGCGGGCCTCGTGGTGGTGCTGGCCATCTTCTTCCAGAAGACGGCCACGGGCCGCGCCCTGCGCGCGGTGGCCGACGACCACCAGGCCGCGCAGTCCATCGGCATTCCGCTCAAGCGCATCTGGGTGATCGTGTGGTCTGTGGCCGGCTTCTCGGCGCTGGTGGCCGGGATCATCTGGGGATCGAAGCTCGGCGTGCAGTTCTCGCTCTCGCTGGTGGCACTGAAGGCGCTGCCGGTGGTGATCCTCGGCGGGCTCACTTCGATTCCGGGCGCCATCATCGGCGGCCTGCTGATCGGTGTGGGCGAGAAGCTGTCTGAAATCTATCTCGGCCCCATGCTCGGTGGCGGCATCGAGATCTGGTTTGCCTATGTGCTCGCACTGGTCTTCTTGCTGGTTCGCCCGCAAGGCCTGTTCGGCGAAAAAATCATCGATCGGGTCTGAGCAATGTTCTACAGAGAAAACGGCCAGTTCAAGTCGAGCTATCGCGCCGACCAGCAGATCTTTCCGATCGCGCAGGACCGCATCGCGATGCTGGTGCTGCTGCTCGTGGCATTCGTCGTGGTGCCGCTGGGTGTGTCCGACTACTGGATGCGCGCCATCCTCACGCCCTTCCTCATCCTGTCGCTCGCGGCGCTGGGCCTCAACATCCTGGTTGGCTATTGCGGCCAGATCTCGCTGGGCACGGGCGCCTTCATGGCGGTGGGCGCATATGCGGCCTACAACTTCCAGGTGCGCATCGACGGCATGCCGCTGATCGCATCGCTGCTGCTGGGCGGCCTGTGCGCGACGGTGATCGGCGTGCTGTTCGGCATCCCGAGCCTGCGCATCAAGGGGCTGTACCTGGCCGTTGCCACGCTGGCGGCGCAGTTCTTTACCGACTGGGCCTTCCTGCGCATCCAGTGGTTCACCAACAATTCTTCGTCGGGCTCGGTGAGCGTGGCGGGGCTCAACGTGTTCGGCGTGCCTATCGAGTCGCCGGTGCAGAAGTACCTGTTCTGCCTGCTCTTCGTGGTGGTGTTCGCGCTGCTGGCAAAGAACCTGGTGCGCAGCGCCATCGGGCGCGAGTGGATGGCGATGCGCGACATGGACGTGGCCGCCGCGGTGATCGGCATTCGCCCGGTGTACGCCAAGCTCACGGCCTTTGCGGTGAGCAGCTTCATCGTCGGCGTGGCCGGCGCGCTGTGGGGCTTCGTGCACCTGGGCGCGTGGGAGCCGGCGGCGTTCAGCATCGACCGCTCGTTCCAGCTGCTGTTCATGGTGATCATCGGCGGGCTGGGCTCGATCATGGGCAGCTTCTTCGGCGCAGCCTTCATCGTGCTGCTGCCGCTCTTTCTGAACCAGCTGCCGGGGTGGCTGGGCTTCTCGATTTCGACCGCGCTGGCCTCGCACCTGGAGACCATGATCTTCGGCGCGCTGATCGTGTTCTTCCTGATCGTCGAGCCGCACGGCCTTGCGCGGCTGTGGTCCACGGCCAAAGAGAAGCTGCGGCTCTGGCCCTTCCCTCATTGATTGATGAGTTCCCGTTCGTAAAAAACCCGGCACCGAGGTGCCCACAAAGGAGACAGGCATGAAACTGAAATCGCTCGCTCTGACCGCCGCCCTGGTGGCCAGCACCCTCGGCGCCCTGCTCGCGCCATCGCTCGCCAATGCGCAGGCCAAGGAGCAGTTCTTCCCGCTGCTGGTGTACCGCACGGGCCCCTACGCGCCCAACGGCACGCCCTGGGCCAACGGCAAGCAGGACTACATCAAGCTGGTCAACGCGACCGGCGGCATCAACGGCGTGAAAATCACGTACGAAGAATGCGAGACCGGCTACGCCACCGACAAGGGCGTGGAATGCTACGAACGCCTGAAGGGCCGCCCGGGCGTTGCGTTGTTCGACCCGCAGGCCACCGGCATCACCTTCGCGCTGACCGACAAGGTGCCGACCGACAAGATCCCGCTGATCACACTGGGCTACGGCCTGGCCGCCTCGCAGGACGGCGGCGTCTTCAAGTGGAACTTTCCGCTGATGGGCTCCTACTGGACCGCGGCCGACATCCTGATCCAGCACATCGGCAAGACCGAAGGCGGCATGGACAAGCTCAAGGGCAAGAAGATCGCCCTCGTGTACCACGACTCGCCGTTCGGCAAGGAGCCCATTCCGCTGCTGCAGGAGCGCGCCAAGCAGAACGGCTTCGAGCTGTCGCTGATCCCGGTGACCGCGCCCGGCGTGGAGCAGAAGTCGGCCTGGCTGCAGGTGCGCCAGCAGCGCCCTGATTTCGTGCTGCTGTGGGGCTGGGGCGTGATGAACTCCACCGCGCTGAAGGAGGCCGTGGCCACCGGCTACCCGCGCGAGAAGATGTACGGCGTGTGGTGGGCCGGCGCCGAGCCTGACGTGAAGGACGTGGGCGCCAACGCCAAGGGCTATCACGCGCTGGCGCTGAACACCTCGGGCACGCAGCCCAAGGTAATTCAAGACATCCTGAGGCAGGTGCATGACAAGGGCCAGGGCACGGGCCCGAAGGACGAAGTGGGCTCGGTGCTCTACACGCGCGGCGTGATCATCCAGATGCTGACCATCGAGGCCGTGAAGCGAGCGCAGGAGCGCTTCGGCAAGGGCAAGGTCATGACCGGCGAGCAAGTGCGCTGGGGCATGGAGAACCTGGCGCTCGACCAGAAGAAGCTCGACGCACTGGGCTTCTCCGGCGTGATGCGTCCGGTGAGCACCTCGTGCCAGGACCACATGGGCTCCACCTGGGCGCGCGTGCACACCTGGGACGGCGCGAAGTGGGGCGACATGTCCGACTGGTACCAGGCAGACGACCAGATCATCAAGCCGATGGTGAAGTCTGCTGCCGACAAGTACGCGGGCGAGAAGAAGCTGACGCGCCGCGAGGCAGCGGATTGCCAATCCTGACGCACTGAGCGTGCCGTGGCGGCTCGCGAGAGCCGCCATTCGCAAGAACGGCACTGCGCTGCACGCGCTGTTCTTGCGAATGCTTCGGACCACACCATGAGCGAACCCAACATCCTTCTCAATGTCAACGGCATCGAGGTCATCTACAACCACGTGATCCTCGTGCTCAAGGGCGTGTCGCTCACGGTGCCCGACGGCGGCATCGTGGCGCTGCTCGGCGGCAACGGCGCGGGCAAGACGACCACGCTGCGCGCGGTGAGCAACCTGCTCGCGGGTGAGCGCGGCGCTGTCACCAAAGGCACCATCGAGCTGCGCGGGGATCGCATCGAGGCGCTTTCGCCGGCGGAGTTGGTGAAGCGCGGGCTGATCCAGGTGATGGAGGGCCGCCACTGCTTCGCGCACCTGACCATCGAAGAGAACCTGATGACCGGCGCCTACACGCGCACCGATGGCAAGGCTGCGGTGCAGCAGACGCTGGAGAAGGTCTACGCATATTTCCCGCGCCTGAAGACGCGGCGCACTTCGCAGGCGGCCTACACATCGGGCGGCGAGCAGCAGATGTGCGCCATCGGCCGCGCGCTGATGGCCAACCCGAGCATGGTGCTGCTCGACGAGCCGTCGATGGGCCTGGCGCCGCAGATCGTGGAGGAGGTGTTCGAGATCGTGAAAGACCTGAACACCAAGGAGCGCGTGACCTTCCTGCTGGCCGAGCAGAACACCAATATGGCGCTGCGTTATGCCGACTACGGCTACATCCTGGAGAACGGCCGCATCGTGATGGACGGCGAGGCGAAGAGTCTGCGCGAGAACGAGGACGTGAAGGAGTTCTACCTTGGCGTCGGCGGCGCGGACCGCAAGAGCTTTCGCGATGTGAAGAGCTACAAGCGTCGGAAGAGGTGGCTGGCTTGACTGTTTCGACGTTTTCGCCGCGTTGCCGTTCGGGGTGCGATCACGCCGACGGGGTACCTTGCTCCGCGAATGTCCCCCGGCCTTCGGCCTCCTCCTTTATTTCGCTGCGCAAGGCACCCCATCGACGTGATCGTTGGACGCAGCGCTCATGCGGCCGGCACAACGACAGCGCTCATGTGCGAATGGCGCCGGGTGCTCCCCGCAGCGAAATAAAGGAGGAGCCGAAGGCGGGGGACATTCGCGGAGGGGAGCACCCGGTGTCATTCGCACTCGCCCTGAATGCCCCACAGCGTGGCGGAAAACTGAACTGAAAGACAAAGGGTACGGACATGACCGACCACTACGACAAGCTCGAGATCCGCGACCCCGCCGAACGCGAACGCGACCTGCTGGCCGCGCTACCCAAGCAGATCACACAGGCCCAGACGGCAGCGCCAGCGTTCGCAAAGATCCTGGACGGCGTGAAGCCCGCAGACATCACGACACGCGAAGCACTGGCGAAACTACCGGTCACGCGCAAATCGGAATTGCTCGACCTGCAGAAGGCACGCCGCGCCGACGACCCCTTCGGCGGCTTCTCGTCGATCGTGCGCGGCCCGCGCATGCCGCGTGTGTTCGCAAGCCCCGGCACCATCTACGAGCCTGAGGGCGAAGCACGCGACTACTGGCGCACCGCACGTGCATTGCATGCGGCTGGCTTTCGCAGCGGCGAGCTCATTCACAACAGCTTCAGCTATCACATGACGCCCGCAGGCTCCATCATGGAAAGCGGCGCGCGCGCCATGGGCTGCACCGTGTTTGCAGGCGGCACCGGGCAGACCGAGCAGCAGCTCGAAGCCATGGTCGACCTGAAGCCCGAAGGCTATGCGGGCACGCCCAGCTTCCTGAAGATATTGCTGGAGAAGGCCGAGGAGAAAGGGCAGAAGCTGCCCTCGCTCACCAAGGCGCTCGTCTCCGGCGAAGCCTTTCCGCCGAGCCTGCACGACTGGATTGCCGCGCATGGCGTGAAGGGCACGCAGTGCTATGCCACCGCCGACCTGGGCCTCATCGCCTACGAGACCAGCGCGCGCGAAGGCCTGGTGATCGACGAGGGCGTGCTAGTCGAGATCGTGCGGCCCGGCACCGGCGACCCGGTGCCTGATGGCGAAGTCGGCGAGATCGTCGTCACCACCTTCAACCCCGACTACCCGCTGGTGCGCTTCGGCACCGGCGACCTCTCGGCCGTGCTCACGGGCACCTGCCCCACCGGCCGCACCAACAAGCGCATCAAGGGCTGGCTCGGCCGCGCCGACCAGACCACCAAGGTGCGCGGCATGTTCGTACATCCCTCGCAGGTGGCCGAGATCGCGCGGCGCTTTCCGGAAGTGCAGCGCGCGCGGCTCATCGTGTCTGGCGAGATGGGCGACGACAAGATGACGCTGCAGCTCGAATGCGCCGGTGCGGCGCCCGAAGGGCTCGAGGCCCGCGTGAGCGCGGTGATCCGCGAAGTGACCAAGCTGCGCGGCGAGGTCGTCGTTGTGGGTGCAGGCGGTCTGCCCAACGACGGCAAGGTGATCGAGGACGCGCGGAGCTACAAGTAGCGGCGGTACAGCCAGCGCGTGGCGGCGCGCATGAGCACCACCACGTGCATCGCATAGACAGCCACGAACGCCAGCACGAAGCCGATGAGCCCGGCGGGGCTATAGAAGCTGCGCGACATGCGGGATGCGATGTACAGCCACGCAATGGCAATGACGATGCAGCTCACCTGCACCAGCACGGAGGCCAGCACCGAGGCTCCCACGGCCCTGAACGGCCGCGCCCTCGCGAGCCCCGCCGTGGCGCCGAGCCAGCCGCCCCAGAAGGCGAGCGCAAAGACCACCAGCGGCGGCACCATCCAGGCGACCAGCAGCTCGGGGCCGTCCAAGCCGCGCTCCATCGAGGTCCAGCGGCTCATGGCCACACCGCTCCACATCTGCAGCGATGCGAACAGCGCGGCGCCCACGAGTGCCACGGCACGGCGTGGCGATGTGGTGCCGATGGCTTCTTCATCGCCGTCGTCCTGCCGCGCATCGAAAGACGCGGCGCGGCCAGCCCTCAGCGCGAGCCAGGCCGAGCCCCACACGCCGAGCACGAGCACGATCAACTGCGCCACGGACTGCAGGAACATGAACACCGGCATCGCCGCGCTCATCGACGTCGATCCGAAGAAATCATGCAGGCGGCCGCCCGGCATGAAGAGCAGTTGCAGGTCGTAGAGCAGCGGGCTCAGCGCGTAGAAGTTCAGCACCAGCACCGCGAGGTACGTCGCGGCGTAGCGGATGCGCGGGTGGGGCAGCCGCGCCACGCTGTCCACGCCGCGCTTTTCGAGCGCATTGCGCGCGTGGCTCCAGGCCAGCGCCGCCGCCAGCACCCAGGCCATGCCGATGCTGAACACCATCGGTATCCACACGCCCGGCAGGGCGTAGGTGCTGCGCAGCTGTTCGCCGTCGGGCGAGTCGGGCCAGAGCTGGATGGCCATGTTGACCAGCACCATCGCGGCATCGATGGCCACAGTGACGAGCGCAAGATCGCGCGGCAGGCGCTGCGCGCTCGCGTGGGAAGGGGTCGTCGTCATGGGAATGCTTTTTTTCGCTTTGCATGGCGCATGCGGTGGCATGCGCGGAAGAAGCAAGGGTATCGGATGACGATGCGAACCTAAGGGCTATTCGCTATAGGTCAGGTAACAGTCAGCCTTTAAGATCGCGGCGTTTTTACTACCCCCTCCCGGAGACGACATGAAGAAACTGTTCGCCCTCGCGGCGATTGCCGCCGCAGCTGCCGGTGTCCACGCCCAGGACTTTCCCGCGGGCAAGACCGTTACGCTGGTGGTGCCTTTCGCAGCCGGCGGCCCGACCGACCGTGTCGCGCGCGACCTGGCGGAAGCCATGCAGAAGACGCTCGGCACCACGATCGTGGTGGACAACACCGCGGGCGCGGGCAGTTCCATCGGCACCGCCAAGGTGGCGCGCGCCAACCCCGACGGCTACACGCTGCTCTTGAACCACATCGGCATGTCGACGATGCCGGCGCTGTATCGCAAGCTGCCTTTCAACGTCGAGACCGACTTCGAATACCTGGGCATGGTCAACGAAGTGCCGATGACGCTGATCGGCAAGCCCGGCCTGCCCGCCAACAACTACAAGGAGCTGACGACCTGGATCGCGGCCAACAAGGGCAAGATCAACCTGGGCAACGCCGGCCTGGGCGCTGCGTCGCACCTGTGCGGCCTGCTGTTCCAGAGCGCGATCAAGGTCGAGATGACGCCCGTGCCGTACAAGGGCACGGCGCCGGCCATCGCCGACCTGCTGGGCGGCCAGATCGACCTGCTGTGCGACCAGACCACCAACACCACGTCGCAGATCGAGGCCAAGAAGGTCAAGGCCTATGCCGTGACCACGGCCAAGCGCCTGACCACGCCCGCGCTGAAAGACCTGCCGACGCTGGACGAGTCGGGCCTGAAGGGTTTCGAAGTGACGATCTGGCACGGCGTGTACGCGCCCAAGGGCACGCCCGCGCCGGTGCTGAAGAAGCTCAACGAAGCCATCAAGGCCGCAATGAAGGACCCGGGCTTCATCAAGCGCGAAGAAGCGCTGGGCGCTGTGATCACGACCGACAAGCGCACCGAGCCGGCGGAGCACAAGAAGTTCGTCTCGGCTGAAATCGCGAAGTGGGGTCCGATCATCAAGGCTGCCGGCGTCTACGCCGACTGATCGACTCACCGCCGCCACAAGCAGCCGCAAGGCCGCCTGCGCCCTCCCGGGCCAGGCGGCTTTTTTCGTTATGCTGGCCGGGATTTTTCTTCCACCCTCCCGCCCTCTTCGCCTCTTCCATGCGTTTTCGCAGCGCGGCCTTTCCGGTCTTCCTGGCCCTGCTGGCGCATGACGGCATGGCCCAGCCGCAGACGCTGCTGTGGGTCTGGGACCGGCCTCAGCTTTTTTCCGCGCTGCCCGAAGGCGCGGGCGTGGCCTATCTGCATGCCACGGTGCAGCTGAGCGGCGAGCGCAGCCGCACGAGCTGGCGCCAATGGCCGCTGCGCATCGCGCCGGGCGCTGCCGCCGTGGTGCCGGTGGTCCATGTTTCGCTCGACAACCTCGCGCCTTCGCCCGTCAACGATGCGCAGCAAGAGGCCATTGCCGCCGCCATCGAGCATGCCGCGAAGCAGGGCAATCGATCGGGCTGGGTGCAGCTCGACTTCGAGGCGCGCCGCAGCCAGCGCGAGGCGTATGTCGCGCTGCTGCGGCGGCTGCAGCCGGTGCGCGCCGGCGGCGTGCGGCTCTCGGCCACGGCGCTCGCCTCGTGGTGCATGAGCGATCCGTGGCTGCCTGCCGGCCTGCTCGACGAGATCGTGCCGATGTACTTCCGCATGGGGGCGGAATCCGCGCGCATCCGCCAGCGGCTCGACGCCACAGGCGCGGCCACCGTGCCGGCCTGCCGCGACGCGGCGGGGCTGATGCTCGGCGAGACATGGCCCGTGCTCGGCAGCGTGAAGCGGCGCTATGTGTTCCACGCGGGCGCATGGAAGAACGAAGACTTCGAACAACTCGGCAACAGGGATTCGCACAAATGATTCTTTCAACAGCAAACGCGATGCGCGCCGGCGCCAGGCTGCTCGCAATGGCCGCGCTGCTCGGCACTGCTGCAGCACATGCCAGCGGCGGCGGCGACCCCGAGGACCTGTTCTTCGCCACCACCCGGCCCGACCAGCCGGTGCGCGAGTTCGTCGAGCGGCCCGCGGGCTACTACACAGACTACCTCGTGCCCTACCAGGTGCTCTGGTACTGGCGCCTGCATGGCCAGCCGTTCTCTTCCGACGCCGTGCGGGCCTTCTCCGATCTGCTGGAGAAGCTGCCGCGAGAGGACAACGGCATGGCCGAAACGGACGATGCCTGGATCGAATGGCGAAAAGCGCGCGACGACGCCAATGCGAAGCTCGATCCCCAGTCGTCCCGCGACAGGCCCGCCCTGCTGGCGCCATCGCAGCAGCAGCCGAAATGGAACGCCAGCAGCCTGCAGGCGAGCCCCAACTGCTTCTACAGCGATGCCTTCCGCAACGCCACGAAGACGCTGGCCCAACGCATGACACGCGCCGCCAGCGACAAGGCGGCCACCCCCTACGTGCGGCATTGGCTGCAGGCACAGGACGCGGTGTTCGACACCTGCAACAAGGAGCCCGGCACCATCCCCGAGCTGCCACCTCGTGCACCCGCCTGGCTGCAGGCCGACCACGCCTACCAGTTGGCCGCGCAGCGCTTCTACGCCGACGATCTCGACGGCGCCGACACCGCGTTCACCGAAATCGCGGCCGACAAGGCCAGCCCCTGGCGCGACCTCGCGGCCTACATGCGGCTGCGCGTGTTGGCGCGGCAGAACCCGGGCGGCGAGCCGTCTTTCTCGGAACGGGACGACGCCGGCAAGGAAAGCCCCGAGGCGCTGAAGCAGCAGGCCGAACTCACCAAAGCGGTCGATGCCATCGCGCTGCCGCTGCTGAAGAACCCGCGCCTGCAGGCGCTGCATCCGTCGGTGCACCGGCTGGCCGAGGCACTGCGCATCCGCTACCTCACGCCCGGCACGCGCCTGCAGCGCCTGGCCGACAACCTGAAGACCATGGGCGCACCCGATGTCGCCGCCGCCAGGCTGCTGTTGCTGAACCACGAGTTCCGCTACTGCATGATGGCCGGTTGTTCGTACGCCGGCCCGGATCAGAAGTCGGACCTCGTGCAGTGGCTCAACACGGTGCGCGGCTTCAACGGTTCGGCGAGCGGCATCACCGCCCAGGACAAGTGGCGCGAGAAGTTCAGCTGGAGCAACTACCAGCGCACGCACGACCTCGCGTGGCTGATGGCCGCGGCGAGCCTGGTGCCCGTGAGCACCGCCACCGACGACAAGCGCGAGGCCGAACTGCAGGCCGCGTTGGCGGCCGTGCCTGAAGACCACCCCGCACGCTTTGCCGCCACCCAGTTGCGCGCCCAGCGCCTGTTTGCCCAGGGCCGCTTCAAGGAGACACGCGAACTGGTCGCCGGTGCAGCCGATTCGCCCTTGATCGCACACAGCCTCTCGGGCCAGAACCTCGTGAAGGCGCTGCTGCTGCCCACGGCCTCGTCGGAAGAGGAATGGCGCCGCCTGGCGATCCGCCTGGTGGTTGCTCGCCGCGACCCCGAGGCGATGGAAGCCAAACCCAATGCGGTGCCGCTGGCCAGCACCTTCGACGACGACGCGACGCGCTTCCTGAACACGCGCGCGCCGCTCGCGATGTGGCTGCGGCTCGCGGCCGACCCGGCGCTCTCGCCCGCGCTGCGCGACTCCCTGCTGGAGACCGCATGGACCCGCGCCGTGCTGGCTGAGGACTACGCCAGCGCTCGCCGCGCTGCGCAGATGCGTATCGCGTCACCGTCGCAGGGGGCTACCGCCAAGGGGCCGGACATGATCGCCGGCATCCGCCGCTCGATGGCGCTGTCGGTCACTGACACCGCCGCCTGGCGTCACCTGCTGCTGGAGCGCATGGCAAGCACCACCGAGGTGCTGTTGCCGCCGCACTGGCCCGTGGCAGACGGCATCCGGCCCACGCCGCTCAAGCCCTGGCTCGAACCGGCGTACGACCGCAGCATGGCCACCGGCAGCTACAGCAAGTGGTGCCGCCCGCTCGGCGTGATGACCACCGGCCCGCAGGCCGCCACGGCTGCCGATTTCGAGATGCCCGAGTTCCTGCCGCAGGAAGAGCGCGCGCAACAGGCCGCGCTGGTCGCGAAGCTGCGCGCCATTCCGCAGGACTCGATCTACTTCACCCAGGAAAGCCTGGCGCTGATGCAGCGCAACCGCGCCGATCCGCTGGTGCCGCAGGCGCTATCGGTCGCGGTGAAGATGGCGCGCTACGCCTGCCCGGACAAGGCGGTGGGCGACTGGTCGCGCAAGGGCCTTCAGACCCTGCACGCGAAATACCCGGATTCGACCTGGGCCGCCAGCACCCAGTACTGGTACGGCGGCCGGTAGCCAAGGAGAGAGCGGCCCTCCCTACTTCGGGCGTATGGCGTCCGCCGTCCCCTGGATGAAGGCCTTGATGCTCTCGATGTCGTCCCCCGAGAGCTTGCCCGTGAAGTCGGGCATGCCGCGCGCCATGGCCGGGCCCTTGAGGATGAACTTGTCCAGGTTCGTGATGTAGGCCGGGTCCATGTAGCCGAGGTTGGGGATGTTGCCGCCGCGGTCCACGCCCGGCACGCCGTGGCAGAACACGCAGTTGCTCACGTAGAGCATGGTGCCGGCCTGGACCTTGGCGGGGTCGTACTTCACGCCCTGCACCAGCTTGTCCATGCGGTACTGCACGAAGTCGGGCATCTTGGCCGTGCCGCCCACCGCGAAGGTGTAGACCGTGCCCGGGCCCTGCCGCTCGGTGGCGCGCTGCGCCAGGCCGTACACGCCGCCCCAGCCCACAGCGACCGACACGTATTGCTTGCCGTCGACCATGTAGGTCGAGGGCGCGGCCACCACGCCGGTGCCGGTGGGCGTCTCCCACAGCTTCTCGCCAGTCTTCGCGTTGTAGGCCAGCAGGCGGCCATCGGCCGTGCCCTGGAACACGAGGTTGCCGGCGGTGGTGAGGGTGCCGCCGTTCCATGGCGATGCGTAGTCGATGCCCCACGCTTCCTTCTGCGCGACGGGGTCCCACGCCACGAGGCGGCCGAAGGGCTTGCTGGTGGGCGGCTCGACGTTGGCGAACTTGCCGGTGTTCCAGCCCAGCGCGGCATGCGGACGGCCGGGCGCGTTCTGGTCGAACTTCCAGTCCTTGTCGTCCATCAGGTTGATCGGCACGTGCTGCGCGGGCAGGTACGCGTACCCCGTCTGCGGGTTGAACGACATCGGGTGCCAGTTGTGCGCGCCGAAGGGGCCGGGGATGCTGTCGCCGGGCTTCTCGTTCTGCCGCGCGGCGGCGATCTCGATGGGGCGGCCGTTCTTGTCGTAGCCCGTGGCCCAGTTCACTTCGACGAAGTTCTTCGCCGAGATGAACTTGCCGCTGGTGCGGTCGATGACGAAGAAGAAGCCGTTCTTCGGCGCATGCAGCAGCACCTTGCGTGCCTTGCCTGCGATCTTCACGTTGGCCAGGATCATCGACTGCGTGGAGGTGTAGTCCCAGTTGTCGCCGGGCGTCTCCTGGTAGTGCCACACGTACTTGCCGGTGTCGGGGTTGAGCGCCACCACCGAGCCCAGGTAGAGGTTGTCGCCGCCCTTGGGGCTGCGCGCCTTGGCAGCCCATGGCGAGCCGTTGCCGGTGCCCACGTACATCAGGTTGAGTTCGGGGTCGAAGGCAAAGCTGTCCCATGCGGTGCCGCCGCCGCCGGCTTCCCAGTACTTGCCGCTCGGGTCCCAGGTCTTGGCAGCGCGCGCCATCGATTCGTCTTCGAAGGGCTTGCCCGGGTCGCCCGGCACCACGAACCAGCGCCACTTCTGGTCGCCGGTCTTCGCGTCGTACGCGGTGACGAAGCCGCGCACGCCGTACTCGGCGCCGCCGTTGCCGATGATGACCTTGCCCTTGAACACGCGCGGCGCACCGGTGATGGTGTAGCTGCCCTTCTGGCCCTCGATGGTGTTCTTCTCCCAGACCTTCTGGCCGGTGGCGGCGTCGAGCGCAATCAGGCGGCCGTCGTAGGCCGCCACGTAGACCTTGCCTTCGTAGATCGCAACGCCTCGGTTCACCACGTCGCAGCAGCCCTTGAAGCCTTTGGACTTATCGACCTGCGGATCGAAGGTCCACAGCTTCTGCCCGGTGCGCGTATCGACGGCGTGCACCACGCTCCACGAGGCGGTGACGTACATGATGCCGTCCACCACCAGCGGCGTGGCCTCCACGCCGCGCGTCGACTCGAGGTTGTACGACCAGACCAGCCCCAGCTGCTTGACGTTGCCGGCGTTCACCTGGTCGAGCTGGCTGAAGCGCGACTCCGAATAGTCGAGGCCGACGCTGGGCCAGTCGGGTGTTTTCTTCTGCGCCGCGTTGGCGCGGATGAAGCTGCCGTCCACGCGCTTGGTGGCGGCTGCCGCGCGATCCTGTGCGTTCTGGGCCGTGGCCGCCGTGTTTGCGCCCAGGCACAGCAAAGCGCCGGCGAGCACGAGCAGCTCGGAGTGTGTTTTTTTCATCGCAGGTCTCCTTTGTGGCTCAAGGATGGTCTGCGCGGGCTTCGCATTCATCTTCGGGATTTCCCCAGTCCGGTGCTGTTCCATTGCGGAACACATTCGACGCTGGTCCCGGACTCGGTCCCTTGCGGGAGGCAGCGAACACCATGGCCCTCGACGAAAGAAGAATCGGCACGGCGGATGCGCCGCGCCAGCTCTTTGCCAGCACGCCCGCGCAGCGCGTGGCGCTCGCGCGGCAGCAGTTCTTCGAGGAAGGCGTGCGCCCCTCGGGCCTCGTCGGCGAGGCGGTGATCCAGTCGTGGATGCGCTGCAGCCGCACGCACACCGACCGCCAGCGCATCGTGCCCTTCGACGCGGTCACGCCGAGCCGGCTGCACGCCACGCTCGCGCGCAACCGCGAACTGCTCGAGGTGGCACGGCAGGAGCTGGTGCAGATGGAGCACGCGCTCGCGGGCACCGACTGCCGCGTGATCCTCACCGACCACGAGGGCGTGGTGGTGCACGTCACGCAGCAGCCCGCCGCCGCACACCAGCCGGTGCTGCGCAAGACCGCGCGCGTGGGCGTGAACATTTCGGAGCGCATCGTCGGCACCACGGCGCCGGGCATCGTGGCGAGCACCGGGCAGGCGTGCACGGTCAATGGCGCGGAACACTACTTCGACCTGCTGTGCCAGATGCAGTGCGCGGCCGCGCCGATCCGCGACGTGACGGGGCAACTGGCCGGCGTACTCGACCTCACTGCGGAGGCACGGCGCTTCGGCTTCGACGCGGCATCGATGGTGGCGCTCTACGCCACGACCATCGAGAACCGGCTGCTCCAGGCGCAGTCGCGCGACCACCTGATCCTGCGCTTCCAGGCCAGCCCCACGCTGCTGGGCACACCGCTCGAGGCGCTGGCCGGCATCGCGCCCGACGGCACGATCGCGTGGCTCAACAACGCTGGTGCGCGGCTGCTGGGCCGGCTGCCCGAAGCGGCGGACGAGCGCGATGTCGAATGCCTGCTGGGGCATGACCTTGCGAGCCTGTTGCGCCTTGGGCGGCGCGAGGCGGCACAGCCGCTGCGGCTGGCGAGCGGGCTGGGCGTGTGGGTGCAGGCGCGGCTGAAGGGCGCGGATGGCGTGGACTTCCGGCATGCGGTGGCGATGCCGGGCGAAACAGCGCCGCTGGCCATCGAACAGGATGCGCAGATGCCTGCTGCCGAAGCCTGCGAGCCCGAGCCCCATGCCGAGACGACGCTGCGCGAGCACAGCCGTAAGCTGATCGAGGAAACGCTTGCGGCGCACAGCGGCAATATGTCTCAGGCGGCGCGGCAGCTGCGCGTGTCGCGCGGCACGCTCTATCGCCGGCTGCGCGGCTGGAAAGAAGACGCCGCGGACTGATCAGGCCGCGGCGCGGGCCAGCGCACGCGCGCGACGTGCCTTCGCATCGGGCTGCAACGGCCGCAGGTATTCGTGCAGCGCGAGCGCGGCGGCGCCCACCGCAGGGGCCAGCGCGCCGTAGCGCGCGGTGCGCAGGTCGGGCGCGGGCATGCCGGCATCGTCGGCGTGGCGCTTCATGCTTTCGAACGCCGCCTGCGCAAAGCCGCGATGCTCGGCACACGCCTTGCCGCCGAGCACGATCGCGCGAGGGTTGAACGTGACCCACAGGTTCTGCAGCAGCACGCCGAAGAAGGCAGCGGCGCGCGGCAGATCGACCCCCTTGCGCTCCAGCACGCGTGAGCCGAAGAAGGCTTCGGCGCAGCCGCGTCGGCCGCATGAGCACAAGGGCCCGTCGAGTTCGAGAATCGTGTGGCCGATCTCTCCGGCCATGCCCTGCGCGCCGGTGAAGAGCCGGTCGTTCAGCACCACGCCGGCACCCACGCCGACGTCACAGTTGACAAAAATCAGCGGGTCTTCGCCCTCGCCCGCCGCGAACTCGTATTCGCCAAGCGCAGCGGCATCGGCGTCGTTCTGCAGCTGCACGGTCACGCCGGGTAGGCCAATGGCGGCAAAGGCTTTTTCGAGCGCGGGCAGCAGGCTCACGTTGCGCCAGCCGAGGTTGGGCGCGAAGCGGACCACGCCGGTGCAGTCGTCCACCGCGCCGGGCACGCACACACCGATGCTCGACAGGCGCAGGCCCAGTTGCTCCAGCTGCGCATTCGCAGCGGCCGCCATGCGCGCGACCTGCGCGCACACGCCGGCCGGCGAGCCATCGGTGAGCGCGTGTGTGTTCGAGTGCAGTACCTCGCCCTGCAGCGAGACACACACGAGGCGCACCGTCTCCACCGCAATCTCCACGCCCATCAGCGCGCGCACGCCCACGTTGATCTGCAGCGGCGTCGAAGGCCGACCGAGCCCGTCGGCCACGGTGGCGCCGGCCTCGCTGAGCCAGCCTTCGTCGATCAGCTCGCGCACCAGCAGGCTCACGGTCGACTTGGTGAGGCCGCTCTCGCTGGCCAGCCGCGCGCGAGACAGGCCGGGCTGCGCACGCAGCAGCCGCAGCAGCACGCTGCGGTTCATGCGCTTGAGCAGTTGCTGGTCGCCTATCGTCTTCACGACAGCATCAGGCGAGCGCGGCGGTGTCGGCGTGATGGGCCTGCTCCTTGCCCTCGGGCCGCTTGCCGGCAATGATCATCCCGAGCACCTCGTCTTCGGTCACGTCGGCTGTGCGGTAGGTGCCGACAAGCTTGCCGTTCTTCATCACCGCGAGCCGGTCGCTCAGCGAGAACACGTCGGGCATGTCGTGCGTGATGAGGAAGATGCCCACGCCGTCGGCCTTGAGCTGCTTCACGAGGCCGCCGACCATCGCGGTTTCTTCAGGGCCGAGCGCCGCGCAAGGCTCGTCCATGATGAGGATGCGCGCGTTGAAGTACAGCGCACGAGAAATGGCCACCACCTGGCGCTGCCCGCCCGAGAGCCGGCGCACCGGCACGCGGATGTTGGTGAAGTTCTTGTTGAGGCGGTGGAACACCTTGCGCGCCTGCACTTCCATGAAGTGGTCGTCGAGCGTGCGCCACGGGGTCATCTTCTCGCGGCCGAGAAAGAGGTTCGACACTGAGTCGAGGTTGTCGGCCAGCGCAAGGGTCTGGTAGATGGTCTCGATGCCCTGGCCCTGTGCTTCGGCGGGCGTGCGGATGTTGACCTTCTCGCCCGCGATCAGCGTGTCGCCCGAGTCGATGGGGTAGGCGCCCGCGAGCATCTTCATCAGCGTGGATTTGCCGGCACCGTTGTGGCCCAGCAGCGCGACCACTTCACCGGGGTAGAGGTTGACGCTCACGCCGTCCACGGCCTTGACGCCGCCGAAGGCTTTGCGGATTTCGCGCAGTTCCACCAGGGGTTTGGAGGTGTCGATGTCTGCCATTTCAGTTCTCCCCAAACTTGCGGCGATACAGCACGTCGAACACCACAGCCACGATCAGCACCTGCCCGATGATGACCATGCGCTTGCCGATGGGCACGTCGAGCAGCAGCATGCCGCTGTCGAGCGACTGCATGATGAGCGCGCCCAGCACCGAGCCGAAGATCGAGCCGCTGCCGCCCGCCAGCGCCGTGCCGCCGATGACGGCCGCCGCAATCACGTACAGCTCCATGCCCGTGCCCAGCGAGTTGGTGCCCGCGTTGAGCCGCGCGATCGACACGATGGCCGCAACGGTGACCAGCACCGCCAGCAGCGCGAACAGCATCAGCGTGACGCGCTTGACCGGAATACCCACCAGCGCCGCAGCGTCGGGGTTGCCGCCCATCGCGAACACATAGCGCCCGAAGCGCGTGCGGTGCACGATGAACGACAGCACGATCGCCACCGCGGCCCAGATCAGCACCGGAATCGGAATGCCCTGCGGCTCGCTCTTCGACGAGATCTGGTAGTTGTTCATGACCCATGCGAAGGCGATCACCACCGCCACCGGCACTGCGGTGATCAGCACGTCGAGCCACAGCGCCTCGGTCGGCATGTCGTAGCGCTGGCGCGCGCGGCGTTTTTGCAGCATGCGCCCGAACAGCACCAGCGCCACGATGGCCGCGAGCACCCAGCTCGCGGTGACGCCGATGCCGCCGTCGTAGCCGCCGCCCAGGCGCTGGAAGAATTCGTCGTTCACCGGCTGCGTCTTGCCGTCGGCCACCAGGAAGGCCGCGCCGCGAAACGACATGAGGCCGCCCAGCGTGACCACGAACGACGGCACGCCGAGCACCGCCGTGAGCCAGCCCTGGTAGATGGACACCAGCAGCGCCACCGCGAGCCCCGCAAGGCAGGCCGTGGGCCACGACCAGCCGGAGGTGTATTGCAGGTACGCGATGAGCACGCCGACAAAACCCATCACCGAGCCGACCGACAAGTCGATGTGGCGCGCCACGATGACCAGCACCATCACGGTCGACACGATGCCGACCACGGCCGTCTGCTGCGCGACGTTGTAGAGATTTTCGGGCGAGAGAAACACGCCGCCCGACATGACGCTGAACACCACGGCCATCACAGCCAGCAGCACGCACATCAATATCAGCCGCAGGTCGATGCCCGTGCGGCGCCACCAGCCCGGTGTTGGATTGCTCATTTTTCAGACCCCCTTGGGACTACAGGTGCGCAACCTGCCCTGGCCGGGCCCGTTGTGGGCCGGCCTGAGGCGGCAGCGTTGCGCGGATGGACGCGCGACCAGCGCGTCCGTTGCTACGGCTTACTTGCAGGCGGCGGGCGCGCTCGCACCCGAGGCGCCCTTGCAGAGCTCGTCCTTCTTGATCCAGCCGGCCTTGACGACCACGTCGAGGTTGTCGCGCGTGATCGGCACCGGCGTCAGCAGGCGCGAGGACAGCGAGATCTTCTTGGCGCCGCCGGCCCACGGCGCGGCCTTGTCGACCGGCTTGCCAGCGGCCAGCGCCACGGCGGCGGAGGCGGCTTCGCGGCCGAGTTCGCGCGAGTCCTTCCAGATGGTGGCGGTCTGCGTGCCCAGCGCGATGCGGTTGAGCGCCGCAAAGTCGGCGTCCTGGCCCGACACCGGAATGCCGCGGATGCCCTTGGCCGTGAGCGCGGCCACCGCGCCGCCGGCCGTGCCGTCGTTGGCAGCGACCACCGCGTCGACCTTGTTGCCGGCCTTGGTGAGGATCTGCTCCATGTTCTTCTGCGCGACCTCGGGCTTCCAGCCTTCGGTGTATTCGTCGCCGACGATCTTGATGTCGCCCTTCTTGATGGCGGCGTCCAGCACTTCCTGCTGGCCCGCACGCAGGAAGTCGGCGTTCGGGTCGCTCGGCGAGCCCTTGATGATCACGTAGTTGCCCTTGGGCTTGACCTTGAAGACTTCGCGCGCCTCCATGCGGCCGACCTCGACGTTGTCGAAGGTGATGTAGAAGACGCCGGGCGCCTCGATCAGCCGGTCGTACGCCACCACGGGCACCTTCTGGCGCGTGGCCTTGGTGACGGCGGGCAGGATGGCGTCCTTGTCCATCGCCAGCACGATGAGCGCCTTGGCGCCCTTGGACATCAGGCCTTCGATGTCACCGAGCTGCTTCTCGGGCGAGCCGCCCGCATCGGCACTGATGTACTTGGCGCCGAGTTTTTCCAGTTGGGCCTTGATGGCAGCCTCGTCGGTCTTCCAGCGTTCTTCCTGGAAGTTCGACCAGCTCACGCCGACCACGGTCTGCGCCATCGCGCCCACGGCCGTAAGACCGAAGGCCATGGCGGCCAGGGTGTGTTTCAGTTGCATCGATGTCTCTCCAATGTTGGTGCGCCCCGCAGGGATCAGCCGTGTAAGAAATTAGTTAGTTTGAAGGGCGAACTAACTATCCCATCGCGGCGGGGCTCTGGGCATCCGGGAATTCCCGGAGCGCATTGCGACCCTTGTCGCGGGATGCGGTCCTACGTTGCGGGCGTGTGCGGCCCGGTATCTTTCGCATCCCTCCCGCCTGGCGGGAGGCCTTATTCCGAACGCTCTTTCGACCTTTGTCGCCGAAGAACAAGGAGACAAAAAATGCTCACAGACATGCTCATGCTCAGGCAGATTGCCGCCACGCGGCTACCCATGGTGATGTCCTCGCGCAAGGACATCGATGAAGTCCTGAAACTTCGCGCCGCCGGACTGGTGCTCGCGCTGGTGCCCTCGGCCGCGGACATCGCGAAGATGCCGGGCCTGCGCGTGGTGCAGGTGCTTGCCGTCACGCAGAAGGGTTTCGAGGCGCTGCAATGCGTGCGCTATCCGGGCGAAGGCACGCGTGAAAAAGGCCGGGAGGTCCCGGCCTTTTCGTGAGGCGCCGCGAGATCGGCGCGAATCCGATCAGCGCGAGTTACTCACGCGCACGTGCGGCATTGCGCAGGTCGCGGATCTGGTCGTGGTTGCGCTGCGCGCCTTCGGCCTGCATTGCGATCACGCCGCGCACGTCGGCCGGCAGGTTCTGCTTCATCGCCTTGCGGTAGCGTGCAACCGCCGCGTCTTCGCCGCGCTCGCACGACTCCAGGATCGAGAGCTCGCTGTTAGCGCCCAGCGATCCCTTCACGTGCACCCAGCCGCGGTGCAATGCGCCGCTGGTGGTGCCGCCGGAGGCCGGTGTGCCGCCGTAGGTGGTGACGAGCGCGATCAGTTCGGCACCGGCCTTCCTGCATTGCTCTGCGCGGCTGGCAAACAGCTGCTTTGCCGCGGGGTCCTTCACTTCTTCGGCGCAGGCGCGAAAGCCGTATTCACCGTCACGCGAGTTTTCGAGCAGGTCGTTGAGCACGTCCACGACCTCGTCGTTGGCGAGGATGGGGCCTGCGTTCAGGGTGTCTGTGGTTGCTTCGGTGTATGCCATGTCGGGGTCCTTTCGTTGCCCGTCTGTGCGACGGGCCGGGTCTGCAGGGTTCAGCCTTGCCTCTGCTTTCATTGATTGCTCTGGCGGCTGAGCGAAGACCCATGGTTGAAAGATCGACAGCGCCGCCGCGTCGTCACATCGGGCGACCCTGCGTAGGCGAAGGACGACCCGCTCCGGTGTCTTCACTGCGCGCAGACGCTGAGCGGAGACGCTCGGGAAAACTCTGGGGAAAGTTTTGGCACAAGGGACCGGTTGTCCACAGCCGGCCCGATCGCCCTTAAGTTGTTCCTTTTTCTAGGCAGCCCCGAAAGCAGAGGTGCGCACAGTGAAGCAGGCAGCGCAAGTCGTTGTCAGCCATGGAAAAAAGCGCAGTTTCCACAGCAGGGGTTTACCCTTATCTACTACTACTATCTTTAATAAGAGAAATAAGTAGGAGAAGAAGGGAGCGGCCTGGCGAGCAACCGTCAGGCTGCGAAGCCGCCGTCGATGTTCAGGCTGGCGCCGGTCACGAACGCAGCTTCGGGGCTGGCCAGGTAGCCGACCATGCCGGCGATTTCTTCCGGACGGGCATGGCGGGCCAGTGCCATCAGGCCGTGCATGGCGGCAGCGTTGGGGCCGTCGACCGGGTTCATGTCGGTGTTGACCGGGCCGGGCTGCACGTTGTTGACCGTGATGCCGCGCGGGCCGAGGTCGCGCGACAGGCCCTGCACCATGCCGACCAGCGCCGACTTGCTCATCGCATAGGCGCTGCCGCCCGGCCAGGGCATGCGCTCGGCGTTGGTGCTGCCGATGTTGATGATGCGGCCGCCTTCGCCCATGTGGCGCGAGGCCGCCTTGGCAGCGACGAACACGGCGCGCACGTTGACGTTCAGCGTCTTGTCGAAATCTTCGAGCGAGAAGTCGTCGAGGGTGCCGCCGAGGAACACGCCGGCGTTGTTCACGAGGATGTCGATCTTGCCGAAGGCACGGGCCGCTTCGTCGATGCCGGCGGTGAGCGCGGCAGCGTCGGCGCTGTCGATCTTCAGCGCGAGGGCGCGGCCGCCTTCGGACTGGATGCTGCGCACCAGCTCGTCGGCCGGGGCGCTGGAACTGGCGTAGCTGAAGGCCACGGCGGCGCCGTCGCGCACCAGGCGCCGCACGATGGCGGCGCCGATGCCGCGCGAACCGCCGGTGACGAAGGCGACCTTGCCGGCCAGGACGGGGGAAGAAGCGGAAGAAGAAGCAGTGCTGGAAGTCATGATTTTTCCGATCAGGTGGAGAAGGAAGAGAGGAGGAAGGCCTTCAGTGTCGGCATTTCATTCCACCGGCGGTAGCCATCAATTGGCGCAAGCAAATTCAACCCAGAGTTGAAGATGAGAATGAAAATGCGGCCATGGAACCGCTCAATCACCTCGAATCCTTCGTGCAGAGCGCCGAAGGCGGCAGCTTCTCGGCCGCCGCCCGGCGCCTGGGGCTGACGCCGGCCGCAGTCAGCAAGAACGTGGCGCGGCTCGAGGCGCGGCTGGGCGTGCGGCTGTTCCAGCGCAGCACGCGCAGCCTCACGCTGACCGAGGGCGGCGAGCGATTCCTGGCGCAGATCGGCCCCGCGCTGGCCACGCTGCAGGAGGCCGTGGCCGGCATCGACACCGACGACGGCCAGCCCGCCGGCACGCTGAAGGTGAGCATGGGCCAAGCCTTCGGGCGCGAGCACGTGCTGCCGCTGATGGGCGACTTTCTCGCGCGCTACCCGGCCATCCTGCCGGACTGGCATTTCGACAACCAGCAGGTCGATCTGGTCGGCGAGGGCTTCGACGCGGCCATCGGCGGCGGCATCGAGCTGTCGGCCGGACTGGTGGCGCGGGAGCTGGCGCGCATCCACGTGGTGGCGGTGGCGTCGCCGCGCTACATGGAGGGGCGCAAGCGGCCCAGGCATCCCTCGGACCTGGCGGCGCTCGACACCCTGCTGCGCCGCTCCTCGCCCACGGGGCGGCTGCGCAGTTGGACGCTGCGGCATGCGCGCGGGGAGGAGGCCACGGTCGACCTGCCCCGGCCGCGCGCGATCTTCAACGACCCCGAAGCCATCGCGCATGCGGCGCTGATGGGGCTGGGCGTGGCGATGCTGCCGATGCCCTTCGTGGAGCGCGGGCTGCGCAGCGGCGAACTGCTGCGGCTGCTGCCCGAATGGCATCAGGACGCGGGCGCAGTGTGGCTCTACTACCCGAGCAAGAAGCTGCTGCCGCCGAAGACGCGCGTGTTCATCGACTTCGTGCTGGAGCGTTTTCGCAACGAGCGGTTTGCGCAGCGCATGCAGGTGGCCTGAGCCGACTGTGCGGCGACCCACCGGCTCACGGGGTTTTCACCCGCGACGCCCGTGGCGTGCACCTGTACAAACGCGCGCATGACTTCTTCTTTCTCTCTCTTCAAGCCCAGTCGCCGCACCGCGCTGGCCGCATCCGTAGCCACCGCCCTGACCCTGATGGCCGCCCCTTCGTGGGCCCAAGGCACCTGGCCGACCAAGCCGGTGCGCATCGTCGTGCCCTTTGCGGCCGGCGGTACAACCGACATCCTGGCGCGCGCCGTCGCGCCCGAGCTGTCGAAGGCCTTCGGCCAGCAGTTCATCGTGGACAACCGCGCGGGCGCGGGCGGCAACGTGGGCGCCGAGATCGTGGCGCGCGCGCCGAACGACGGCTACACCCTGCTGATGGGCACGGTCGGCACGCACGGCATCAACCGCGCGCTGTACCCCAAGCTGCCCTTCGACCCGATCAAGGACTTCGCGCCCATCACGCTGGTGGCCGCCGTGCCGAATGTGATGGAGATGAACGCCGACAAGGCGAAGACGCTGAACATCCGCAACGTGCAGGACTTCATCAAGTACGCCAAGGCCAACCCGGGCAAGCTGAACATGGCGTCGAGCGGCAGCGGCACGTCGATCCATCTCGCGGGCGAGCTGTTCAAGAGCATGACGGGCACCTTCATGGCGCACATTCCGTACAAGGGCTCGGGCCCGGCGCTGCTGGACATGGTGGGCGGCAACGCCGACGTGATGTTCGACAACCTGCCCTCGTCGATGGCGCAGATCAAGGCCGGCAAGCTCACTGCCCTGGCCGTAACGAGCGCGCAGCGCTCACCCGCCCTGCCGGACATTCCGACGGTGGAAGAAGTGGGGGGCCCGTCGCTCAAGGGCTACGAGGCGAGCTCGTGGTTCGGGCTGCTGGCGCCGGCCGGCACCTCGCCCGAGATCGTGAACCGGATTCAGCAGGAAGTGGCCAAGTCGCTGGGCACGCCGGCCATCAAGGAAAAGATGCTCGCGCAGGGCGCGATTCCGAGCGGGAATTCACCCGCCGACTTCACGAAGCTCATTGCGAGCGAGCACGTGAAGTGGGCGAAGGTGGTGAAGGACTCCGGTGCGAAAGTGGACTGACCGACCGCTCAGGTCTTCCAGGTCACGTCCTTCTTTTCGGCCAGCGAATCCTTGAGCATGTGGAGCAGGGGGATTGCACGCTGGTGTAGCCCGACATGCTGCTTCTCGGCCTCGTTGGCGTGGCCTTCGACGGCGTAGTCGTCGTTGTTGTGGGCGTTGGAGCCCTCGCGCGCCAGCGCGGCTTCGATGGCCGCGATGGCGCCAGGGATCTGCTCAACCGTAATGATGCCTTGCGGGGCCGCCGACTTGCCGACGATGTCCAGCAACTGGCGGGCATGCACTTCGAGCATCACGAAGTCGGGGGAGGCTCGGGACTGGAATCGATAGAGCATGGTGTTTTCACTCACTTGTAGATGTAGTCACGGGCAAAAGGGTACACCGATTGCGCGCCGCGCAAAACGCCGTGTTCGACCTTGCCGTCGGGCCTGGTGGACAGCATCTGGTGCAGCGAGATCCAGCCCTGTTCGAAGCTCATGGCCGAGCCCGCGAGGTACAGGCGGTAGGCCCGCAGCACGCGCTCGGCGTTCTCGGCCTGGCGGCCGCCGTTGCGCTGCAGCACCTCGCGCGCGGTGTCGAGCTGCGCCTCGAGTGCATCCGACCAGGCCCAGAGCGTGCGCGCGTAGTGCGGGCGCAGGCTCTCGGTGTCGACCATCTCCAGGCCGGCCGCGGCCGTCTCGCGCAGCACGTGCGTCACGTGCAGCAGCTCGCCGCCGGGGAAGATGTATTTCTCGATGAAGTCACCCATGCCGGCGCCCAGCTGCCGGTAGTTGAGCTCGCCCGAGGTGATGCCGTGGTTCATCACCAGGCCGCCCGGCTTCAGCAGCGAATGGATCTTGCGGAAGTAGGTCGGCATGTTGGCCGCACCCACGTGCTCGAACATGCCGACCGACGAGATCTTGTCGAAGGGCTGGTCGACCGGCACCTCGCGGTAGTCGCGCAGCTCGACGCGCACGCGGCCCTGCAGGCCCTTTTCTTCGATGAGCCGCTGCACGTAGGCATGCTGGTTCTTCGACAGCGTGATGCCGGTGGCGTCCACGCCGTAATGCTCGGCCGCCCACAGCAGCAGCGCGCCCCAGCCGGAGCCGATGTCCAGATAGCGCTCACCCGGCTGCAGCATGAGCTTGCGGCAGATGTGGTCGAGCTTGGCTTCCTGCGCCTGGGCCAGCGTGAGGTCGGGCGTGCGGAAGTAGGCGCATGAATACACGCGGCGCGGGTCCAGCCACAGCGCGTAGAAGTCGTCGGAGACGTCGTAGTGGAACTCGATCTGGGCCGCGTCCTTGCGCAGCGAGTGCGAGCCATGGGACTTGGCCCGGTGCTGCAGGCGGCTCCACCAACCGGTGTCGGTTTCGGCCGGGTTGCCGGGCAGCATGCCGACGGTGGCGTCGATCAGGTCGCGCATGGCGCCCTCGATCTGCACCTTGCCCTCGACATACGCTTCGCCGATGGCCCCCACCTGTCGGGCCGCCAGCTTGGCGAGCACCGTCCATTCCTTGAAGGCCAGGGTGACGCGGGCTCCCGCCTGGGCAACGCGCCTGCCATCTGGCAGCTCCAGCGCGATGGGGACAGGCAGCGAAGCCAGCTGCGACTCGATCTTGGGTATCAAGTTTTGCATGGGGCCCATGGTATTGATTTTTCCAAGTTTTTGCATGACTACCCGTGTCAGCGGGGGCCGCGAGCGGCACGCCGGGCGCCCGGTGCGAATCGGGATTGACATGAGATTGTTTATGTCTAAACTATTGAACCATGAACAGCCTCAGCCCGCTCAAATCCGCTCCCGCTTCGGACCTCCAGCGCATCCTGTGCATCGGCGGGGGGCCGGCCGGGCTTTATTTCGCCCTGTTGATGAAGGCGCGCAACCCGGCGCTGCAGATCACCGTGGTGGAACGCAACCGCCCCTTCGATACCTTCGGCTGGGGCGTGGTGCTGAGCGACCAGACGCTGGGCAACCTGCGCGCGGCCGACGCCGAGACCGCGGCGCTCATCGGCAACGAGTTCCACCACTGGGACGACATCCAGGTGTTCTTCAAGGGCCGCCAGGTGCGCTCGGGGGGGCATGGCTTCTGCGGCATCGGCCGCAAACGGCTGCTGAACATCCTGCAGGAGCGATGCCTCGCGCTCGGCGTCGACCTGGTGTTCGAAACCGACGCCACCGACGACCAGGCCATTGCCGCGCAGTACAAGGCCGATCTGGTGATCGCCAGCGACGGCCTCAATAGCCGCATCCGCCAGCGCTACGCTGACGTGTTCAAACCCGACGTCGACCTGCGCAACTGCCGCTTCGTCTGGCTGGGCACGCACCAGACCTTCGACGCCTTCACCTTCGCCTTCGAACAGACCGAGCACGGCTGGTTCCAGGCGCATGCCTACCAGTTCGACGACAAGACTTCGACCTTCATCGTCGAGACGCCCGAAGCCGTGTGGAAGGCCCATGGCCTCGACCAGATGGAGCAGCCCGAGGCCGTCGCCTTCTGCGAGAAGCTGTTCGCCAAGTACCTCGGCGGCCACTCGCTGATCAGCAATGCCACGCACCTGCGCGGATCGGCCAACTGGATCCGCTTTCCGCGCGTGGTGTGCGAGCGCTGGACCCACCGCATCGACGTCGAAGGCCGCTCGGTGCCCGTGGTGCTGATGGGCGACGCCGCGCACACGGCGCACTTCTCCATCGGCTCGGGCACCAAGCTCGCGCTGGAAGACGCGATCGACCTGGCCAACGAATTCGCGCAGGGCGGCACCGTCGACCATGTGCTCGAAGGCTACGAGGCACGCCGCAGCGTCGAAGTGCTGAAGATCCAGAACGCCGCACGCAACTCTACCGAGTGGTTCGAGAACGTGCCGCGCTACACCGGCATGCAGATCGAGCAGTTCGCCTATTCGCTGCTCACCCGCTCGCAACGCATCAGCCACGAGAACCTGCGCGTGCGCGACACGCAATGGCTGGGCGGCTACGAGCAGTGGCTGGCGGGCGGCAAGGCCATGGCGCCGATGCTCATGCCCTACAAGGTGCGCGGTCTCACGCTGAAGAACCGCATCCTGGTGTCGCCGATGGCCACCTACAGCGCAGTCGACGGTGTGCCGCAAGACTTTCTGCTTGTGCACCTGGGCGCACGCGCACTCGGCGGCGCCGCCATGGTGTTCGTCGAAATGACCAGCCCGACGCCCGAAGGCCGCATCACACCGGCCTGCACGGGGTTGTACAACGACACGCAGCAGGCCGCGTTCAAACGCATCGTCGATTTCGTGCACACGCAGTCGAGCGCCAAGATCGCCATGCAACTCGGCCACAGCGGGCCCAAGGGCTCGACCCGCGTGGGCTGGGAAGGCACCGACGAGCCGCTCGAAAGCGGCAACTGGCCTCTGCTGGCCGCGAGCGCGCTGCCCTACGGCGAACAGAACCAGCTTCCCGCCGCCATCACGCGCGCCGAGATGGACACGCTGCGCGACCAGTTCGTCGACTCAACCCGCCGCGCCGTCGAATGCGGCTTCGACTGGCTCGAACTGCACTGCGCGCACGGCTACCTGCTGTCGGCCTTCATCAGCCCGCTCACCAATCTACGCACCGACGAATACGGCGGCGACATCGAAGCCCGCTGCCGATATCCGCTCGAAGTATTCCGCGCCATGCGCGCCGTGTGGCCAGCAGACAAGCCCATGAGCGTGCGCATCTCCGCGCACGACTGGGCGCCCGGCGGCAACACCGACGTCGATGCGATCGTGATCGCACGGTTCTTCAAGGAAGCCGGCGCCGACTTCATCGACGTGTCTTCCGGCCAGACCACGCGCGACGCGAAGCCGGTGTACGGCCGCATGTACCAGACGCCGTTCTCGGACCGCATCCGCAACGAGGTCGGCATCTCGACCATTGCGGTCGGCGCCATCACCGACGCCGACCAGGCCAACAGCATCATCGCGGCCGGCCGCGCCGACCTGTGCGCCGTCGCGCGCCCGCATCTGGCTGACCCAGCATGGACGCTGCACGAAGCCGCCAAGCTGCAGAGCCGCGACGTCGACTGGCCCAAGCAATACCTCAGCGGTCGCGACCAGATGTACCGCGAGATCGCCAAGCAACAGCAGCTCGCAGCGGCAGCGAATGCCGCGATGGCCGCACAGAGCGGCGAGGAGACGCACTGACATGGACCTCGAAGCGCGCGCGCACAGCGAACACCCCGAAGCACTGCGGCTCTGGCTGCGGCTGCTCACCTGCACCCAGCTGATCGAGAAGCAGGTGCGCAACGAACTGCGCTCGCAGTTCGCCACCACGCTGCCGCGCTTCGACCTGATGTCGCAGCTCGAGCGCTCGCCCGACGGTCTCAAGATGAACGAGCTCTCGCGCCGCATGATGGTGACGGGCGGCAACGTGACCGGCATCACCGATCAGCTCGTGACCGAAGGGTTGGTCGAGCGCATCAACGTCGAGGGCGACCGCCGCGCCTGGCGCGTGCGCCTCACGCCGCGCGGGCGCAAGCTCTTCAACGAGATGGCGCAGCAGCACGAAGACTGGATCGTCGAGGCCTTCGCGGGCCTCAGCGGCAAGGAGATCTCGCAACTCCACAAGCTGCTCGGCAAGGTCAAGGAACACTCACACAACCAATTGATGGCGGAGACCGAATGAAGCACTACATCGGCGCAGGCAACCCCATGCGCGCGCAATTCGAAGCGAAGGCAGCCTACAAGGCCGAGCACTTCGCATGGAGCTACGAGGCCGGCGTCGGCACCGTCACGCTGAACCGGCCGGAGCGCAAGAACCCGCTTACGTTCGACTCGTATGCCGAACTGCGCGACCTGTTCCGCGCGCTGAACTACGCGACCGACGTGAAGGCGATCGTCGTGACCGGTGCAGGCGGCAACTTCTGCTCTGGCGGCGACGTGCACGAGATCATCGGACCGCTGACCGGCATGCGCATGCCCGAGCTGCTGGAGTTCACGCGCATGACGGGCGACCTGGTGAAGGCGATCCGTGCGTGCCCGCAGCCCATCGTCGGCGCCATCGACGGTGTGTGCGCCGGTGCTGGCGCGATGATCGCGCTGGCCTGCGATCTCCGCTATGGCTCGCCCGCCACGCGCACTGCGTTCCTCTTCACGCGCGTCGGCCTTGCCGGTGCGGACATGGGCGCCTGCGCGCTGCTGCCGCGCGTGATCGGCCAGGGCCGCGCATCGGAACTGCTGTTCACCGGCCGCGCGATGACTGCGCAGGAAGGCCACGCCTGGGGCTTCTTCAACGCACTGCACGAAAGCGATGCGCTGCTCGCAGCTGCCACCAAGGTGGCACGCGAGCTGGCCGAAGGCCCGAGCTTCGCTCACGGCATGACGAAGACCATGCTGTCGCAGGAATGGTCCATGACCATCGACCAGGCCATCGAGGCCGAAGCGCAGGCGCAGGCCATCTGCATGCAGACCGAAGACTTCAAGCGTGCGTACGAAGCCTTCGCAGCCAAGCGCAAGCCGGTGTTCGGCGGAGACTGACGCGATGATGACCAAAGCACCCGCCCCGCCATCGACCGCGCACCTTGCGCTGCCCTTCTTCGACGACGCGCATCGCGCGCTAGCCGACGGCCTGCTGCCCTGGGCCGCTGCGCAGGAAGTCGACGAGCGTGATGACCGCGCCGCCTGCCGCGACTGGGTTCAGCGGCTCGGCGCCGGCGGCTGGCTGCGCTACTGCGTGCCGGGCACGTCCGGCGGCGCACTGGAACGACTCGACTCGCGCGCCCTCGTGCTGCTGCGCGAGACGCTCGCCTTTCACTCGCCGCTCGCCGACTTCGCGTTCGCGATGCAGGGCCTCGGGAGCGGAGCGATCACGCTTGCAGGCACGCCGGAGCAGCACGCGAACTACCTCACGGCAGTAGCCAAGGGCAGCAAGATCGCGGCCTTCGCGCTCAGCGAACCCGAAGCGGGCTCCGACGTGGGCGCGATGGCAATGCGCGCCGAAGCAACCGCTGACGGCTGGAAGCTCAACGGCGAGAAGACCTGGATCAGCAACGGCGGCATCGCCGACTTCTATTGCGTCTTCGCGAAGACGGACCCCACCGGCGGTACGCGCGGCATCACGGCCTTCATCGTCGATGCGACGACGCCCGGCCTCGACACCTCCGCGCACATCGACGTGATGGCGCCGCATCCGCTGGCTACGCTGCGTTTCGAGAACTGCATCGTGCCGCGCTCGGCGCAACTCGGTGAGCTCAACGGCGGCTTCAAGCTCGCGATGCGCACGCTCGATATCTTCCGCGCCTCGGTAGCGGCAGCCGCGCTCGGCATGGGTCGTCGCGCTTTGGCAGAAGCCATTGCGCATTCGAAGAGCCGCCGCATGTTCGGCCAGACGCTGGCGGATTTCCAGCTCACGCAGGCCAAGCTCGGCGAGATGGCAGCGCTGATCGACAGCGCTGCGCTGCTCACGTACCGCGCCGCGTGGATGCGCGACGACGCAGAGCAACGCGGTGCACCGGCAGTGGGCGACGTCTCCGCTGCAGCCGCAATGGCCAAGATGTGCGCCACTGAAAACGCAAGCCGCGTGATCGACATGTCGCTGCAGATGCACGGCGGCCTCGGCGTGAAGGTTGGCACGAAGATTGAAAGCCTCTACCGCGACATCCGCTCGCTGCGCATCTACGAAGGCGCGACGGAAGTCCAACAACTGATCATCGGTAAATCTGTTCTGCGGGGATAAACACCGTGTCTGCCCAAGTCGACCGCTTCGTTCACGACCGCCTGCCGCCTGCCGCGCAGCTGCCCGTCTTTCGCTACGACCTGCCCGAGCTGCAGTTGCCCGACCAGTTGAACCTGGTCGAGGAACTGCTCGACAAGGCGGCGGCCAAGGGCCTCGGCGACAAGCCGATGCTGCGTTCGCCGCAAGGCACGCTGACGTACGCGCAAGCGGCCGTCGAGGTCAATCGCATCGCGCAGGTGCTGACGGAAGACCTCGGGCTCGTGCCGGGCAATCGCGTGCTGCTTCGTGGCGGCAACTCGGTGGCCATGGCGCTGTCGTGGCTCGCGGTGGTGAAGGCCGGGCTGATCGCGGTGGCAACGATGCCGCTGCTGCGCGCGAAGGAGCTGGGCGAGATCATCGAGAAGGCGCAGCCCGTGGCCGCGCTGTGCGATGGGCGCCTGCTCGACGAGCTCGTGATCGCGCAGCAGGCGCATCCGGTGCTCGCCACGGTGATCGCATTCAACAAGCCTGAAGCGGAAGACTCGCTCTCTGCACGCGCGGCGAAGAAGAGCGGTGTGTTCAAGGCCTGCCCCACGGCATCGGACGACATCGCGCTGCTGGCCTTCACATCGGGCACCACGGGCAAGCCGAAAGCGCCCGTCACCACGCACCGCGACGTGCTCACGATGTGCGAGACCTGGCCGCGCCATGTGCTGCGTGCGCGCAGTGACGACATCGTGGTGGGCTCGCCGCCGCTGGCCTTCACCTTCGGCCTCGGTGGGCTGCTGGTGTTCCCGATGTGGGCGGGGGCTTCGGTCTACTTTCCCGATGCGCCGTTCACGCCCGAGGGGCTGGTGAAGCTCATCAACGAGGTCGGGGCGACCATCTGCTATACGGCGCCCACGTTCTATCGCCAGATGGCGCCGTTCGTGAAGCAGCACGGCATGCCCAGCCTGCGCATCAGCGTAAGTGCCGGCGAGGCGCTGCCCGATGCCACGCGTCAGCTGTGGAAGGACGCCACCGGCATCGAGATGCTCGACGGTATCGGTGGCACCGAGGTGTTCCACATCTACATTTCGGCTGCGGGCGACGACGTGCGCCGCGGCGCGGTCGGCAAGGCAGTGCCGGGTTTCACCGCGAAGGTGGTGGACAACGAAGGCAACGAGGTGCCGCGCGGCACGGTCGGCAAACTCGCGCTGCAGGGCCCAGTGGGCTGCCGCTATCTCGACGATCCGCGCCAGGCCGACTACGTGAAGAACGGCTGGAACTATCCGGGCGATTCGTTCGTGCAGGACGATGACGGCTACTTCTTCTACCAGGCACGCGCCGACGACATGATCATCACGGCCGGCTACAACGTCGGCGGCCCGGAGGTCGAAGATGCGCTGCTCAAGCACCCAGCCGTGGCCGAGTGCGGCGTGATCGGCAAGCCCGATGCCGACCGCGGCATGATCGTGAAGGCGTTCTGCGTCCTCAAGCCCGGCAACGAGGGCGATGCAGCCCTCGTGAAGGCGCTGCAGGACCACGTGAAGGCAACGATCGCGCCGTTCAAATACCCGCGGGAAATCGAGTTCGTGCCGGTGCTGCCACGCACCGAAACCGGCAAGCTCCAACGATTCAAACTGAGACAACTCAACACAACATCATGATCCACAAACTCCTGCAGCCCGAAGGCTGGCTGCCTCCCAAAGGCTATGCGAACGGCGTTGCCGCGCGCGGCACGACGCTGTTCGTCGGCGGACAGATCGGCTGGAATGCGCAGCAGCAGTTCGAGTCGGACGACTTCATCGAGCAATGCGGCCTGGCGCTGCGCAACATCGCTGAGGTGCTGCGCGCAGGCGGCGCGGGTCCCGAGCACATGGTGCGCATGACCTGGTACGTGACGGACCGCGACGAATACAGCAGCCGGCTCGCCGAACTCGGCCCCGTCTATCGCGATGCGATGGGCCGCAACTTCCCGGCCATGACCTGCGTGCAGGTGGCGGCGCTGGTCGAGCACCGCGCGAAGGTCGAGATCGAGGTGACGGCAGTCATTCCGGACTGACTGACACCGTCCCGAAGCGCTTGCGGTACTCCGCGGGCGTGATGCCGACCTGCCGCTGGAACGCGCGGCGCAGCGTGTCGGCATCGGCGAATCCGCATTCGAACGCCACCTGCTTGGGTGCCGCGTCTCCAGCCTCCAGCAGGCGGCGCGCGGCGGCCACGCGAACGTCTTCCACCCATGCTGCGGGTGTGACTCCGACCTCCTGTCTGAAGAGCCGCGCGAAGTGGCGTTCGCTGAGACCCATGCGCGTCGCGAGATTCGCGATGCTGTGATCCTCGGCAGGGTTGGTGGAGATCCAGCGCTGGACCTCCTGCAGGGCCGAGCGGCCGGTGGGCGCGGCCTCTCCCTTGCGGCTGAACTGCATCTGGCCACCAGGGCGTTTGAAGAACATCACGAGTTGCGCGGCAACCCTCATGGCGATGTCGCGGCCGAGGTCTTCCTCGACTAATGCGAGCGACAGGTCGAGGCCCGCCGTGACGCCAGCGGCCGTGCGCAGGCGGCCGTCGCGCACGTGGATGGCATCGGTATCGACGGTGACCGAGGGAAAGTCCCGCGCGAGTTGATCGGCAACGGCCCAGTGCGTGGTGACGCGCCGGCCGTTCAGGAGCCCGGCCTGGGCCAGCACGAAGGCACCGCTGCAGACTGAGCCGAAGCGGCGCATCTTGGGTGTCTGCTGCTTCAGCCACGCGGTCACATTGGCATCGGACGCGGCACCGGCAGCGTGCGGAGAGCCCGCGACGAGCAGCGTGTGGATAGGTTCGTCCATTGCATCGCCGATGATTGCATCGGGCATGAGCCGCACTCCCGAGGAACTGCGAACGGGACCTCGCCGACTTGCGATCACCTGCAGCCTGTAGGCCTGCGAACGGGCTTGCTCGTTGGCCTCGGCGAACACGTCGAGCGGGCCGGACACGTCCAGCAACTGGACGCCGGGCATGGCGAGGATGGCGATGGTCTTCGTGGCTTTTATGGATCTGTGGCGCTTTCAGCCGGGCAATGTCTGGATTCGCCGTCTTACGTCGATTGAAGCCACCACAGCCTACTCCTAAAGTTGTCTCAACTTCACAGGAGAAATCCACATGGCTTTGACGACGACGGATGTCGCAGGGGTGCGCATCCCCGACAGCAAGCTTGCACGCGAGATCAGGGAGCTGGTCCGGGACACGGCCCCGCCGCTGCTCTTTCACCATTCGAGCCGGGTCTACTACTTCGGAGCGCTCGCCGGCAAGCGCCGCGGGCTGACCTTCGACCCGGAGCTGCTGTACGCCGGCGCGATGTTCCACGACATGGGGCTGGTGAAGAAGCACAGCAGCGCGCACGAGCGCTTCGAAGTCGACGGCGCGAACGTTGCACGCGATTTCTTGCGCGGGCACGGGATCTCGCAGCAGGATGTCGACCTGGTGTGGACCGCGATCGCGCTGCACACGACGCCCGGTATCCCGCAGCACATGCACCCGGTGGTGGCGCTGGTCACGGCTGGTGTCGAGATGGACGTGCTGGGCCTGACCTACGAGGAGTACAGCGAGGCCGAGCGCACGAAGGTCGTGCATGCGCATCCGCGTACCGAACACTTCAAAGAAGACATCATCCAGGCCTTCTACGACGGCATCCGGCACAAGCCGGAGACGACGTTCGGCAACGTCAAGGCAGACGTGATCGCGGACAAGGAGCCGCACTTCCACCGGGGCGACTTCTGCAGCGTGATCCGCTGCTCGGCCTGGCACGGTTAAGACTGAGTGCGCGCGAATTCCGGAAACAAAAAAGCCCTCTTTGCGAGGGCTTTTTCAATTCATTTACCGACCAAGAAAAAAGGCCCTTTGAAATTCAAAGGGCCTTTTAAATTGGTTGCGCGAGCAAGATTTGAACTTGCGACCTTTGGGTTATGAGCCCAACGAGCTACCAGGCTGCTCCATCGCGCGGCAAGATGGAATTATAGCTTATTCAGCAGCGTTTTGCTCGGCTGCTTCTTCTTTAATTTCAGGACGGTCGACCAGTTCGACGAGCGCCATCGGAGCGTTGTCGCCCACGCGGAAACCCATCTTCAGGATGCGGGTGTAGCCGCCCGGACGCGCGGCGAAGCGCGGGCCGAGTTCGCCGAAGAGCTTGACGACGCTGTCGCGGCTGCGCAGGCGGTCGAAAGCCAGGCGCTTGTTGGCCAGCGTGGGCTTCTTGGCGAGCGTGATCATCGGTTCGATGACGCGGCGCAGTTCCTTGGCCTTGGGGACCGTGGTCTTGATGACTTCGTGCTCGATGAGCGAATTCATCATGTTCTGCAGCATCGCAAGGCGGTGCGAGCTGGTGCGGTTGAGTTTGCGGAGTCCGTGTCCGTGACGCATGGTGCTTTCCTTTACTTTATAAAAACAGGCAGCCGTGTCAGGTACTGCCCGGTGCACTGGCCCTTTTAAGGGGGCCTATTTCAAAAATTCAAATCAACGCTTGTCGAGACCGGCCGGCGGCCAGCTTTCGAGCTTCATACCCAAGGTCAGGCCACGCGAAGCGAGGACTTCCTTGATTTCGTTGAGCGACTTGCGACCCAGGTTCGGGGTCTTGAGCAGCTCGTTTTCGGTGCGCTGGATCAGGTCACCGATGTAGTAGATGTTTTCGGCCTTCAGGCAGTTGGCCGAACGCACGGTGAGCTCGAGCTCGTCGACAGGGCGCAGCAGGATCGGATCGAATTGCTGTGCGCTACGCGGTGCCGGTGCATCGAATGCAGCGAGTTCGCCGCCTTCGAGCTGCGCAAACACGGCGAGCTGTTCAACCAAGATTTTAGCCGATGCGCGCACAGCGTCTTCGGCGGTGATTGCACCGTTGGTTTCGATTTCAACCAGCAGCTTGTCGAGGTCGGTACGCTGTTCGACACGGGCGCTTTCGACCGTGTAGCTCACGCGCTTGACGGGCGAGAACGACGCGTCGAGGACGATGCGGCCAATCGACTTGGTCGGCTCGTCGGCGTAGCGGCGCATCGTGCCGGGCACGTAGCCGCGACCCTTTTCGACCTTGATCTGCATGTCGAGCTTGCCGCCTTGCGACAGGTGCGCGATCACGTGGTCAGGGTTGATGATCTCGACGTCGTGCGGGGTCTGGATGTCCGACGCCAGGACCGGGCCTTCGCCGTCCTTGCGCAGGCTCAGAGTGACTTCGTCGCGGTTGTGGAGCTTGAACACCACGCCCTTGAGATTCAGCAGGATGTTGACGACATCTTCCTGCACGCCGTCGATCGACGAGTACTCATGCAGAACGCCAGCGATCGTGACTTCGGTGGCCGAGTAGCCGACCATGGACGACAGCAGAACGCGACGCAGCGCGTTGCCGAGCGTGTGGCCGTAGCCGCGCTCGAAAGGTTCGAGCGTGACCTTGGCCTTGTTGGGGGCAAGTTGCTCGACCTGGATGGTCTTGGGTTTCAGCAGGGTGGTTTGCATGCAGACTTCCTCTCAATACCCCCGGCTCGTTACACCGGTAAGGCTGGTGAAGCACCTGATCCGCGACGAAGCGCGGAGCAGGAACGTGAACAACAATATCAATCTCCCGCCAGCGCAAAGACGCGCAAGCGGGTAGAAAAAATCAACGCGAATACAGTTCGACGATCAGCGATTCGTTGATGTCGGCGGCGAATTCGTCGCGATCGGGCACCTTCTTGAACGTGCCTTCGGCCTTGTCGGCATTCACATCAACCCAAGCCGGGATACCGACTTGCTGGGCGAGTTGCAGCGCTTCGACAATGCGGTTTTGCTTCTTCGACTTGTCGCGCACGGCGATCACGTCACCGGTCTTGACCAGGTACGACGGGATGTTGACCGACTGACCATTCACCGTGATCGCCTTGTGCGACACGAGCTGGCGCGCTTCGGCGCGGGTCGAGCCGAAGCCCATGCGGTAGACGACGTTGTCCAGGCGCGATTCGAGGATGAACAGCAGGTTGGCGCCGGTGTTGCCACGGCGACGATCAGCTTCTTCGAAGTAGCGGCGGAATTGCTTCTCGAGCACGCCGTACATGCGCTTGACCTTCTGCTTTTCACGCAGTTGCAGGCCGTAGTCGGAAGTGCGCTGACCCGAGGTGCGACCGTGCTGGCCGGGCTTGGAGTCGAATTTGGCCTTGTCCTGGATCGAACGGCGAGCGCTCTTCAGGAACAGGTCGGTGCCTTCACGGCGGGAAAGTTTGGCCTTGGGGCCGAGGTAACGTGCCACGATTTTTCCTTTGTGTCATCTGCCGCAGTTGCCTGCGGGAGCCATCGGCGAAACGCGGATGGCGGTGGGCTTAGTTAAAAAACAAATGCGCAGCCGCTATTCAAAGCTGGCTGCGCCTTGCGGACTGACGATCAGATGCGGCGACGCTTCTGGGGACGGCAGCCGTTGTGCGGAACGGGCGTCACGTCGGCAATGGAATTGATCCGGATGCCGAGCGCAGCCAGTGCGCGCACCGACGATTCGCGACCGGGGCCCGGGCCCTTGATCTCGACGTCGAGGTTCTTGATACCTTGTTCGACAGCAGCACGGCCGGCCACTTCGGAAGCCACCTGCGCAGCGAACGGCGTCGACTTGCGCGAGCCCTTGAAGCCCTGGCCACCCGACGAAGCCCACGACAGGGCGTTGCCCTGGCGATCGGTGATCGTGATGATGGTGTTGTTGAACGAAGCGTGCACGTGAGCGATACCGTCCGCGACGTTCTTGCGAACCTTCTTGCGAACGCGCTGTGCGGCGTTGTTTGCAGGTGCTTTAGCCATGCTGTTCTATCCTTATTTCTTCAGGGACTGCGCAGCCTTGCGCGGACCCTTGCGGGTGCGGGCGTTGGTGCGCGTGCGCTGGCCGCGCATCGGCAGGCCGCGACGGTGACGGAAGCCGCGATAGCAGCCGATGTCCATCAAACGCTTGATGTTCATCGTCGTCTCGCGACGCAGATCGCCTTCGATGGTGAACAGAGCGATCTGGTCGCGGATCTTTTCGAGATCGGCGTCGGTCAGATCCTTGATCTTCTTCGAATATTCGATGCCGCTCGCTTCGCAGATCTGACGGGCGCGGGTGCGACCGATGCCGAAGATGGCGGTCAGGCCGATTTCAGCGTGCTTGTGCGGCGGAATGTTGATGCCAGCAATACGTGCCATGTGCGTCCTCTAATACTCTTCAATCAACCCTGGCGCTGCTTGTGGCGCGGGTCGGTGCAAATCACACGCACCACACCTTTACGGCGGATGACCTTGCAATTACGGCAGATGGTTTTGACCGAAGCCGAAACTCTCATTTCATTCTCCTAAAACTGTTTAACGTGGCGGTCTACCGCCCGGACTCAATACTGAAACACAGCCCTACGATGTCTTGAAGTTCGCCTTCTTCAGCAGCGATTCGTACTGCTGGGACATCATGTAGTTTTGCACCTGGGCCATGAAGTCCATCGTGACGACCACGATGATCAGCAGGGAGGTACCACCGAAGTAGAACGGCACGTTGTACTTCAGGATCAGGAACTCGGGCAGCAGGCAGACGAAGGTGATGTACACCGCGCCAGCCAACGTCAGGCGAACCAGAATCTTGTCGATATAGCGAGCGGTCTGGTCACCCGGGCGAATGCCAGGAATGAATGCACCACTCTTCTTCAGGTTGTCAGCCGTTTCCTTGCTGTTGAACACGAGTGCCGTGTAGAAGAAGCAGAAGAAAACGATCGCGGCAGCGTACAGCAACACGTAGATCGGCTCGCCCGGACGCAGAGCGCCGGCAACGTCCTTGATCCAGCGGAAGCCGCCTTCACCGGTGCTGAACCAGCCAACCACCGTTGCGGGCAGCAGGATGATCGACGAAGCGAAGATCGGCGGGATCACACCAGCCATGTTCAGCTTCAGGGGCAGGTGCGACGACTGGCCGCCATAGACCTTGTTGCCGACCTGGCGCCGCGCATAGTTCACGAGGATCTTGCGCTGGCCACGTTCGACGAACACCACGAAGTAGGTGACCAGCACCACCACCGCGACGATGAAGAGCGCGACGATGACATTCATGGCACCAGTACGCACCAGCTCCAGCAGGCCGCCGATGGCGTTGGGCAGGCCGGCCGCGATACCTGCAAAGATCAGGATCGAGATGCCGTTGCCCAGACCGCGTTCGGTGATCTGCTCGCCGAGCCACATCAGGAACATCGAACCTGCCGTCAGGCTCACCATGGCGGTCAGGCGGAAGCCGAAACCGGGCGAGATGACCAGACCGGCCGACGACTCGAGTGCCACCGCGATGCTGAACGACTGGAATAGAGCCAGGCCCAACGCACCGTAGCGCGTGTACTGCGTGATCTTGCGGCGGCCGGCCTCGCCTTCCTTCTTCAATTGCTCGAAGGTCGGAAGCACGTAGGTCATCAGCTGCATGATGATCGACGCCGAGATGTACGGCATGATCCCCAACGCGAACACGGTGAAGCGCGACAGCGCCCCGCCCGAGAACATGTTGAACAGGCTCAGAATGCCGCCCTGCTGGCCCTGGAACAGCGCCGCCAACTGGTCCGGGTTGATACCCGGCACAGGAATGTGCGCGCCAATCCGGTAGACCACGAGCGCGAGCAGCAAAAAGACGAGCCGACGGCGGAGGTCGCCGAACTTGCCTGTTTTTGCGATCGTTGCCGCGTTAGTTGCCACGAAGAACTTCTTTCAGTCCGATGGTGATCAGGCGATGCTGCCGCCGGCTGCTTCGATCGCAGCCTTGGCGCCAGCCGTTGCACCCACGCCCGTCAGCTTGACGGCCTTGGTGAGCTCACCGGTCTTGACGATCTTGACGACCTTGGCGAGCTGGCCAACGAGGCCGGCTTGCTTCAGTGCCAGGACGTCCACTTCGGCCAGACCGAGCTGCTCGAGGGCAGTCAGCGTGACTTCGGCGTTGAACTTCAGCAGATGCGACTTGAAACCACGCTTCGGCAGGCGACGCTGCAGCGGCATTTGACCGCCTTCGAAGCCGACCTTGTGGAAACCGCCTGCGCGCGACTTCTGGCCCTTGTGACCACGACCTGCGGTCTTGCCGATGCCGGAGCCGATACCGCGGCCGACGCGGCGCTTGGCGTGCTTGGCGCCATCCGCCGGCTTGATGCCATTGAGTTCCATATCAGTCTCTCTTACAGAACTTTGACCAGATAACTGATCTTGTTGATCATGCCGCGCACCGCAGGGGTGTCTTGCAGCTCGCTCACGCTATTGAGCTTGCGCAGGCCGAGGCCACGCACGGTCGCGCGATGCGATTCCTTGGTGCCAATCGGGCTCTTGACCAATTGCACCTTGAGGGTTTGTTGTTGCGTCGTCATTTGAATGCTTCTTTCAGGCTTGCGCTCAAGCGAAGATTTCTTCGACGGTCAGGCCACGCTTGGCAGCCACTGCGGACGCGGTCGTCGAATTCTTCAACCCGTCGAGCGTGGCGCGAACCATGTTGTAGGGATTCGACGAACCATGGCTCTTGGCCACGATATCGGTGATGCCCATGACTTCGAACACAGCGCGCATCGGGCCGCCAGCGATGATGCCGGTACCCTTCGGGGCGGGGATCATGACGACCGAAGCGGCGCCATGGTGACCCGTCACGCGGTGATGCAGCGTGCCGTTCTTGATCGAGATCTTGGCCAGGTTGCGACGGGCTTCTTCCATTGCCTTCTGCACAGCGGCAGGCACTTCCTTCGACTTGCCCTTGCCCATGCCGACGCGACCTTCGCCGTCGCCCACCACGGTGAGTGCTGCGAAACCGAGGATACGACCACCCTTCACCACCTTGGTGACGCGGTTGATCGCGATCATCTTCTCGCGCAAACCGTCTTCAGGGCCTTCGTTCTGCGTTCTTGCTTGAATCTTTGCCATTTTGAATCTCGTGTCCGGTTAGAACTGCAGACCGGCTTCGCGAGCCGCCTCGGCCAGCGCCTTGACGCGGCCGTGGTATGCGAAACCTGCGCGGTCGAAGGCGACCTTCTCGACGCCGGCAGCCTTCGCCTTTTCAGCGATGCGCTTGCCGACGGCGGTGGCAGCAGCGGCATTGCCGCCCTTGCCCGAACCGCCGAGCGAGGTACGCACTTCGGCTTCTGCCGTCGATGCGGTTGCAATCACCTTGGTGCCGTCGTCGGAGATGACGGTCGCGTAGATGTGCAGGTTGGTGCGGTTCACCGTCAGACGGGCCACGCCCTGCGTCGCGATGCGAATGCGGGTCTGGCGCGAGCGGCGAAGACGCTGTGCTTTTTTGGTCAACATCATTTTGCTGCCCCTTACTTCTTCTTGGTCTCTTTGATCACGATCTTCTCGTCCGAATAACGGATGCCCTTGCCCTTGTAAGGCTCAGGCGGACGAACAGCGCGGATCTCAGCGGCGATTTGACCAACGCGCTGACGGTCAGCACCCTTGATCACGATTTCGGTCGGGGTCGCGGTGGCCACCGTGATGCCTTGGGGCATATCGATGTTGACCGGATGCGAATAACCAACCTGCAGGTTCAACTTGTTGTTGGACGCTGCGGCCTTGTAGCCGACGCCGACCAGGTTGAGCTTCTTCTCGAAGCCCTTGGTCACGCCAACCACCATGTTGTTCACCAGCTGACGAATCGTGCCGCTCATCGCGTTCGCTTCACGCGACTCGTTGGCGGGCTCGAAGCTCAGCTTGCCGTCATTGCTGGCGACCTTCACCAGCGCGTTGCGCGCGAGGCTGAGCGTGCCGCCCGTGCCCTTGACGCTGATCTGGTCTTCCTTGATCGACACATCCACGCCTGCGGGGATGGTGATCGGCATTTTTCCTACTCGGGACATTTCAGTAACTCCTCGATGTCTCGGTTAGGCGACGTAGCACAGAACTTCGCCGCCGACACCGGTGGCGCGAGCCTTGCGGTCGGTCATCACGCCCTTGGGGGTCGTGACGATCGCAACGCCGAGGCCGTTCTGAACCTGCGGAATGGAAGCACTGGCCTTGTAGACGCGCAGGCCGGGGCGGCTCACACGCTCAATGCGCTCGATGACCGGACGGCCAGCGTAGTACTTCAGCGAAATTTCAAGCTCGCTCTTGCCAGCTTCGGTCTTGACCTGGAAGCCGTCGATGTAGCCCTCGTCCTTCAGGACTTGTGCGATCGCGATCTTCACCTTGGAAGACGGGACCGACACAGTGGGCTTCGCCACCATCTGCGCGTTACGGATACGCGTCAGCAGGTCGGCAATGGGATCACTCATGCTCATGTTGTTTGCTCCTGCCTGGCTTACCAGCTGGCCTTGGTGACACCGGGGATGTCGCCAGCGAAAGCCAGTTCACGGATCTTGGCGCGGGCCAGACCGAATTGACGGAAGGTGCCACGCGGGCGACCAGTGATTTCGCAACGGTTGCGCTGACGCGTGGGGTTCGCGTTGCGCGGGAGCTTTTGCAGGCCCAGGCGGGCTGCAGCGCGCTCTTCGTCGCTCTTCTTCACGTCGTTGGAGATTGCCTTCAGTTCCGCGTGCTTCGCAGCGAACTTGGCAACCAGCTTGTCGCGCTTGAGTTCGCGCTGGATCAAAGATGCTTTAGCCACAGATCACCTCAGTTCTTGAACGGGAAACGGAAACCAGCGAGAAGCGCCTTGGCCTCTTCGTCGGTCTTGGCCGTCGTCGTGATGCTGATATTGAGACCGCGCAGGGCATCGACCTTGTCGTACTCGATCTCAGGGAAAATGATCTGTTCCTTGACGCCGATGTTGTAGTTGCCACGGCCGTCGAACGCACGGCCGGAAATGCCGCGGAAGTCGCGAACACGCGGCAGCGCGATGGTCACGAAACGGTCCAGGAACTCATACATCTGCACGCCACGCAGCGTGACCATGCAGCCGATCGGCTGGTTTTCGCGGATCTTGAAACCGGCGATAGCCTTCTTCGACTTGGTGACCACGGGCTTCTGGCCAGCGATCTTGGTCAGGTCGGCGACAGCGTTGTCGAGAACCTTCTTGTCGGCGACTGCTTCACCCACACCCATGTTCAGGGTGATCTTGGTGAGGCGCGGAACCTGCATCGGCGACTTGTAGCCGAACTTTTCCGTCAGGTCTTTCGCGATCTTTTCGCGATAGTGTTGTTGGAGACGTGCCATGTGAGTACCTCTTAGGCGATCTTGATTTCGTCGCCGCTGGACTTGAAGACGCGAACAGCCACGCGCTTGCCGTCAGCACCCTGGGTGATCTTGATGCCCACGCGATCGGCCTTGCCGGTCGCAGCATTGAAGATCGCCACGTTGGATTGGTGAATGGGCATGGACTTCTCGACGATGCCACCGGTCGTACCCTTGAGCGGGTTCGGCTTGGTGTGCTTCTTGACGACGTTGATGCCTTCGACGAGCACGTGCGAATCGTCCTTGCGGAGCGACACGGTGCCGCGCTTACCCTTGTCACGACCGGCCAACACGATGACCTGGTCGCCTTTGCGAATCTTGTTCATGGCGTTGTTGTCCTTACAGAACTTCAGGTGCCAGCGACACGATCTTCATGAACTTCTCGGTGCGCAGTTCGCGCGTGACCGGTCCGAAGATGCGGGTGCCGATGGGCTCCAGCTTGGCGTTGAGCAACACTGCTGCGTTGCCGTCGAACTTGACGAGCGAGCCGTCGGCGCGACGGATGCCCTTGGCGGTGCGGACCACCACTGCGCTGTAGATCTCGCCCTTCTTGACGCGACCACGCGGAGCGGCTTCCTTGATGCTGACCTTGATGACGTCGCCCACGCTGGCATAACGCCGCTTGGAGCCACCGAGCACCTTGATACACAGGACGGATTTCGCGCCTGTGTTGTCGGCCACTTCGAGCCGGGATTCAGTTTGGATCATTTCTTGATATTCCCAACTTGTACCGATGTGCATCCAGGAGGGAGGCACCGCGGTCAGTCTTGGGCCCGTCGTCCATGCCTCGAACCACTCGAGACACTTCCGCTTTGGGCTGAAAGCTTCGCCTTTTAGAAGCGAAGCCCGCGATTGTTGCACGCACTAATGCCGATGTCAACAACCCCATTACACCATCTCGCGCTGCCACTAGACTCCGGGGCGTGCGCCAGCCCCTGAAATCCTCGTTTTCGCCCTCATTGCTCCAGCGACGTCACCTGCTGGCGGGCGGAGCCGCCCTGGTAGCGCTGGGCCTGGCTGGCTGCAAGAGCGCGACTCCGAATCCGGACCCTGGCCGGCTGCGCCGCATTGGCGAGGCGCGCTGGCCGCACCGCCTTCATATAGAAGGTACCGTGGTCGGCGGCCTCTCCGGCATCGACTACGACCCGATCCGAGGTGAGTACCTGCTCATCAGCGATGACCGGTCAGACCTGGCGCCCGCACGCTACTACATCGCCCGCTGGCTCCATCCGCAAGCCGAGCAACAGCCCGAGCCGGCAGGCGTGGTGCAACTGCAACGCCCCGGCGGCGGGCCTTGGCCGAACCGGCGCCACGCGGTCGACGGGCTTCCCGTGCCCGACCCCGAAGCCCTGCGGCTGCGCCCCACGACCAACACCTTGCTCTGGACCAGCGAAGGCGACATCGCCCGCGGCTTCGGCCCTGCGCTGTACGAATCGGCCCGCGACGGCCGCTTCCTGCGCGAATTCCCGATGCCGGCAATGTTCCAGCCCGACCCGGCCCAGCGCCGCGGCCCGCGCGACAACCTGACCTTCGAAGGCGTCACCCTCACGCCCGACGGCCGCTTCGCCTGGCTGGCGATGGAAAACGCCCTGATCCAGGACGGTCCCGAGCCCTCCACCAGCGCGCCCGGCGGCCCCTGCCGCTTTACCCGGATCGACCTGGAAACCGGCCAGGCCGACCGCCAGATCGCCTACATCCCCGACGCCATCCCGCTGCGCCCGCTGATTCCCGGCAGCTACGCCGACAACGGCGTAAGCGAGATCCTGATGCTCGACGCCGACCGCATGCTGGTGCTGGAGCGCGCCTACGCCACCGGCGCCGGCAACTCGCTGCGCCTCTACGAAATCGACACCCGCGCCGCCAGCGACGTGCTTGCGGTCGACACGCTGGCATCTGGCAACCACCGGCCGGCAGCCAAGACGCTGGTGGCCAACTTCGCCGCGCTCGGCCTGTCCCGCCTCGACAACACCGAAGGCATGTGCTGGGGGCCACCCCTGCCGAACGGCAAGCGCATGCTGGTGGTCGTGAGCGACGACAATTTCAATCCGCTTCAAATCACCCAGTTCGCAGCCTTCGAATACGCCGACCGACCATGACCATCGCCGTGACCTTCCTGCCCCGCACCGGCCCCGCGCCGCTGCCCCCCGTCGCCTTCATCGGAGGCGGCAACATGGCCAGCGCCATCATCGGCGGGCTGATCCAGCAAGGCACCCCGGCGGATGCGTTCGAGGTGGTCGAGCCCTTCGAGGAGGCCCGCACGAAGCTGGCCCAGTCCTTCGGCATCGTCGCGAAGGCCGAGGCGGGCGAGGCCTTGTCGCGCTGCGGCGTGGTGGTGTGGGCGGTCAAGCCCCAGACCTTTGCCGAAGCCGCCCGCGCGGTGCGCGACTTTGCCGAAGACGCCCTGCACCTGAGCGTGGCCGCGGGCATTCCGTCCGGCAGCATCGCCCGCTGGCTGGGCACGGAGCGCGTGGTGCGCGCCATGCCCAACACGCCCGCGCTGGTGGGCAAGGGCATGACGGGCCTTTTCGCCCGCCCCGGCGTCGAGAGCACCGACCGCTCGACGGTCGCGAAGTTGCTGGCGCCCACCGGTGAACTGATCTGGGTCGATGCCGAACCGGCGCTCGACGCCGTGACCGCCATGTCCGGCTCGGGCCCGGCGTACGTGTTCTATTTCATCGAGGCGATGACCGAAGCCGGCGTCGAGATGGGCCTCACGCCCGACCAGGCGCAGCGGCTGGCCATCGGCACCTTCACTGGCGCCTCGGCACTGGCGCACAGTGCAACCGAGCCACCATCGGTGCTGCGCGAACGCGTGACCTCCAAGGGCGGCACGACCTACGCGGCCATCACCTCGCTGCAGGCTGCCGACGTGAAGGCGCAATTCAAGACCGCGATCCGTGCAGCACAGAAGCGCGCCGCCGAGCTGGGCGAGGAATTCGGCCGCGACTGATTTCAGGCCTCGGGCAGCGCGCGCGGCCCGAGGAAGAACAGCCATTCGGCGGCCAGCGTGACCGTGCCGTCCTCCAACTCGAGCCAGACTTCTTCCTTCAGCAGAAAGCTGTCGCCGGGCTTGGGCGTCACTTCCGCGATGCGCACCCTTGCCCTGAAGCGCGCGCCCACCGGCATCGGCCGCACGAAGCGCAGACGGTCGAAGCCGTAGTTGAGCGCATGGTTCGAATCGAAGGGCAGCAGCGTACGCATGGCTTCGGCGGTCAGCCGGATCAGGTGCGAGACCTGGAAGAAGCCCTGCACGATGGTGCCGCCGTAGCCCGCCTCACGCGCCGCGCGCTCGGGGTCGAGGTGAATCCACTCGCCCTCGCCGTCGCCCGACAGCTCCGAGTAGCGATCGACCATCTCCTGCGTGATGCGGTGCCATTCGGAGAAGCCCTCCTGGCCGATCTTCTGCTTCAGTCGTTCCAGCATGCGCTCTCTCAGCGAACGGCGTAGCCGGCCACGACGCCGGCAAACACCGTGAAGCCCAACCAGTGGTTCAGGCGGAAGGCCTTGAAGCAGCCTTCGCGTGTGCGGTCGCGAATCAACCGCCAGTGCCACAGCGCCTGCGCCAGGGCCACGGCAATGCCCACGTAGAACAGCACGCCCAGCGAACGGCTCGCGCCAGCCCAGGTCCAGACCGCAAGAAAGATCGCGTAGCTCGCCATCACTGCCGCCACGTCGAAGCGGCCGAAGGTGATGGCCGAAGTCTTCATGCCGATCTTGAGATCGTCGTCGCGATCGACCATCGCGTACTCGGTGTCGTAGGCCAGCACCCAGAACAGGTTGCCCGCGAGCAACCACGCGGCAAAGACCGGCACGGTGGACTGCACCGCCGCAAAAGCCATCGGAATGCCGAAGCTGAAAGCGATGCCCAGCACCGCCTGCGGCACCGAGACAAAACGCTTCGCAAACGGATAGATCAGCGTGATGGCCAGCGCCGCGAACGACCACAGCACCGTCGTGCGGTTGGTCGTGAGCACCAGGCCGAAAGCCGCCAGTGCCAGCACCACGCCCAGCCCAAGCGCTTCCCTGACCGACATCGCGCCGCTGGTAACGGGCCGCTGCGCCGTGCGCTTCACGTGGCGGTCGAAGTCGCGGTCGGCCACGTCGTTGACGCAGCAGCCCGCGCTGCGCATGAGGAAGGTACCGAGCGTGAACACGACCAGCAAATGCCAGCCCGGCCAGCCGCCCGCCGCGAACCAGAGCGCGCCAAGAGTGGGCCACAGCAGCAGCAGCCAGCCCGCCGGACGGTTCCAGCGGATCAGGTCGAGGTACAACGCAAAACGCCCGCGAGGAGGCGCGGGCGCAGTGACGGGGGGAGCGGATTCAGTCTTCAAGGAGCGAACGCAGCATCCAGGCCGTTTGATCATGCACCGTGCAGCGCGCGGTCAGCATGTCGGCCGTCGGGTCGTCGCCGGCTTCTTCGGCGACTGGAATGAATTCGCGCGCAATGCGCGACACGGTTTCGTGGCCCTTCACCAGGATGCGCACCATCTCCATTGCCTTGGGCGGAGTCTGCGGCACGTCGGGCACGGTGGCGATCTTGCTGAACTCGGCGTACGAGCCCGGCGCATAGTGGCCCAGCGCGCGAATGCGCTCGGCGAGCACGTCGGTTGCACCCCACAGCTCGGTGTACTGGCCCATGAACATCGCATGCAGCGAGTTGAAATGCGGGCCCGTCACGTTCCAGTGGAAGTTGTGCGTGGTGAGGTAGAGCGTGTAGGTGTCGGCCAGCACGCGGCTCAGGCCTTCGGCGATGGCGGCGCGGTCCTGGCGCTCGATGCCGATGTTGATGATCGGCGCATTGCGGCTGCCCGACTCCTGCGCGACCACCGCGCCGCCTTTCTTGGGCACCTTGCCGGCAGAGGAGGCGGACGATGATTTTTTCGAGTCTTTGGCCATGGCGGGAGGTCTTTCTGCAATTTGGAGGGGAGAACACCTGGATTCTGAAAGCCGGCAAGCAGCTTCGCAACAGCGTGACTCTATCCCAGCGATCTACGACAGGCGCTTGACGCCCGGCAGCTCGCACGCATAGATCGCGTTGCGCAGCGCCGCAATCGCCTCGTAGCGCGTGAAGGTGCGCCGCCATGCAAGCACCACGCGGCGCGTGGGCGGGTCGCGGTCGTGCGCATCGCGCACTGGCAGATAGCGCACCATCTGCTCGGGCTCCTTGCGGCCCTTGACCTTGGGCTTGATCGCCTCGGCCGGCACCGACAGGCGCGGCACCAGCGTCACGCCCATGCCCGAGGCCACCATGTGCTTGATGGTTTCGAGCGAAGAGCCTTCGAAGCTCTTGCGGATGCCTTCGGCATTGCTGGAGAAACGCGCGAACTCCGGGCACACCTCTAGCACGTGGTCGCGGAAGCAGTGGCCGGTGCCCAGCAGCAGCATGGTTTCGCTCTGCAGCTCTTCGGAGGTGATCGATTCGCGATCGGCAAACTTGTGCTTGTTGGGCAGCGCCGCCATGAAGGGCTCGTCATACAGCGGCGCCATCGCAAGGCCGGTGTCGGGAAAGGGCTCGGCCATGATGGCGCAGTCGATCTCGCCGGCACGCAGCATCTCGAGCAGCTTGGCGGTGAAGTTCTCCTGCAGCACCAGCGGCATCTGCGGCGTGCGCGCGATCACCTGGCGCACGAGGTCGGGCAGCAGGTACGGCCCGATGGTGTAGATCACGCCCAGGTTCAGCGGACCTGCCAGCGGATCTTTGCCGCGCTTGGCAATTTCCTTGATGCTGGCCGCCTGGTCGAGCACGCTCTGCGCCTGCTGCACGATCTGCTCGCCCAGAGGCGTGACGGTCACTTCGCCGGCGCTGCGCTCGAAGAGCTTGACTTCGAGTTCGTCCTCGAGCTTCTTGATCGCGACCGAGAGGGTCGGCTGTGAAACGTAGCAGGCCTCGGCCGCCTTGCCGAAGTGCCGTTCGCGGGCTACTGCGACGATGTATTTGAGTTCGGTGAGAGTCATAGCTTGCGTCAATTATGCGCAAGGGTGTGTGACCGGGCGGGCTTGGGGTCTTAAAGGCTCCTAACAGAGTGTCAAATGGGTCACTTCTGGATGGAAATCAACAGTCAGGGCTTCGAAAGTCCCCAACCCAGCAAGTGCTCGCGATACCGGTGGTTCGAAGTAGTAGAGCCGCCTGCAAAGCTGGTGGGATTGCTTTCCGGAAACGTACTCCTTGGAGAAGATCACCTCACGCACCTCATCGGACAGCCTGGAGCTGGGGCTCAGGTCGAATCGAAACAGATGCTCAGATTGAACCGGAACAGGTGCCCAGATCGGACCGGAATACGCATCGCAGTATTCCAGTGAACCCGATCTGCAAGGGCGCTTGGACGATTTGCGCCTCTACAGCGGCGCGCTCGGCGCGACGGAGATTGCTGCGCTGGCGAAGGCCTGAGGCAAGCACCTTGGAACAATGCGCGTGGAGATTTCATCAAACCACAGCATCCCCAAAAAACCTCGGCTTACTTGATACCGCAGGCAGCAGTCTCGGTCGCAATGCATAGCTCATTCAACGAAAGAGCAGCCCGAGCGGGCTGCAGGCTTTCACTCGGCGGTCTTGCCTCCTGCAGCGTATCCGCCAAGAAACACCTGCACGGCGTGCCGCGTCGCCTCACGAAGTTCCTTGCGGGTCAACGGCCCCTGGATGCCAAACAGGCTCGGCTTGACGGTCTGCGAATCGAGAAGGCTCATCAGATCGTGTGCCGCCAAGACAGGGTCGGCCGGCCGCAGCCGGCCCTTGTGCATCTGCTGGGCCAGGAAGTCTGCCATCGCGGTCACGCCCTTCTTGGGCCCGCCCTCGTAGAAAAGCCGCCCGATGTCGCTGCGGCCGGATTCGGCGATCACCGCCCTGTGCGCCTGGATGACCTCTTGCGAGCACACCACGGCCAGGACCTTCTCGCCGAAGCGCTGTAGCACCTGCGCAAGGTCGTCCTCGCCCTCCTGCGCCAGCGCCGTGAAGATGGGGCCGAAGTGTTTGCTTGCAGAGGCGTGGATCACGGCAACGAACAACTCCTCCTTGGAGCTGAAATAGCCGTAGAGCGTTGCCCTGGAGCCGCCCACGCGCGCGGCGATCTCTACGATGGAGGCCCCCTTGAACCCCAGTTCCCTGAAGACTTCCGATGCCACCTGGACGATGGCATCGCGCTTTGCTTCGGTCTTTACTCGCATCTGCGGGCGTCCTTATTTTTATACAGCTCTGACTGTTTTAATTGAAAATTCACTATGATAAAAATTCATTTCAGTACATTACCGTATATTTAATCGCCGTTATCGCGTTCATGGCCGCCGCCAGCTTGGATGCGGTGTCACCTGTGCACGAGATGGGCGTTCAGGCCAGGTTAATGTGAAATCAATCGCCGCCACGAAGGTGCCAGGCACGTCGCACTCCGCAAGAAGGGGTCGCGCAGTGACCACCTTGGCCAGGCGGTGCCAGCGTAGGCGGCCGCACCTACCGGGTTTGCCAGAGTCGAGGATCTACGCCTCGACTTCGGGCTGCAGCGCCTTTCTTCTTCAACTGCCGCGCTCTTTCCGCGCGTGTGCTGGCTTTGCCTGGTTCTTGCCGCCATCGCCGAAGACCGCCTGCAGGATGATTTCCGTGGTTTCCCAGAAATGCGCATGCAGCAGTTGCACCGCCTTGTCGGGCTGTCGGGAAATGGCTGCGTCCATCATTTCGCGGTGTTCGGCGATCGGGTCGCGTTTCTGCCGCGAGGTGTAGCGTTCGGCCAGATTGCGGTAGCGCTCGGACTGGTCGTAGAGCAGTCGGCACAGGCGCAGTGTCCATTGCGATGAGCAGCCTGCAACCAAGGCTTCGTGGAACTGTCGATGCGCCGCCGCCCATGGGGCATGCAGCTCGGGCGAGGAAGGCACGGGCGTCTTCGACAGCCGGTGAAAGGCGGACAGGATGCCGGACTCCCATTCCAGATCGCCGTCCGCGATCGCGCCGTGCAGTGCGAGTGATTCCACCTCGATACGGGTGCGCGTGAGGTCTGTCAGCTCCTCGCGCGACACGCTGGCGACGCAGAAGCCCCGCTGGTCTTGCACCTCGACAAGGCCATCGGTCACGAGGCGGGACAGGGCCTCGCGGATGGCCGTGGGGCCGATGCCATAACGCTCGGACAGCGCCTGGATGCGCAACCGCATCTCGGGTCGCAGCTGGCCTCCGAGGATATCGGCGCGCAGGCGCTCGAAGGCCTGGGTTGCCAGGCTCTTGGCACTGGGAGCGGGGGTGACGAATTCCATTCGTTTTGTCGACGCCGCGCTTCAGAAGAAGCGCTCCTCCATCGTAGTGAACGAATGATCGTTGAAACAAGGCTTGGCGTCCATCTTTCAAAATAATGGTTATTCCTATGTTTTATCGATAATTTTGGATTTAATCTTCTGGCAGTCGAGCAGCGCGACTCGGTGCAAAAGCGCCTGCCTGTTTCGTCGCTTCCCCAAGGAGTTTTCACCCATGATTGCTGTGCAGGACATCGCCTTTGTCCGGTACCAGGTTCCGGATCTGGACAAGATGGAATGCTTTCTCAACGAGTTCGGCCTGCAACTCGCCGCTCGCACGTCCACCGCCCTGTACATGCGGGCGGCTGGCTCGGCCCACCATGTGCATGTGAGCGAACTTGGCGCCGAGAACGCGAGCGTCGGCTTCGGGCTGCGCGCCGGCAGCGCGAGCGATCTCGCGCGCCTGGCCGAGAAGCTGGGCGTTGCAGTCGAAGACAACCCCGAGCCGGGCGGCGGCCAGCGGGTGCGCATCACCGATCCCGCCGGTTTTCTGGTCGATGTGATCCATGGGCAGGCACAGCACCCGCCGCTGCCCACGCGCGCGCCGATCACGATGAACTCGCCGGGCGAGCGCCGCCGACTCGGCAAGGCGATACGCCTGAAGCCCGGCCCCTGCTCGGTGATGCGGCTGGGTCATCTGGTCCTGCTGGTGCCCGACTTTGCCAAGACCCTGGCCTTCTACCGCGATGTGCTGGGCCTGCGCGTGTCCGACACGTACTGGGCGGGCCAGGAGGGAAACGTCATTGCCGCCTTCATGCATTGCGGGCTCGGCGAGCAGTGGACCGACCACCACACCGTGGCACTGATCGCTTCACCCGATGGCCCCGCGCGCTTCGATCACAGTGCCTTCGAGGTGCTGGACCTGGACGATGTTGTCCTGGGCGGCGAGCACCTGAAGGCCGGCGGCTGGCAGCACTCATGGGGCGTCGGCCGCCATGTGCAAGGCAGCCAGATCTTCGACTACTGGCGCGATCCCTTCGGCAACAAGGTCGAGCATTGGACCGACGGCGACCTGGTCAACGACCACACACCCGTGGGCACTGCGCAGATCAACAACGACGAGCTGCGGCAATGGGCGCCGGCCTTGTCCCCGGAATTTTTCGCCTGAGCCTCCTTCACCACCTGAGCCGCAACTCCAGCAGCACGCCATGAAACTCGCCCGTTACACCTTCGACAACCGCACCGGCATCGGTGCCGTCCTCGACGATCGCATCGTCCCGCTCGCCACGTTGGACCCCGCCGCGCCGGCAAGCATCCGCCAGATCCTGGCGGCCGGCCCTGCGCTGATCCAGCGGCTGAGCGAGGCGCTGGTGCGCCAGCAGCACGTCGGCATTGCGCTGGTCGACGTCAAGCTCGAAGCGCCGATTCCCGATGCGCAGAAGTACATGGCCATCGGCATGAACTACCACGACCATGCGCAGGAGGCCGCGCGCGCCGGTGTGCCGGTGCCCAAGAACCAGCTCTGGTTCAACAAGCAGGTCAGCTGCATCACCGGCCCCTTCGATCCGATCTTCAAGCCGCGCGTCTCCGAGCAGATGGACTACGAGGCGGAAATGGGCGTCGTCATCGGCAAGCGCTGCCGCTATGTGAGCGTGGAAGATGCGCCCAGCGTGGTCGGCGGTTATTTCGTCTGCAACGACGTGACGGCGCGCGACTGGCAGTTCAAGAGCCCCACCTTCACCCTCGGCAAGTCCTTCGACAGCCACGGACCGATCGGCCCGTGGATCACGACGGCCGATGAGATCGCCGATCCGCATGCCCTGCAGATGACGCTGTGGGTCAACGGCGAGCAGCGACAGAGTTCGAGCACCGGCGGGATGATCTACAACATCAGGGAGCAGATCCACGAGCTGTCGCAGGTGATGACCCTGGAGCCGGGCGACCTCATCGCCACCGGCACCTGCGCCAACGTCGGCATTGCGCTGGGCAAGTTCCTGCAGCCGGGCGATGTGGTCAAGGTGGCCATCGAGGGACTCGGCCATATCGAGAACCGCGTGCTGCCCGAGCCGGACTTCGCCTGAAAAAAGCGACCGACCGCAACGGCCATCGCCGAACCCCTGCCGATTGGAGCCTGCCATGACCCTGGCGAGTGAGCTGTTCGTGCCACGCACCGTGCCACTGGAGGTCGCGCAGCGCCTGAACGGTGCGATCGGTCAGGCCGTGCAGGACACGGAGTTTCGCCGACAGATCGCGTCGGGCGGCGCAGTGCCCGGCAGGCCAATGACGCTGGACGAAGCCGAGCGCATGTTGACCGAGCAGACGGCCCGCTACCGGCGCCTGGCCCAGGTGGTCAGGTTGGTGGCGCAATGAATTTCCCCTTTTTTCATCCAAGGAATGACTCATGTTTGATGTTCAACTGCTGATCGGCGGCCAGTCCCGCGCGGCGACCGGCGGCGCCTCCTTCGAGCGGCGCAACCCGATATCGGAGCAAGTCGTCTCGCGCGCCGCCGCCACCACCGTGGCGGATGCGACGGCCGCCGTCGAGGCCGCCGCCGCTGCCTTCCCCGCCTGGGCCGCCATGGGCCCGAGCGAACGCCGTGGGCTGCTGCTGAAGGCGGCTGCGGTGCTGCAGGCCAAGACGCCCCAGTTCATCGAGGCGATGTCCGCCGAGACCGGCGCCACCGGCCTGTGGGGCGGCTTCAATGCGCAGCTGGCCGTGGGCATGCTGCAGGAGGCCGCGGCGCTGACCTCGCAGATCAGCGGCGAGGTCATCCCTTCGGATGTGCCCGGAAGCCTGGCCCTCGCGGTGCGGCAGCCGGCCGGCGTGGTGCTGGGCATGGCCCCCTGGAACGCGCCGGTGATCCTGGGCGTGCGCGCGATCGCCACCCCGCTGGCCTGCGGCAATACGGTGGTGCTGAAGGGCTCGGAGCTGTGCCCACGCACCCACCAGCTGATCATCGAGGTGTTGCAGGAAGCTGGCCTGCCCGACGGTGTCGTGAACTTCGTGACGAATGCGCCCGCCGATGCGGGCGCGGTGGTGGAGGCGATGATTGCCCACCCGGCCGTGCGTCGCGTGAACTTCACCGGCTCGACCCGCGTCGGCCGCATCATCGCGCAGCTGTGCGCGACGCATCTCAAGCCGGTCGTGCTCGAGCTGGGCGGCAAGGCGCCGCTGCTGGTGCTGGATGATGCCGACCTGGACGCCGCAGTCAGCGGCACCGCGTTCGGGGCCTTCGCGAATTCGGGCCAGATCTGCATGTCGACCGAACGCATCATCGTCGACGCCAAGGTGGCAGACGAGTTCGTGGCCAAGCTGGCCGTCAAGGCGAAATCCCTGCCGCACGGCGATCCGCGTGGACCGGCGCCGGTGGTGCTGGGCTCGGTGGTCGACATGAACGCCGTGGCGCGCTGCAACGACCTGATCGACGACGCGCTGGCCAAGGGCGCGAGCCTGGTCTGCGGCGGCAAGGCCAGCGACACCTTGTTCCCCGCCACCTTGCTCGACCATGTGACACCGGCAATGAAGATCTATGGCGAGGAATCGTTCGGCCCGGTCAAGGCCATCGTGCGCGTCGACGGCGTCGAGGCGGCCATCGCCTGCGCCAACGACAACGAGTACGGCCTCGCATCGGCCGTCTTTGGCCGCGACACTGCGCGCGCACTGGAGGTCGCCAAGCGCATCGAGTCCGGCATCTGCCACATCAACGGACCGACGGTGCATGACGAGGCCCAGATGCCGTTTGGCGGCGTCAAGGCCAGCGGCGTCGGCCGCTTCGGCGGCCGCGCCGGCGTGCATGAATTCACCGAACTGCGTTGGCTGACCGTGCAGACGACAACGCGCCACTACCCGTTCTGAATACCAGGAGCCCTCATGACGTTCGAATTCAAATCCAATGTGCGCTATCGCATGCCCGTGGTCTTCGGCCCGGCGCCAGGTCCGCGGCAAAAAGCGGATGGCACGCCCTGGACCGCCGAGGAAAGCGGCACCGCCAACGTGCAATGGGCGACCATCGCCTACCGTTCGGACCGTGCCAGGCTGGAGGCACTGCTGCCTGCAGGCTTTCAGCTGACAGCACCGGAAGTTCACGTCACGCTGGGCTTCTTTCGCGATCTGTACTGGCTCGCCGGCCGCGGCTACGGCATCGTCAATGTCGAAGTGCCGGTCACCTATGACGGCAAGGACCAGCGCATCGAAGGCGCGCTGTGCCTGGTGCTTTGGGAAGGCCGCCCCGACGCGATCACGACGGGCCGCGAGGAACTGGGCTTTCCGAAGCTCTTTGCCGACATCCCCGATGTCCGCCTGCGGCCCGAGACGGGCAGGCTGTCCGGCCAGGCCTCCTGGTTCGATCACACGTTCTTCGAGCTGGAAATGCATGGCCTGGAAGAGGTGGAAGTGCAGGAGAAGCGTCTGCTCGGTCCCAAGGGCGGGCCGATCTTCTACAAGTACATGCCGCGCACCGGGCCGTTCGGCTCCGGCGGCAGCGACGTGTCCTACGTGACCTGCTCCCATCCTCGAGCTGGCGAGGAAAGCAGCGCCCAGACCATCAGGTTCGGCGATGCCACGTATCGCAAGTGGCGCGCCACCGGTGGCTCGGTCAAATGGAACCCGGCCAGCTTCGAGCAACTGCCCACCACCCACCACGTGGTCAACGGCGTCGCCGGGCTGCCGATCCTCGAGTACCTGAGCGCCGAGATGATCGAGTTCAGCGCACCGGGCGTGGCGGTCGCCACCAACGGCCTGCGCGTGCTGGAACCGGCCTGAGCGGCCGGGGGCGCTTTCCTGTCTTTGCCTGATCGGATGGTGTGACATGACAGTATCGATTCGCAGAAGAGACCTGATGATCGGCGCGGCGACATGGGCCTCGTTGCCGCGCCTGGCCGGCGCGCAGCCTGGCGGGACCATCAGCTTCATCGTGCCCCAGCCGGCCGGCAACCCCACCGACGCACAGGCGCGCAAGATGCAGCCGGCGATGCAGAAAGAACTGGGCGCCACGCTGATCGTCGAGAACCTGCCGGGGGCGGGTGGATCGCTGGGCGTGCGCCGGCTGCTGACCGCAGCGCCGGAGACGTCGCCCTTGCTGATTGCCTCCCAGACGGAACCCATCCTCACGCCGCTGGCGATGCTCGGTGCGCGCTACAAGCCCGAAGACCTGCGCATGGTCGGGCTGGTCGGCACCACACCCTATGTACTGGTCGGCCGGCCAGGTCTGCCGGCGGCAAGCCTGAGCGAACTGCTGGCCCTGGCACGTCAGCCGGCGGGCAAGGAGCTGACGCTGGGGCATATTGGCTACGGTTCGCTGATCCATCTGATGGGCGAGCGGTGGGCGCGCAAGAGTGCCGTGACCATCACGCCAGTGCCCTACAAAGGGCTGCCGCCGATGCTGCAGGACCTGATGGGCGATCAGATCGATCTGAGCTTCCTGCCCTTGGGCGGCAATATTCCCAGCCTGATCGAGATGGGCAAGGTCAAGGCCTACGGACTGACCGCCGCGGCGGCCTCGCCCCGGTTGCCCCGCGTGCCGACGCTGGAACAGGGCGACAAGCGCCTGGCAGATTTCGTCTACAGCGCCTGGGCTGCGGTGTTCGTGGCGCGCGCGCTGCCGGACGCCCCGACGCGCCGGCTGCATGCGGCCGTGGCGTCCGCGCTGCGCGACCCCGAGGTCGTCGGCTATTCGCAGAGCAATGGCGTCGAGGTCGCCGAACCGATGTCGCTGGAACAGCTGGGACATTTCTACGCGAACCAGGCTCGCCTGTATCAGGCCATGGCGCGCGAATTGGACCTGCAGCCGCAATGAGCGCAGGCCAGCGGCCATTCATCAATAGGCAAGTACTTTTCAGAAAGACGCCGGCAGGCCACTGCGTCTGTGGATGCACGCAGTGACGCACTCGCTCACCCGGGATGCTTGGGGGGCGCGATCTTGTTGATGCCGCTCCAATGCTCTGCGAGTTTCCCGTCGCGCACGCGATAGGCATCGAAAACGAAGAATGGATAGGTGCGCGTCGGATCCTCCGGCTCGGGCTGGGGAAATTCGCCTGCGATGACCACCATGTCGCCCTCAGCGACGAGTAACGTCGGAGGAATCATGAGGTCCGGCTTGACCGCAAGCGGCGGCAAGCCACGAAACGTCTCTGCGACCAGAGCCTCCAGGCCAGCGCGGCCGCCGGGCAAATGAGAGGCATGCTGGCGATAGTCTTCGGCCACGAAGTCCTTGACTGCCGCAGGATTGCGGGCGTCGAAGACATGCCTGTAGAAGTCCATCACGAGTTGACGATTGCGAGCCTCTTGGTCTGTCGATTGGGTTGGGTGGGTCATGGTTTTGATCGTTGTTTACAGAGTGTGAGTTATCGAAAAGAGCCTTGGAAGTCACAGCAGGTCGCGTCACGTCTCGGGAGGGTGACAAGGTCTGCCGACGCGCGAGCTCGAACGCGGTTCGGCGTACCGTTCAACTGGTGTCGCCGTCTGCTACGTCGGCCATGGCGCCATCTCTCTTGGCCTTTGCCTTGTCGCCCAGCAAGAACAGCGCGGCACATCCAGCCAATGCGACGATGACGAGCGACCAGAGAAAGGTGTGACTGAACACCTGCACGAGCCAGAGCGGGGCGTCTTGGTAACCGTGGGGCGTGACACCGGCGTACGAGCCATCGCCAGTCGGATCGAAGCGAGAGATTCCGTGCGTGAGGATGACCGAGAACAGCGCCGTCCCGATGGCGCCGCCTGAGCGCTGCAGCACGTTCAAGCCACTGGTCGCTCTGGCGATCTCATGTCTTCGCAATGTACTGAGCGCGGCGCTCGTCGCCGGCATCATGGTCGATCCCTTTCCCAGGCCCGCGATGAACAGCGCAACCTCGATGATCCAGAGTGGTGTCGTCGCCCGGGTCGTGCCCAGGAGCAGAACAGAGATCGCGATGCAGGCGATGCCAACCAGGACGACCTTGCCGGCGCCGATCCTGTCCGTCAGATGGCTCGCAAGCGGCATTGCCAACATCGCGCCAAGGCCCTCCGCCGCGATCAACATCCCGGTATCAAAGGCCGAATAGCCCCGCAGCATCTGGAAATACAGGGGAACCAAAAGCGACAAGCCGAAGAAGGCCGCTCCCAGTAGAAAGCTGGTGAGCGCTGCGGCTGCGATAGTGCGCCGGCCAAACAGCCGAACATCGATCAGCGCATCGTCTCTGCGCCAGGCGTGAAGCACGAAGGCCACGATCATCGCAAGACCAGTCAACGCGCAGGCATCCGCTTCGATGGAGTTCAGACTCCCCGTCCCTGTGGCTTTGGCCAGGCCATAGACGAACAGGGCCAACCCGGGGGAGAGCAGCAGCAGGCCGAGCCCATCCAAGGGGTGCCCGAGCTTCGGTTCGTCGGCCACGAATACGCGGTGCGCGGCGTACAGCGCAATGGCGCCAATCGGCAGGTTGATGAAGAAGATCCAGCGCCAGGAGACGTCGTCGACCAGCCATCCCCCCAATGTAGGGCCGAGCACGGGTCCCAGAACGACAGGAACGCCGACGAAGCCCATCACCCGCCCCATCCGCCGAGGACCTGCGACCTGGCTCAGGATCGTCATGCCCGTTGGCAAGATCATGCCGCCACCCAGTCCTTGAAACACACGAAACAGGATGAGGCTCGAGATCGACCAGGCTGCGCCCGACAAGACAGACCCGGTCACGAACAGAAGAATCGATGTCATGTAGACGCGCTTGGTGCCAAACCGGTCAGCCGCCCAGCCCGCGAGCGGGATGATCGTGGTCAGAGCCAGCAGGTAGCCCGTCGATACCCATTGCACCGTTTCCAACGGCGAGTCGAATGCCGTTGTCAAACCGCGGATCGCCACATTGATGACGGTCGTGTCGAGAATCGACATCAACGCGCCGAGAACGACGACTCCCGCGACGCGCAGCAAAGAGGGATCCAGCGCTTCGGGTGACGGCCGAGCCGGCTCGATGTCTTGAGAAGGGTCGTTGACGATGTTCACGAACCACCTCCCACTTCGGGGCGCATCAATTCGCTTTTGCGCTTGGCCGCATCCACTGCGACCGTCGCCTCGCCATGGCGAATGGCGCGTGAAACCTGCAGGCTGCAGGCGCGTACCGCCGAGCCCACCTTGGCCGAGAGCGATGGCGGATGCCCGGCTCCGTTGCTCGAGAACGATTGCAGTGCCAAGCTGCGCACGAAGATGGTGAGGATCGGGTTGTCGATCAGCTCCAGAAGTCCATTTTCAACATCGATGAGATCCATCAGGGTGTCGAGCCGACCCGGCGGGACGTCTCCCGTCGAAGTCGGCGCAGCACCCTCGTTGCGTTGGGCGGCCAATCGGGCTCCCTCCACCATGAGTTGGCTTGCCAGTTCGAAGTTCTGCACAGGCGAGATGTCGCAGCTTGCGATCCCCGAGTTGACCAGGCGCACGACCGTTGCGATGCTGGGCGGCGTGCTGATCACGCCGCCGGCGCGCCCCCGGCAGCAGGCAACGATGCCGAGATCCTCAAGCATGCGCAAGGCCGGGCGCACGATGTCACTGGTGTAGCCATGGCGGGCACCTACATCCCACTCCGCCCCCAGCTTGATCGACGCGCCGGAGGGGCGGGCCAGGATTTCTCCCACGATCAGGCCCGCCAGTCGCGCGCACGACCTCTTCGAGTTGAAGAAGGCGATCGATGGGACGAGGTTCGCCATGTCGGTCGGCGCGTTCGCCGCAGGGCCATCGAACGTCTGCACGTGCTCGCGCATGAGCACATCCGCTCTCTCCACGTTGCCGGATCGGATGGCCGCCAGGAGCGCGTCCTCCAATGGACCGGCGTGGACCTGGGGCTGGTTGGCCCCGACTTTCACATTGGCGGCATTGCAGCGCTGCTGCACCTCTTCCAGGATATCCGTCAGAAAGGCAATCGGCGCGTTGCCCGAGGCTTGTGACAGCCGGCGCCGGAACTCCGAGCCGGGCAGGTTGCAAGGAATCGCAGATGCACTCCGGCTGGGGTGCGTCCGACCGCGTCCGATGATTGCGCGGATGGTCAGCTGACAAAGGATGAGGCGCGCGTCATGCAGCACACGGGGCGAGGTGCGACTGAGGAGCAAGTGCAGGATGAGCGCTTCAGCGGTGTCGTGCAGTCCCGGACGGCAGACGTAGAGCCCGCCGCCCGCGCCTCGCCGCACATGGATGAGCCGTCGCGTCTGCAGGATGGCGATGGCCTCCTGGCAGGCCTTGCGCCCGACGCCGAATCGCTGCCTGAGTTCCGACACCGACCCGATCAGGTGGCCCTCTGGCCAGCCGCGAACGGAAAGGTCCTGCGCCATCGCTGCCACGGTGTGGTGCGTCAGCGTGTATGGCCTGCTGTCCGGACCGACGATCCGATCGCTGAATTGCCGCCGGACGTCATTGCCAGGACCAGGAATATTCATGGCATGTCTCCAGGATCTTTGTTTGTGCCGGCGCTCTTGCGCGGCATCGATGAATCGCCAGGTTCTCTTCGGATCGCCTGGCTGGTGCCAGCGGTATTCAGTGTCCCCTGACAAAGTCCTCGGGTGCGGCGGGAACAGTCGGTCGATACGGCCGGCCAGGATGAATCCATTCGCTCGGATAGGCCGGCAGGAAGATCGCGAGAACCGCGGCCAGAGCGGTCAACACGGTCAGCGCGGCGAACGGAACCAGATAGCTGCCCGTGGCCATCTGCATTGCGCTCACCAGGAAAGGCGAGAGCCCGAGGAACAGCGTCGAGATCGCCAAGGTGAGACCCTGGATTTGCGCGAAGCACTTCAGCCCGAAATAGCGCGCGATGAGGAATGGGCCCAGGGAAGACTCGGCGCCTGTCGCGAAGCCAAGAAGCGCGTTGGCGACGAACAGGACCGCCAAGTTGCCATGATTGACATAGGAGAGAACGAGGCCGAGGGGCACGGCTGCAAAGATCGGGACGATGATCCAGGGGCGACGCGCCCGGTCCATCATCAATCCGCCAGACAGCAGGCCTACGATCGACGCAATGAACAGAACCGACTGCGACACTGCGACGGTCGCCGCATCGAAGCCCCGCTCGCCGAAGAAGCCGACGGCGTTCTGGCGCACCGACATCGGTCCGGCGGCTGCCAGCGCCAGGGACACGGCGATGAAAATCCACGTGCGAGTTCGAAGCGCCTTGCGCAACGCAATACCCGGAACGTCCCGCATGTCCGCCGCCGTCGGAGGCTTGGCAGACACCGGAGACTTGATACGTGACACCCCGTCATCGGGCTCCGACAGGAGGAAGAAGGCGGACGGAATCGCCAGAGCTGCGATCCAGGCGGCGACCACATAGTAGGCACCATTCCAGCCAAGTCCGGACGCAGGCGCGGTCGGACTGCCGATCAACGCAAAGAACACCGGCGAGAGGAAAGCGCTCGCGAGACTTGAAACCGTACCGATCAGGGCGAAGCCGATACCGCGGTGGCGAGGAAACCAGCCCGTGATCACCTTGAAGACAACGGCCAGACTCGCCATGAACCCGAATATCGAGGCCAGCACGATGACCAGGCCGAAGAGCCAGAGGATCCCACTGCTCAGTGGCACGAGCGCGGTCGCCGCTGCGTACAGGATGGTGGCAGGGACCGCAACCTTCCTGGCGCCCCATCTGTCCACCCAGGCGCCCGCGATCGGCAGGACGAACGGCGCGATCAGCAACGGAATGGCGACGAACAGCAACAGCGCCTCCGGCATCGACCGGCCGGTCTTGGCCGCGAACGACGCGGTGACGAAGGGCATCATTGCCGAAAGGCCTGCCGGGCTGAGCGTCATCAGGATGAAGCAGCCGATCAGCGCGGCTTTCGCCCGGCCAGGCGCTTGAACCAGGTCGAGGAAATAGTCTTTCCAAGGGGTTGCGGACGGCTCGCCTCTGGTGAACGAGGTTTGATCTAAGGTCTGTGCCATTGTTTTGTCTCCATTACGGTTTTGAGTGGAGCTTCAGCCCCATCTAGGTGGCCGCCAAGCGGCCTTGCGATCCGTCGATATCAGCCTTTCGGTGGTGGTCCGGGTGGCATGCCGGACGGCGGCGCCAGTGCCGCCAGCATCGGAAATGGCGGCAGCCCGAGCATGTCTCGGCCATTGATCTCAGCCATCGGATCGATGCGGAACGCGCCATGCGTCGCCAGCACATGGATGTCGCGCACGAAGCGCTGGATCGGGTTGGTCAGGCTGACCGTCGACGAGCCGAGCGCGAGCTGGAATCCATCAATGGCCTTCAGGCATTCGTGGATCTGGTGGACCAGGTCCATGGTGATCTCCGGCTCGTCCGGGGGCAGGAAATCCTCGCCAGCCAGCGCACGTCGGTCGACTTCGTCCGCGTGGCGGTAGATCACCGCTTCGGCGGCATTCACGATCGCGCGTGCCTTGCCGGCGACCACCTGGATGGAGGCCATCTCCGACATCGTGGTGTAGGGAACGTTGAACGGAGGCCGTTTCTTCGCCTGCTCGACGAACGCCGCCAGCGCGCCCCTTGCCATGCCGCAGGCGAGCGATGCAAAGGCAATCGTCATCGCCACCATCGAACCGATGGGGCTGTGCATGAAGCCGAGCCCGTGGTACTTGCCGCGCAGCCCATCGATGAGCCCGATCAGCTGGTCCATGTGAACGACGCGGTATTCCGGGACAAACACCTCTTCGGCCGCGCGCACGCTGTTGCTCGATGTCGCCATCAGGCCCATGACCTTCCAGTCATCGAGAATCTCGTACTGATCCCGCGACACGATTCCCATTGCGCGACGATGGGCGCCGGTCTCGGGATCGACATACCCGATGCCCACGGAGCCCCAGGCCGCGATGCGGCAGCCGCTGCCGAAAGGCCATTTGCCCTTGACCATGAAGCCGCCCTCGACCTTGCGACCCTCGCCGACGTGCGGCGCCAGGATCGTTGCACCGAACATCAGCGGACCGACCCAGCTGTCGACCTCGCTGAAGACCTCGTCGCGCGCACGCTGCGAGAAGGCCAGCGTATTGCGGGCAGCACTGGAGACGATCACCGTCCAGCCGGCCGAGGCATCTGCACGGCCCAGGACGTTGACGATCTCGGCGGTGTCGCGCGCGCCGAGCGCGTAGCCGCCAAGTTCGATGGGAAGCGTGATCTTGAAGGCACCGGCGTCGTGCAGTGCCTGCAGCGTCGCCGGCGCAAGCACCCCGAGCTCCTCGCCCTCGCGGGCATGGGTACGCAGGAGGTCGAGCTTGCCTGACAAGTCGTCGCGGATTCGCTGACCGGCTTCACTCAGATAGGGCGACTGCGCAAACTTCGCAGCCGCGCCGGGCGGCATGGAAAACTCTTTCATCTTCATGGCGCGCCTCAGGTCTTTTGAGGCGGGAACGGGTCCGCCATTTTTCTGAAAGTGCTCCAGTGCTCGGTGAGCTTGCCGCCACGGACCCGGAAAATGGTGATCATGTACCAGTCGTAGGTCTTTCCAGGCGCGGTGGGATCCGGCGTCGGCTCCTTCATCATGATGCAACCGAGCTCGCCCTCGACGACCACACTCACCACCGGAGGCGGCGTTACGCCACTAAGCGGAACGCGGCGGAAGTGCTCGATGAGCAGGTCTCGACCGTTGCCGGGCGCGTTTGGGTCATGCTGGATGTAGTCTTCGGCGATGAACCGGGTCATCACCTCCTGGACCTTCTCCTGCACGCTGCCGTCCCGCACCATGCGAGCGAGTTCGGCCTCGAACTCGATGAGCAGCCGCTTTGTCGCCGTGACCTCCGGCGAAGAGGAGGCGGCCACCGCCTCCATGTAGTCCGGACGGTCGATCCAGGTCCGGTACAGCTCCGGGTTGTGGATCTGGGCCACGCCATCGACAATCGAAAAATCATTCATCGGTTTACGAGCTCCAATTGGGGGGGATTGCCGCGCGTGGGCACAGCGCCGCCGAACATCGGGAACGGTTCCCGGCCAAGAATGCGGCGGCCGTTCTGTTCGGCCTGCGGGTCGACGCGAATCGCACCGTGCGACGTGAGGACCCGGATGTCTCGTGCGAAACGCTGGATGGGGTTCTTCAGCGACATGCTCGACGAACCAATCGTCTTTTGCAGGAGCGTGATCGCGTCTTCGCAGAGATTGCCGGCGTAGGCCAGGCTGAGGCTGTATTCGGACTCCTCCTCGAACGTGAAGTCCAGTTCCGCCGCCGTCCGTGCGTCCAATTGATCGGCGCAGCCTTCGATCGTGGCCGCGGCCACCTTGATCATGGCAAGCGCCTTGCCCGCGGCGACCTGGACCGACGCCATGTCAGCGATGGTCGGATAGGGCAAGCTGAACGGCTTGCGCGTCTGCGACTGCTCCGCGAAGCACTCCAGAGTCCCTCGCGCCATGCCCAGCGCGATGGCCATGTTGGTGAGCGTGACGGTAAGGAGCTGGGCCACGCCACGTTGCCGAAGCCCGGCGCCCTGGAAGTTCTTGCGAATCAGCTGCATGCGCAGCGGAAACTCGGCCAGATCCAGGAACCGGTGCGCGGGAACGAACTGCTCGGCGGTGATCTCGAGGCTGTTGCTGGCCGTTCCCGACAGTCCCATCACATGCCAATCGTCGACGATCTCGTACTGATGCCGCTGGACCACAACGACGCCGCGTCCGGAACCGCCAGCCGTTGCCGGGTCGTATTCGACGCCGAGCAGCGCCCATTTGGCATGCTTGCATCCGCTTCCGAACGCCCAGCGTCCCTTGACCATCCACCCACCGGCGACCTTGCGAGCGTCGCCGACCTTCGTCGCATAGACGGACGCACCGACGATGGCGGGGCCGGCCCACCCTTCGGTGTCGGCACGTACCTCTTCGATGATCTCGGGGCCCAGCGCCAACAGATTCTTCAGGCCGACGCCGACGAAGGCCGCCCAGCCGGCGGAGCCATCGCCTTCCCCTAGGGCGCTGATGACTTCGACGAGATCGCGCGCGCCGAGTGCATATCCGCCCCATTCGATGGGCATCCCCATCTTGAAGATGCCGGCGTCCGTGACCGCCTGCAATACGTCGGGCGTGAGCGAGCCGATCTTCTCGCCCTCGCGCGCCTGTTCACGGATCAGCGGGATCAATGCGCGCACCTTGGCTGTGATGGCTCGGCCGGTGTCGGTGAGCCAGGGTGATTCGATGGCGCCGGTCGGGACCATGGGCGGCATCGGTGGTAGTTTGATATCGGGTACTGACATTCCAAGATTTCCTAAACAGACATTTCAATGGTTGTGCCGGCCGCGTAATGAGCCGAACGAGCCGCGAATTCGGCGACCTGGCGCCCGACGAGATTCAGTTGGTTGGCGGCGGCCAGGTTCTGACAGGCGCCTTCGTGGAAAACCTTTTCCGACGTGTTGATCGCGGCCCCCATCGGGGTTGGCCAACCGCGCAGCGCGTGGACGATCGAGCGCAGCGCACCGAGCGTTCCTCCGGTGGCCTGCCAGCCATACGCAGTGGCGATCAGTCCGACGGGCATGCCGTCCAGATAGACCCGCCCGTCTTTCGCCATCTCCTCGAAATAATCGATAGCGTTCTTGACCAGGCCGGAGATGGTCCCGTGATATCCGGGGCTCGCGATGATCAGGCCATCCGCAGCGCGAATGGCATCGATCAGCGCCTGTCCGTCGCCGTTGCGCTCGATGCTGCCGGGAACATAGTGCGGCAGGGCCATCAGGTCCTCGCTGCCAAACAGTTGCGTCCGCCCGCCCGCCGCTTCGGCCGCCGACAGCGCGAGGACCAATGCCTGCTCGGTGGATGAGGTCTTGGAGGCCGTGCCGCCGATCCCGACGATGAACGGCTTCTTGGTCGATGAGGTTTTCATGAGCGGAACTCCCCCTCCATGACCAGCTCTTCGACCGGCCGCCGCGTATTGGGCTGTTCGCGCTCCTGCATGGGAGGGGGCAACACGCTCTTGTCCCCGATGCGGCCAATGGCGATGACTGTTTCGACGCGAAAGTTGTCGGGCACGTTCAGCACTTGCGCGGCACGCGCGACATCGAATCCCGCCATCGCGTGCGCGTGCCATCCGAGCTGGGTCGCTTGCAGCGCGAGATGCGCCCACGCCGCGCCGGCGTCCAGCGAATGGCTGTAGGACGGGATGGGCCCGGGAGCACCCGGCGGCTGTGCCGTGGTCGCGGAGACCAGCACGACCAGCGCCGACGCCCGTACCGCCCAGCCCTGGTTCATGGGGACCAGAAGATCGAACAGTCGCGACCATTGCGGCGTATCCCGTCGGGCGTAGATGAAGCGCCATGGCTGCGAGTTGAAGGAGGACGGCGCCCAGTGCGCGGCCTCGAAGAGCGTCATCAATTCCTGATCGGAAATGGTGGCCTTCTCGTCCAGGGCGCGCGGAGACCAGCGCTTCAGGAAGATCGGGTCGATGGCGTAGGCCGAAGAACGGGTGTTGAGGGAAGTGGACATATCGAATTTCTCTTTGTGAAGTCGTCAGCGCTGAGCCAAGCCGCCGGCAAACATGTTGAAAGGGGGAATGCCCAGGACGTGTCGCCCGGCGATTTCCGCAGCCGGGTCCCGACGGATGGCGCCGTGGGTCAGCATCACTCGCACGTCGCGTGCAAAGCGCTGTATGGGGTTGCGCAGACTGACCGACGATGACCCGATGCAAAGCTGCATCTCGTCGATCGCTTCGCCGCAGAGGTTCGCGGCGTAGACAAGGGTCATCGTGGCGAGCGATTCCTCGCGAGGCTCGAAGTCCTCGCCGCGACGGGTGCGCGCATCGACTTCCTCCGCCGTCTGCAAGATCAGGGCCTCGGCGGCCTGCACCATGGCATAGACACGTCCCGCAACCACCTGGGTCGAGGGCATCGTGGCCACCGTCTCGTAAGGCAGGTTGAACGGCACACGCTTGTTGGCCTGCTCGACAAAGGAATCAAGGCAACCCCTGGCCATGCCGAGCGCGATGGCGATATTGGCCAGAGCCGTCGACAGCATCGTCGACAAGGGCCCCATCCGATAGGTGAGGCCTTCGTACTTCTGCGACAGGGCTCCCAGCGCCGCGGGCAGGTCGGCGTGGCGCACCACGCGATGCGCCGGGACGAATACCGCACTGCGGGCGACGATGCTGTTGCTCGAGCTTGCCGCCATGCCCATGACGTGCCAGTCGTCCAGGAGCTCGTACTGATCGCGAGAAAGCAGTGCCAGGCCGCGGACGGGTTTTCCGTCCTCCTGCCATTCGATGCCGACAACCGCCCACGCGGCATAGCTGCAACCGCTGCCGTACATCCACTTGCCCGTGACCAGGAAGCCATCGCCGGTGCGCTCGGCCTGGCCGACGATGTTGGAAAAGATCGAGGCGCCCACCGCTGCCGGTCCGACCCAATCCCCAAGCTTGGCGCCGACTTCGTCGACCGCCTGTGGGCTGAAGGCCAGGACCATGCGGATGCCGGACGCAGCAAAGCCGCTCCAACCTGCAGATCCGTCAGCGTAGGATGCGGCCGCGATCACCTCCACGAGATCCCGGGCGCCGAAAGCCGAGCCTCCGTATTTCTGCGGCAAGGTGATGCGAAAGAAGCCGGTTTCGTCCAGCGCCCGCAAAGCTTGCGGAACAAGGGCGGTGGCTTTCTCGCTTTCCCATGCGGTTTCGCGAAGCAGCGGTGTCAGCGCCTTGATCGCGTCGCGCATCTTGGCGGCCTCGGGGCTCGGACCCCGGGCATCGGTGCCGGCGCCGAAAGCCGCCGGCTTGCTGAGATGGTTCATGTCTCCGTCTCGTTTTCGTTGGGTTGACCTGGCCGATGCAGTGTCGTCAGCGCAGCATGGAAAACGAAGTCTCAAAGGGTCACGACTCTTGCTGGTTCCCGTCTCATCGGGCGTCGCGGCTTCGGTGGTGATTCCGTGACCTGATGTGACCCTGAAGCTGGTCAAACCCTGTGTCGCGCGGCGCTGAACTCAAACAGAATGGCGCGATCACAGTGCACGTGGAGCAGACATGGTTTCAGGCCTGATCGCCGCCTTTGAACTGCAGAAAGGCGCCATCAATGCGGCATTGCATGCCGTGTTGCAGAGTGAAACTTTCCGACGCGCGAAGCGCTTGCGTCAGTTGCTTCAATATCTCGTATCCGAAACCCTGGCCGGGCGTGGCGAACGGCTGAAACAATTCAATATTGCGGTTGACGCATTCGGCCATGGTGGAGATTTCTATCCGCAGTTCCAGACGAGCGTGCGGACCGAAGCATGGCGGTTGAGGTCGCGGCTCGAGTTCTATTACCAGACCGAAGGCATCCTCGACCAGGTGCGCATCTCATTGCCCAAAGGCGGCTTCATGCCGGCGTTCCAGTTCATGAACGGGAATGTCGCACCGCAGGAGGCACGGTCGCTCGCACGCAGCGAGTCTGCGCCGCGACTATTGATCCTCCCCTTCTCGGGTCTGAATATCGACGACTCGGACACGGTGACGGCATTTCATGACGAGATCAGCCTCTACCTGGCAAATCCGCCGATCGTCGCCATACTCTCGCGTGGTTCCAGCGAGAAGTTCGCTGCGATGGCAAGTAACCTGCAGCAGGTTGTGCGGGAATCACAGGCGTCCTATGTCATGGAAGGAAGCCTTTTCCGCCAGGGGAAGGTCTACCGACTGAATCTGCGAATCATCGACCCGCTTCGGGACGTGACCGTCTGGTCTGGCCGCCACGAGCAGGAAGTGGATGACATGATCGCCTTTCAGAAAAGGGTGGCCACCGAGGTCGCGGCCTCTGTCCATTCCTGGGTCAGCTCCAGGCCATCGTGCATCACTGTCGAAGACGACATGGCGCCACGGTATCTGTTGCGCGACAACGTATTGCTGCGCGAGTATCTGCGCGGTGCAATCCGGGACCAGGCGACAGGTGACCAGGTGGCGCTAGGCCTCAGCCGTCTCACGTCCGGCCATATTGACGAGGCAGTCATGATGTTCCGCCGGGCGATCGGTGCCAGCCCGAGGGAAGGTTTGCCACACACCGCGCTGGGATTGGGATACCTTCAATCAGGCCGCCTGGAAGAAGCATTCGCATCGGCTGAGCGCGGTGTGGCGCTGGCTCCGCGGTCGGCATTCGCGCACTCCTCGCTGGCGGCAGTTTGCATGCACATGCGTGACTTCGATGGCGCCATCATGTTCGCTCAGCGGTCGGTCGCATTGGCGCCGGAATTCGACGCGGCCCAACTGCTGCTGGGCGACTGTTTTCTTTACGCAGGATTTCACAAAACCGCCATTTCCCAATTGGAGGAGGCGTGCCGCCTGATGGACGAACATCCCGCGGCCTTGGCGCATCTCGGCTATGCCTATGCCAGAGCGGGCCAGGAGGACGAAGCACGGCGCATTCTCGGCGTCCTGCAAGACGGCAAGGATGACGACCATGGGCCCGACTCTGCCGCGATGACGCTGATTCATGCCGGACTGGAAGAAATCGACCAGGCTTTCGAGTGGCTTGATCGCGCGTTGATGTCGCGAATCCATACGCAAGGATTGTTGCTGCTCACGTCGCCCGCCTACGACGGCCTGCGTGCCCATCCGCATTTCGATTCCCTGGCCACGCGTCTGAACGCGCCGTAGGGGCCGACGCTGATTCACTGTCTGGAGACAAGCCGCATCGGGTGGTGGCCGCTGAGGCTTGAAGCGCCAATGGAAATGCTGCTCATCGGCAGCAGCCTGTGAGCAGCAGATCTGCGTAATTCAAAAAGAAATAAGCAGCTTTTGATCAAGTATCACTGCCGTTGGTAGCTTCGAGTTCCACACGGTTCCGGGATTGGTAACCACGGATGCGGTCGATACCAAGTACACGCCGTTGGTCAGCCGATAAGAATAAGAGAGCATCCCTGCGGTGGAGAGCGTCACCGAGTTCTGAACGCCGAGTTTCGTGACCATCTTCTGCAGGTCACGGCTGCCGAACGTTTGACTGTAGGCAAGCGAGACCATATCGAAAGGCCTGCTCGCGAACGGCCCGATATAGAACAGGGCGACAGAATAATCCCTGGTGTACATGTTTCGATCGGCGGGAGCGTAGTTGACCTTGACGTCCAGATTCAGCCCGCCGGGACCGTGGGCGCTTTTCGTCAGCTGCATCGTCAGTCCGGCATAGGCTGCATAGTTGTTGCTGGCCGTTTGCCCGTCATACTTTGTGTAGTCCGTCGTGTTGTAAATAAGGCCGGCTCTCGCCCAAACGGAGCGCCCCTCCTGCGACAGCCCAGTCTTGTAGCCAAACTCGTTGACGAACAGCGCCGAAGTCCCGGGGGTGCGCCAGCGAAGGCCGTAGCGGTTTTGCGCCAATTCCTCCGTGGCACCGGAGGAGCTGATGCTGCGTGATATCCCGAAACGGTTGTAGAAACTCTTTGTCCAGGGATCCTTGACTGTGATTTCCGCTGTGGGGGTCGGCGTGTAGACGCTAAGGCCGGCCAGCGATGGAATCACACTGGACAAGCTCTGTGCCACGGACCCTGCGTTTCCGGTGAGATTCATCCCCACGAAATCCTGGATCGTCAGCAGATAGCCCGCTTTGAGTTCAACTGTATTGTCAAGAAGCGGCTGCGTAATTCCGAGCGTGGTCACGGCAGGGTGCATGACGGGTGCTTCCCCCGCGCGATTGTGGGAATACATCGTGGAAACACTGCCGGTAAATTGGCCGCCGGCCGGAAAACCGATTCGAGACAGGTCGTAGGTGGCATAGACGTTGCCGATGATGTAACCGCTGGCGCCGTTGTGCCCAGCATATTTCTGAGTTCCGCCGTCATTCTTGTTTTTAATATCGCGGTCGATCACTGGAGAAATTGTTCCCTGGATACCCCACCCTGAGTTGGCAAGCCAATCTCGAACACCGAACAGGCTTGGGTAAACCGTTTCGCACACCGATGGCTGGTCGATGGTGCTCATGATGCGGGTGTTGTACTGATCGAACTTCTGGCAAGCAGGATCCAGGAAGGGCAAGCCGGACGGGCCATTTGGGGCGGATTCCGGACCCGATTGCGTGGGCTGCGCGCGAGGGATCTCGGGTGTGTTCTCCCGCTCCTGAGCCAGGCTTTTCGATGCCCCGAAGACTGCGAACAATGACACCACCGAAATGAAATTGACAACTCGCGGCGACACGGTCGCTGCAGACAGATTACGAAGCACAGTCTCCTCCTAGAGATTAAAAATGCACCAGAGCAGCAAGTACTGCTAAAGGCATCTTCAGCCAGCCACTGGAGGAAAAATAGGTGCATCTATCGCCGCGCATACCTCAGGGAAACGCCATAGCGTGAGCATGCACCCTGTGCGGCCCCCTTGCAGACTGCAGATGGCTCTTTGCGCGGTCATTCATATGGTTGGATGGGGCCATGTCGACGTTCTGGGGGCTCATCAGCCGCGCTGCGGACGCAGTTGTGCCGCGGTACACAGCCGCGTGAGGTTGTAGGTCGCCACCGGCCACCTCCTCTGACCCAGATCTACGACGATGTCTGGTGCATCGAAAGCCGGTATGTTGACCAGTACATCTTGCGTTCCAGCGCCGAATTCATGCTTGTCGATTCGCTCAATAGCGCGATCGAGGCACAGACCTACACGGCACGCTATCGCGCCGGCGTTGACTAGTGCCGAGGACCCACTCCGTCCAGCTACAGGCACATGAAGGTGGCTGACTTTCGTTCACCTTGCACATTTCCGAAAATCAGATCTGCCTCGTCGCCAGCTCGGACGGCCCGTCTTCTTGGGCCGTCGCTGTGCGCGCCAACCACCGTGACAGTCGACTGTCGAACAACAGCTCATAGAGCGCCGGAACCATCCCCAGCGTGACCAGCGTGCCCAGCGCGAGCCCGCCGATGATGGTGACGGCCATGCCCGACCAGAGCGGGCCGCCGAACAGCAGCAACGGCACCAGCCCGGCCACGCAGGTCAGCTTGGTCATCACGATGGGACGCAGGCGCTGAACGGCCGAGGTGACGACGGCATCCCTGGGGGTGCGGCCCGCATGAATTTCCGCTTCGATGCGCTCGAGCAGCAACACGGCGTTGTTGACGATGATGCCGGCCAGGGAGAGCAGTCCGAAGTTCGCCATGAAGCCCAGAGGCTCGCCCATCAGCTTCAGCGCGGGTGCCACGCCGATCAACGTGAACGGGATGATGGCCAGGATCAGCAGCAGCTTCCGGAAGGAGCCGAACTGCCAGATGAACAGCACCAGCATCGCGATCGCCGCATGTGGAAGGTACTCGCTCAACGCAGCGTTGGCTTCCGCGGCCTCTTCGATCTCGGCGCCCAGTTCGATGGCATAGCCCGGTGGCAACGCCAGTGCCGAGACGGCGGGAGCCAGTCGGGTCACGACCTGCTGCGCGGTTTCGGTTTCGCTGTGCCCCTCCACCGTCAGCGTGCGAGAGAGATCGCGGCGCCGGACCACAGAAGGCTCGGAACCCAGCGAGACGTGGGCGATGGCCGAAATCGGTACTGGCGCAGCGCCCGATGGATACACCAATGTGTTGACCACATCCTCGGTGTGTTGACGTTGCGCAGGGGTGCCGCGCACCACCACAGGCACCAGTGTGTCGCCGTCGCGCAGCATCGAGACATCGACCCCGGAGAACCGGGCGGCCAGCGAGGTGGCGACGTCTTCGCTCGTGACGCCGAGGCGGCGGGCCTTGGCCTGGTCGACCTGCACATCGATGCGCGGAATGCGGTTGTTCCAGTCGTCTCGTACGCCGACGACGCCCGGCACCTTGCGCAGCTCTCCCTTGATCTGCTCGCCCAGGCGTTTGAGCACCGTCTCGTCGGGACCGGAAATCCGGTACGCCACCGCACCCGAGTCGCTGGAACCCAGCGAGAAGCGCTTGACCTCGCCGCGGATCTCGGGATAGGTCTGCGACAGGTAGGCGCGCGTGCGCGCAATCATCGCGTCGAGCTCATTCTTGGAGCTGACACCGACTGTGAAATAGCCGATGTGCGAAGCCGGCAGTGGCGGGTTCAGCCCCAGGATGATGCGCGGTCCGCCATCAGCGACGTAGCCGATGCTGGTCGTGACCTCGGGGTTGATCTTCTTGTCGGAAAGCCAGCGACTGACGGCTTGCACCTTGGCGAGCGTGGTGCGCGAATCGGTGCCAGGCTGCAACTCGATCGAGACCTGGTACTGGGGTCGGTCCGACTTCGGCAGGAAGCCGGACGGAACCGTCGACAGCAGCAGCATGGCAAGCGTGAACAGGACCGCCATCGCGCCGAAGAAAACCAGCTTGTGATCCAGCACGGCGTGGATGGCTCGTCGATAGACACGGTAGAAGCGGGCCTCGGATTTGGCTTCTGTGTCGGCGTTGCCAGCGGCAGCGTGCACGGTGTGAGACGACGCCTTGAGGAAGTAATGGCACAGCAGCGGTGTCACTGTCAGGCACAGCAGCCAGGAGCCCAGCAAGGCGATCGCCAGCACCACCACCAGCGGCCGGAGGTATTCGTTGATCGAGGTGTCGCCGAAGAAGAAGGGAGAGAACGCGAAGATGATCACGAGCGATGAGGTGAGCAAGGGAATCGCGAGCGATCTTCCCGCCTGGATGCACGCCTCGCGCCGCGCCTCGCCGGCCGCGAGCCGGCGTTCGACGTCTTCCACGATCACGATGCCGTTGTCCACCAGCAGCCCCAGCGCGATGATGATGGCGGCCATCGATACGCTGTGCAGCTCGATGTGGAGAAACTGCATCGCGATCAAGGTACCGAGGATGGTCAAGGGCACGATGCTGCCCACGATCACACCCGCTCGCCAGCCCAGGAAAAGCACGACCACCGTCATGACGATCACAATGGTCTCGCCCATCACCTGGTTCATCTTGCCCATCTCGCGCTCCACCACGTCGGCCTGGAAGGTGACGTAGTCGAGCGTGAAGCCGGCGGGCAACAGTTGCTGAAGCTCACCCATGAGCCCCTTCAGGCTGCGGCCGAAGGCCTTGATGTTCTGGCCGGCGCGCATCGACACGCCGAGCACCACGGCCGGTTCGCCCTTGTAGATCGCCGCGGAATCCGGAGGATCGGCAGGCAGTACCTTGATCTGCGCGATGTCGCCCAGGCGGATCGTGTTCTCCAGGCGGCCGTTGCGGTCCGGCACGCCGAGCACGAATTCGCGCAGGGCCTGAAGCGAGCGGATCTCGCCGGAGGCGACCACCGCGCTGTTGAGACCGCTCATCACCATCTGGCCACCTGACAGCACCACGTTCTGCTGCTGCAGCTGCTGGAGCACGGCAGGCGCTGCAAGCCCCAATCCGCCCAGGCGCGCCTGATCGAATTCGATGTAGACGCGCTCGTCCTGCAGTCCGTGGAAGCTGATGTTCTGCACACCCGGCAGCTGGTAGAGCCGATCGCGGACCCGCTTGAGCGGCTCACGCATCTCGCTCATGGCGAAGCCTGGCGCGGTCACTGCGATCGAGGCAACCGCGACGCGCCCGAAGTCGTCGTTGACGACCGGGGGCAAGGTGCCGGTGGGGAACTGCGGCGACACCTCCGCTACCTTGGCCCGGACCTTTTGCCAGATCGGCGCCAGGTCGGCGTAGCCCTCGAGGATCGTGGCCTGCACGATGACCGACCCGTTGCGCACGGTGCTGATCACGTGCTTGAGTTCAGGCAGTTCGCGCAAGCGCGCCTCGAGCGGGCGGGCGACGAGCTGTTCCATCCGCTCGACCGGCAGCCCGGGGTTGTAGACGAAGATCATCGCGTCACGAATCGTGGTCGATGGCTCCTCCTGAGAGGGGAAGCGCAGGAACGCGAAGACGCCTGCAAGAAGCACCAGCGCCGCAACGAACAAGGTCAGCCGGCTTGAGCCCAGCGCAGATTCGGTGAGCTTCATGGCTTGGCTCCGTGAAGCAGCGTCGTGGATGCGTGGGCAACGGCAGCTTGCCCTTCGTTCAGGAAGGCCGCTCCGGCAACCACCACCTGGTCACCGGCGTTCAGCCCGGACGTCACTGGAATGCGCCCGTCGGGCAGCAATCCCGATCCCAGTTGGACGGAGCGCCCCACGAGCCGGGAATTTTCGAGCACGAAGACTTTGCCGCGGCCGGGCTCGGTATCGAGCAAGAGCGCCGCAGCAGGCACCGAAGGAACCTTGCTTGCCTCGCCTGGAAGTTCCAGCGACACCATGGCACCGCTGCGCAATGCCGGCGCCGCTCCGTCAACCCGAAAGATGGCCTGCACCAGCGAGCCGCTGTCGTTGCGGCTGGAGATGCGCTCCAGCTTCAGCGGCAGGACGGCGGCGGGCTGCGCCGGTCGAGAGATGGATGCCTGGGCGGGCTCGCCGGGGGCAATGCGCGCTGCCACGGCCTCCGGCAGCATGGCGACCACTTCCAGAGTCTGACCAGCCTCGATCTGGAACACGGCCACGCCCGAGCCGATGTCGGAGTAAGGCTGGACGTTGCGCGCCACGATCACACCGTCGAAGGGGGCGGTGATCCGCGACAGGGCCAGCTCCCGCCGCGCAAGTGCCGATGCCGCCTCGGCAGCCCGGAGTTGGCTCTGCGCGATGCGATGCTGCGTCTGGACGGACTCCAGCGTGACGGGGGAGACGATCTGGTCTTTGGCCAGCGACTCGTTCTGCCGCAGCTGGGTGGTCCGCTCCGCGAGGGAGGCGACCGCGGCGAGGCGGTCCGCTTCAGCCTTGTCGATGCGGCGCAGCGCAGGCGCTTCGTCAAGGCGGGCAAGCACCTGTCCCGCGCGCACACGGTCTCCGACATCCACAAGAATGGCACTGATGCGGCCCGACGATTCGAAACCGAGGTCGGAGCGCTGATGCGCGCGCACGGTGCCGACAAAGGTCTCACTGGCTTGCATCGCGCTGGCGGAGATGGCCTCCACCTTGACGGGGCGAGGCAGGGTGGGGGGCGGTGGGGATGTGCGGGCGCAGCCTGCGATCAGCGCGGTCAGCAATGCGGCGGCCATGGCCGTGGAGGTCGAGAATGACATGAGCGTGTGTGGGAAGGGTTCAGGGGAGTTCTTTGGCCAGGGCGTGGAGCGCCTGGCGCATTGCCTTGCGCTGGCGGTCGCTGAACTGGTGAAAGCTCAGGAGTTCCATCACCGACATGCCGTCCAGCGCCGCAGCGATGACCAATGCGGTGCCACTCCGGGAGCCAGACTTGGCAAAGTCGCCGTACAGGCGGCTGTAGAAGTCGCGCACTGGTCCGAGCAGATAGGGATAGCTGGACGCGGCTGCGAGCAGGTTGCTGATCAACTGCTTTTCCCTGGGCTCCATGTCGAAGGTGTCGTCGATCAGGGCCCGCAGCAGGGCGCCGCTGGAGCTGCCTGCCTGTGCCGCCTTGGCTCGGCTGCGTTGGTCCCATTCGTCGAGGATGGCCTGGACGACCGCCGCCAGGAGTTCGTCCCTGGTCTTGAAGTGATAGATCAGGCCCCCCTTGGTGACCCCAGCCGCAGCGGCAACGGCTTCAAGTGTGAGTTCCTGAACCCCCCGGGCAGAGACGATCTCGGAGGCGACATCGATGAGTCGCTGCTTGGCACTGGTGCGCGGTGACGAACTGGTCATGGTCTGTTGGCCTGGTTGATACTGTACTGTACGTATAGTACAGTTAGAGGCACCACACGTCAACACCGAAGACTCCCATGACCTTTGTCAGAACCCACATATCCAGAATTGCAGCATCGGCGCTTGCGCTCGTAATGCTGGCCGGATGCGCAACGCCCACATCCACCCCACCCTCCTACGACGCCGTGCCGGCGGCGTGGAGTTTTGACACCGGGACCGGCACCGAGAGGAACCGGATGTCCGCCAGCGCATGGTGGCGCGACTTCGACAACCCCGAACTCAGCGCGCTCGTCGAATCCGCATTGCTTGCCAATGCCGACCTCCGCATGGCTGCTGCCCGGGTTGCACAGGCTCGCGCGCTCGTAGACACGGCCGATGCCGATCGCTACCCGCAAATGAGCCTGAATGCCGGCCTGCGGCGTGGCCGTGAGTCCAGTGCGGACCCCAAGGCCAATCTCGCTCGCGGTGGCTTCCGAGCGAGCTGGGAGCCGGACTTCTTCGGGGACCAGGAGCTGGCGAGTCTTGCGGCCGAAAAGGATTTCGAAAGTGCGGAGCTTGTGCGCCAAGCCTTGCGCGTCGCGATTGCGGGCGAGGTGATGACAGCGTATTTCGACGCGCAGACCCTGACGCAGCGAGACGCGGTTGCGCGCGAAGCCGCTGCTACGTTGGAGCGTCAGATTGAAGTGGCCCGGCGGCGGTTCGAGGCGGGCCAGGTCGGCAAGCTCGACATCGACAGACTGACGGCCGAGCTTGGGCAGGAGCGCGCCAATGCGGCGCAGTTGCGAGGGGCGCGGGATGCGAGGCTGCGGCAGATGGCCGTTCTTCTGGGCTCTGCGCAGCCACCTTCGAGATTGACTTTCCCCGCCGCCGCCAGCACAGCTGCCGGCATGCCGGCCGTCCTGCTGCCGATCGAATTGCTCGAGCGCCGTCCTGATGTTCGAGGACCGGCGCGTGCCGTAGAGGCCGCGGTCGCGCGCCTGGGGATTTCCAAGCGCGACTTGTACCCGCGCATCGCGCTCGATTGGTCGGGAAGCAGGGAGCGCCTGCGTGCTGGAGGAGCAAGTGCATCGCCAACGACCGTGGTTGGGTACGGCGTTGCACTCTCGTTGCCTATCTTCGATGGTGGCCGCATCAGGGCCAACATCGAGATTCACGAAGCCAAGGCAAAGGAAGCAATGCTCGCGTATGAGAAGGCGATCCTGGTCGCGCTGGCGGACGCCGAAACTGCGGCCGTACAACTCGAGGCGGCGCGAGCTGGCGTTTCTGCGTTGGAACAAGCTCAGTCAGCGGGAGCCAATGCCGCCTCCAGGAGTGAGCAGATGTTCACCTCGGGCTTGGTGGATCTGAACACAGTCCTTGATACGCGCCGTAGCTACTTGAAGGCGCGCGATGGCCTGCTGCAAGGGCAAGGAGCCCAATGGACAGCGGCCGTGGCCGTGAGAAGAGCCTTTGCAGGGAGAGTGTGAGACTGACGAACTGTCGGGTGAAGCGGTTCCCCCGATGAGCGCGTTCTCGAGCCGCGCTTCGACGGGCGGCAGGATCTGCGGTAACGACCGGCATAACGGCAGCCTGCTCTGTGCAAGACCCTCATTGAAGCACCGGCGCAAGGGGCACGCAGCCTAAGCTTTTGGACATCCAAAAGCCCGACCTCAGCCCCCCCTCGGACTGCATCACCGACTGACAGCTTTCAGTGAAGACATTGCGCATCGCGCAGGAGCAATCAATGACCATGGCCCTAGTACTGCATCGTGCCGACGGCGCGCCCGTTTCAACCGCTTTCCGGAGAGCGGCGTTCGGCAAGGACGACCCGTTTGCACGGCATCGCGAGATCGCGTGGGAAGGGCCGGGCTCGATGAGCGCGGGCCGCACCAGCTTCATCGGCGAGCTCGAAGTCGCAAGCTATCCCCACATCGAAACCATCGTCGTGGTCGAGGGCGAGCTGACCTTGACGGCGGCCGGCGCGGCGCCGCTCGTCGTCGGTCCCCAGGCGGGCGCCGTCATCGGATGCGGTACCTCGCTTCGCGTCGAGGCCCGCTCCCGCGCGCGCTTCGTGTTTTGCGCGGCCGCTTGCGAGCGACCGACCCGACGCGGCCTCTTTCCCCTGCGTGCCGACGCCAACTTCAAGCCCACCGGCACGCTGCCCGCGGAAGTGCTGCTGAGCCCCGCGCCGACGTGCCGCAGCGACAACGTCTTCATCGACGACGGCGCGCAGTACAGCGCCGGCACATGGGACTCGACCCCCTACCACCGGGTCGTTCGCCCGCATCGCGTGAACGAGTTCATGCACCTCGTGGCCGGCAGCGTGGGATTCGCAGCCCCCGATGGCAGCGTGTTGTCGGTAGGCACCGGTGATTCGCTCTTCGTGCCCCAGGGCGCGCCGATCGGATGGGAAAGCAACGACCGCGTGGCGAAGTTCTACGTGGTCCAGAGCGTCCCGGCCTGAATCATCGAGCGAGCTGCACCATGTCTCCTCCGCTGAATCACATCCACACGTCCACCCAGCTGCCGGCCTGCGCCGATGTCGTCGTGATCGGCGGCGGCATCATCGGCGTCTTCACCGCCTACTACCTGGCCCAGCGCGGCGTTTCAGTGGCCCTGGTGGAAAAGGGCCGGATCGGCGCCGAGCAATCGAGCCGCAACTGGGGCTGGTGCCGGCAGCAGAACCGCGACGCCCGCGAGCTGCCGCTGGCGAGCAAGAGCCTCGATCTCTGGGAACGCTTTGCCGCCGAGAGCGGCGAAGACACGGGCTTCCATCGCTGCGGGCTGCTGTACCTCAGCAACGACGAAGCCGAGCTGTCCCGCTGGGCCGGCTGGCGTGATTTTGCGAAGACCGCCGGCGTGACGACCCACGTACTGAGCAGCCGCGAAGCCGCCCAGCGCGGACATGCGACCGGCCGCGCCTGGAAAGGCGGGGTCTTCTCGCCCAGCGACGGTACCGCCGATCCCGCCAAGGCCGCGCCCGCCGTGGCCGCTGCGCTCATCAAGCTCGGCGGCAGCGTCCACCAGAACTGCGCGGCCCGCGGTATCGAGACGGAAGGCGGACGGGTCAGCGGCGTTGTCACGGAAGCCGGCGTCATCAAGACACGGACGGTCGTGATGGCGGGCGGCGCCTGGGCATCATCGTTCTGCCGCCAACTGGGCATCCGTTTTCCGCAGGCCTCGGTCCGTCAATCCATCATGAGCGTGTCGCCTGTGGCGCATCGCTTGCCGGCGGCGCTGGTCAGCGGGAACGTGTCGGCCACGCGCCGCAACGACGGACGCTACGCGCTGGCCATCAGCGGCCGCGCGCGTGTGGACGTGACGCCGCAGTTCATGCGCTTCGCGCCGCAGTTCGTGCCCATGTTCGCCAAACGCTGGCGCAACCTTCGTCCGGGCGGGCTGGAAGGCATTCGGGGTGGCCATGAAACGCTGGCGAGGTGGCGGCTCGATGCGCCGACGCCGATGGAGCGGGTGCGCATCCTCGATCCCAAGCCCGACATGTCCGCGATCAGGGAGACGCAACGCCGCGCCGTCGAACTGCTGCCTCAACTTCGCGAAGCGAAGATCACGCACGCCTGGGCTGGCTACATCGACAGCACGCCCGACGGTGTTCCCGGCATCGGCGAAGTGCCGGGCATGCCGGGGTTCATCCTGGCGGCGGGCTTTTCCGGGCACGGCTTCGGCATCGGCCCCGGTGCGGGCCACCTCATCGCAGACCTTGCCACCGGTGCCGAACCGATCGTGGACCCCGCGCCGTACCGGCCGGAGCGGTTCAGCGGTACCGCATGGGGCAAGGTCGCCGATTTCTAGGCCGGGCACATGTTTCCGAGTGACGTGATCGCGATCGGTGGCGGCCTCGTCGGCACGGCGGTGGCCTATGGGTTGGGCCAGCCCCTCGCATGCAGGCTCAGACCGCGAGCCCCTGCAGGTCTCCCGCTCGATCCAGGCCCCAGATGCGCTGCAGCAGCGTCTGCGCGCGCTCGGCACCGACCACCGGTGCCGCCAGTTCGAGAAACTTGTCCTCCAGTTCGGCGTCCGACAGCGGCAGTTCGGGGTCGCCCTTGCGGTCGGGCTGCAGCCAGGCGTGGCGCTGGCCGTCGGCGGTCTCGATCTCCACACGGGCCGAGCGGCGGCCAGGGAAAGTCGCATCGAGTTCCGGATCGACCACAGCCGTGATGCGCGCCATCATGGCGCGCGTGTCGGCATCCGCCAGCCGCTCGGGCGTGTAGGCCGCGAGCCGTACGCTGCCATGCACCAATGCCGTGGCCACCACGAAGCGCAGGCTGAATCGGGCTTCGTTTTCGGTGTGCGGGTCTTCGTGGCAGGCGATGTCCAGCGCGGGGCCATAGGTCGCCACGTGGACGCGGCGGATGTCCGGTGCGCGCAATCCGTGCTGGCGCGCCAGCTCCAGAACGCCGTCGATGGCGGCGAAGGTATGGCCGCAGCCGATGTGGTTCTTGAAGGTCAGCCGCGTGATGTTGAATTCGCGTCCCAACGTATCGCCCACCTTCGACCAGTCCGGCCCGTCGCTCATGGCGCGACCGAAGCCGGCCTCGCCGTCGAGCACATCCAGCGAGCCCGTCACGCCTCGCGCGGCCAGTTGGGCGGCGAACACGCCGCTCTCGGCGGCGCGGCCCGCATGCAGAGGCTTGGACATCGAGTCCATGCGGAAGGCCTGTTGCAGGCCGGCAGCAAAGGTCGCGGCCGTGGCCAGCGCATGGGCAAAGGGCTCTTCCTGCAATCCAAGCAGTCCGGCGGCGGCAGAGGCAGCCCCGAAAGTGCCCACGGTGCCCGTGTTGTGCCAGTGGTGATAGTGCGGCCGTCCCATCACCACCCCGATGCGGGTCGAAACCTCATAGCCGAGCACCACGCCGCGCAGGAAGCCCAGGCCGGTCGCGCCGCTGTCCTGCGCGGTAGCCAGCGCCGCCGCCACCGTGGCCGCGCCCGGGTGGTACATCGCGTCACGAAAGCTGTCATCCACTTCCGCCGCATGGGCGGCCGTTCCGTTGAGCAGCGCGGCAACGCGCGGCGTCGCGCAACGGCCGTCAGGCAGGCGTGCACGACCGCGGTCCATATCTTCCGCCAGCAGCGCGTGCAGTTGCGGCATCGGCGCTACCGACAGCCCCGGAAACAGCGCGGCGTACCAGTCGATCACTGCGCGCTTCGCGTGGTGCAGCACGTCGTCGTCCAGCCGGGCATGGCGGAATTCGGCGGCATAGCGGGCAAATACTTCGGTGGCGTACATGGCGAGTCGCTCAGGCCAGAACGACCACGCCGTCGGCGGCGCGCACGCCCTGACCTTGCGACAGCACGAAGACCGGATTGATTTCGGCCTCGACCAACCGTTCTCCGAGCTGGGCCGCCATCCTCGAGAAGGCGACGATCGCGTCGACCAATGCCTCGACGTCGGCCTTGGGCCGTCCCCGGAAACCATCCAGCAGCGGCCAGGTCTTGAGGTCCTGCGCCATCGACAGTGCCTCGGCGCGGCCGAGCGGCTTCAGACCCTGCGCGTCCTGCGCCAGCAGCCGCATGGTCGTGTCCTTGAAGAGCTCCGCCGTCACACCTCCCATGCCCAGCAGGATGGCCGTGCCGAGCGCATCGCGGTGCATTCCCAGGATCAGCTCCGTCCCGCCCGACACCATCTCCTGCACAAGAAAACGCTCGGGATGCACGCCGCTGCGAGCCTTCACATCGGCCGCCATGCGGCCAATGCGTTCGCCAATAGCTTCGCTGCCCAGCCCGACGGCGACGCCGCCCACATCGCTCTTGTGCGTGATTTCAGACGACAGGATCTTGAGCACGACGCGCCCGCCCAGTTCACGCGCGGCTGCTTCGGCCTCGGCCGGGGAACCAACGATCCGCTCGGCGACACACGGCACGCCGAAACGCGAGAACAACTGCTTGGCCTGTGCCTCGTCCAGCGAACCGCCAGCCAGCTCGCCAACCTCGATCAGCGACAAGGACGTGTCGCCTTCCTCGGGCGCGGCGAACCCTTGCACGCGCAGCATGCCCGCCAGCGCGGCGGTGCAGCTCTCGGCGGCGGTGAATGCCGGCACGCCGCATCGCGTGAGAAGTGCCCCCACTTCGGGCGCATGCGGGCTCACGTACGCCATCACCGGCTTGTCGGAACTGGGCAGGCAGTCCTGGATGGCGCCGGCCAACAGTTCGGGCATGGCCAGGCTGGAAGAGCCGACGATGATCGCCAGCGCGTCGTAGCTCGGGCTGGCCAACAGCGCATTGATTGCACCTCGCAGCAAGTCCGGACGCAGCCCGGCCAATGTCACATCGATGGGGTTGCGATCCAGCACGGCCTCGGTCCCCGTCTGCAACGCACGCAGCGCATCGGCAGTGGCAGCATCGGGGGCAGGCGTGTCGAAGCCTGCCACGCCCAGATCATCGGAAACCAGCGTGCCGGCTCCGCCCGTGGAAGTCAGGATGGCGACGCGCCTGCCGCGCAACTTGCGGCCCGTGGTCAGCGCTGAGGGAATATCCAGCAGATCGGAAAAGCTCCGGGCACGAATCACCCCCACCTGCTTGAACAGCGCGTCGTACATGCTGTCGGCGCCCGCCATGGCACCGGTGTGCGAAACCGCGGCCTTGGCCCCCGCCTCCGACCGGCCGATCTTGAAGGCGACGACAGGCTTGCCCAGGCGCGCGGCCTTCAGGCAGGCCGCGCGGAACTTCGCAGGGTTGCGCACGGTTTCGACGTACAGCGCAATCACCTTGGTGGCCGGGTCATCGGCCAGGTGGTCGATGAAGTCGGCCAGCTCCAGATCGACCTCGTTGCTGGTGGAAATCAGCTTCGACAGGCCGATGCCGCGCGCTGCGGCGCGGGACAGCAGCGAGCCCAGGATGCCCCCGCTTTGCGAGACCACGCCGATGCCTCCGGCCTGGAACTCGTCCATCTCCAGCGCGCCCGACGGCGACAGGACGATGTTGTCCGTGAGATTGACAAGCCCGATGGTGTTGGGGCCCAGGATGCGCATCGCGCCGGCCGCCTCGATCAGCTGCTGCTGGCGCCGCGCACCGTCTTCCCCGGTTTCGGTATAGCCGCTGGCCAGCACGATGGCCGCGGCACAGCCGCGTGCCGACAGCTCCTTCACCGCCAGATGCGCGCGCTCGGCACCCAGCAGCACGACGGCAACGTCGGGCACCTCCGGCAGCGATGCAATATCGGCGTAGCACGGCAGATCGCCGATGCGATCGACCTTCGGGTTCACCGGCATGATGCGGCCCGCAAAACCGTGCTTCTGCAGATAGGCCACGGGGCGACCGGTGGTCTTCTTCGGGTCTGCCGAGGCGCCGATGACGGCGACGCTGCGTGGCGAGAGCAGCTTGGCGATGGCGTGGTTCATGGCGTCAGTCCTTCGCGGCGGTCTTGGCGAGAAACGCTTCCACCGAGGCACGGTGCTCGCTGCTGGTGTAGCAGATCCCCTGTGCCTGGCTGCCCTGTGCGAACACGTCGTGCGAGGTCAGCTCGAAGCTCTGGTTAAGGATGGTCTTGGTCAGCGCGAGCGCAGTGGAAGACGCAGACGAGAGTTCGACCGCCCACGCCTGCGCGTCGGCAAGCAGCGTGTCCGCGCCGGTCTTGCGGTCCACGATGCCCAGCGAGAGGGCTTCATCCACCTTGACCTGGCGGCCGGTGAAGATCAGCTCCTTGGCCTTGGGCAGGCCCACCCGGCGCGGCAGGAAGTACATGCCGCCGCCATCGGGAATGATGCCGCGCAAGACATAGCTCCAGGCAAAGCTGGCCCATTCGCTGGCGATGATGAAATCGCAGGCCAACGCCGTGTCCGCGCCCAGCCCCGAGGCCGCGCCATTGACAGCGGCGATCACCGGCTTGGGCATGGTGTGCAGCAGCGCCTGCACGTGGTGCACGCGCTGCTGGCGATGCCATCCGTTGAAGCCCACTTCGCCAGCCGGCGCGTTCATGCGCTTTTGCATGCCACTGATGTCGCCGCCCGCGCAAAACCCCTTGCCGGCACCGGTCAGCACCAGCGCCTTGATGGTCTTGTCCGCGGCCACGCGCTCCAGCGCATCGGCGAACTCCGCGCGCATCTCGTCGCTCATGGCGTTGCGCTTGTCGGGGCGATTGAAGGTGACGGTCGCGATCGCGTCCGTCACTCGGAAGTCGATGAGGGTGTAGGTCATGAGTTTTTCTGGCTGAAGTCGAGGGCGGCCGTTCAGTCGGCCTTGATGCCGTTTTCCTTGATGACGCGCGCCCACCGCGCTTCTTCCGTGCGGACGTAGTCGTCGAGTTCGGCAGGCGCGCCGGCATTGATCACGAGGCCTTCATGCTCGATCTTTCGCACGAAGTCCGGCGCTCGCGCGGCCTTGCGTCCGGCGGCGTTGAGGCGGTCGATAACGGCAGGCGGGGTGCCGGCCGGCACGAACAAGCCATACCAGCTCTCCACCAGATAGCCCGGCACGCTGGCCGCGATGGCCGGCACACCCTTGAATGCCGGCGAGGGCTCGGCAGTGGTCACGCCCAGCGCACGCAGCTTGCCGCTGTCGACGAAGGTGGACACGGCCGCCGCGGTGGCGAACATCATGTCGACCTGCCCGCCCAGCAGATCGGTCAGCGCCGGGCCGGCGCCCCGGTAAGGTATGTGCGTGAGCTTTACCTTCGCGAGATTGGCGAACATCTCGCCGGCCAGGTGAGCGGAGGTACCCGCACCTTGCGATGCGAAAGTCAGCTTGCCGGGATTGGCCTTGGCGCTGGCCAGCACATCGGCCACCGATTTGTAGGGACTGTCGGGGCGCACCACCAGGACGTTGGGTCCGCGCCCGACGAGGATGACCGGCGCAAAGGCCTTGTTGCTGCCATACGAAAGCCTGGGCTGCAGCGATGGATTGACGGCGTGGGCGAACGAGGCGACCACGACGCTGTAGCCGTCGGGCGCGCTCTTGGCCACGTTGTCCGTGCCGATCAACGTTCCTGCTCCCGGCTTGTTGTCGATGATGACCGGTTGCCCGAGGTCCTTGGACATCTCCGCGCCCAGCGTGCGGGCGATGAGGTCGGTGCCTCCGCCCGGCGCGAAGGGCACGACGAAACGGATGGGCTTGTCGGGATATGCGAAGGCCGTGCCGACGGCGGTGAGGCCTGCAAGGCCTGCAAGAAGGAAGGCGAGCGCGCGTGCTCGCCCGGTGGAAGGGGCTGCCATGGTCTGATGTCTCCAGAACTGTTTGATTTGAAAGTCCGTCACATGCCCAAGCTGCAGCGCGTGACAGCTGAACTCTAGGATCAAGCGGCTCGCAAAGGTGATTGCAATTCCACTAGTTGGAACACAGGCAGTGGATACTTCGATTCGATCCATTCACGGTGAATCCACGCGTCGCCTGTCCGCAAGGCTCCCATGACCGAACTTCCCAACTTCAATCTCGACCACAAACCCGGACGATCGCCCGCCAATCGCTCGCTGGAGCGAGGCATCGAAATCCTGCGTGCATTCCGGCCAGGCTCCGAGCTGTTGGGCAATGGCGAACTGGCCGAGCGCACCGGACTTTCCAAGTCCACGGTCAGCAGGCTCACGCAGACGCTGGTGGGTGCGGGCATGCTGCAGCTGGACAGCGTCGAACGCGCCTATCGCCTGGCGCCCGCCGTGCTGAGTTTGTCGCACGCGATGCGCAACGGCTCGCGTGTTCTACAGGCAGCAACACCGCACATGCGCGAGTTGGCGCTGCAAAAGCGCATCAACGTCGGACTTGCCGCGCCGGACCGGGACGAGATGGTTTACCTTGAATCCATTCGCTATGCGAAGCGCGTAGCGCTCCGGCACGTGGTTTCGGGCCAGCGTGTGCCGATGGAACTCACGTCGCTGGGCAGGGCTTACCTGGCGGTCGCTTCGCAACCTCGCCGCGCCAGACTGATGGAACTGTTCGCGCAACGCCGCAGGCACTGGCGCAAGATGGAGACAGAGATCAAGCAGGCGTGGGCGGACGTGCATGCCAAGGGGTACTGCGCCGCGGCCTGGCAACCCGAGGTGGTGGCGCTGGCCACACCGCTGCTGGTGGACGACGTCATCTACGTGCTGAATGTCAGCGTATCGACCGAGGAATCGCTCGCCGTCATATCGCGGGAGCTGGCCCCCGCCCTGCTCGAACTGGCGCAGAAGATACGTCACGCGCTGAACGTGCAGGAACCGCGAGGCGGTTGACTGGGCTTCGGGCGCCTTCGTCGCCGAGCTTCCGGATGCCTTCTTCGATGTGTCAGTGCTCTGGGTGCATGGTCACACGCATCAGCAGTTCGACTATCGCGCCCGCTCTTGCCGGGTCGTGTGCAATCCGTGCGGCCTGCGCAGGCCCGATCGCGCGCGCTTGCCTTGCGCGATGCCCGGCTTCTCGACCAGGCGGTAGCTGACGACCGAGGCCGCCACGAGCAGTAGCGCACAAAGAATGCCCACCAGCCAGTACTGCATTGCGGCAGCCATCGCGAACTCCCGCACCGGCTGTACAGCGAAGACGATCGTCAGAACAAGCCCCTGCAGCAGGTAGATGCTGTAGCTCACCGTGCTCATGCGCCGGGCCGCGCGCGTGGCCAGCAGGCCGAACAGCGTGCTGCCGCGGCAGACCAGGTGGAAGAAGACCCAGAGCAGCAAGGCCTGGATAGGCCCCACCATGTGCTCGAACCAGAGGAACACGGCACCGAGGCAGACCAGGGCGAGCAGCGAAGCCGCCCATTCCGGCAGCCGCAGCTTCATCCCGCTCGCGCCATCGCGCCGGACGAGCCAAGCCGACAGCATGCCCATGAGGAACGACGCCAGCACCCAGGCCAGGGCGCCGACCACCAGCACAGGCGTCGGCTGCCAAAGCGAACCGTCCGGCGAAAGCGCGGAGAACGTCAGCACCAGCAGGCACAGCAGCAAGGCACCGGCAACGAAGCGCGGCGTTCGACCGCCGCGCGCGAGCGGCGCCATCAGCCGGAGCGATCCGTAGAACAACCATTCCACGAAGACCGTCCACGTCACGCCCGCGAGGATGAACCTTGTCCCGTCATAGCCGTTGATGTCGGGCTGCATCGGCACGATGCCGAGGGCCAGCCACTGCAGCATCTCGCCCAGCACGGACCAGGCCGGCTCCCGGAGCTCGAACCCGGTTCTCCAGGCGACGATGAAAAACATCAGGCCCACCGCCACCAGGTACATCGGCCCGATGCGCCAGAGCCGGCCGATGTAGAGACTCGTCCAGTCCGGCCGGCCCTTGGCGTCGAGCAATTTCCCCCAGAACAGGAAGCCGGTGATCATGAAGAAGACCGTCACGCCGACCTGTCCGAGCAGGGTGTGGAAGCCCGAGTGTGGAAACGTCCATTCGCCTCGCTCGATGTAGCCGTGGGTCACCGTCAGGTGGTGCACGAACACGCTCAGCGCGAGAAAGCCGCGCAACCCGTCGAGCGTCGTGGTGCGCTGGTCGCGCTGCGGTGGCTCGTCGGCCGCGCGGAAAACCGGCAGCGCCAGCGCACCGAGCACGACCAGCACGAGCACGAAATACGGCCAGACGGAGAGGACGCTCATCGCTGGCGCGGCCTGCTCTGTTGCTGCCTTCTGGCTCCAGGCGCCTTCGCAAGAACGCCGACCCCTCTCACCGCCGGCTCGGTGCGTTCCTTGTTCAAGTCATCGGCAGCAGGCGACCGGAACCGCGACGCATACGCCCAGGCAGCACCACGCCGATGCAGGGCAAACACCCTCATGCCTTGGCGGCATCGAGGTCCATGGCCGCAAGGGATCGCGGCCGCATGTCGGTCCAGTTCGCTTCGATGAAAGAGCTGCAGGCCGCCCTGTCGGTCGCGGCCAGCGCGACCTGCCAGCCGGCAGGCACCTCTATGAAGCTCGGCCACAACGAGTGCTGGCCTTCTTCATTCACCAGCACCAGGAAGGTGGCGTTCTTGTCGTCAAACGGGTTGCTCATGGTCGGTTTCCTTGAATGGGGTTCAGGCGTTCAAGCCATTTCCACGGACTCGGGCGCCGCCTCGCGCAGCGCCGTGAGGGCCGTGGTGATTTCGGTCAATGCGTGATGGCGCGCGAAGTCCTCGCGCAGCACGCCCGCTCGCTGGCGGTAGCTCGGTTCGCTCAACAGCCTGCGCACGGCGTCGCCGATCTGGCGTGCGCTCGGCTGCCCGTTGCCGAGGTTGATGCCAACACCCGACCACGCCACGCGCGCGGCGATCTCGGGCTTTTCCTCTGTGGCTCCGGCCACCACCAGCGGCACGCCGAGGCTCAGCGCGTGGTTGACCGAGCCGTAGCCGCCGTTGGTCACCATCGCATGCACCTTCGGCAGCAGCCGGTCATAGGGCAGGAACGGCAGCACGCGGGCGTTGGCGGGAATCGCCATGTTCAACGCAGCCGGCAACGGGCCGCCGGGGGTGGCGATGACCTGGATGTCCTTCGCCCCGGCCAGCGCCTGCAATGTCGGGCCGATCAGCTGCGCCGGGTTCTGGTTGGCCAGCGTGCCCTGCGTGACCAGCACCACCGAGCGGCCGTCGTCCAGCTCGCGCCACCAGTCGGGCGGCGTGAAGTCCTGGCTGGCAGGCGCGAGCAGCGGGCCGACAAAACGCACCGAGGCGGGCAGGTCGCTGCGCGGGTATTCGAAGGACGCCGCCGTCAACTGCAGGTAGAGGTCCGGCAGCTTGACCATGGCGTCGATGAAGAAGTCCGGCAGCGCGGGCAGGCCTGCGCACGTCAGCAACGCATCGAAGTAGCGCTGCACCTCGCCGAACATCGCCTGCTTGAGGTTGGCGTTCATCGCCCGGTTGCGCACGCGCCCTTCCGGCGTGGACGACGGCGGCAGCGCGGTACCGAAGAAGGCCGTGTCGCAGCTGGACAGAGGCAGCGCCGAGATGCCGACGGCAACAATCGCCGGGCGATGCTCGCGCGGCCCCAGCAACAGCGGGAAGGTGCCGCAGAACATCGTGTCGACCACGATGGCGTCGGCCTCGAAGTCTTGCAGGATCGCGCCCAGCCCGGCCCGTTGCGCGGCCATGGCGTCGGCAAAGAAGTGCTTCAGGCCGAAGCACAGCTGCGCGTGCGCAGACGGCAGGCGCTGGCGCTGCGGAAAGCGCTGGTCGAGCTCGCGGTGGTCGTAGTCGATCGCAGCGTCGAAGGCGGTGAAGCTCGCGCCGGTGGCCTCGGCCTGCGCCCGGAACCGGCTCGCGGTGTGCACCCGCACCTCGTGCCCGAGGTTCACCAGATGCTGGGCGATGGCCAGCATCGGCAACACGTGTCCCGGCAATGCGGTTGCCGCGATGAGATAGCGTGCCATGTCGGGCCTCCTATGAAGCGCTGGTTTCCAGGGCACGGCGTGCCTTGGTGTCGATGCCGAGGTCGACGAAGTAGCGCTGCAGCAGCTCGCGGTCCACCGGGCGGATTGCCGCGCCGATGGCTTCGAGCTGCGCATGCGTGGCCGCGCCGCTGACTTGCGGCGGCGTGGCCGAGGTGTCGTAGCGATCGAGAATCGCCAGCACCGCCGCAAGGTCGCGGTCCTGCCCCACGGCGAGCCGTGCATGCGCACGCTCCAGCCAGGGCTCGAGCCCCACCGGTTCGAGCCGCATGCCGAGCCGTTCGAACACTGGCGGAATGTCGCGCACCCGCAGCGCCGCCTGGCTCATCAGGTGGAACACCTGGCCCCACGACGCCTGCTGGCCCGCAAGGCCGAGGATGGCGCGCGCCACGTCGTCCACCGGCGTCAGGTTGAGTGGCAGGTCCATGTCGGGAATTGCTTCCAGGTCGGCATAGAGATGCGCCACGCGCCAGATCAGGTCGTCGGCATTGCAGATCGCGTGGGTGTGGTCGCCGGTGACTGCCCCCAGCCGGTAGATCGCGACCGGCATGCCGCGCGCCTGCGCCACGCGGGCCAGCGCATCGCCGACCCACTTGCTCTGGCTGTAGCCGTCGACCAGCCCGCTCCACGAAGCAAGAGCCGACTGCTCGGTGACCGTGCCGTCCTTGTTGTTCTGGTCGATCACCGCCAGCGTCGAGACGTAGTGCATGCTCTTCGGCCGGCCCTGCGAGGTCCACTCGAGCAGCGTGACCACGCTGTCGACGTTGGCGGGCTTCAGGCTGGCATAGGGATGCAGAAAGTCGACCTGCGCGGCGCAGTGGTAGATGGCGTCGCAGCCATCGCGCACCAGTTGCACGGCGCTGTCGTCGAGGCCGAGCAGCGGCTTGCCGAGGTCGCCGGTGACGACCTTGATGCGCGCGTCGTCCCAGATCGCGCCGAGCTGGCGCTGCGCCAGCGTGAGCTTCAGGCGGCGCTTGCCCGCCTCTTCGTCGGCGGCGCGCACGTGGCAAACCACGCAGGCCGATGAGTCGCGCAGCAGCGCAGCCAGCAGATGGCTCCCGACAAAGCCGCTGGCGCCGGTCAGGAACACGCGCTTCGCAGCCAGCGGCGGTGCAGCATCCTGGCTGCGGATGTGCGCGGGCAGATCGAGTTCGCGCGACAGGTCGAGCGCCTCGGCAGTGCCGGCCGAGTCGTCGAGCCACGCGGCCAGTTCGGCGACAGTCGGGCGGTTGTAGACCTCGGCGTGCGGAAAGTCCGCGCGCACCTGCTGGCGGATGCGCATGCCGAGCTGGATGGCCATCAGCGAATGACCGCCAAGCTCGAAGAAGTTGTCGTGGATGCCGACACGCTCCAGATGCAGCGTCTCAGCCCAGAGCGCGGCCAGTTGCCTCTCGGTGGGCGTGCGGGGTTCGGCATACGGTGCGGCGGCCTGCTGCTCGGGTGCGGGCAATGTCTTGCGGTCGAGCTTGCCGCTCTGGGTCAGCGGCAGGAACGGCAGGTGGACGAAGGCCGAGGGCACCATGTAGTCGGGCAGCGCCTTCGCCATGTGGGCGCGCAACTCGATTGGCTGCGGATCGGCCGCGGCGACCACGTAGGCCACGAGGCGCTTCTCGCCCGGCACGTCCTCGCGGACGATCACGGCCGCCTGCGTCACCAGCGGGTGCTGCAGCAGCACCGATTCGATTTCGCCCAGTTCGATGCGGAAGCCGCGGATCTTCACCTGCTGGTCGGCACGGCCGAGAAAGTCGAGGCTGCCGTCGCTGCGCCAGCGCACCAGGTCGCCGCTGCGGTACATGCGGCTGCCGGGTTCGCCGAAGGGGTTGGCGATGAAGCGTTCGGCGCTGAGCAGCGGGCGGTTCAGATAACCGCGCGCCACCCCGCTGCCGGCGATGTAGAGCTCACCCGCGACACCGGGCGGCACCGGCTGCAGGCTGTCGTCGAGCACATACACACGCGTGTTCCAGACCGGCTTGCCGATGGACGGCTGCTCTTCGGCATTCATCGGCGCGCTCGTGCTCGCGCAGATGGTGATTTCCGTCGGGCCGTACGCATTGATCATGCGGCGGCCTTGCGACCAGCGCGCGGCCAGCGCGGCGGGGCAGGCATCGCCGCCCACCACCAGCGTCTGCAGATGCGGGAATTCGCCGTGCGGCAGGGTTGCCAGCGCGGCCGGCGGAATCAGCGCATGGCTCACGGCCTGCCGGTCGAGCAGCTCGGCCAGCTCCGTGCCGAGCAGTTGCTGTGGCGACGGCACCACCAGCGCGGCACCGGCGTGGAAGGCCATCAGCAGATCCATCACCGAAGCATCGAAACCACTGGAAGAGAACTGCAGCACGCGCGAGTCGTGGCCAATGGCAAAGCGCTGCGCCATTGAAGCGCCGAGACTGCTCAGGCCCGCATGCGGCACCACCACGCCCTTGGGCAGGCCGGTGGAGCCGGAGGTGTAGATGACGTAGGCGGCATCGCGCGCATCGACCGTGCGCGAATGCACCACGGGGTCATCCGACTGGATCGCCAGTGCGGCGACCGTTTCGTCGCTGTCGAGCGCCAGGCAATGCGCAATGCCGGCCAGCTCCGGCAGCAGCGATGCATGGGTCAACACGCTCGCGGGCGCCGCCTCGCCGAACACGAAGGCACTGCGCCCGGCCATGTGGTTCGGGTCGAGGGGCAGGTAGGCCGCGCCTGCCTTGACGATGGCCAGGTGCGCCACGACGAGGTCGAGCGAACGCGGCAACACCGTCGCGACGATGGTGCCGGCGCCGATGCCGCGGCCCCGCAGCAGGTGCGCAAGCCGGTTGGCCCGCACGTCGAGCGCGGCGTAGCTGACCGTCGCATCGTCGAGCACCACCGCCGGTGCGTTCGGACGCGCGGCCGCGTGCGCCTGCACCATGGCGGCCAGCGAGAGCGGCGCGATGTCGAGCGTGCTGCCGCTCCAGTCGGCAAGCAGGCGTTGGCTTTCTTCATTGCTCAGGATGTCCAGGCTGCCCAGCGCAGCGTCGGGCGCATCGCAGGCCTGCTCCAGCAGGCGCACCAGTCGCGCCGCGATGGCTTCGACGGTGCTGCGGTCGAACAGGTCGGTGCTGTACTGGATGCCGCCGGCAATGCCGCCCGGCAAGCCATCGGCGCCGCGCAGCTCGTCGAGGATGAAGGACAGGTCGAACTTGGCGGTGTCCACGGCCACCGGCTGCGGCGTGATCGACAAGCCGGGCAGGCTGAAAGACAGCCGGTTGCCGCCCTGCTGGAACCCCAGCATGACCTGGAACAGCGGCAGGTTGGCACCCGAGCGCTGCGGCCGCAGCAGCTCCACAATGCGGTCGTACGGGAACTCCTGGTTCGCATACGCGGCAAGGTTGGTGGCCCGTACCCGCGCGATCAGGTCGCGCAGACCCGGTTGTCCCGAGGTGTCGGTGCGCAGCACCAGCGGGTTGACGAAGCAGCCAATCAGGTCGTCCAGCGCGTGATCGCTGCGGCCTGCAACCGGCGTGCCGATGACGATGTCGTCTCCCGCGCCCAGCCGGTTCAGCAGACCCGCAAGCGCGGCCTGCAGCACCATGAAGACGCTGGCCTGGCCGTCGCGCGCCAGCTGCAGCATGCGCTCGTGAACGTGCGCCGGTATCTGCATCGGCACCACGTCGCCCTGGTAGCTGGGAACGGCTGGGTGCGGGCGATCGACCGGCAGGCTCAGCCGCTCCGGCAGATCGCGCAGGGTCTCGCGCCAGAACTCGCGCTGGCGGCCGGCCATGCTGTCGGCGTCGTCTTCGCTGCCGAGCAGTTCCTGCTGCCACAGCGCGTAGTCGGCGTATTGCAGCGGCAGCGGTGCCCAGCCGGGCGCCTTGCCTTCGCTGCGCGCGGCATAGCCGATGCTCAGGTCGCGCGCCAGCGGCAGCAGCGAGGCGCCATCGCCGACGATGTGATGCGTCAGCAGCAGCAGCACGTGCTCGTCGGCGGCCAGCCTGAACAGATGGGGGCGCAAGGGAGCCGTGTTGCCGAGGTCGAAGCCGAGGCGTGCCGCGGCGTGCAGCTGGGCGGCGATTTCTTCTTCGCTGCTGTCGGTTTCGATCAACAACGCACGCGCTTGCGCACCGTCGAGGATCTGCTGGTACGGCAGCCCGTCTTCGTTCGGATAGATGGTGCGCAGGCTTTCGTGGCGCTGCACCAGGTCGTCCAGTGCGGCCTGCAGCGCATCGCGGTCGAGCACACCCGAAAGGCGCAGGGCCAGCGGCATGTTGTAGGCCGGGTTCGCGTTTTCGAGCTGGTTCATCAGCCAAAGGCGGCGCTGCGCGAAAGACAGCGGAATGCGCGCCGGGCGCGGCATCGGTGTGAGGCTGGGCCGCGACTGCGAGGCCTGGTCCAGCAGTTCCGCGAGGCCGGCGATGGTGGAAACCTGGAACAGCGTGTCCAGCGGCAGGTCGATCATGAACTGCTGCCGGATCATCGAGATCAGCTGCACGATCATCAGCGAGTGCCCGCCGAGCTCGAAGAAGTTGTCGTTGATGCCGACGCGCGGCAGGTGCAGCGTCTCGGCCCAGAGCCCCGCGAGGATGCGTTCGGTGGGCGTGCGAGGCGCGGCATAGGGCGTGGCCGCCTGCAGCTCGGGCGGCGGCAGCGCCTTGCGGTCGAGCTTGCCGCTCGGGCCCAGCGGCAAGGCCGGCATGCCTACGAAGGCCGAGGGCACCATGTATTCGGGCAGTGTTTGCGCGAGATGGGTGCGCAGTTCGGCTGCCTGCGGGTCGGCCGCATCCGCCGCCACGACGTAGGCCACCAGCCGCTTCTCGCCCGGTACGTCTTCGCGCGCGATCACCGCGGCCTGCGCCACTTGCGGATGCTGCAGCAACGCCGATTCGATCTCGCCCGGCTCGATGCGCAGGCCGCGAATCTTCACCTGCTGGTCGGCACGGCCGAGAAAGTCGAGGCTGCCGTCGGCGCGCCAACGCGCGAGGTCGCCGGTGCGGTACATGCGGCTGCCGGGTTCGCCGTACGGATTGGCAATGAATCGCTCGGCGCTCAGCAGCGGGCGGTTCAGATAGCCGCGCGCCAGGCCGATGCCCGCGATGTACAGCTCGCCGGTCGTGCCGGGCGGCACTGGTTGCAGGCCGCTGTCCAGCACGTGCATCTGCGTGTTCCAGATCGGACGGCCGATCGGAACGGTGGGAACGGCGGGAACGCTCTTCGACGACGGCTCGTCTTCAGGCGTGCGCGGGCATTCCCACGAAGTGACGTCGACTGCGGCCTCGGTCGGCCCATAGAGGTTGTGCAGTTCGCACGGCAGGATCTGCTGGAACTGCGATTGCAGTGCGGGCGACAAGGCCTCGCCGCTGCAGATCACGCGCCGCAGCGAGGTGCAGTTGGCGGCCATGGGTTCGAGCAGGAAAACCTCCAGCATCGACGGAACGAAGTGGATCGTGGTGATGCCTTCGTCCGCAATCAGCCCCGCGAGGTACGCCGCGTCCTTGTGGCCGCCCGGCTTCGCCAGCACCAGCGTGGCGCCGTCGATCAGCGGCCAGAAGAACTCCCACACCGACACGTCGAAGCTCGACGGCGTTTTCTGCAGCACGCGGTCATCGGCCTGCAGACCGTAGCGGTCCTGCATCCAGCGCAGGCGGTTGACGATGGCGCGGTGCGACACGACCGCGCCCTTCGGCTTCCCGGTGGAGCCCGAGGTGTAGATCACGTAGGCCGGGTGCGAGGGATCGATCGCGACGACGGGATCGATTTCGGCGCAATTCGCCAGATCCGCAAACGTTTGCGCTACATCGAGCAGAAGTTTCGGAGCGTCTGCCGGCAGCGACTCCGCAAGCGCCGCGGTCGTGACCAGGCAAACCGGCTGTGCGTCGCCGAGCATGAAGGCGATGCGGTCCTGCGGAAAGTCCGGGTCCACGGGCAGGTAGGCGGCGCCGGTCTTCAGCGTGGCGAGCAAGGCCACCATCAGGTCCAGCGAACGCGGAATGGCCAGTGCCACGGTGCGCTCCGGGCCCGCGCCGCGCGCGCGCAGCAGGTGCGCGAGGCGGTTGGCGCGCCGGTTGAGCTCGTCGTTGCGCATGTCCTCGCCGGCGAAGCGCAATGCGATGCCTTGCGGATTGGCGGCAAGCTGCGCCTCGATCAGCGCGGTGAGATGGGTGTCAGGCACCGCATGGGCCGTGTCGTTCCACGTCACCAGCAGTTGCTCGCGCTCGCTGGCTTGCAGCAGGTCGATGTGGCCGATGGCTTGGTCGGGCTGGCGGATCACCGCCGTCATGAAGGCGAGCAGCCGGCGCTGATGGTCAGCCAGTTCCTGCGCGGTGTAGACCGCCGGATTGGCGTCGAAGTCGATCTGCAGGTCCTGTCCGTTGCCGCGTTCGTACAGGAAGATGCCCAGATCCTCGGCCGTGCCGTTGGACAGGTTGCGCGGCTTGGCGGGGTGACCGGCAAAGCGGAAGTCGTAGTCGAAGGGCTCGACGTTGACCACGGTGGTGAACAGCTGCCGGTTGTTGACCAGCATGTTCAGGTCGCTGCGCAGGTGCTCGTAGCGGTACGACTGATGTCGCAATATCTGCCGCATCTGCCGGCCCACTTCGTTGATGAGCTCCGGCACCGGCAGGTCCGGGCGCATCGAAAGCCGCAACGGCAGTGCGTTTGCCACCATCGCGGGCACGCGCCGCATGCGGTCGTTGTGGCGCGCGGTAACGGGAATGCCGATCACCATGTCCTCGATGCCGGTGGCGCGGTACAGGTAGGCCGCGGTGGTGGCAATCAGGATCTGCGGCAGCGTGGTGCCCAGCTGTTGCGCGATGTCCGCCAAAGCCCGCACGCTGGCGGCCGGCAGGTGCGCCGTCTGGCGCAGCAGGCCACCGACGTTGACCGAGCGATGCGATGCAAGGCTCAACGGGTCGGGCGCGTCGCCGAAGCGTTCCGTCCAGTACTGGCGGTCGCGCGGGAAGCGGCCGGACTCGCGATAGGCCTTCTCTTCCTCGGCCAGTTGCGAGATGGGCGCGATGCGCGAAGCCTCGGGCACTTCGGTGCCGTTGATGCGCGCGGTGTAGACGTCGGCGAAGCGCCGAGCAATCAGCCCACCGCCGAAACCGTCGAGCACGATGTGATGGCTGCGGTGGTACCAGATGTGGCGCTCGGGCGCGATGCGGATCAGCGCGGACATCCAGAGCTGGTCCCGCGCCAGGTCATCCTTGCGGCTGAAGTCGGCGTGCATCCACGACTGCGCGGCGGCGGCCGGATCCTCTGCGCCGCTGAAGTCCAGGTAAGGCATTTCGCGCATGAAAGCCGGCGCGACAATCTGGCGCGGCCCCTGCGGGGTATCGGCAAAGCTCAGGCGCGTGGCCTCGGCTTCTTCGGTCACCTGCCGCATGGCGGCCATGAAGACGGCGGGATCGATCCAGCCGTCGATTTCTATGACTTCGGCGAGATTGAAGTTGGTGTCGGGCGAGGCGAATTTCGCGCCGAGCCACATCGCCATCTGACCCGAGGTGAGGGCAGATGCGGCGCCCTTGGGATCGACCGTGCTCATGAACTTCTCCACGTCTTGAATTGAATCGGCAGCGATCGAACCCCTTAGGAAACAATCGCAAACTCCGAATCAATGTACAAGCTGTTTCAACAATTTCAGAGACAGCTTTCCGGGTGAAAACATTTCACGTGGAGCTTTGAGCGCGAAAGATTTCATCGCAAAGCGATCACCCAATTCGCGGTTTCCGGAATTGGGAATCTTTAGTCGTATTGCGGAAAAAAACCGCTACAAAAGCATGTTGCGGTGCAGCAACTTCTTCAGCGACGAGTAGGGTCTTCCCTCTGTTCGCCGCCTCAGCGCTTGTCGAAATACGGAATGAAAACGCCGTTGGCGGCCACGCCAACCTGCTTGACCCAGTCCAGCGAGAAGTGCTCGCCAAGGCGCTGCAGGTCACGGCTGAACAGGAAGGACACCTGCTCGATCTTCATGCCGTTGCGCCGCAATTCATCCATGGAGCGTGCTGCTGCGGCGGCGCTGTTCGCCCATCCGCGCAGTTCGGCGGCTGCAGCGGCGGCCTTCAACGCATCGCGCGAGGTCGCCTCGAGGGCGCTCCAGGCCTTGTCGTTGACGAACACGAGGTTCTTGGGAAACCAGGCATTGATCTCGTAGAAGAAGCGCATGGATTGCCACACCCGGCTCTCCACGCCCGTGACGGCTGAGGTCATCATGCAGTCGATGCGGCCGTCCGCCAGCGCCCTGTCGAGCTCGGTGGCCGGCACGTCGACGGGCACCGCGCCCATCAGCGTTGCGATGCGCGCGGTGGTTGCGTTGTAGGCACGCATGCGCATGCCACGCAGGTCGCTCATCGCGGCGAGCGGCTTGGTCGAGTACAGGCCCTGCGGCGGCCAAGCCACGGCGTAGAGCACGCGCAGCCCGCGCTCGGCGAAGGCCTGTTCGATCAGCGGGCGCTGAATGCGCCAGAGCCGCTGCGCGTCGGCATAGCTGCTGGTGATGAACGGGACGGAATCGGCGCCGGCCAGCGGCACGTCGGCGGCAAGGCTGCTCATGATGGCTTCGCCGGCCTCGATCCTGCCGTCCTGCACCGCCGCGCGGATGGCGTTCAGCGCGAACAGCGAGTTGCCGGGATGAATCTCGATGCGCAGTTGCCCTCCGGTCGCGAGCCCGACCTCTTTCGCCATGGCCAGCAGGTTGGCCGTGTGGAAGTTTTCCGCCGGATAGCCGGTGGCCAGCCGCCACACCGTCGCCCCGGGAGCGGCAGATGCAGCGGAAGAAAAGGCCCCTGCACCGCCCACCAGCAGTGCGAAGGTCCGGCGGGTGATGAGGGGCTGGCTCATGGCCTCAGCCGATAGTCGCAATGGCGGCGCCGGCCGCCACATAGCCGCCTGCGGCGACCGAGAAGGCGATGCGTCCGGCGCGATGCGCGAGCACCTGCATTTCCATCTTCATCGCCTCCATCACGGCGATGACGCTGCCCGCCGCGACCTCGTCACCATCGGCGACCTTCCAGCCCTGCACCGTGCCGGAGACCGGCGCGACCACCGCTGCGGCGTCCACCACTGCTGCCGCTTCAACCGGTGCAGCGCCCGCACCACCGGCCGCAGACGACAGCCCGCTCAGCAGCACGGCAGGCAGACCCAGCGACATGCGGCGTCCATCCACTTCGATCGACGTGCGCAGCAGAGCCGTGTCAGGCAACGGGTCCGGACGCATTGCCGCAGCTTCGCCGTTGGCGAAGTCTGTTTCGATCCAGCGCGTGTGCACCTTGAATGCATCGCCGGACACGAAGTCGGGGTGCACCATCACGGCACGATGAAACGGCAGCACCGTGGGCAGGCCCTCGATGCGGAATTCCTTGAGCGCACGACGCGCCCGCGCAATGGCCTGCTCGCGCGTTGCGCCGGTGACGATGAGCTTGGCCATCAGCGAATCGAAGGTGCCCGGCACCTGCGAGCCGGCATCCACACCGGCATCGACGCGCACGCCGGGGCCCGAAGGCGCATCGAACACCTTGACCGGCCCGGGCGAAGGCATGAAGCCGCGCCCCACGTCTTCAGCATTGATGCGGAACTCGAAGGCATGGCCGCGCGGCACCGGCGTCTGCCTGATCGACAGCGGCAGCCCTTCGGCAATGCGCAGTTGCTCGATGACGAGGTCGATGCCCGTGGTTTCCTCGGTCACCGGGTGCTCCACCTGCAGCCGCGTGTTCACTTCGAGAAAAGAGATCGCACCGCTCGCGCTCAGCATGAACTCGACCGTGCCGGCGCCTGTGTAGCCGGCTTCCGCGCAGATGTCGCGTGCCGACTGGTGAATGCGTTCGCGCTGCTCGTCACTCAGGAAGGGCGCGGGCGCCTCTTCCACCAGCTTCTGGTTGCGCCGCTGCAGCGAGCAGTCGCGCGTGCCGAGCACCACCACGTTGCCGTGCGTGTCGGCCAGCACCTGCGCCTCGACGTGGCGCGGGCGGTCGAGGAACTGTTCGACATAGCACTCGCCGCGGCCGAAGGCCGTCACGGCCTCGCGCACCGCCGATTCGTAGAGGCCTTCAACCTCGTCGAGCCGCCACGCCACCTTGATGCCGCGGCCACCGCCGCCGAACGCGGCCTTGATCGCGACCGGCAATCCGTGCTTCTCGGCGAAGGCGAGCACCTCGCCGGCGTTCTTCACTGGATCGGCCGTGCCCGCGACCAGCGGCGCGCCGACCTTCATCGCGAGCTTGCGGGCCTGCACCTTGTCGCCCAGCATCGCAATCGCGGCCGGCGACGGGCCGACCCAGGTGAGGCCGGCATCGATGACGGCCTGCGCGAACGCAGCGCTTTCAGAGAGAAAGCCGTAGCCCGGGTGCACCGCGTCGGCGCCGCAGCGCGCGGCCACCGCCAGCAGCTTGGCGATGTTCAGATAGGTGTCGGCGGGCTTGTTGCCATCGAGCCCATAGGCCTCGTCGGCCATGCGCACGTGCAGCGCATTCAGGTCGGCATCGGCATACACCGCGACCGATTGCACACCGTGGTCGGCACAGGCGCGCGCGATGCGCACGGCGATTTCGCCGCGGTTGGCGATCAGGAGTTTTTTCATCGGGAGGCTTTCACTGGGCCATGGGCTTGAAGCGGACGCGCGCATTCACGGGGATCTGCCCCGCGCGGTCCAGGTGGTGTGTAGCGACGGAGGCGATCACCGGATAGCCGCCGGTCAGCGGATGGTCGGCCAGGAACAGCACGGGCTGGCCGCTGGGCGGCACCTGGATCGAGCCGTGCGCCGTGCCCTCGCTGGGCAGCTCTGCGTGATTGGCGCGTGCCAGCGGTACCTCGCCCGCGAGCCGGATGCCGACGCGGTTCGATTGCGGCGTGACCACCCACGGCTGGCTGCACAGAAGCTCGACCGCATCGGGCGTGAACCAGTCGGTGCGCGGGCCGAACACGATGTCGAGCACGACTTCTTCCTGCACGGTGGGCAGGTCCGCCGGTGACGTTTCGGGCGCACCGACCACGGCGCCGGTGGCGACCGCGCGCACGGGCAGCACGTCGCCCGTGGCGATGGCTGGTGGGCCAACGCGGGCCAGCGTGTCGGTCGAGAGACTGCCCAGCACGGGCGCGATGTCGAAACCGCCGCGCACGGCGATGTAACTGCGGATGCCGGCCTGCGGCTCGCCGAGCGCAAGCACGTCGCCATCGGCCAGCGCGATGGGCTGGTAGCGCGGCAGCGGCCACTTCGCGCCATCGGCGCGGGTCAGCGTGACGGGGCCGTCAGCGCCTGTGATCGCCACCACCGCGTCGCCACGGCAGGCGAGCTGGAAGCCGCCATAGGCAATCTCCACGCAGGCCATGTCCGATGCGTTGCCGACCAGCCGGTTGGCCGCCTGCAGCGAGCGCTGGTCCATCGCGCCGGAGGCCGATACGCCCTGCCCGGCCTGGCCATGCCGGCCGCCGTCCTGCAGCAGCGCTTGCAGGCCCGCAGCGCGAATCTCGAAGGCGCAGCCGCCATCCACAGCAGCGGCTTGAGAAGGCAAGGACGCCACTGCCACAGGCACTGCCTGCGGCAATCCGGTGACATCCACGAAGCGCACCGTGTCGCCCGGCTGCAGCAGCGCGGGCGTCTCGCGCGCCAGGTCCCACATCGGCGCATCGGTGATGCCGATGATCTGCCAGCCGCCGGGGCTGGCCTGCGGGTAGACGCCGCTGAAGCTGCCCGCAAGGCCGACCGCGCCCGCCGGAATGCGCGTGCGCGGCACCGTGCGGCGCGGCACGTTCAGGCTCGGGTGCCCGCCCGAGAGATACGCGAAGCCCGGCGCGAAACCGGTGAAGGCGACGGTGTAGTCGCTGCCGGTGTGGCGGCGAACCACCTCCTCGGGCGTGATGCCCAGCAGGCCGGCAACCTCGGTCAGGTCTTCGCCGTCGTAGCGCACGGGAATCTCGATGCGCTTGTCGATGCGCGTCTCGCGCGCGTCGAGGCTGCGCTTGCCGATCTGCCGCACGAGTTCGTCAGTCGAAATCGCAGCCGGGCGGAAAGTGATCAGCAACGTGCGCGCAGCCGGCACCAACTCTTCGATGCCCGCGATGGGTTCGGCGCGCAGCGAGGCCAGCAGCGCGAGGGTTTGCGGCAGGTCGTCGAGCTCGACCAGCACGGCGTTCAAATTGACCGGCAGGAAGCGCATCGTCATGCGGCTGAATCCACGAAGGAGCGGATCGTCACGCCCGCCTGCTCCAGCCGCACGCGCACCTGGCGGGCCATCTCGACCGCGCCCGGGCTGTCGCCGTGCACGCAGACCGATTCGGCCTCGATGCGCACCGTGCTGCCGTCGATGGCCGTGACCACGCCGTCGGTGGCCAGCCTCAGCATGCGCTCGGCCACTTCGTCGGCGTCGTGCAGCACGGCGCCAGGTTCGCGGCGCGACACCAGCGTGCCCTGCGGCGTGTAGGCGCGGTCGGCAAAGGCTTCGGCCACGGCGCGCAGGCCTTCGTCGCGCGCCCAGCCCAGCAGCGGCGAGCCCGCCAGCGCCACCAGGCACAGGCCGGAGTCGATCTCGCGGATGGCGGCGATCACGTCGCGCGCCTGGCGCTCGTCGTGGGCGATGGTGTTGTAGAGCGCGCCATGCGGCTTCACGTAGCGCACGGTGGTGCCGGCGGCGGCCGCAAGGCCTTTCAGCGCACCGATCTGGTAGATCACGTCGGCGCGCAGGTCGGCGCTGTCGACGTCCATGTTGCGGCGCCCGAAGCCCACGAGGTCGCGGTAGGCCACGTGGGCGCCGACCGCGACGCCCCGCTCCTTCGCCTGCCGCAGCGTGCGCAAAATGCCCGCCGGGTCGCCCGCATGGAAGCCGCAGGCCACATTGGCGCTGCTCACGAGGGAAAGCATGGCGGCGTCGTCGCCCATGCGCCAAACGCCAAGGCTCTCGCCGAGGTCGCTGTTCAAGTCGATGTTCATCGTTGGTCTCAGGGTCATCAATGCAGGCGGCCGGCGGTCTCGCGCACGTCGTCGCGCACGGTGAGCGCGGCGCGTATCGCCACGCGGAAGGCTTCGACCTGCGTCGCCAGTGCCATGCTGGCCACGCCCGGCTTGGAGGCCGCCTGCTCGGGCAGGTAGGGCACGTGGATGAATCCGCCGCGCGTGTGTGCGAGCGCCGGGCTCGTCGCGATGCGGTGCATCAGCGCATAGAAGATGTGGTTGCACACGAAGGTGCCGGCAGTATTGGAAACCGCCGATGGCAGCCCTGCTGCGCGCATGTCGCGCACCATGGCCTTGATCGGCAGCGTCGAGAAGTAGGCCGCCGGCCCACCCGCGACCACCTCGGTGTCGATGGGCTGGTAGCCGGCGTTATCGGGAATGCGCGCGTCGTCGACGTTCAGCGCGGCGCGCTCCAGCGAGATCTCGCTGCGCCCGCCCGCCGCGCCGATGCACAGCACCAGCCGTGGCGCCGGCCCCACCAGCGCTTCGTCGAGCGTGTCGATGGCGCGGCCGAACACGCAGGGCAGCTGCACCGCCTGCACCACTGCGCCTTCGCAGGCCCAGCCGTCGAGCGATCGCGCGATTTCCCACGCCGGGTTGACGGGATCGTTCTCGAAAGGCTCGAAGCCCGCGAGCAGCACGCGGGGCGCCGCGCCATCGGTGGTCTTCGTCTTCGTCATGCTCGGCGCCTCAGCGGAACATCAGGAAGTACATCAGGAAGATGTTGACCACCAGCAGCGCGGCCGCGGTCGGTACCTGCACCTTGATTACCGCGTTCTTGTCGGGCAGCTCCAGCAGCGCCGCCGGCACGATGTTGAAGTTGGCCGCCATCGGCGTCATCAGCGTCCCGCAGTAGCCCGAGAACATGCCGATGGCCGCCATCACCGCCGGGTCGCCGTGGTACACGCCCACCAGCACCGGCACGCCGACGCCGCCCGTCATCACCGGGAAGGCCGCGAAGCCGTTGCCCATGATGATGGTGAAGAGCGCCATGCCCAGCACGTACACAACGACCGCGACAAAGCGGATGTCCATGTTGATGTAGCTCGTGGTGATGTACGCCACCGCCTTGCCCACGCCCGCGTCGGAGAACACCAGGCCCAGCATGCCCAGCATCTGCGGCAGCACCACGGCCCAGCCCAGCGCGTCGGTCAGTCGGCGCGACTCGCGCATGCCCTGCACCGGCGTCTCGCGCGTCAGCCAGCAGGCCAGCGCCAGCGCCACCACGCAACCCACGCCCAGGCTCACCAGCGTGGTGTTCTTGGGGTCGAGCAGGAAGGCGTCGCCGATCTTCACCTTGCTCATCAGCACGGTGCCGATCACCGTGACCAGCGGAATCGCCAGCGCCGGCATGAAGAGCTTGTTACCCAGGCGCTTGGCGCTGGTTTCGTATTCGGCCGGCGTGGGTTCCTTGTGCTTGCCCGCGCCGACGCCGCGCAGGCCGGCAATGACGGCCATGCCGATGGCGCCCACGCCGACCCATGCGGGCGGCAGCTTGTCGCCGACCAGGAAGACCAGTGAATAGAGCCCCCAGAACAGCGCGCTGGTGTAGCGCTTGGGGTGCTGGCGGTCGGCCAGCGTCATGACTGCCGTGATCGCGAGGATCAGGCCGACCAGGATGTACAGGTGCTGGATCGAGAGAATCATGATCAGCGGCCTTCCTGCGTGGCCGGAACGGCGGGCGCATCGGACGCCGGTGCGCCGCCCAGTTCACGTGCCAGCGACTGGTCGAGCCGGCGCAGGCGCCAGGCGTGGATGATGAAGGCGGCAATCGCCGTCGGGATGCCCCACAGCGCGATGTGCAGCGGCTCGACGTCGATGCCGGCCTCGTGCAGGAAGGTGCTCATCAGCACGATGGCGCCGAAGGCCACGAAGATGTCTTCGCCGAAGAACAGGCCCACGTTGTCGGTGGCCGCAGCATAGGCGCGCAGCTTGTGGCGGATGCGATCGGGCAGCTTGCCGTAGCGGGTTTCGGTGGCGCCTTCGGCCATGGGCGCGAGCAGCGGGCGAACCATCTGCGGGTGGCCGCCCAGGCTGGTGAGGCCCACGGCCGCCGTGAGTTCGCGCGCTGCGAGGTAGACGATCAGCAGGCGCCCGGCTGTGGCCGACTTGATGCGGCTGATCCAGTTCTGCGCGTGCTGGCGCAGGCCATGGCGCTCGAGCAGCCCGATCACCGCCAGCGGCAGAAGAATGATCAGCGGCAGGTTGCGGGTCTTGATGAACCCGGTGCCGATGGCCGTGAGGATCGCCATCGGGCCGAAGCCCGCGGCAATCGCCGTGGCGATGGCCGTGACGATCACCACCAGCATCGGATTGAAGCGCAGGATGAAGCCCGCAATGATCACGGCGACGCCGATCAGCGGCCACAGATGAGGGATGTCAGGAGTCATGTTGGTCTTTCGGTTCTGGATTCGGAGACACCTTGCGCGGGGGCGCCGGCAAGCCGCTTCATGCAAACTGCGTGCCAATGAATGAGCAATTCAAATCATCTGAATCACTCATTTCTCATAAATTGTTGAACAATTTGTGCGAGTGTGCCCAACAACAGTGCCTGACTGAACCCATGAAAACCCTGAGCGTGTCAACACTTGGTGCATCGGGCGGCGGCCGGGCGGGTGCCGTCCGGCGGGGAAAACCTGCTACAAACGCCCGGACTCCCCGCCCCCTTCCCCGCTCCCCTCACCCCCTCCTGGCATGACTCCACCGGCCTCCCCGACTTCACCCGCCTCGCCGGCCGCCGGCGCGCAGACGCTCAACGACCGGGTCGCGGAGCTCATCCGCCAGAAGATCGTGAAGGGCGAGTTCTCGCCGGGGCAGCGGCTGTCGGAGGCCGCGCTGGCCGACAGCTTCGAGATTTCACGCAACACCCTGCGCGAGGTGTTCCGCACGCTGACCAAGGAAGGGCTGCTCAAGCACGCGCCGAACCGCGGCGTGTTCGTGGCGGTGCCGAGCATCGCGTCGATCATCGACATCTACCGGGTGCGCCGCCTCATCGAATGCCAGGCCCTGGCGCAGGCCTACCCGCGCCACCCGGCCAAGAAGCACATGCGCGAGGCGGTGGAAATGGCCCTGAAGTGCCGCGACGCCGGCGACTGGCTGGGCGTGGGCACGGCCAACATGGAGTTCCACAAGGGCATCGTGGAACTGGCCGACAGCGAACGGCTGAACATCCTGTTCGCGCACATCCTGGTCGAGCTGCGGCTGGCCTTCGGCCTGCTCAAGGACCCGGAGTTCCTGCACGCGCCTTATGTGGACATGAACACGAAGCTGCTCGAACTCATCGAGGCCGGCAAGTTCGCCGAGGGCTCGGCGTCCCTCAACGACTACCTCATTCACTCCGAGCGCATCGTGCTCGCGGTCTACGCGCGGCAGATGCCGGAAAGCGGCATCGACAACTAGGCAGCCGCCAGTTCGAGCTTCATGCCCTCGTGCGTGGCCTCGAACCCCAGTCGCTCGTAGAAGCGGTGCGCGTCGGTGCGGCGCTTGTTCTGCCGCCAGGCGGTTTCGTAGAGAGCGGCATCGCCCGGTCGCTCGCGCGCCGCGCCGAGCACGTCGTCGGCCAGCATGGCGGTGATGGCGGGGAGATCGGCCTGTACGGCCTTGCGTATCTTCAGAGGGGAATTCGTTGTCATGGCATTCGCCGCGGCTTTCTCGGGATGAGCTGAAATAATGGCAGCCCCTGCAACGCCCCGCCGACGGACCCGCCATGACCCTGTCTGCCTACCTGCTCTTCCTGCCGGCCTGCTTCGCCATCAACATGGCATTCGGCCCCAACAACCTGCTGTCGGTGACCAACGGCGCGAAGCATGGCGTCTCGCCGGCAGTGATCGCGGCCAGCGGCCGGCTCGTGGCCTTCGCGATCATGATCGCCATCGCGGGGCTGGGCATGGGTGCAGTGCTGGTGGCGTCGGAGCTGGCCTTCGACGTCATCAAGTACATCGGCGCGGCGTATCTCGTGTGGATCGGCATCCGCCTGCTGCGCGCCCCGGCGCCAACGGCCGAGGTGCAGGCGCGCGACGCGTCCGCGCCGCCCTCCATGCGCGCGCTGGCGCGGCAGGAGTTCACCGTGGCAGCGGGCAACCCGAAGGCCATCCTGGTGTTCACCGCCTTCTTTCCGCAGTTCGTGGTGCCCGGTGCCTATGCCTCCAGCTACATGCTGCTGGGCGTGACCTTCCTGGTGTTCGAGCTGGTCGCGATCGCGCTCTACGCAATGCTCGGTGCGCGCATGCGCCGGCTGGCCGACGGCAGCCGCGCGATGCGCTGGTTCAACCGGGTGAGCGGCAGCATGATGGTCGGCTTCGGGCTCATCCTGGCCTTCACGCGCCGCCCTGCGGCCTGATCTTCCTCAGGCTTTCAGGTACTCGGCCTTGGTGCCGAGCCAGCGGTCGATGTGGCGCTGGGCCAGGTCGGGGTGCTTGCGGAGCATGACCGGCGCGAGTTCACGGGCCCAGTCGAGCAGCAGCGTGTCGGTCGTGAGGTCGGCAAAACGCAGCAGCGGTGCGCCCGACTGCCGCGCGCCAAGGAATTCGCCGGGCCCTCGAATCTCCAGGTCGCGCCGTGCGATCTCGAAGCCGTCGCTGGTCTCGGCCATCGCCTTGAGCCGCGCACGCGCCGCCTCACCGACGCGGCCGCTGTCGCCCGGCGCATAGAGCAGCACGCAGGCCGAGGCCGCCGCGCCGCGCCCCACGCGGCCGCGCAGCTGGTGCAGCTGCGAGAGGCCGAAGCGCTCGGCATGCTCGATCACCATCAGCGAGGCGTTCGGCACGTCGACGCCCACTTCGATCACGGTCGTGCTCACCAGCACCTGGATTTCATTGGCGGTGAACGCGGCCATCACCGCCTGCTTCTCGGCCGTGGGCATGCGCGAATGCAGCAGGCCGACCTGAATGGGCTCGCCCAGCGTCTCGGCGAGCTCGTCGCGCGTTTCGGTCGCGTTGCGCAGGTCGACCGCTTCGCTCTCCTCGATCAGCGGACACACCCAGTACACCTGCCGCCCCTGCGCAATCTGCGCATGGATGCGGTCGATGACTTCGTCGCGCCGGTGGTCGGCCACCAGCTTTGTGACGATGGGCGTGCGGCCCGGCGGAAGCTCGTCGAGCGTGGAGACGTCGAGGTCGGCGTAGTAGCTCATCGCGAGCGTGCGGGGGATGGGCGTGGCGCTCATCATCAGCAGATGCGGCTCCAGATGCCCACCGGCCTTGCCGCGCAAGGCCAGGCGCTGCGCGACACCGAAGCGATGCTGCTCGTCGATGATGGCGAGCGCGAGGTTCTTGAAGCGCACCTTCTCCGAGATGACCGCGTGCGTGCCGATGACCAGAGCCGCCTCGCCGCTTTCAACGGCGGCCGACATCGCATCGCGCTCCTTCTTCTTCTGGCTGCCCGTGAGCCACGCCACGCGCAGGCCGCGCTCGGCCAGCAGCGGATCGAGCCAGCCGACGAGCTTGCCGAAATGCTGAGCCGCGAGGATTTCGGTGGGGGCCATCAGCGCGCACTGGAAACCCGCGTCGATGCAGCGCGCCGCCGCGAGCGCCGCCACCACGGTCTTGCCCGAACCCACGTCGCCCTGCAGCAGCCGGTGCATCGGTATCTCGCGGCCCAGGTCGCGCGTGATTTCTTCGCCGACGCGTTGCTGCGCGCCGGTAAGGCCGAAGGGCAACACCGCGAGCAACTGCGCATGCAGCGAGCTTGCGACCGGCTCGGCAGGCGCGGGCAGCACCGGCGCGCGCTGTGCTGCGCGCTCCAGCCGGGCCTGCAGCTGCGACAGCTGCTGAGCGAGCAGTTCCTCGGCCTTGATGCGCTGCCAGGCCGGATGGCTGTGGTCTTCGAGCGTGGCCATCGCCACGTCGGGCGTCGGGTAGTGCAGAAAGCTCAGCGAGGCGCGCAGATCCCAGGCACCGCGCAGGCCGATCTGCACGGGGATGGTCTCGTCGAGCACCGCGCGGGCAAGGCCCGAACGCACCTCGCGCCGCAGCACCGGCTGCGCGAGCCCGGCCACTGTCGAATACACCGGCGTGAGCGCATTCGGCAGCGCGGTGCCGGCCGCCTTCACGGTCGGGTGCATCATCTGCCGCCCCACGAAACCGCCGCGCATCTCGCCCCGCACGCGCACCCGCGCGCCGATCGCCAGCTGCTTCTGCTGCGAGGGATAGAAGTTGAAAAAGCGCAGCTGGCAGGTGTCGCTGCCGTCGTCGATGGTCGCCAGCAACTGGCGGCGCGGGCGGTACACCACCTCGCATTCAGTGACGACGCCTTCGACCTGCGCCATGTCGCCATCGCGCGTGTCGGCCAGCCGCACGATGCGCGTCTCGTCCTCGTAGCGCATCGGCAGGTAGAGCGCGAAGTCGATGTCGCGCACGAGGCCGAGCTTGCGCAGCGCGCGCTGCACGAGGCTCAGGCCCGAACCTGGTGCAACCGGTGCCGCAGGCGCGGCTGCGGTCTTTTCGGGCGGTTCGGGCTTGGACGCGGCGGGCATGGGACAATTCTGCCCGGCTCCCGCCCTGTTTTTTCTTTTCCCCATGCCTCCTTGGCACGGGCCCGTCCGGCCCTCAAGCACCATGCGCGCCTTCACGCTCTCCGATTTCGATTTCGCATTGCCACCCGAACTGGTGGCGCAACACCCGGCCACCGAACGCACATCCTCCCGTCTGCTCGACGGCACAGGGCCGGCCCCGGTCGACCGCATCTTCAAGCACCTGCCCTCGCTGCTGCGCGCGGGCGACCTGCTGGTCTTCAACGACACGCGCGTAGTCAAGGCGCGCCTGTTCGGCGAGAAGCCCACCGGCGGCAAGCTCGAACTGCTGGTCGAGCGCGTGCTGCAGGGCCACGAGGTCGTGGCGCACATGAAGGTCAGCAAGAAGCCGACCGTGGGCACCACGCTGCAGATGGTCGGCGGCTTCCGCGCCACGCTGCTCGGCCGCTGGCCCGACGAACAGGGCGCGCTGTTCCGCTTCGGCTTCGAGAGCGACGCGGGCGAAGACCCGTATGCGCTGATGGCCCGCTGCGGCCACGTGCCGCTGCCGCCCTACATCACGCACACAGATTCGGCCGACGACGAAAGCCGCTACCAGACCGTGTTCGCGCGCGTGCCCGGCGCGGTGGCCGCACCCACCGCCGCGCTGCACTTCGACGAAGGCCTGCTGGCCGAACTCGAAGCGCGCGGTGTGCAGCGCGCCAACGTCACGCTGCACGTGGGCGCCGGCACCTTCCAGCCGGTGAAGACCGAGAACATCGCCGAACACACGATGCACGCCGAGCGCTACGAAGTGCCCGAGGCCACGCAGCGCGCCATTGCCGAGTGCAAGGCACGCGGCGGTCGCATCGTCGCGGTCGGCACGACCACCGTGCGCACGCTCGAATCGTGGGCCAAGAGCGGCGAGGCCACGGGCGACACGCGCATCTTCATCACCCCGGGCTTCGCCTTCGAACACGTCGACCTGCTGGTGACGAACTTTCATTTGCCCAAGAGCACGCTGATGATGCTGGTCTCGGCCTTCGCGGGCTACGAGCGGGTGATGGCGCTGTATGCCCACGCCATTGCCCAGGGCTACCGCTTCTTCAGCTATGGCGATGCCATGCTATTGGAGCGCGAGACAGCGACGCTCGCGGAATTGCAGGCCGAATTGCGCGGCATCCCCACAAGCATCCTCGATGACGCCGAGCGTTTTTGATTGCGTGCCTCGATCAACCACACCCCGAATTCCGATGCTCTCCTTCGAACTCCTCAAGACCGACCCCGACAGCCACGCGCGCCGCGCCACGCTCACGCTCAACCACGGCAAGGTGCAGACGCCGATCTTCATGCCCGTGGGCACGTACGGCACCGTCAAGGGCGTGATGCCGCGCAGCCTGGAAGAGATGGGTGCGCAGATCATCCTGGGCAACACCTTCCACCTGTGGATGCGCCCCGGCCTCGACGTGATGGCGAGCTTCGGCGGGCTGCATCAGTTCGAGAAGTGGGACAAGCCCATCCTCACCGACTCGGGCGGCTTCCAGGTGTGGTCGCTGGGCGCAATGCGCAAGATCAGCGAAGAGGGCGTGAAGTTCGCATCGCCCGTCAACGGCGACAAGCTGTTCCTCACGCCCGAGGTCTCGATGCAGATCCAGACCATCCTCAACAGCGACATCGTGATGCAGTTCGACGAGTGCACGCCCTACGACACCAAGGGCCACATCACGACCGAGGCCGAGGCGCGCATCTCGATGGAACTGAGCCTGCGCTGGGCCAAGCGCTGCCAGAGCGAGTTCGCGCGGCTCGAGAACCCGAACGCCCTCTTCGGCATCGTGCAAGGCGGCATGTTCGAGAACCTGCGCGAAGAGTCGCTGGCGGCGCTGGTCGACATGGACTTTCCGGGCTATGCCATCGGCGGCGTGAGCGTGGGCGAGCCCAAGGAAGAGATGCTGCACATCATGGGCCACACGCCGCACCGGCTGCCCGCGAACAAGCCGCGCTACCTGATGGGCGTGGGCACGCCGGAAGACCTGGTGCAGGGCGTGGCCGACGGCGTCGACATGTTCGACTGCGTGATGCCCACGCGCAATGCGCGCAACGGCACTCTCTTCACGCGCTTCGGCGACCTGAAGATGCGCAACGCGCGCCACAAGAGCGACCCGCAACCGATCGACCCGAGCTGCACCTGCCACGCCTGCGCGGGCACCTCGGGCGTGAGCTGGAACGACGGCGGGCGCGAGGGCTTCAGCCGCGCCTACCTGCATCACCTGGACCGCTGCGGCGAAATGCTGGGGCCGATGCTCACGACCATCCACAACCTGCACTACTACCTGAACCTGATGAGCGAGATCCGTGAGGCGCTGGACGCGGGCACGTTCACGGAGTTTCGCGCGCGCTTCAAGTCGGAGCGCGCACGCGGCGTCTGACGCCCCCGGGGCGGCCAACCGCTACTTCAAAGGTTGGATCGGCAGCGGCGTCGCATAGGGCTCGATGCGCAGCAGCTCGTTCTTGAAGACGACGATCTGCTTGAGCGGCGCCTGCACCAACGCGCCGCCCGCGTCCTTGTGCGAGGCGTACTGCCAGAGCGTGAGCTGGCCCTTCGCGGCGAGCTGCGCAGCCAGCCGCTCCACGGCGGGGTTGGAACCCGCGCCGAGCTGCGCCGCATCGACGCCCACGACAACCTCGTCGCGCGGCGAGACCACCTTGAAAAGCTGCACAGGCGCTGCCGGCGCCTGGGCGCGAACTGAGCGCACGGCCAGGGCGGCAGGGAGAAGCGAGAGCGCAAGGAGGGCGCGGCGGGGAAAGGTCTTCGTCATGCAGGCAAGCGTAGTCACGCAGGCCCGCGCTGCCCATTCGCCGTAAGCCATACGCCGGCCGGCGGCCCCGCGCCCGGCAGGGGCACATGCATCCGGTACGCTTGCCGACTCTCCTCACCGCTGTTGCCGCATTCACATGACCGACGCATCACAACTTTCGCCCTACACCGCCCGCTATCCCTCGCTGGCCGGGCGCACCGTGTTCATCTCCGGCGGCGCCAGTGGCATCGGCGAATCGCTGGTGCGGGCCTTTCATGCGCAGGGCGCGAAGGTCGGTTTCTGCGACCTCGATGCTGCTGCCGGCAACGCGCTCGCGGCCCAGCTGCAAGGCGAGCACCCGGCGCTGTTCGTACCGTGCGACGTGACCGATACAGTCGCGCTCGCCGCCGCCATCGACGCGGTCCGCCAGCGCTTCGGACCGATTGCCGTGCTGCTGAACAACGCAGCCAACGACCGCCGCCACGAAATGGCCGACGTGACCAGCGAAGACTTCGACCGCCTCGTGGCCGTCAACTTCAAGCACCAGTTCTTCGCCGCGCAGGCGGTGGCCGACGACATGCGCGCGCTGGGCGGCGGCTCGATCGTCAACTTCGGCTCCATCAGCTGGATGATCAAGGGCAAGGGCTACCCGGTGTACCAGGCCTGCAAGGCGGCGGCGCGCGGCCTCACACGTTCGCTGGCGCGCGACCTGGGCAAGCAGAACATCCGCGTGAATTCGATCGTGCCGGGCTGGGTGATGACCGAGCGGCAGATCAAGCTATGGGTCAAGCCCGAATCGGGCGCGGAGATCGATGCGGCGCAATGCCTGCCGGGGCGCGTGATGGCGGAAGACATTGCGGCGATGGCGCTGTTCCTGGCGGCGGACGATTCGCGCATGTGCACAGCGCAGGACTATGTGGTGGACGCAGGCTGGACCTGAAGCCTTTCTTCGCCTCCTCCACCAAGCAAAAAGCCCGGCATGCCGGGCTTTTTGATGTGCGTTGCGAGCAGGTCAGTCGCGCAGTTCTGCGGGCACCTTGCCACCGTTGGCGGCCAGCTTGGTCATCACCTGGCGATGCAGCCAGATGTTCATCTTGGCGCTGTCGCTGGTGTCCGAGCCGTAGCTCAGTTCGGCGGCCAGTTGCTTGCGTGCGTCGAGGCTGCTGTCCAGGCCCAGGAGCTTCATCAGGTCGACGATGGAGGTGCGCCAGTTCAGGCTGCTCGCGCCGGGCATGCCGTCGAGCAGAGCCTCGACGTCCACCACGGTGATGGCGGGCGGCGGCGCTGCCGCGGCGGGGGCGCCTGCGGGTGCGTCAGGGGCCGGCGCAGCAGGTGCGGGCGCGGCGTTTGCGGACGGGAAAATCTTGGAAAGGATGCTGCCGAAAATGCTCATGCTGGTGCTCCGTCGAAGGGGTTGGCTGAAAATCTGCGGCAACGTTTGTGTCGCAGTCGGCGGTTGTAGCACGACCGTGCGGCATACCAGCTACACGGTGTGTCGATCGGGCCGCCTCCTGTGACCGAATTCGCAGACTACGCGGCAGGCGATGCAATGGGCGGCAACACGCGCGGCGCGGCCGAGGTTCCGCAGGCATGGCAGAACTTCGAGAACGCGCTCTTGCGCGTCTCGCAATTGCCGCAGTGGTCGAACAGGCCAATGCCGCAGTGCGGGCAGAAGTCGATCTCGTTGTTCTTCAGGTCCACCGGCCGCTCGCAGCCGGGGCACACGCTCTTGCCCAGGCGCGCGAGCGCTGTGTCGTAGCTGAGCTCTTCGCGCCGCACCTGGTCGGGCTGCTGCTCGGCCAGCTTCTGCCGCGCCAGGTAGCGGTTGAGCGCGACGATGGCATAGCGCCCCACCAGCACCGTGAGCACGATGCCCACCACGTAGCGCACATAGCCGCCATAGCTCGGCAGATAGGGCACCAGCTCGACGAAGAAGGCGAACAGCGCGAAGAAGATGAAGCCCCACACGAACGGCCAGTAGGTGCTCTTGCGCTTCTTCACAAACAGCCAGCCGGCCACTAGCAGCAGCGGCAGCGTAAGCGCCAGCCGGTAGGCGAACACGCGCAGCTCGATGCGGCGGTATTCGGCGTCGAGCTTGATCTGCGCGTCGCGCTCCAGGTCGGCAAGCGCCGTACGGGCGCGCTGCTCGGCCTGGCGCGCATCGAGCGCGATCTGCTGCTGCGCGTTGACCTTGCGCTGCAGCTCGTTTTCTTTCTGCTTGAAGGCGTCGAGCGTCTTGGTGCGCGCGATGAGCTCGGTGTCCTGGTCGGGCTGCGCGGTGGCGCGGCGCGTGGCGATCCAGTTGCCGAAAGTCTCGCGCGCATTGGCGCTGGCCTGCTGCGCGGCGTTGAGCTGCAGGCGGATCTGATCCAGGTCGCGCGCGGCCTCCAGCTCAGCGGCTTCAGAGGCCTTGATGGTGGCGCGCAGCGGCTCGGCCTTGGGCTTGTCGATGAAGTCGTCGAGCTGGCGCACGCGCTCCACTTGCGGCAGGTCGCTCACGACGGTGCTGCCGAGCCCGATGAGGAAGCTCGCGAACACCAGCGCCACCAGCCAGAGGCCGCGGCGGAACCATTTTTCGGAAAGGCGCAGGGATTTGCTCATGTTGTTTTCTCCTCGTTCTCGTTATTGAAGCCTGAGTGTCACCGGCGCCGCGCCCAGCCCGGCACGCGGCAGCCACGCGAACACCGAATCGACCGTCACCGTCTCGATGCGGTCCGAGAACCGCTTGTCGTTCGGATGATCGTCGAAGGCCACGTTGGCCGAGCCTACGCGGCCGCCCAGCCGGGTGAGCGGCCCGAGCTTCAGCGTGGTCGGCTCGTAGCCCTTGAACTGCATCCAGGCCTGCGCCTGCGTGCGGTTGACGATGGTGGCGGGTTCCATGGCGGCGGCCAGCGTCTCCACCGCCCACTGGTTCGACTGCTGGTACTTCTGGCCCCAGACGTAGCTCACGATGCTGTAGGGCGCGGTGTTCAGCCGCACGATGCGCGCGGGCGATTCGTTCAGCACAGCCAGCAGATGCGTCTGCACGTCGGGCGTGGGCACGACCCAGGCCGCCTCGTAGCGCCACGGGTCGTCGAGGAAGAACTCGCCGAGCCCCTGGCGGTAGATAGCGGCCACCGCGGTGCCGCACTGGTTGAGCTTGTGCACCACGCGCCACGGGCCGGCATCGGTCTTGTAGGCAAAGCCCAGGTGCGAATAGCGCAGGCCGTACTTGCTCAGGTCTTGCCCGGCCCGCGCGAGGATCACGACGCGCGCGCCGCTGGCGTCGAGCGCCTGCGAGGTGCGCTCGGCCATCTGCATACCCTTGACGATCACGTCGGGTGTCGGCCTGACCTGCTCGCAAGAGCGGCCGGCCCGCGCCTGCATCGGCAGCAAGGCCATCGCGGCGAAGACGACGATGGTGGCCAGCCCGCAGAACACGGGCAGCGCGCCGCGCTTCATGACAGCCTCTCGTTGTAGAGCAGCGCGCGGCCGATGGCGTTGGGCACAAAGGCCAGCACTTCGCCGGCGGCCGACAGCACGACGCCCGTGCCGATCACGCTGACGACGACGCTGGTGCCCACCGCGTTCGATACGCCATTGGCGGCGCGCCCCGCCACCTTGATGCTGGCGCGCGCGCCGTCCGAGGCGCGTTCGAGCACGTACACCGTGCCGTCGGCAGAGGCTTCGATCGCAACCACGGTGAGCGTCGAGCCCGCCACCGACAGCGCGGCAGGCAGCGCGACCGCCGCGGTGGCCGAAGCCCCGACGGCGGAGGCGGTGACCACCACCGATGCCACCGGCATCAGCGAGAGGGCAATCGAAGCCTCGCTCTGCGCCTGGGCATGCAGGGGAACCGTGACGCCGGCGAAGGCGGTGCAGGCGGCGACGAGGACAGCGGCAATCGACTTTTTCATGATGGGCTTTCGTTGATCGGACATGGGTTATTCGGCAGAGGAAGCAGCGGCTTCGGCGCGGGCCTGGCGGCGGCCCTGCAGGCGGGCTTCGGCCATGTCGGCTTCATGGCGGTCGCGCAGCGTCTTGGCCAGCGTGAAGGCCGAGCTGATGAGGAACAGCCAGCTCACGCCCAGGAAGGCCTTGTAGGCCTCGTTGATCTCCATGCGCACGAGGCCCCAGCCGGTCAGGCCCATCGCGGTGAAGAAGCTGCCCCAGACGACCAGCTTCCACATAGGCACGTCACGGCCCGCATCGGCGCCGCGCTCGGCGGCCTGCTGGCTGTCGCGCACGAACTTGGCCAGCATGAAGGCGGTGCTCAGGCAGAACACGTAGCCCATCACCATGAACGCCCGGTCCAGCGCCTCCCCTGGCAGCCAGCTCAGGCCGGTGGCGCACAGGAAGACGGCGATCGCGAACGAAGCCCAGGCCTGGAACTGCCAGGCCCGCGTGTCGCGCTGGATGAAAACGGTCGAGGTGGATGAGAGGGGTTGCATGTGTGCCTCGCGGCGTAGTGAAGGTGAGCGAATGATGGTTCGCCCCCGCACCGCGAGGCTTGAATGCTTGCACCAGTGGCGGCTTTCAGCGCCACCGGTATCTGCAACTGATACTTTTTAGGTGTTTCAGGCGCCCAGCAGGGCGCCAACGCGCTGGCGCAGCGACTCGGGCTGCACCTCGGCCGGCGGCACGGGGCCGCCGACGTTCAGGCCCACGCGGCTGAAGAAGCCGCGGCGGAAGGGCTTGGCCATGGCCACCTGCTCGCCGCCGCGCAGCTCGATGCGGCTGAAGTACGAGCCCCAGAGGTTGATCAGCGCCATCGGGATCACCGGCGGCTCCAGGCCTTCGCCGCGCGCGCTCTCGACGATCTTCATCACGCCGCCCTTGAAGGGCTGCAGCGTGCCGTCGCGCGTGATCGCACCCTCCGGGAAGATGGCGAGCAGGTCACCCTCGCGCAGCACGCCCAGAGCCTTGGCAAAGGCCGCTTCGTACGCTGCCGGGTCTTCCTTCTGCGGCGCGATGGGAATGGCCTTGGCCAGCTTGAACAGCCAGCCCAGCACCGGCACCTTGAAGATGCGGTGGTCCATGATGAAGCGGATCGGCCGCGGGCTCGCCGCCATCAGCAGCACCGCATCGATGAAGCTCACGTGGTTGCACACCAGCACCGCCGCGCCCTCGGTGGGAATGTGCGACTCGCCCTTGATGTCGAAACGGTAGACAAAGCGCGACAGCACCCAGGCCACGAAGCGCAGCAGGTACTCGGGCACCAGCATGAAGATGTAGAACGCCACCACCGCGTTGGCGATGCCGGTGAACAAAAAGATCTGCGGAATGGTGAAGCCCGCCCCCAGCAGCGCACCGGCGATGACCGAGCTGCCGATCATGAACAGCGCGTTGAGGATGTTGTTCGCCGCGATGATGCGCGCGCGGTGCGTGGGCTGGCTGCGCAGCTGGATCAGCGCGTACATCGGCACGCTGTAGAGCCCCGCGAACAGCGACAGCAGTGCCAGGTCGGCCATCACGCGCCAGTGTGCGCCCTGGTGCACGAAGGCGCCGATGCCCATCTCGGGCACCTTGGGCAGCCCGCGCGAAGCAAAGTACAGGTCGATGGCGAACACGCTCATGCCGATGGCGCCCAGCGGCACCAGGCCGATTTCCACCTGCCGGCGGCTCAGCGTCTCACACAGCAGCGAGCCGACGCCGATGCCCACCGAGAACACCACCAGCAACAGCGAGGCCACCTGCTCGTCGCCGTGCAGCACTTCCTTGGCGAAGCTCGGAAACTGGCTCAGGAACACCGCGCCGAAGAACCACATCCACGAAATGCCCAGCAGCGAGCGGAACACCACCACGTTCTCGTTCGCGAGCTTCAGGTTGCGCCAGGTTTCGCTGATGGGGTTCCAGTTGATGACCAGCCCCGGATCGGTGGCCGGCGCCTTCGGAATGGCCTGCGCCCCGCCCCGCCCCACCAGCGCCAGCAGCACGCAGCCCACGGCCACGCTCATGTGGCCGATCTGCGGCACCGCCACCAGCAGCCCGCCCGCGACCTGCCCGAGCAGGATGGCAACGAAGGTGCCCATCTCGACCATGCCGTTGCCGCCCGTGAGCTCGCGCGCATCGAGCACCTGCGGCAGGTAGGCGAACTTGACCGGCCCGAACAGCGTGGAATGCAGCCCCATGAGGAACACGCAGCCCAGCAGCACCACGGCATTGGCCGTGACGAAGCCCCAGGCGGCGATCAGCATGATGACGATTTCGAGGTTCTTGACGAAGCGGATCATCTTCGTCTTGTCGAACTTGTCGGTGAGCTGGCCGGACGTGGCCGAGAACAGCAAAAACGGCAGGATGAACAGCGCGCCGATCACCAGCCCCGCCATGGCAGGCGGCATCCAGCTCAGCTGGAGCTGGTAGGTCACCATGACGGTGAAGGCGAACTTGAAGAGGTTGTCGTTCGCCGCGCCAGCGAACTGGGTCCAGAAGAAAGGCGCGAAGCGCCGCTGCTTGAGGAGGGCGAACTGGTTGGCGTGGGCGTTCGCTTCATGGGCCACGGGTGTGGCTGCGGCAGCGGCGGGATTTGTCATTCGAAGAGTGCTCCTCAGGCGGCCACGGCGGCGGCGCCCGGATTGTGCCGTAGTGCGGCTTCCCAGCGCATTTCGAGCTTGTGGAGCGCAAGCACCACGGGCAGCCCGGCGAGCGAGGCCGTCAGGTGCTTCAGCGTATGGCCCGAAACCGTGTGCCGCGTGAACTCGTAGATCTGGTGGTCGGCCATCTCGAAGGCCTTGGCCAGCACGTAGAAGAAGATGACCCAGCCCAGCTTCAGGCCGAGCGACTTGCGCATCGGCGTGGCCAGCGCCAGCGTCACCACCAGCGCCATGCCGCCGAACTGCACCAGCGCCCAGGGCATGACGTTGCCGGTTTCCTGGAACACCTCGGCCGAGAGCAGGCCGGCCGTCAGCACGAACCAGGCGGCGGGCCAGCCGGCGCGCTGGCTCACCCGCTCGCAGACCGCCACCCCGATCAGCCCTGCGAAGGCCACCGCCATGCCGGCGCGGTCGGCAGCGAGCCGGGGGGCGTCGGGCACGAGGTGGAAGAAGGCCGAGCCCGCGGCGGTGGCGATCAGGCCGGCGAAGAAGAGCCAGGCGCAGTCCAGCGTGTTGTCTGGCGGGTCGCTGGCGGGCGGGGCCAGGGGGAATTGCGACAGCGCTTCCTGGTGCGAGCGGTCGATGCGGTTGAGCCGGTACAGGCCCCACAGGCCGATCACCACGAAGGGAATGTTGCTCAGCACGTCCATCGCGTTGGGCAGGCCGTGCCAGGCGCGGTCGTCGGCGAACACCGAGGCGATGGCGACTTCGGCGGCCGGCAGATCGGGGCCGAAGAAGGCGATCAGCGTAAGCAGCGCGAAGGTGAAAAGCAACCCGCGTTCGCGGCGGCTGAGAGAGGGCAGAAGCATGGCGGTCCTCGGTGGGGGTGGGTCGGTACGAGCCGCGGAATTTAGTGGCGGGCCGCTCCACAGGCATCGAGAATCGATACGTGGCACTAATTCACACCTGACGGTATCTTCAATCGATACTTGCCGGCGCCCGTGTACGCTTCCGGGCCATGAGCACCACCGTCGATCTCGTCCAGGCCCTCAAGAACGAACTCAAAAGCGCGCGCATGACCTACGCCGACCTGGCGCGGTCGCTCGACATGGCCGAATCCAGCGTCAAGCGGATGCTGGCCAAGAGCGACATGCCGCTGTCGCGCGTGGACGCCATCTGCCGGGCGCTGAAGATCGATTTCGCCGAGCTGGCGCGCCGCGTGGCCGACGCCCAGCCGCTGCTGAAGGAGCTGACGCACGAGCAGGAAAAGGCCGTGGTCAAGGACAAGAAGCTGCTGCTGGTGGCCATCAGCGTGCTGAGCCAGTGGACGCTGGAGCAGATCGTGACGGCCTACCGCGTGAGCGAGGCCGAGTGCATCGGCTGCCTGGCGCAGCTGGACCGCATCGGCATCATCGAGCTGCGCCCACTCAATCGGTATCGCCTGAAGCTCGCCAAGACCTTCCGCTGGCGGCCGCACGGCCCGGTGATGGAGTTTTTCCGCGAGAACGTGGTGCTCGACTACTACCGCGGTGGCTTCGACGGCCCGGCCGAGGGGCTGCTGCTGGTGCACGGCTCGATCAGCCGCTCGCTGGCGCCGGCCTTCCTGGAGCGCCTGCAGCGCGTGGCGCAGGACTTTGCGCAGCAGCACCAGACTGACCAGAAGCTGTCAGCCAAGGACCGCGAGGGCTACACGCTGCTGCTGGGCATGCGCAACTGGGAATTCGAGCTCTTCACCCGCCTGCGGCGGGCCTGAAACTCAGGGTTTGGCGGCTTCCAACGCGTCGCGCGTGGTGCGCGCGGCCTTTTTCGCCGCTTCGGCAAAGTCGTCGCCTGACGACGCATAAATGATCGCTCGCGACGAGTTCACGACGATCGGCGCATCGGCACGCCAGCCGGCGCGCACCGTGGCGACCGCATCGCCGCCCTGGGCGCCGACGCCTGGAATCAGCAGCGGCACCGTCGGCGCGAGTTCGCGCACGCGTTCGATCTCTGCCGGGTAGGTCGCGCCCACCACCAGGCCAAGCTGGCCATTCAGGTTCCACGGCCCCTGCGCCAGCCTGGCGACGTGTTCGTACAAAAAGGGCTGCCCCTCGACATCCGCCAGCCGCTGCCCCTGCAGGTCGGACCCGCCAGGGTTGCTGGTGCGGCACAGCAGGAAGGCGCCCTTGCCCTCGTGCTTGAGGTACGGCGCGACCGAGTCGAAGCCCATGAAGGGCGACAGCGTCACCGCGTCGGCGCCGTAGCGCTCGAAGGCTTCCAGGGCGTATTGCTCAGCGGTGGAGCCGATGTCGCCGCGCTTGGCGTCGAGGATCGTGGGCACGTGGGGCGCGTTGCGGCGCATGTGCTCCATCAGCTGTTCGAGCTGGGCTTCGGCGCGATGGGCCGCGAAGTAGGCGATCTGCGGCTTGAAGGCGATGACCAGGTCGGCCGTCGCGTCGACGATGCGCGCGCAGAAGTCATAGATGCGGCTGGCGTCGCCCTTGAATTGCCCCGGAAATCTGGCTGGCTCCGGATCGAGCCCCACGCAGAGCAGGGAGCCGTTTTTTTGCTGTGCGGCGGCCAGCTTGTCGAGGAAAGTCATGGGGCCTGATTTTAGGCGGCCCGCTTTCGGCCCTCAGTTTGGAGCGGGCGTGTGCTGTTCGGCGGCCAGGCAGAGGTCGGCCCAGGCGCGGGCCTTGTCGGCGGGATTGCGCAGCAAATACGCGGGGTGGTAGGTCGCCACCACCGCCGCGCCACCGACGGAATCCAGCGGCACAACGCGGCCGCGCAGCTTGCCCAACGGGTCGCCGCTGCGCATCAGGCTTTGCGCCGCCAACGGGCCCATCGCCAGCACGATGCGGGGGGCGAGCGCCGCGGCGTGCTCGTCGAAGGCCTCGTCGATTGCGCGCGGGCTGCCGGGCTGGCCGGCGGCCACGCCGCGGTGGGTGCGCATGAGGTGCACTGGCGTCTGGCCGTCGTGCAGCTTCAGTGCGCGCAGCATGTTGTCGAGCAGGCGGCCGGCGTCGCCCTCGAAGGGCTCGCCGTGGCGGCCATCGGCTTCGGGCGGCATGTCGGCAACGACCAGCCAGCCGCCCTGCGTGGATTCCGCTGCGCCGGCGTCGGCATAGAGACGGCAGGGCGCCTCGACCAGCACGGCAGCGCCCTGGGACAGCGGCGCAGCCGCCTGGCGGGCAGCCGGTGCGGGTGCCGCAGCAGGCCGGGCGGCCGGTGCCGGCGCGGCAACGGGTGCTTCGACCTGCACGCGTTCTTCGACCACGGCTACCTCTTCTTCGGCAACAGCAGCCGTCTCAGGCGCCGCCGCTTCCACCGCCTCAGGCACAGGCCACCAGACCTTCACGCCCATCTCGTCGAGCATCGCGCGCTGACGCGCGTCGAGCTTCAATGTCTGTACCGCACTCATCGCAAGGCTCCCCAGGCGGAGCCTGATTCGTTCAAACGCAGGCTCATGACGACGGCGTCCTCGCGCTTGCCGTCGTGCGCCGGGTAGTAGCCCTTGCGCACCCCGACGCTGCGAAAGCCCTGGCGCATGTAGATGTCGAGCGCGCGCTGGTTGCTCTGGCGCACTTCGAGCCACAGCCACTGCGCCCCCTCGGCGCGCGACCAGCCGCCCAGCGCCTCGAGCATGAGCGGCGCCCAGCCCTGGCGCTGGAAGGCCGGCGCGACGGTGATGTTCAGCAGGTGCACCTCGTCGACGCCCTTCATGGCGACGTAGTAGCCGATCAGCGTTTCGCCCAGCAGGGTGACCGGCGAGCTCACGCCCTGTGCCACGCCGGGCGCCAGCAGGCACTGGCAGTGGTAGCCCACGGCCATGGAATCGGTGAAGTTGGCGCGCGTCCAGGGGTGGCTGTAGGCCGTCTGCTCGACCGCGCAGACGGCATCGATCCGCTCGACAGTGAGCGGTTCGAGGCGGGCTTCGACGGGCTGGAGGACGGCGCTCATGCGGGTCAGTTGGCGGCTGCGGCGGCCGCCTTGATGGCGGCGCGCTCTTCGGTGGTTTGCGCCACTTTATCGCGAACATAGAGCGGCCAGGCCTGCGCGGCCGGCACCGTGCGCCCGGCCGCGAGCAGCGCAGGGGCCAGCCGCAGCATGGCGGTAGCGGTCGGCAGCGCCTCGTGGCGGGCGGCGGCCGGGGCCAGCCGCAGGCCGTAGGCGGTGAATGCATTGCCGGCGAGCGCCCAGCCGGCGGGCACTTCGAGGTCTTCGGGCGACAGCAGCAGGGGCTCGTCGTCCCCACCAAGCAGGCCGTTGGCCGCGAAGTCATAGCGCGCGGCATAGATCTGGTCCATGCGGGCGTCGAGCACGGCCATCACCTGCTGCACGCCGAAGGCATGGCGCGCTTCTTCGGCCACGGCGAGCAGCGTGTCGACCGGCAGCAGCGGCACCTTGGCGCCGAAGGCCAGTCCCTGCGCCACCGAGCAGGCGGTGCGCAGCCCGGTGAACGAACCGGGGCCGCGGCCGAAGACGATGGCGTCGAGCTCGGACAGCGCCAGCCCGGCGTCGCCCAGCAGTTGCTGGATCAGCGGGAGCAGCGTGGTCGAGGCTTGAGCGCCGCCCACGCCGTTGTGCGCGAGCAGCCTGTCGCCGTGCAGCACGGCCACGGACAGGTGCTCGGTGCTGGTGTCGAAGGCGAGCAGCTTGGGCAGGGCGAGAGGCATCCGCCGATTATCGAGGGGCGGCCAATCCCCAGGGTCACGCGCCGTTATCGCTGCGCAAAATCGCCAGCCCCGCCTTGCGCAGCGGCGCCAGCGCCTTGGCAGGAGCGTCCGGCGATACCAGCAGGCTGGTGGCCGACGTCACCGGGTTCACCACCCAGGCCGACGCCGCGCCGAGCTTTTCCGAAGATGCCAGCACGACCGTCTCGGCCGCGGACGCCATCAGCGCGCGCTTGATCTCGGCCTCTTCCAGGTCGCCCGTGGTCAGCCCCGCCTCGGCGTGCACGCCGGTGACGCCCATGAAATACGTGTCGGCATGGATGCGCGCAATGGCCGCCATCGCCGCCGAGCCGACCGCCACCACAGAGTGCTTGAAGAGGCGCCCGCCGATCAGCACCACCTCGATGCCGGCATGCGCCACCAGTTCGATGGCCACCGACGGGCTGTGCGTGACCACCGTAGCCTGCAGGTTCGCCGGCAGGTGGCGCGCAAGCTGCACGGCGGTGGTGCCGCCATCGATGAACACCACCTGCCCCGGCTTCACGAGGCGAGCGGCGGCGCGGCCGATGGCCACCTTTTCGTCGGGGGCCAGCTGCTGGCGCCCTGCGAAGTCGGCTTCGGCTGCCGCGACCGGCAGCGCGCCGCCATGCACGCGCAGCAGCAGGCCCTCGGCGGCCAGCTCGCGCAGGTCGCGGCGGATGGTGTCTTCCGACAGGCCCAGTTCTTCGCTGAGCGACTTCGCGACGACGTTGCCGTCGCGCCGCAGGACCGAGAGGATGTGTTGCTTGCGCTGGCTGGTGAGCATCGGCCGATGGTATCGGCGCGCGCCGCTGATTGCACGTTTTTTCTTGTTTTTGCACGAATATGCACATATGCTCGCCGCCATGACCATCCACGACCGCGTCCGGGTGCACGAAGTCACCCTGCTTTCCGACCACTGGTACACGCTGCGCACCACCGCCTTCGACTGGCGGCGCAACGACGGCCAGTGGCAGCGCATGCACCGCGAAACCTACGACCGCGGCAACGGCGCCACCTTGCTGCCCTACAACCTCGCGCAGCGCACTGTGCTGCTGACGCGCCAGTTCCGCTACCCAGCCTTCGTCAACGGCCACGACGACCTGCTGATCGAGGCCGCGGCCGGCCTGCTCGACGACGCGGAGCCCGAGGAGCGCATCCGCGCCGAGGTCGAAGAAGAACTGGGCTACCGGCTCGGCACGGTGCAGAAGATCTTCGAGAGCTTCATGAGCCCGGGTTCCGTTACCGAGAAGCTGCACTTCTTCGTCGCGCCCTACGAGCCCTCGATGCGCATCGGCGCGGGCGGCGGGCTGCCCGAGGAGGGCGAGGACATCGAGGTGCTGGAGCTGGCCATCGACGAGGCGCTGGCCATGGTGGCCGACGGCCGCATCGCCGATGCCAAGACGGTGATGCTGCTGTATCACGCGAAGCTGCACGTGTTTGCGCCGGGATAATCGGCGGATGCCTCTTGCCCTCCGCCGCGCGGCCTGCGCACTGACTCTCTCCTTGCTGGCCTCGGCTGGCGCCTTCGCCCAGCAAGCACTCCCGACCCAGGTCGATGCCGCCCTCGCCCGCGCCAAGGTGCCGCGCGAGTCCGTGACCATGCTGGTGGCCGAGGCCGACGGCACGCGCCAGCCGCGCCTGGCATGGCGCACGCAGGCGCCGGTGAACCCGGCGTCGATCATGAAGCTGGTCACCACCTACGCCGCGCTCGACCTGCTCGGCGCGGCCTACAGCTGGACCACGCCTGTCTACGTCGAAGGCACGGTGAACAACGGCGTGCTCAACGGCAACCTGTACATCAAGGGCCAGGGTGACCCGAAACTGGTGCTGGAGCGCGTATGGCTGCTGCTGCGCCACGTGCAGGGGCTGGGCATCACCACGGTGAGCGGCGACATCGTCATCGACCGCAGCGCCTTCGAGACCACGGTCGAGGGCGACCCCGCCGCTTTCGATGGCGAACCGCTGCGGCCCTACAACGCCTCGCCCGACGCGCTGCTGGTGAACTTCAAGTCGGTCAACATGACTTTCGCGCCCGACCGCGCCGGCCAGATCGCGCGGGTGAGCTACGAGCCCCCGCTGGCGAGCGTGGCCATGCCGCCAACCGTGGCGATCGTGCCCGGCGAATGCGGCGACTGGCGCGCCGCGCTGCGCACCGACTTCAGCGACGTGAACCGCATCCGCTTCAACGGCGGTTTCCCGGCCGGCTGCGGCGAGAAGAGCTGGGCCGTGGCCTACGGCGACCCGCGCACCTACGCCATGCGCGCCATCGGCGGCATGTGGGCCGAGATGGGCGGGCGCGTCGGCGGGCAAATGCGCGAGGGGCGCGTGCCGGCGGGGCTGAAGCCGGCCTTCGAGTTCGAATCGCCGCCGCTGGCCGAGGTGATCCGCGACATCAACAAGTACAGCAACAACGTGATGGCGCAGCAGCTGTTCCTCACGATCGGGCTCACGCAGAAGAACCGCGGCACCTTCGAGGCCTCGCGCGCCGCGTTGGGCCAGTGGTGGCGCGAGCGCATCGGCACGGGCGAGGCGCAGCCGGTGTTCGAGAACGGCTCTGGCCTGTCGCGCGATGAGCGCATCAGCGCCGCCGCGCTCGGCAAGATGCTGCAGGTGGCGTGGCGCTCGCCGGTAATGCCGGAGCTGATGTCCTCGCTGCCGGCCATGGGCGTGGACGGCACGCTGAAGAAGCGCACGCTGCGCTCGGGCGGCTCAGCCCACCTGAAGACCGGCACGCTGCGCGACGCCTCCGGCGTGGCCGGCTACGTGGACGGCGCAAGCGGCCGGCGCTACGTGCTGGTGGCCATTGCCAACGGCGAGAACGCGGGCGCCGCGCGCGCGGCCTTCGACGCGCTGGTCGACTGGGCCTCGCAGGACAACTGAGGCCGGCGGCTCGACAAGGCGCACGGCCATCGGCCGTGTACTGAAATCTTCTGAGGGCAAACGCCCGCTTGCGCGCGGGCATGCCGCTGCACAGAATCGGACGGTCGTTCTATTCCGTACAAGACCAACGCAGGAGACATGCCTTGACAAAGCCGCACCCCCACTCGTCCGTCCCTATGCGCAAGACAGCCGCCCTGACGGCGCTCGCAGGCGCAACCTTGTTGCTGCTGGCCGCCTGCGGAGGCGGTGGTGGAGGCGGGGGTATCGGCATCGGGGTGGGCGTTCCGCCGCCCGCCGTCGACAACGGCCGGGGCTCGGTGGTCACCAATCCGCCCGAGCAGACGGCGAATCTGACGGCCACCCAGTTCACCGCCAGCCTGCAGGCCAGCGACCAGGGCAAGGCGCTGCTGCAGGTGGCTGGCACGCCCAAATGCGGCATCGACCTGCGCTACCTCGAATACCGCACCATCGGCGCGAAGAGCGAGGCCACCAATGCCACCGCCGCGATCATGGTGCCCACGGGCTCCGACATCGCCTGCAGCGGCCAGCGTCCGGTGGTGCTCTATGCCCACGGCACCACCGCCGCCAAGGCCTACAACCTGGCCAAGTGGACCGACAGCACGCAGGCGGCAGCCGGCGAGGGCCTGATGGTGGCCGCCATGTTCGCGGCACAGGGCTACATCGTGGTGGCGCCCAACTACGCGGGCTACGACAAGTCGACGCTGCCCTACCACCCGTATCTCAATGGCGACCAGCAGGGCAAGGACATGGTCGATGCGCTCACCGCCGCGCGCAAGACCTTCTCGGGTATCGGCGCGAACGACGCCGGCTCGCTGTTCATCACCGGCTACTCGCAGGGCGGCTATGTGGCAATGGCGGCGCACCGCGAGATGCAGGCCACGGGCAAGACGGTGACGGCGTCGGCGCCGCTGTCGGCACCCTCGGCCATCAGCCTGCTGACGGACTACACCTACCAGGGCTGGCCGGCGCTGGGCGCCACGCTGTTCGTGCCGCTGCTGTCGACCAGCTGGCAGCAGCAGTTCGGCAACGTCTACAGCTCCACCAGCGACGTGTATGAAGCGCAGTACGCCACCGGCATCGACACCCTGCTGCCGAGCACCTCGCCCGGCACGCTGTTCTCCAGCGGCAAGCTGCCGCAGCTGGCGCTGTTCCCGGCCAATGCCACGCCAGGGCCGGTGAGCCCCTCGCTGTCGATCTTCTACGGCGCCAACAACCTCATCAAGCAGAGCTTCCTGACGCAGGCGGCCGGCGACATCCAGGCCACGCCCTGCCCCGGCAACGCCTTGCCGGCCACGTCGGCGTCGCTGAGCACGGCCTCGCCGCTGGACTGCAAGCCGTCCACGGGCTTCCGCAAGGCGGCGCTCGCCAACGACCTGCGCAACTGGACGCCGACCCGCCCGATGCTGATGTGCGGTGGCGCCAACGACCCGACGGTGAACTTCGTGAGCACCCGCGCCACGTCAGGCTACTTCCGCGCCAAGGGCGTGCCGGCTGCCGCGCTGGCGGTGGTCGATCTGGAAGATTCGGCCGCGATCGATGCCTATTCGACGGCCCGTGCCGGCTTCGCGCAGGCCAAGGCCCTGCTGGCACAGAACACGACGGGCAGTGCATCTGACAAGGCGCAGGCGGTCACGCTGGCGTACCACGGCACGCTGGCGCCACCGTTCTGCCTGGCCTCGGCCCGTGGCTTCTTCCAGGGCGTGCTGGCCGCTGGGGGCTGATCAGGCAGCCGACGCGCGCTGCAAGCGATCCCGCACGCCTTCCCAATCGGGCGTGTCGGGCGGCATCTCGACCCAGATCAGCTTGACGCCCTGCGCGTCGAACTCGCGCAGCACCGCGAACAGCTGCTGCGCACTGGCCGCTGCGTCGTCGGGCATGCGCCGCTGCAGCACGCGCTGCGATCGGCTGCGCACCACGGTGCGCGACCACACGGCGATGTGCGCGGCATTCGCGCCCAGCACGTCGAGGCCGGTCTGGATCGCCTTGGCGTCCATCAGCCGCACCTTGGCGTCCGGGGCGTAGTGCGCCTCCAGCGTGCCCGAAGCGCGCGGGTCGGGTGTTTCGAGCACTTCGCGGTCGCTGAGCTTCTCGCCGCAGGCAGCCTCGATCTGCGCGCGCGTGATCAGGCCGGGCCGCAGCAGCACGGGGGCGCCGCGGCTGCAGTCGACGATGGTCGACTCGATGCCGACCTCGCACGCTCCGCCGTCGACCACCAGCAGCGCGTCGCCGAACTCGTCGTGCACGTGCTGCGCCGTGGTCGGGCTGACGCGGCCGAAGCGGTTGGCGCTGGGCCCCGCGAGGCCGGGCACGCCCTGCTGGGCGCAGGCTTCGAGCAGCGCCTGCGCCACGGGATGCGAGGGGCAGCGCAGGCCGATGGTGTCCTGCCCGCCGGCGGCCGCCGCGCCCACGCCGGGCTGGCGCGTGACGATCAGCGTGAGCGGCCCGGGCCAGAAGGCCTGCACGAGCTTCTGCGCGAAGAGCGGCAGCGGCTGGGCGAAGCGCGACAGCGACTCGGTGCCCTTGATGCCGGCCGCCACGTGGACGATCAGCGGGTGATCGGCGGGCCGCCCCTTGGCCTTGAAGATGCCGGCCACGGCCATGTCGCTGCTCGCGTCGGCCCCCAGGCCGTAGACAGTCTCGGTCGGAAAGGCGACCAGCCCGCCCGCGCGCAGCACACGCGCGGCTTCGGCAATGGCCTCGGGGGAGCGGCCGTCGAGGATCATGCGAGATCGGCGGTGGTCACCGCCGGCAGGCCCAGCAGCAGCGCGGCCTGCGAGGCGGTGGCGCGCACGGCTTCGAGCGTGGCGCCGGTGAGCGTGAGGTGACCCATCTTGCGGCCGCGCCGCGGGTCGATCTTTCCGTAGAGGTGCAGGTGCACGCCCGGCAGCGCGAGCACTTCGCTCCAGCGCGGCGAAACCGGCTTGTCGCCGCCCTCGGCGAACCAAAGATCGCCCAGCAGGTTGAGCATGATCGCGGGGCTGTGCTGGCGCGGCGCGGCCAGCGGCAGGCCGGCGAGCGTGCGCACCTGCAGCTCGAACTGCGACACGTCGCAGGCTTCCATCGTGTAGTGGCCGCTGTTGTGCGGGCGCGGCGCCATCTCGTTGACGACCAGCGAGCCGTCGGCCAGCGCGAAGAACTCGACGCACAACACGCCCACGTAGCCCAGGCCGTTGGCAATGCTCTTGGCCGAATTGACCGCACCCTGCGCCACCGTCTTCGGCATGTTCTGCGGATGCACCTCGGTGATGGCCAGGATGCCGTCGCGGTGCAGGTTGCGCTGCGGCGGAAAGTGCACGATCTGGCCGTCGCGGCTGCGCGCCAGGATGACCGAGCATTCGAACTCCAGCGGCAGCATCTTCTCGAGCACGCAGGGCACGCAGCCCGTGGCCTGCCAGGCATCGACCAGCTCGGCGCGCGTCTTCACGCGCTGCTGGCCCTTGCCGTCGTAGCCCAGCCGCGCGGTCTTCAGGATGCCGGGCAGCAGGCTGTCTTCAACGGCGGCGAGCTGCGCTGCGGTCTCGATGACCGCGTAGGGCGCGCAGGGCACGCCGCAGCGGGTGAAGTGGGCCTTTTCGGCGATGCGATCCTGCGCGATGGCGATAGCCGAGGCGCCGGGCGACACCGGCCGCGCGACCGCCAGGTGCTCCAGCGAAGGCGCGGGCACGTTCTCGAACTCGGTCGTCACCGCATCGGCCAGGCCGGCGAGGCGGGCCAGGCCGTCGACGTCGTCGTAGTCGGTGTGGATGTGGTGGTGGCTCACGCGGCCGGCGGGGCTGTCGGTGTCGGGGTCGAGCACCGCCGTGAAGTAGCCCATGCGCTGGGCCGCGTGGGCAAACATGCGCCCCAGCTGGCCACCGCCGAGCACGCCGAGCGTGGCGCCCGGGAGGATGGGCAGGTCACCGTTCTTGCTGCTGCTCACAGGGCACCTCCGCCTTGCGGCGAGAAAGGGGACACGGGGGGCGCCTTGCCAGCGTCGCCGGCGGCAGCCGGCGGCAGCGTCATGGCTTCGGCGGCAGCGGTCTGCGCCGTGCGGAAGGCGTCGAGCTTCGCGCGCAGCGCCGGATCGTTCACCGCCAGCATCGCCACCGCGAACAGCGCCGCATTGGCCGCGCCCGCGTTGCCGATGGCAAAAGTGGCCACCGGCACGCCCTTGGGCATCTGCACGATGCTGTAGAGCGAATCGACGCCCTGCAGGTGGCGGCTGGCCACCGGAACGCCCAGCACCGGTACCGTGGTTTTCGAGGCCAGCATGCCCGGCAGATGGGCCGCGCCGCCCGCGCCCGCGATGATCGCGGTGAGCCCGCGCCCGGCGGCGCTTTCGGCGTACGCGAAGAGCGCATCGGGCATCCGGTGGGCCGAGACCACCTTTGCTTCGTGACTGATTCCGAATTGCTGGAGAATCTCGACCGCGTTGCGCATCGTCTCCCAATCGGAGTTCGAGCCCATCACTACACCGACCTGAATGGTTTCGTTCATGGTTTCAATTTTACGTTTCACCCTCAGCTGGTTCCGATGATCGACATCACTCTCGAAAATTTCCAGGCCGAACTGATCGAAGGCTCAGTGGCCACGCCGGTGCTGCTGGACATCTGGGCCGAATGGTGCGGCCCCTGCAAACAGCTGGGCCCGGTGCTCGAAAAGCTCGAAGTCGAGTACGCCGGCCGCTTCACGCTGGCCAAGCTCGACGCCGACAAGGTGCCGCAGATTTCGTCGCAGCTGTCCGAAATGTTCGGCGTGCGCAGCATCCCGTTCTGCGTGATGTTCAAGGACGGCCAGCCGGTGGACGGCTTTGTCGGCGCCATTCCGGCCGAGAAGATCCGCGAATTCCTCGACAAGCACGTGCCGGGCGCCGACGAAGCCGAAGCCGCCTCGGAAGAAGCCGCCGCGCAGGAAGCGCTGGCCGAAGGCGACACCCAGGGCGCGCTCGAACGCCTGCAGCACGCCGTGGCCACCGACCCCGCCAACGACGACGCCCGCTTCGACTACATCAAGCTGCTGCTGCAGGAAGGCCGCGTCGATGACGCCAAGGTTGCCTTCGCCCCGGTGATCGCCAAGACCACGCTGGTGCGCCGCTTCGATGCACTGCAGCGCTGGATGGACGCTATCGATTTCGCAGCACCGGTGGCAAGCGCAGCGCCTGCGATCGCCGACTTCGAGGCAAAGATCGCCGCCAACAAGCGCGACTTCGACGCCCGCTTCGGCCGCGCCCGCCTGCTGATGGCCGCGCAGCGCTGGACCGACGCGATGGACGAGCTGCTCGACATCCTGATGCGCGACAAGACCTGGAGCGAAGACCTGGCGCGCAAGACCTACATCGCGATCCTCGACCTGATCGAGCCGCCGAAGGTGAAGGTGGCCGACGGGCAGATCCCGCCAGACGATCCGGTGGTGGCCACCTACCGCCGCCGCCTCAGCAGCATCGTGCTGAGCTGATCCGGAAAGCGGATCCATAAAGCGACCCTCGGGGTCGCTTTTTCGTGGCCGCCTCGAATACGATCACGCCCGATTCAACTTGTTGCAGATTGAAAAGGAAGACTGGCCATGCGCTCCTTCGCCCGCCGTATCGTGTTTCCCCTTCTTGCCACGACGGCGCTGCTGACCGCCCTGACCGGTTGCGGGAGCGGCATCAGCCTCGATGAACCGATCGAAGGGCCGGTCTGGCGCCTTGCTCAACTGGGTGACGAGCCGGTCGGGCAGAGCGAAGCACAAGTTCAGTTCGACCGCAGCAGCGGCCGCGTCAGCGGCTCGGGCGGCTGCAACCGCATCTCGGGCACCTTCACGCGCAGCGGCATCACGCTGAGGATCGGCCAACTGGCCTCGACGCGCATGGCCTGTGCCGATCCGGTGCGCGGGGCCAACGAAGCGCAGTTCATTTCCGCGCTGCAGAGCACTGCGAGCTACCGGCTGGCGGGGCCGAGCCGGCTGGCGCTGCTGGATGGTGGCGGGCGGACGGTGGCGTTGTTGAACAGCGGCGGGGGGCGCTGAGGGTCGCCGGTCTCGTGCTCATTTGGCGGCCGGCGCAGCGACGGTCAGCTCGATTTCCTCGGTAGCCAGTCCACGGTCGGAGATGGTGACTTCCACCATGCCCTTGGCGTCGGACGCCACCTTGATGCGCACCACATACTGGTTCGCTGTCGCGCTGACCAATACTTCGAAGGCTGCCGGGCCCTTGACCGACACCTGCGGCGAGACGGTCACACCGCTCACGGTGATCTCGTAGGCATCGCCTTGGCCGACCTTCGCGTCGGCGGCCGGCGAGATGCTCATGGCGCTGACGCCGCCGACGCAGCTGCCGTTCCGCTCCACGGACTTGCGCTGCTCGGCAAAGCTGAGCAGGCGGTTGCTCAGGGGGCGGCGGGCGGCGTAGAGATCAGCCGTTTCCTTGGCCAGCTTGCGCGCCATGCTGGCCTCGGATGCATTGGCTGGCTGCTTCTTGGCATCCGCCTCGAGCTTGTCTTCCCGCTTTTTCTCTGCAGCGGCGACGGCGGCGGCGATCTGTTGCTGCTGCAGAGCGGTGACCTGCGCAAGCAGCTCCTGAATGCTTGCTGTCCCCAACGACTTTGCCGCGACCGCGGGCGCCCGGGCACCAGTTGTTGTTGCGGCAGCGGCAGGCGCTGGCGGGGTCGCGCCGCCGCCACCGCTGCTCTCGCTCGGCGCATCGATCTTCACCGCCCTGAACTTGCCGATGATTCCCGCCGCCTGGCTGGCCATGGTGTCCGGCGGGGTGATGGGCTTGTTGGCAGCATTGATGCGGGCGGCCACGCGGGCAAAGACCAGATCACCCTCGCGCATCAGGATGACGCCGCTGTTGTTCAGCTGGTCGGCCAACTGTTCGCTGGAGGCCAGGGTCTTGCGGGCGCGCCACAGCGCTTCTTTCGCCTCTGCGCGAACCCGTGCCCTGGGAAGCCTGCTGTCGTTGCCATAGCGGTCGATGGCCTCGGCTTCGAGCAAATCCTTGTCGAGCGCGTTGATGGCTTCCGTCAAGGCCTGCCGCTCCTGGCGCATCCGCGAGAAGTCGACCGCACTCATGCGCAGCGGCTCGATGTTCATCATCGCGCACGTCAGCTCACGGATGCCTTCGACATACGCCAGCTCCTGGTTGGGATTGACGAACCAGGTGCTGCCCGAATACGCCGCGAAGCCGACCGCGCCGGCCATGGCCAGGCGCGTCTTGTCATGGTCGGTCGTCACGCCTGACTTCAGGCCGCTGTAGAGCGCCGCCGCCGTGATGCCGAGCAATCCGAGCTGCGTGACGGCACGCACCCGTGCCTGCGTCGAGAGGGAGTCGTACCACTCGCGGCGCTGGTCCTTCAATACGCCGAGCGCGCCATGCAGGTTGCCCGCGAACCGCTCGGCATGGGCGTTGCGGACCTCCTCGCGGCCGAGTTGAGCGATCGGCACATCGACCCGCTTGCTGCGCTGGTAGGGATTGGTGCTGCTGCAGCCCGTGACAGCCACCACAAGCCCCGCCGCTACGCAGCGCTGCCAACGAAGAACATTCCCGCTTTTCATATCCCCCGCCCCTCATGTTTTGAGTACGCATGATGGCGGGGCGAGGACGTTCGTACATCCCCGATTCCCGTGGCGACAAGGCGCCCGGGATGAACTACGAAGCTACGAAAAGGAAGGGGAGGATCAGCCCGTCAGGCGCTCCAGCGCCTCGCGGTACTTGGCAGCCGTCTTCTCGATGACCTCAGCCGGCAGGCGCGGCGCCGGGGGCGTTTTGTCCCAGGGCTTGCCATTGATCTTGGTGGCTTCGAGCCAGTCGCGCACGAACTGCTTGTCGTAGCTCGGCGGGTTAGCGCCGGCGGCCAGCGCGGCCTGGTAGCCCTCGACCGGCCAGTAGCGCGAGCTGTCGGGCGTGAGCACTTCGTCCATCAGCACCAGCGTGCCGGCTTCGTCCAGGCCGAACTCGAACTTGGTGTCGGCAATGATCATTCCCTTGGTCAGGGCGATCTGCGCAGCGGTTTCGTAGATGGCGATGCTGGTTTCGCGGATCTGCTGGGCCAGCTTGGGACCGACGATCTCGACCACGCGGTCGTAGCTGATGTTCTCGTCGTGCTCGCCGGCCGCAGCCTTGGCGGCGGGCGTGAAGATCGGGCGCGGCAGCTTGCTGGCGTTGGTCAGGCCCTCGGGCAGCGGCACGCCGCAGACCGAGCGGCTTTCCTGGTATTCCTTCCAGCCGCTGCCGGCCAGGTAGCCGCGCACCACGGCCTCGACCGGAATCGGCTTCAGGCGCTTGACCAGCATCGAGCGGCCCGTGACTTGCGGCACTTCGTCTGGCGTCACGGCGCTTTCGGGCGCATCGCCGGTCAGGTGGTTGGGGCAGATCTGGCCCAGCCGCTCGAACCACCACAGCGCCATCTGCGTGAGGATCTCGCCCTTGCCGGGAATGGCCTCGCCCATGATCACGTCGAAGGCGCTGAGCCGGTCGCTCGCGACCATCAGGATGCGGTCTTCGCCGACGGCGTAGTTGTCGCGCACCTTGCCGCGCGCAAGCAGGGGCAGGCTCTGGATGGAGGAGGTGTGGACGGTGGTCATGGGAACAGATGCTTTGGGGGGAACTGATGACGGGAAAGCGGATTGTGCGCGCAGAAAAAAGCCACCGCGAACGGTGGCCTTCGAATCGCAGGGAAGTTTTTAGACGACTTCCTGAGCCAGTTCGCCCTTGGCGTACTTGGCGGCGACCACTTGCAGCGTGTCGCCCTTGATCTTGGCGCCCTGGCCTTCGCAGCCGAATTCGATGTAGCGCTGCTTGCAGATCAGCTTTGCGGCTTCGCGCGCGGGCTTGAGCCACTCGCGGGCGTCGAACTTCTCGGGGTTCTCGGCCAGGAACTTGCGCACGGCGCCGGTCATGGCCAGGCGGATGTCGGTGTCGATGTTGATCTTGCGCACGCCGTGCTTGATGGCTTCCTGGATTTCCTTGACGGGCACGCCGTAGGTTTCCTTCATGTTGCCGCCGTACTGGCGAATGATGGCCAGCAGCTCCTGCGGCACGCTCGACGAGCCGTGCATCACCAGGTGGGTGTTGGGAATGCGGCGGTGGATTTCCTTGATGCGGTCGATCGCCAGGATGTCGCCGGTGGGCTCGCGCGTGAACTTGTAGGCGCCGTGGCTGGTGCCAATGGCGATGGCCAGCGCGTCGATCTGGGTACGCTTGACGAAGTCGGCGGCCTGCTCGGGGTCGGTGAGCAGCTGTTCGCGCGTCATGGTGTCGTCGGTGCCGTGGCCGTCTTCCTTGTCGCCCTTCATGGTCTCGAGCGAACCGAGGCAGCCGAGCTCGCCTTCGACGGTCACGCCCAGGCGGTGGGCCATGTCCGACACCTTCTTGGTGACGTCGACGTTGTAGTCGTAGCTGGCGATGGTCTTGCCGTCGGCCTCGAGCGAGCCGTCCATCATGACCGAGCTGAAGCCCAGGTCGATGGCGCCCTTGCAGACGTCGGGGTTCTGGCCGTGGTCCTGGTGCATGACCAGCGGGATGTTCGGGTACTGCTCGATGGCGGCCTGGATCAGATGCTTGATGAAGGCTTCGCCGGCGTATTTGCGGGCGCCTGCGCTGGCTTGCAGGATGACGGGCGCGCCGGTTTCCTTGGCGGCCTCCATCACGGCCTGGACCTGTTCAAGGTTGTTGACGTTGAAGGCCGGAATGCCGTAGCCATTGGCTGCAGCATGGTCGAGCAGTTCGCGCATCGAGACGAGTGCCATGGGAAATACCTCGCGGAAATTAGGGAAAGAAGAAGGCGGAAAGACAGGAGAAAACTGCCGCAATTCTACCGAGCCCCCTTGTGGGACAGGACTGACGCCAACCCGAGGAACTCCATCACCGGCGGCAGCACCGGCCCGCCCAGCCACTGGATGGGCCTGGCGAAAGCGCCGATCAGCGTCACGTGGCTCAGGTTGTCGAACAGCCTGACCTGCACCGGCACGCCCGCCGCGCGTAGCGCCGTGGCCATCTGCCCGGTGTTGCGGTCGGGGTAGACCAGGTCGTCTTTCGATGCAGCCATGAGCAGCGCGCGCGGCGAGGCTGGCGTGACATGCGCCAGCGGTTGCGAGTCGCCCGGCGTGTCCGGCCAGTTGAAAGCGACCTGCGCCTGCGGGTCGCCGATAGGCAGGAAGTCGTAGGGGCCGGCCAGGCCGATCCAGCCCGCGAGCTGCTTCGGGCTGGCGCCCACCTCGCCGAGCCAGCGCTCGTCGAGTGCCACCATCGCGGCGTTGTAGCCGCCCGAGCTGTGGCCCATCACGAACACCTGCTTCGGGTCGGCACCCAGCCGGGCCGCGTTGTCGAGCGCCCATTTGACGGCCAGCGCGCTGTCGCGCACGAACGCCGGGTAAGTGAAGGCCGGCGACAGCCCGTAGTCGGGCACCACCACCACCGCGCCGCGCGCGGCCAGCGCCTCGCCGACGAACCTGTAGCTGGCGCGGTCGCCGGTCGTCCAGGTGCCGCCGTAGAAGAACACGACCAGCGGCCGCGCACCCTGGGCCGGCTGGGTGGCCGGCAACGGCTGGTACACGTCGAGCAACTGGCGGGGCACCTGGCCGTAGGCGATGCCGCCCCGGAACTGGTAGGTGTCGGTGGGCACCAGGCCGTTGAGCACCTTGACCGGCGAGCAGGCCGAGAGCACTGCGGCGACGATGGCGCAGAGGGCGATGAAGAAAGCGCCGCGGCGCCGGCGGAGTGACGCGAAGGTGGGAAGACTCATCGCAACAGTACGCACGCAGGCCGGCGCCGGTTTCGTCAGATCGGCAACTGCGTGGTCGACAGCACCTGCTTGAGCACGACGAAAGTCCGGACCTGCCGCACCCCCGGTAGGTACAGCAGCTGCTCTGCATGCAGGTGGTTGAAGCTGTCGTTGTCGCGCGTGCGAACGAGCATGAAGTAGTCGAACTCGCCCGTGACCACGTGGCATTCGAGACACCCCGACACCTTCTGCGCGGCCTTCTCGAAGTCGGCGAACGAGTCGGGCGTGGAGCGGTCAAGCACCACGCCGATCATCACGAGCATGCCGACGTCGAGCGCGTCGGCATCGAGCAGGGCGACGATGCCCTTGATGAACCCCTCCGCCTTGAGCCGCTCGACACGGCGCAGGCAGGCGGCGGCGCTGAGATTGACCTTGGCGGCCAGCGCCACGTTCGACAGCGAGGCGTCGCGCTGCAGGGCGCGCAGGATGGCGCGGTCGGTGCGATCGAGCTCCGGCGCGATACGCAATTTTGTTGTGCTCATGCCTTATTTTTTGGCCTGAAAGTTTTTGATCTGGCCATAGTGCCTTTTTTTCTCGAGCGAATCCAGAAAACTTCGCAAGCACGTTGCGTTCGCTTCTTTCTACGATCTAAGGCTTCAACCCCCTGGAGCCGCACCCATGAATCTGAAGAAGTTTCCCCGCTACGCCCTGACCTTCGGCCCAACGCCGATCCACCCGCTGAAGCGGCTGAGCGCGCACCTCGGCGGCAAGGTCGACCTTTATGCCAAGCGCGAGGACTGCAACAGCGGCCTGGCCTTCGGCGGCAACAAGACGCGCAAGCTCGAATACCTGATCCCCGAGGCGCTCGAGGGCGGCTACGACACGCTGGTGTCCATCGGCGGCATCCAGTCGAATCAGACGCGGCAGGTGGCCGCAGTGGCCGCGCACCTCGGGCTGAAGTGCGTGCTGGTGCAGGAGAACTGGGTCAACTACTCCGACGCGGTGTACGACCGGGTCGGCAACATCGAGATGTCACGCATCATGGGCGCCGACGTGCGGCTGGACGCGGCGGGTTTCGACATCGGCATCCGCAAGAGCTGGGAAGACGCGATGGAGAGCGTGCGCAAGGCAGGCGGCAAGCCGTTCCCGATTCCGGCAGGCTGCTCGGAGCATCCGCGCGGCGGGCTCGGCTTCGTGGCCTTTGCCGAGGAAGTGCGCCAGCAGGAGGCCGAGCTGGGCTTCAAGTTCGACTACATCGTGGTCTGCGCGGTCACCGGCAGCACGCAGGCCGGCATGGTGGTGGGCTTCGCGGCCGACGGCCGGGCCGACCGCGTGATCGGCATCGACGCCTCTGCCAAGCCGCAGCAGACCTTCGACCAGATCCTGCGCATTGCGAAGAACACGGCCGAGCTGGTGGAACTGGGCCGCGACATCACCGAGAAAGACGTGGTGCTCGACCGCCGCTTCGGCGGCCCCGAGTACGGGCTGCCGAACGACGGCACGCTGGAAGCGATTCGCCTGTGCGCGCGCTTCGAGGGCATGCTGACCGACCCCGTGTACGAGGGCAAGTCGATGCACGGGATGATCGAAAAAGTGCGGCTCGGGGAATTCCCGGCCGGCTCGAAGGTGCTGTATGCGCACCTGGGCGGGGTGCCCGCCCTGAACGCCTACAGCTTCCTGTTCAGGAACGGTTGAGCCGCCTTCGGGCTCAGCTAGCGCGGCAGATCTTCAGCATATTGGTGCCGCCAGGGGCACCCATCGGCTCGCCGCAGGTGATGGCGTAGACGTCGCCGCTCTGCACGATGCCGCGCTTCTTCAGGTGGTTTTCAGCCTGCTGCAGCGCGGTGTCGCGGTCGCTTTCCGAATCCATCAGCAGCGGACGCACGTTGCGGTACAGCGCTAGCTTGCGCTGCGTGGCCAGCCGCGAGGTCAGCGCGTACATGGGAATGTGCGCGCGGTGGCGGCTCATCCACAGGATGGTGGAGCCCGATTCGGTCAGCGCCACGATGGCCTTGGCGCCCAGGTGGTGGGCCGTGAACAGCGCGCCCATGGCGATCGACTGGTCGATGCGGCTGTAGGTCTTGCCGCTGAAATCGGCGTCGAGCGTCTTGTCTTCGGCAGCTTCGGCGGCTTCGCAGATGCGGCTCATCTCCTGCACGGTCTCGAGCGGGTAGCGGCCCGAGGCGGTTTCGGCCGAGAGCATCACGGCGTCGGTGCCGTCGAGCACGGCGTTGGCCACGTCGCTCACTTCGGCGCGCGTGGGCACGGGGTTGGTGATCATCGACTCCATCATCTGGGTCGCGGTGATCACCACCTTGTCCATGTCGCGCGCCATGCGGATCATCTTTTTCTGCAGCGCCGGCACGGCCGCGTTGCCCACCTCGACCGCGAGATCACCGCGCGCAACCATGATGCCGTCGCTGGCGCGCAGGATTTCTTCCAGCTTCGGAATGGCTTCGGCGCGTTCGATCTTGGCGATCATGCCGGGCTTGTGGCCGTACTCGGCCGCGGCCACGTTGCACAGCTGGCGCGCCATTTCCATGTCGGTGGCGTTCTTCGGGAAGCTCACGGCCACGTAGTCGGCCTGGAAGCTCATCGCGGTCTTGATGTCTTCCATGTCCTTGGCGGTCAGCGCGGGCGCCGTGAGGCCGCCGCCCTGCTTGTTAATGCCCTTGTTGTTCGACAGCTCGCCGCCCAGCTTGACGGTGGTGTGCACGGCCTCGCCCTTGACGGCGTCGACGGTCAGCACGATGAGGCCGTCGTTCAGCAGCAGCCTGTCGCCGGGCTTCACGTCGCGCGGGAGGTCCTTGTAGTCGAGGCCAACGGCATCTGCGTCGCCGAGTTCGGTGCGCGAGGCGTCGAGCACGAACTTGGCGCCCGGCTCCAGCCAGACCTTGCCCTGCGCGAACTTGCCGACGCGGATCTTGGGGCCCTGCAGGTCGGCCATGATGGCCACTTCGCGGCCGGCCTTGCGGGCGGCTTCGCGCACCATGGCGGCGCGGTCGATGTGGTCTTGCGCTGTGCCGTGACTGAAGTTCAGCCGCACCACGCTGACCTTGGCCTGGATCATCTTTTCCAGCAATTCGGGGGTGCTGGACGCCGGACCGAGCGTGGCAACGATCTTGGTGGCGTGGCGGGGGATGCGGTCCGTGCTCATGAGGGTAGTCTCCGTTTTGTATTCGCTACTGTATACACTTTGTGTGTCGGACGGAAGTCACTCCATGAGATTTCCCGCCAGCCGGATCAACCAGCCGCGCGCTTCGACAGGATCTCGAAGGCCGGCAGGGTCTTGCCTTCCAGCACTTCCAGGAAGGCGCCGCCGCCGGTCGAGATGTAGCCGACCTGCTTTTCGATGCCGTACTTGGCGATGGCAGCCAGCGTGTCGCCGCCACCGGCGATCGAGAAGGCGCTGCTGTCGGCAATGGCTTGCGCGATGGCCTTGGTGCCATTGGCGAAAGCGTCGAACTCGAACACGCCCACCGGGCCGTTCCAGACGATGGTGCCGGCTTCTCGCAGCTGCGCAGCCAGGATCGCAGCCGTCTTGGGGCCGATGTCGAGGATCAGGTCGTCGTCGTCCACGTCGCTCGCGTCCTTGACGGTGGCGGCCGCATCGGCCGCGAAGGTCTTGGCCGTGACCACGTCCACCGGAATCGGCACGTCGGCGCCGCGCGCGCGCATGGCGTCGATCACCGCCTTGGCCTGGTCAACCAGGTCGGGCTCGGCCAGCGACTTGCCGATCTTCAGGCCCGCCGCGAGCATGAAGGTGTTGGCGATGCCGCCACCCACGATCAGCTGGTCGACGTTGGCCGACAGGCTCTTGAGGATGGTGAGCTTGGTGCTGACCTTCGAGCCCGCCACGATGGCCACCAGCGGGCGCTTGGGCTGCGCCAGCGCCTTGGTGATGGCGTCGATCTCGGCCGCCAGCAGCGGGCCGGCCGCGGCGATCTTCGCGAACTGCGCGATACCGTAGGTGGTGGCCTCGGCGCGGTGGGCGGTGCCGAAGGCGTCATTCACGTAGATGTCGGTGAGCGCAGCCAGCTTTCGGGCCAGCGCCTCGTCGTTCTTCTTCTCGCCCTTGTTGACGCGGCAGTTCTCGAGCAGCACGACCTGCCCGGGCTTGACCTCGACGCCGTCGACCCAGTTGGCGATCAGCGGCACCCCATTTTCGTAGGGGTGGCCGAGCAGCTCGCCCAGGCGCTTGGCAACGGGGGCCAGCGAGTCTTCGGGCTTGAACTCGCCTTCGGTCGGGCGGCCCAGGTGCGACGTGACCATCACGGCGGCGCCTGCGTCGAGCGCCAGCTGAATGCAAGGCACCGAGGCGCGCACGCGCGTGTCTTCGGTGATGTTGCCTGCGTCGTCCTGCGGCACATTGAGGTCGGCACGGATGAAGACGCGCTGGCCGGCGGCTTTGCCCTGTGCGCAGAGGTCGGCGAATCGAATGACGTTCATGGATCTGGAGGAGGTAGAAGACGGGTCGGCCTGCATTGTAGGTTTGGCCCCACTGCCGCTCTACGCGCCTCTTGCCGCACTCCGATGCTTTTCAGCCCTTTTGCTGCGCCTTGGCAAAGCTTTCGAGAATGCCGACAAAGCTCGCGGCCGCCGGCGACAGCGAGCGCCGCGCCGCGCTGTAGACGCACACCTCGCGGTGAAAGTCGGGCGATTCGAGCCGCACCATCTGCAGGCCATGGGCGCGCACCAGCGGTGCGGAATAGGTCGGGCACACGGTAAGCCCCAGCCCCGAGGCCACCATGCCGAGGGCGGTGGTCATGTACGACACCTCCTGAGTGCCGGGGCGCAGCATGTAGTCGCGCTCTGCCGGGGCCAGCTCGGGCAGCACGCGCTGGCGAAAGTCGCGCGTGGGGGCGATGAAGGTGTAGGGCTCGAGCTCGTGCCATCGCACTTTGCGGCGGTTGGCAAAGGCGTGGCCGGGCGGGCAGATCAGCCAGTGCCGGTCGCGCAGCAGCGTGCGGCGCTCGATGGCGCCATCGACGGCCACGTCCTGCCCCACGGCCAACTCCACGTCGCCGACCGTCACCCCTGCGAGCAGGTGCTCGGGCAGCGTATCGGTCAGGCGCACGTCCACGTCGGGGTACTGCTCGCGGTAGAGCGCTATCACGCGCGGCATCAACGTGCAGGCCATGAGCTGCGGCGCCGCAAGCCGTAGCAAGCCTTTCTTCTTGTCACGCAAATCCGTGACGTCGGCCACCGCGCTCGTCAGGTCGCCGAGCAGGCGATGCACCGACGGCAAGAACTCGCGCCCCGCCTCCGACAGCTGCACGCTGCGGGTGTTGCGGTCGAGCAGCTGCACGCCCATTTCGCGTTCGAGCTCACGCACCAGTACGCTGAGCGCCGACTGCGTGAGGTGCAGTTGCTGCGCCGCCGCGGTGAAGCTGCCGGTTTCGGCCACGGCGGCGAAGGCGCGCAACTGGCGCAGGGTGAGGTTCATATATATGGTTATTTCATCAATCGATGAATTAATTTCGATTGCATCATAAGACCCGGCGTCGCCCAATACCGGCTCACTGGAGACACGAGCCATGCCGACCCCACCACCCGTGCGCGGGCTGCACCACTTCGCCTGGCGCTGCCGCGACAGCGAGGAAACCCGCCGCTTCTACGAAGACCTGCTGGGCCTGCCGCTGGCCCACGTCATCAAGAGCGACCACGTGCCGAGCACGGGCGAGTACTGCCCCTACGTGCACATCTTTTTCCAGATGCGCGACGGCTCGTACATCGCCTTCTTCGACCTGGGCGACGACATTGCCGCACTGCCCTCGCCCAACACGCCCTCGTGGGTGAACCACATCGCGCTGCGCGTTGATTCAGTGGCCGACCTGCTGGCCGCCAAGGCGCGGCTCGAAGGCGCCGGCGTCGAGGTGCTGGGCGTGACCGACCACCACATCATCGAATCGATCTACTTCTTCGACCCCAACGGCATCCGCGTGGAGCTGACCACGCCGACCGTGCCGCAGGCCGAGATGGACGCGCACGCGCTGCGCGCCCGTGCCGACCTCGATGCGTGGACCGTGCGCAAGGCCGAGCTTCGTGCCGCAGCAGCAAAGGGTGCGCCGAATGTCTGAGCTGCAACTCGCCGTCATCGACGTGAAGCCCGGCGCGGCGATGGAGAGCCAGTCGGGCCTGCAGATGCTGCGCCCGCGCATCTACGGCGCCTTCCGCGCACCGCAAGGCCCGAAGAAGGTCGCCGCCATCGTGATGCACCCGACCAGCAACTTCATGGGCCACTACCTGATCGGCCCGCTGGCCGAGCGTGGCATCTGCTGCATGGGGCTCAACTCGCGCTTCGTGGGCAACGACACGGTGCTGCTGATGGAGCGTGCCATTCAAGACCTGGGCGCCGGCGTGCAGTACCTGCATGCGGCGGGCTACGAGAAGGTGTTCCTCGTCGGCAACTCGGGCGGCGCCGCGCTCGCGAGCTTCTACCAGGCGCAGGCCGAGAAGCTCACGGCCACGCACCTGCCCGACGGCGACCCCACGCACCTGCACCCGAGCGACCTGCCGCCCGTGGACGGCATCGCGCTGTGCGCCGCGCACCTGGGCCGCACGCGGCTGATGCGCGACTGGATCGACCCGTCGGTCACCGACGAGCACGACCCGCTCTCGGTGAACCCCGAGCTCGACATGTACGACCCGCGCCACCGCGTGCCCTACGACAGCGACTTTCTCGCGCGCTTCAGCGCGGCGCAAAAGGCGCGGCTGGACCGCATCGAGCAATGGGCCATCGAGCGCCTCGCGCTGCTGCGCAGCACGCCGGGCGCGCCGCGCGACCAAACCTTCATCGTCTACCGCACGCATGCCGATCCGCGCTGCGTGGACCTCTCGCTCGACGCGAACGACCGCCAGCCCGGCAGCGTGTGGGGCGACGCACGGCAGGTGAACTACTCGGCCAATGCGATGGGGCGCACCACCTCGCTGACCGCCTTCCTGTCGCAATGGTCGTCGCGCTCGCAGGCCGACGGGCCGACGAACCTCGCGCGCACCACGGTGCCGAAGCTGCTGCTGACCTACACGGGCGACCAGTCGACCTTTCCGAGCACGCGCGATGCGTGGATGGCAGCGGGCGGATCGCGCATTCGCAATGTCGACATCGTCGGCGGCAACCACTACCTCGCAGGACAGCCGGAGCTGGTTCCCAAGGCGGCGGATGCCATCGCCGAGTTCGCGCACGCGCTGTAGAAGAGACATGGAAAACTTTGCTTTCGCACCGGCCTACGAACTGCCGGTCTGGCCCTTCACGCCACCGCCCGAACTGGGCGGCACGAAGGTCGTGCGCCACCCCATCGTGATCGTCGGCGCCGGCCCCTCGGGCCTCACGCTGGCCTGCGACCTCGCGCAACGCGGCGTGCGCGCCGTGCTGATAGACGAGGACGACACCGTCGGCGTGCGCGGTGCATCGTCGCGCGGCATCTGCTACGCGCAAAAGAGCCTGGAGATCTTCGAGCGACTGGGCATCTACGAGCGCATCGCGGCCAAGGGCATCACGTGGTCGTTCGGCCGCACCTTCTCGGGCGAGCAGGAGGTCTACAACTTCAACCTGCAGGCCAACAGCGTTTCGAGGCAGCCGCCCTTCATCAACCTGCAGCAGTTCTACGTCGAGTGGTTCCTGGTCGAGCGCATCCTCGAACTCGGGCTGACCGACGTGCGCTGGAAGAGCCGCGTGACCCGCGTCGAGCAACTGGCCGACGGCGTGCGCCTGGACATCGAAACGCCCGCCGGCAGCTACACCATCGAAGCCGACCGGCTGATCGACGCGACGGGCGCCAACAGCCCGATCCGCACGCAGCTCGGCATCGAGGCGCACGCGTCGCGCAGCACCGACCGCTGGTGCATCAGCGACGTGCGCTTCAAGAAGCCGTTGCCGACCGAGCGCTGGACCTGGGTGGATGCACCGTTCAACGAAGGTCGCGGCGTGTGGCAGCACCTGATGGCAGACGGCGTATGGCGCATCGACTACCAGATGCCCGAAGACTGCGACACGGCCTACATCAGCCAGCCCGAGGTGGCGGGCGCGCGATTGCGCGAGCAGCTCGGGCCCGACGTGGAGTTCGAGTTCGTGTGGATCGGGCCGTACGGCTACCGCGACCACCTGCTCGACAGCTTCCGCCACGGCCGCATGTTCTTCATCGGCGATGCGGCGCACGTGGTGAGCCCTTTCGGCGCGCGCGGCGGCAACAGCGGCATCCAGGATGCGGCCAACCTCGGCTGGAAGCTCGCGCTCGTCGCACAGGGCAAGGCCGGTGACGCGCTGCTCGACAGCTACGACTCGGAGCGCCAACCCGCCGCGAAGCAGAACCTGCAGGTGACGAGCCGGTCAGCACGCTTCCTGGCGCCGCGCTCGCCAGCCGAGCACACGCTGCGCCGCGCCGTGGTGGCGCTGGCTGCGCGCCATCCGTTTGCGCGGGCGCTGGTGAACACCGGGCGCATGTCGGTCGCCAACGACTACCCGGCCGCGCCGCAACTCCCCGAGGGCGGGCACTCGGTGCAGAACCTGCCGCTGCACTGGGCCGATGGCCGCGAGACGACGCTGATGCAGTTGCTGTCCGAGGGCACGCACTGCATCGGCCTCTGGTTCGCGCCGACGCGCGAGCAAGCAAAGGCGGCTCTCGATGCCACGGCGTCGCTGCCGCTGCAGCTGCTGGCCGTGGGAGGAGACAGCGGCCTGCCCACGCTGCAGGCCGACGACAGGCTCGCGAGCCATCTCGGCATCGGCGACGCGGGCAGCTTTGCTCTCGTGCGGCCCGACGCCTATCGCGCCGCCTTGCTGGCGAACGCCGCGCCGAAAACCATCGCCTCCGCCTTGCGCACCGCGCTGGCCCACAACAGCCAACCATGATCACCGAGCCTCGCATCCCCGACCCCGACGGCTTCTACGCGGCCCTCCTCGCCGCGCACGAAGGCCACAGCGACGCACAGAGCGCCGACCTCAACGCCCGCCTCGTGCTGCTGCTGGCCAACCAGTGCGCAGACCAGGACGTGCTGCTCGCCTGCATCCGCGCAGCCGCTGAAGACACCACGACAACAACCGCCCCATGACCACTTCCGTCTCTTTCGCCTCTGCTTCCGACACCCGCGAGCAGAAGCCGCAACTGCACGAACTCGCACCCGATGTCTACGGCTACATCAGCGACTTTGATCCCAACTGCGGCTTCGTCGTCGGCGACGAGCAGGTGGTGCTGATCGACACGCGCCCCACGCCACGCATGGCGCGCGACTTTCTCGCGGCCATCCGCACGGTGACCGACAAGCCCGTCCGCACCATCGTGCTCACGCACTACCACGCAGTGCGCGTGATGGGCGCAAGCGCCTTCGACGAAGTGAAGGACATCATCGCGAGCAACGGCACGCTCTACTGGATCCGCACGCGCGGCCAGGCGGATTTCGATTCGGAAGTCGGCCGCTTTCCGCGCCTGTTCGTCGGCGTCGAGGAGATTCCGGGCCTGACCCTTCCGACGAAGGTCTTCGAGCGCGAGATGACGCTGCAGCTCGGCGGTGGCCGTGAATTGCATCTGAAGGCGCTGGGCCGCGGTCACTCGGGCGGCGACACCGTCGCATGGCTGCCCGACTGCGGCGTGCTGTTTTCCGGCGATGTGGTCGAGAACCGCTGCGGGGTGTACGCGGGCGACGCCTACATCGGCGACTGGGCCGGCACGCTCGACGCGGTGGCGGCGCTGAAGCCGCGCGTGCTGGTGCCCGGGCGTGGCGCGGTGCTGCAGGACGAAGCCGCATGCGCCGAGGCCATCGGGCTCACCAAAGCATTTCTCTCGACGCTGCTCGACAGCGTGAAGGCCGGCATCGCGGCGGGCGACACGCTGCGCGGCTGCTACGCGCGCGCCGAGGCGGCGATGACGCCGCGCTTCGGCAACTGGCCCGTGTTCCAGCACGTGCTGCCCTTCGACGTCTCGCGCGCGTACGACGAACTGCGCGGCATCGAACACCCCGTGGTGTGGACCGCCGAGCGCGACCGCGAGCTGTGGCAGACGCTGCGCGGCGAATGACCTGAACCGATTTCAAAACAAGCAACGGAGACAAGAGACGATGAAGCGATTCCTTCTGCCCCTGCTGGGCGCCGCCCTCACGCTGGCCAGCAGCCTTGCATCGGCGCAGCCGGCCGCCTATCCCAGCCAGCCCGTCAAATGGATCGTGCCCTACGTGGCCGGCGGCGGCACCGACAACCTGGCCCGCACGCTGGCCGAGGCAATGCAGCCTTCGCTGGGGCAGCCGCTCATCATCGACAACCGGCCCGGTGCGTCCACCAACATCGGCGTGTCCGTGATGATGCAGGCCAAGCCTGATGGCTACACGATCATGCAGGCCGAGAACGCGGCGCTGCTCTTCAACGAGCACATGTTCGCCAAGCTGCCGTACAAGCCGGCGAGCGACTTCACCTACATCGGCACCATCGGCCGCTTTCCGGTGGCGCTGGTGGTGCACCCCGACTTTCCCGCGAAGAACGTGGCGGAGTTCGTGCGCTACGTGAAGGCCAACCCCGACAAGGTGAGCTACGCCTCGCCCGGCAACGGCTCGCCGCACCACATGGCGATGGAGCTCTTCAAGCAGAAGGCCGGCCTGACGATCACGCACGTGCCGTACAAGGGCGCCGCGCCCGCCATGACCGACGTGATGGGCGGCCAGGTGCCGGTGATGATGCTGGACCTGGCCTCGGGCCTGCCGATCATCAGGTCGGGCAAGGTGCGGGTGCTGGCCATTGCGCTGCCGCAGCGCGCGGGCGCCCTGCCGGATGTGCCGACCTTCGTCGAGGCCGGCTTCAGCGACGTCAACGCCTACGCCTTCCACGGCCTGATCGGCCCGGCCGGTATGCCGGCCGAAGCGGTGGCACGGCTCAACGGCGAGCTGCACAAGGCGATGAAGGCGCCGAAGGTGGTGAAGCTGTTCGCGGACTTCGGCTTCGAGGCACTGCCCGGAACGCCGCAGGATTTCTACAAGCTGTCTCGCGCCGAGAGCGAGCGCTGGGGAAAGATCATTGCGGCCGCTGGCGTGAAGCTGGATTGACCCGCTACCAGCCCAGGCCGAGGTGCAACGGCAAGTACACCGCCATGCCGGCCAGCATGGTGCCCAGCACACCGCGCCGCCAGTAGAAATACGCCGCGCCAACGACCGCCGCATACAGGCGTGCGTCATGCAGCGTGGTGATGAGGTGGCCCTGCGTCATGACGATCTCGGGTGCGATCACGCCCGCGAGCGCGGCGGCCGGCGCGTAGTGCAGTGCGCGGTGCGCCCACTCGGGCAGGCCCCAGGGCCGGTCGAGGATGAAGAAGAAGCAGCGCGTGAGCACGGTGACGAGCGCCAGCCCGACGATCACGGCCATGGTCCACCAGTCTGTGGTCGCGCTCACGCCGCTCACTTGTCGTCCTCCGCCGTGGGGTCGAGGCCGAACTGCTTTTCGAGCCAGAAGCACAGCAGCACGGCCACGCCGATGGCGACCACGATGTTGAGCTTCAGGGGCAGCGAGTAAGCCGCGACGGCAGTGGCGCCGGCAATGAGCGCGGCCAGCACGCGCAGGCGCGTCGTCGCCATCGAGCAGACGATGGCGACCAGGCTCAGCACGCCCGCGAAGCTCAGGCCCCAGGTCTGCGGGATGAAGTTGGCCAGCGCCACGCCCAGCAGGCTCATGCCCATCCAGGCGCCCCAGGTCACGAAATAGTTGCCGGTGAGGTAGGCCTCTTGCGCTTCCTGCTCGGCGATGGTCAGCGGCGGCTTCGGGTACTTCCTGGTGAAGAGCGCGTAGCTCATGTCCGCCGTGAGGTAGCCGTGCGTCATGCGGCGCCAGCGCGGCATGTGCATGAGGTAGGGCCGCAGGTGCAGGCTGAACACCACGAAGCGCAGGTTGACGCAGAAGCCCGTGGCCAGGATGACCCAGGCAGGGGCGCCTGCGAACAGCAGCGGAATGGCGGCGAGCTGCGAGCTGCCGGCGTACACCAGCAGCGTCATCGCCAGCGCCTCGATCACGCTCATGTTCGACTTGACCATGGCCACGCCGGTCATGAGCCCCCAGGCGCCGATGCCCATCGCCACCGGGGACATGTCGCGCATGCCGACGCGGAATTCAGGGCGGCTGCGGATGCTTTTCGAGAGAAACATCAGCCGAACACCTGCCCGGGCTTCAGGTCGAAGCCGCGCAGGAAATCGGCCACGGGCAGGCGCTTGCCGCCCGGACGCTGGAGTTCGGTGACGTTCACGACCGAGTCGGTTGCCGCGACGGCCACGCCGGCATCGCTGACGGCCAGGATCGTGCCCGGCGCGGCGGACGCCTCGGGCGAGCCTGCAGAGTGGGCGGCCCAGAGCTTGACGGTCTCGCCGTCGAGCGGGCTGTTGGCGCCCGGGAACGGATCGAAGGCGCGAATGCGGCGCACGATGGCGTCGGCCGGCTGGGCCCAGTCGATCAGCGCTTCATGCTTCTCGACCTTGTTGGCGTAGGTGACGCCTTCGGCGGGCTGCCGCGTGCGGGTAAGGGTGCCAATGCGCGCCAGCGCCTCGACGATCATCTTTCCGCCCAGATCAGCCAGGCGGTCATGCAGGCGGGCGGTGTTGTCTTCGCTGCCGATGTCGACTGCCTCGCGCAACAGCATGTCGCCAGTGTCGAGGCCGGCGTCCATCTGCATGATGGTGATGCCGGTCTGCGCGTCGCCTGCCTCGATGGCGCGGTGGATGGGCGCGGCGCCGCGCCAGCGTGGCAGCAGGCTCGCGTGGATGTTGAGGCAGCCGTGCGTCGGCAGGTCGAGCACCCACTGGGGCAGGATCAGGCCGTAGGCGGCGACCACCATCACGTCGGGCTTGGCGGCCAGCAAGGTGTCGCGCGCGGCCGAAGCTTCGTCGGGGTACTTGCCGTCCAGTCGCAGGCTGCGCGGCTGAGCCACGGGCCAGTTGTTGGCAACGGCGCATTGCTTGACGGGGGAGGCCTGCAGCTTCATGCCGCGGCCGGCGGGGCGGTCGGGCTGGCTCATCACCAGCACGATGTCATGGCCGGCGGCGGCAATGGCTTCGAGGGCGACGCGCGCGAACTCCGGCGTGCCCGCAAAAACGACTCTGAGGCGGCTCAATCCCGGATCCGATCGAAATCGAGATCGTCCCCCGTGTGATAGCGCCGGACCACGCCGGTCGGATCGATGTAGATGTACAGCATGCGGCGCTCGTTCACGGCCTTGTAGCGCCAGGTCCAGACCGCGCCGTCGAAGGAGCTGACGCGGGTGATTTCATAAGGACGGCCGTAGAAGGCCATCACGTCGTTCTGGCGCCACTGGTTGACCTTGATGTCGTAGCCGAAGCGCGCTTCGCTGAGCACCTGCGTCACCGAGACGACCTTGCCCGAGGCGTCGACGTCGATGTCGGTGACCTCGAAGCCGGCCGGCATGCGCGAGTACTGCAGCCGCTCGCCACCACCAGTGAGCGGGTAGCGGCCGGTGGGGGCGCCCAAACGCTGCAGGGTGTCGGCGGCGGTGGCACCGGGTTGCACGCGCGTGGGTTCGTTGGCGCAGCCGGCAATGAGCCCCAGCCCGGCGACCGCCAGTGCCGCAAGGCAGCCGAGGCGCCGTGCCGCCATGGCGTTCAAGCCCGTTCCCGCATGTCTTCGCGCTGCTGCTTCAGCAGCTTGCTCTTGATGCGGTTGCGCTTCAGGGGGGAGAGGTATTCGACGAACACCTTGCCCAGCAGGTGGTCGAGTTCGTGCTGGATGCACACGGCCAGCAGGCCGTCGGCCTCGATGCTGCGCGATTCGCCGTTCTCGTCGAGCGCCTGCACCTTGACCGAAGTGGAGCGCATCACGCCGTCGTAGATGCCGGGCACCGAGAGGCAGCCTTCTTCGTTCAGCACCTTTTCGTCGCTGGCCCAGGTGATTTCGGGGTTGATCAGCACGATCGGCTGGTTACGCTCCTCGGACACGTCGATGACGACGAGGCGCTCGTGCACGTCGACCTGGGTCGCTGCCAGACCGATGCCGTTGGCGTCGTACATGGTTTCCAGCATGTCGGCGACCAGGGTCTTGATGCGTGCGTCGACGCCCTGCACCGGCTTGGCCACGGTGTGCAGGCGTTTGTCCGGGTAACTCAGAATGATTCGTTTGGCCATGAAATCGGGGGAAAGTTGTGGCTATTTTCGCCAATTCCGCGACGTGACGCGCCATCTGGCCCCGAAAACGTTGCCCTCCCAAGGGGTTCAGCGCAGAATTCGTAGCAAATTGTGAGATTCGTATGCGCAGCGATACGTCGCGCGCTCACCCATCCAGACATGAAAAAGCTCAGACTCACCGACCGCCAGCGCCCCTCCCTCCTTGCCACGCTGACAGCCCTGGCGGTGATCGGCAGTTGCGGCGCCACGACAGCCTGGGCTCAGAACTACCCCGTCACGCCGCAGCAGCGCGCCACCGCCCAGCAGACCGCCCAGGCCGGCGTGCCGCTGAACGAACTGTCGCCCAAGGCGCCCGACGAATACACCGTCAAGTCCGGCGACACGCTCTGGGCCATCTCCCGCCTCTACTTGCTGCACCCCTGGCGCTGGCCGGAGCTGTGGGGCATGAACATCAATGAAATCGCCAACCCGCACCGGATCTATCCGGGCCAGGTGCTCTACCTGGACAAGAGCGGTGGCCGCGCCCGCCTGACCACCCGCCGCGGCGGCTTCAGCGGCGACGGCGGAACCATCAAGCTGTCACCTCGCACCCGTTTCGACTCGCTGGCCGGCATGGCACTGCCCACGCTCAACCCGAGCATCATCGAGCCCTTCCTCAGCGAACCCATCGTGGTGGACGCCGGCACGCTGGAAAGCGCCCCGCGCATCGTCGCGGGCAACGACAGCCGCGTGCTGCTGTCGCGCGGCGACCGGGCCTATGCCCGCGGCAACGCCGAATCGCCGCTGGTCGAGACACCGGGCCCGGTGCAGAACTTCCGCATCTTCCGCAACGCCACGCCGCTGAAGGACCCGGGCACGGGCGAAATCCTCGGCTACGAGGCGCAGTACCTGGGCAAGGCCCGACTGCAGCGCGGCGAATCGACCACCGTCGAAACGGTGGAAGACAAGGACGTCATCACCGTGGTGCCGGCCAGCATCGACATCATCGCGTCGCGCGAGGAAATGCGCGCCGGCGACCGCCTGCTGCCCGAGCCGCCGCGCCAGCTGCTGAGCTACGTGCCGCGCGCACCGTCGACGCAGGTCGACGGCCGCATCATCTCGGTCTACGGCAACGCGGTGCAGTTCGCGGCGCAAAACCAGGTGGTGGCCATCAACAAGGGCACGCGCGACGGCATCGACAACGGCCACGTGCTGGCCATCTTGAAGAACGGCGAGACCATCCTCGACCGCACCGGCGCCCGCAAGGAAACCATCAAGCTGCCGAACGAACGCATCGGCCTGCTGATGGTGTTCCGCACCTTCGAGAAGGTTTCGTACGCACTGGTGCTCGAAATCAACGACACTCCGCGCGCCGGCGACTTCCTCGTCAATCCCTGACCTGCGACTCCGGCTTTCCTTCTCGACACTCGTTTGGAACGCGCAGAACTCGCAGGCTGGCTGCGACTTTCACTGACGCCCGGCATCGGTGACGGTGCCGCGCGCCGTTTGCTCGCGGCCTTTGGCCTGCCTGAGGGCGTCTTCGCGCAGCCGCATGCCGCGCTGCGCGAGGTCGTCTCCTCTGCGCAGGCCGAGGCGCTGCTGCAACCGCCCGTGGGCCTGCAGACACAGATCGACCAGACCTGGCAGTGGCTCCACACGACCGACAACGGTGTCTCGCGCCGCGTCGTGACGCTGGGCGATGCCAGCTACCCGGCCTCGCTGCTCGAGATGGCCGACCCGCCGTTGATGCTCTACGTGGTCGGCGCCGCCAGCTTCGACCTCACGCAGCTCGGCCACAGCATCGCCGTGGTGGGCAGCCGCAATCCAACGCCGCAGGGCGCGACCAATGCGCGCAGCTTCGCGCGGGCGCTGGGCGAGGCGGGGCTGCCCGTGGTCTCAGGACTGGCGCTGGGCGTCGACGGCGCGGCGCACCAGGGCGCGCTCGATGCGGCCGGCGATGCCCCGCGGCTCGCGACGGTGGCCGTGGTGGGCACCGGGCTCGACCGCGTCTACCCCGCCCGGCACCGCGACCTGGCGCACCGCATCACGCTGCAAGGGCTGATCGTGAGCGAGCTGCCGCTGGGCACGCCGCCGCTCACGCAGAATTTTCCGAAGCGCAACCGGCTGATCGCCGGGCTGGCGCGCGGCACGCTGGTGGTCGAGGCGGCGCTGCAGTCGGGCTCGCTGATCACCGCACGGCTCACGTCGGAGCAAGGCAAGGAAGTGTTCGCCATTCCGGGCTCGATCCATTCGCCGCAATCGCGCGGCTGCCACGCGCTGATCCGCCAGGGCGCAAAGCTCGTGGAGTCGGTGAGCGACATCCTCGAAGAACTTCCGCCCCTCGGGGCACCAGTTGCGGCCGCGGCCCCTGCCGGCAACGGGCACCCTGCTGCCGCCACTGAAGACCCGCTGCTGGAGGCCCTCGGCTTCGACCCCGTCAGCCTCGACGCATTGAGCGCGCGCACCGGATGGAGCGCGGCCGCGCTGCAGGCGAAGATGCTCGAGCTCGAGCTGGAAGGCCATATCTCACGCCTGCCGGGCGGACTCTTCCAGCGAGCGGCTTCCACCTAGTCTGGATTGCACGAACGTCGGCTATATTGGGCTCATGTTCGAAGTGCTTGTTTTTGTGTACGAAAACTATTGGCGCGGCGATGCCTGCCCAGAGCCGGAGCAACTGGGCCGCAAGCTCAGTGCACACGGCTTCGAGGCAGAAGAAATCCGCGAGGCCCTTCACTGGCTCGACGGCCTCAGCCTTGCAACGCAAGGCATGCAGATCGAACGCAGCGCCAACGACGAGGCCAGCGCCACGATCGTTCTTCGAGGCACACCCGAAGCGGCCATGCCGCAGTCAGACGACGCAATGCGCGTCTACTCGCAGGCCGAGCAGGAACACCTTGGTGCCGAGTGCCTCGGCTTCATCTGCTTTCTCGAATCGTCGAACGTGCTGCCCTGCGGCCTGCGCGAGATCGTCGTCGAACGCGCAATGGCGGCGCCCGGCGATCCGGTCGCGCTCGACGAGCTGAAGATCATCGTGCTGATGGTGCACTGGAGCACCGGCATCGAGCCTGATGCGCTGGTGCTCGACGAACTGTGCGAGAGCCGCGAAGGCCGCACGGCACACTGACCCAGGCTCGCTGCTAGTTCAGTAGCCGCTCCGGGTTGGCATCCAGCTTCGCCAGCGCCTCGCGCGTGGCGCGCACCGTGAGCGTTTCTTCTTCGGCCGGCACCAGCAGACCCGCCTGCAGGTAGGTTGCAAGCCGGCCGGCTTGAATGAGGAAGCTGCGCCCGTCCGACGTTGCGAACAGATGCAGCTGCTTGCGCTCGCTGCGCCAGACGAACTGCACCTGGCTCACGCGATCGTTGTGATCGAGCATGAACCAGTTGCCCACCTGCAGCTCGTGCGCCCAGGCAATCATGTCCTCGGGCACCTTGGTGCCGGCAGCGTCCGGAATGACTTCGATCGATGCCGCATCCACGCCCAGCAGCAGTTCGATGCTGTGGGCATCGAGCGGCAGGTCGGCGGTGCCGCCCACGTCGCTCACGAAGTCTTCCAGGTGCGCCAGCCGCTCGGCCATCGCCTCGATCTTGGCCTGCGGAATGGCTTCGGTCTTCGACAGGAAGGCGTCGGACAGCGTGGCGCCGATGGTCTTGATGTGGGCTTCCTGCGGCTCGTCGACGATGCCCAGCAGCGCCATGCCCTGGCGCAGGCGCTGCAGCAGCTGCGGCAGGTCCTGGATGACGCGGGCGCGGTCGGTGCGGTTGGGCTTGGCGCTCGCGGCCCACACCAGCTCGGAGGCCACGCGCTTGAGCATGACGGTCTGCTCGCCCTGCGCGCCGTAGCGCAGCGCGGCAATGGCCAGCACCTCGGCCCAGATCTTGAAGAGAAACTCGCGGATCTCGTCGCGCACCGGCATGTCGTTGAGCATCTTGCGCAACTCGATGGTGTACTGGATCGCCATCGTTTCCTTCTGCTCGACCTGCTGTGCCACGCTCATCACGCGCTGCGTGGTGTCGCTCTGCGTCAGGTAGCGGTTGAGGAAGGCGACGAACTCGTCGAACACCAGCTTGAACACGCGCTGGCCGGTTTCGGGGTATTGCTCGATCACCTGCACCACGCGGCGGATCTCGCCCTCCAGCGCGCTGCCGGTGATGGCGGCCGCGTCGAAGCCCATGACGCACGAGCCCATGCGGTCGATCAGCATGCGCGCGGGGTGCTGCAGGGTTCCGAAGAACTCGGGCTCGGCAATGGCCACGCGCAGCACCGGCATCTGCAGGCGCGCGAACCAGACGCGCGCCGAGAACGGAATGCGCTCCTCGGCCAGGATGGCCTGGAACATCAGCGCCACGATCTCGACCGTGGCCTTGTCGGCCGTAGTGGGCGCGCGCTTCTTGAGCTCGGTGCTGCGCCGGCGCAGGTCGACTGCCGTCTGCTGGATCAGCGTGGCCTGTTCGGCCGCGCCGTCCATGTACTGCGTAGCTGCCATCCGGTAGGCGACCTCGGCGTCGGCGATGGCGCCGGCGAAGGTCCGGGAGAACACGCGGGGCGCCGCAATGCCGCCGCCCTGGCCCGGTTGGCCGCTACCACCCGTGGCGCGCCCTTCCGCGCCTGCAGTCTGGAACTGCCCGGCGGAACCGCCCGCCTCGCCACCGATACGTGCGGTCACGAAGCGCTTGAGGCTCAGCAGAGCGGTCTGCGCACGCTGCCGCGCGATCGAAAGCGGCGAGCCGCCGGTGGTCGACGCGGGCGCCGCAGCCACGGTCGACGGCACGGACGCCTGCTGCCCTCCGAATCCATAACCAGGCCGCTGCGCGCTGTGGGGTCCGCCGGAGGACATGCCGCTGTCCACAGGCGCGGCGCCCGATCCGCCGCCGCTACCACCGCCGCCCCCCGCACTGCCAGTGCGACGGACAAAGCTCTTGAGGTCGATCTCCTGCATCACGCCGTTGGCGATCAGGTAGGCATTGGCGCTCTCGTAGGCCTTGACGACCACCTCGACCAGACCCTGCTGCACTGTGTCCTGCACGCGGGTCCAGAGCCCCCGGCTCAGGCCGACCGCCAGCCATTGCTCGACCAGCAGCTTGGCGAGCGTCTCGGGCTTGAGCACGTCCTTGGAATCGAGTTCGGTGGTGCCTTCGAGGTGCTGGATGCGCAGGCGCAGGTCGCTGAGTTCGAAGCTGGCTTTGTCGTGAATCAGCTGCGCGAGGCGCGAGGAGAGGATGTTGCTTTCCACCACTTCGTCGCCGATCAGCTCGAGCCGCAGCGCCGAAGGCAGGGTCGACGGACTGCCGGAGCCGGCGCCCAGCGCCTTGCGCCAGCCGGTCTGCGCGAGCGTCACCCACTGCGTGGCCTGTCCCTGGAATGCGACGAAGTCGTCGCGGTTTTCCTGCATGGCGCGGGCTGTGCCGGCCTCGGAGGACAGCGATGTCAGCCGGTCCCGGATCGCGCGGGCCAGCGGCGCAATGGCGCCTTCCGTGGCCAATACGAAACGCTCACGCGTCTCGCGTGCGAGCTGCAGGGAAGAGGCGGACCGCGCAATGCTCATTGAAAAGTCGGAAAGGCCTGGGTAATCGATTCATCGGCAACAACCGCGAGCTTGCATCGGGAAGCGCTACCGCACAAGTGTGGAGAGTGCCCGGCGTTGCCTGCAAACCGCGGTGGCAGCGCTGCCGCCACCGCTTTGTTGAACCCCGAAGTATCCGTCAGACCACGGCGCCGGCGTTCGGGTCGTCTTCGGACTCGCCATCGCGCTTGGCCGGGCCGCCCTTGATCAGGTCTTCGCGCTTCACGCCGAGCCACATGGCGATTGCCGCCGCCACGAAGGCCGACGAGTAGATGCCGAAGCAGATGCCGATGGTCAGGGCCAGCGCAAAGTAATGCAGGGTCGGGCCGCCGAAGAAGAACATCGACAGCACCACCAGCTGGGTGGAGCCGTGGGTGATGATGGTCCGGCTGATGGTCGAGGTGATCGCGTTGTCGATGATCTCGGTGGTCGACATCTTCCGGTAGCGGCGGAAGTTCTCGCGGATCCGGTCGAAGATCACGACCGACTCGTTCACCGAGTACCCCAGCACCGCCAGCACCGCCGCCAGCACCGCCAGCGAGAACTCCCACTGGAAGAAGGCGAAGAAGCCCAGGATGATCACCACGTCGTGCAGGTTGGCCAGCACGGTAGCCAGCGCAAACTTCCATTCGAAGCGAAACGCCAGGTAGATCATGATGCCGACGACCACCATGGCCAGGGCCTTCAGGCCGTTGGTGGTGAGCTCGTCGCCGACCTGCGGGCCGACGAATTCGTTGCTGCGCAGCTCCACCGTCGGCTCGGCCGCCTTCAGCGCGGTCATCACCTCGGCGCTCTGCTGGGCGGAAGTTGCGCCCTTCTTCACGGGCAGGCGGATCTGCACCGACTTGCCGAAGCTCTGCACCTGCACTTCGGTGTAGCCCAGCGTGCCGACGATTTCTCGGACCTTGCCCACGTCGGCCGACTGCGTGTAGGCGACTTCCATCACCGTGCCGCCGGTGAACTCCACCGACAGGTGCAGCCCGCGGTGGAGCAGGAAGAACACCGCCAGCGCGAAGGTGACGAAGGAAACGATGTTCAGCACCAACGCGTGGCGCATGAACGGGATGGTCTTGTGGATGCGGAAGAATTCCATGACTGTCTCTTCTGCCTCTTACTTCGTTTCGGCCACGGCAGCGCCGTCGGTCTTGGGGCGCCAGACCGTGCCGATGGACACCGTCTTGAGCTTCTTCTTCTGGCCGTACCAGAAGTTCACGAGGCCGCGCGAGAAGAACACCGCCGAGAACATCGAGGTGACGATGCCGATGCAGTGCACCACCGCGAAGCCGCGCACCGGTCCCGAACCGAAGGCCAGCAACGCGATGCCCGCGATCAGCGTGGTCACGTTGGAGTCGAGGATGGTGCCCCAGGCGCGTTCGTAGCCTGCATGGATGGCCGCCTGCGGCGACGCCCCGTTGCGTAGCTCTTCGCGCACGCGCTCGTTGATCAGCACGTTGGAGTCGATGGCCACGCCGATGGCAAGCGCCATGGCCGCGATGCCCGGCAGCGTGAGCGTGGCCTGCAGGATCGAGAGAATGGCCACCAGCAGCATCAGGTTGACGGCCAGCGCGATCGACGAGAACAGGCCGAACAGCGCGTAGTAGATGCACATGAACACCATGATCGCGGCGAAGCCGTACATCACGCTGTCGAAGCCCTTCTTGATGTTCTCCGCGCCCTGCGTCGGGCCGATGGTGCGTTCCTGGATGATTTCCATCGGCGCGGCCAGCGAGCCGGCGCGCAGCAGCAGCGCGAGGTCGTTGGCTTCGGCCACGGTCATCGAGCCCGACACCTGGAAGCGATTGCCCAGCTCGCCGTTGATCGACGGGGCCGTGAGCACTTCGCCCTTGCCCTTCTCGAAGATCAGCATGGCCATGCGCTTCTTGTAGTTCTCGCGGCTGACGTCACGCATGATGGTGCCGCCCTTGGAGTCCATGGTCAGGTCGACCTTGGGCTGGTTGCTCTGCTGGTCGAAGCCGGGCTGCGCGTCGGTGAGGTTTTCGCCGGTGACCAGCACCTGCTTCTTAACGATCACCGGACGGCCCGAGCGGTCGAGAAATTTCTCGGAACCGAAGGGCACCGGGCCGCCGTTCAGTTCGGCTGAGCGGCCTTCGGCGCTTTCGTCCACCAGGCGCATTTCGAGCGTGGCGGTGCGGCCGATGATCCGCTTGGCCTGGGCCGGGTCCTGCATGCCGGGCAGTTGCACGACGATGCGGTCGATGCCCTGCTGCTGGATCACCGGCTCGGCCACGCCGAGTTCGTTGATCCGGTTGTGCAGCGTGGTCACGTTCTGCTTGAGCGCGGCGTCCTGGATGCGGCGGGCAGCTTCGGGCTTGATGCTGGCCACGATGCGCCATTCGGAGCCCTGCTGGCTCTCGACCGTGGTGAGGTCGGGCATCTGGTCCTGGATCAGGCGCCGGGCGGTTTCCACGCTGTCGGCGTCGCGCAGCGTGATCTCGACGGTCTGGCCGTTGCGGTTCACGGCGCTGCCGCGCACCTTCTTTTCGCGCAGGCCCATGCGGATGTCGCCGGCGAAGGACTCGGCCTTCTTGTCGAGCACGCCGCGCATGTCGACCTGCAACAGGAAGTCGACGCCGCCGCGCAGGTCGAGGCCCAGGTACATCGGGAAGGCGTGCAGCGCGGTCAGCCACGAGGGCGAGCGCGACACCAGGTTCAGCGCCACCACGTAAGAGGGGTCGTCCGCATCGGGCACCAGCGCCTGCTGCAGCGTGTCACGTGCCTTGATCTGGTCGTCGGTGGTGGCAAAGCGCGCACGCACCGCGGTGGGTTCGAGGCTCAGCAGATCGGGCGTGAGGCCCGCTGTCTTGAGCAACCCTTCGACCTTGGCCTGGGTAGCCGCATCGATCTTGACGGTGGACTTGGCCGCCGACACCTGCACTGCAGGCGCCTCACCGAAGAAATTGGGCAGGGCGTAGACGAGTCCCACGAGCAACACGATCACGATGATCGCGTACTTCCAGACCGGGTAACGGTTCATGAGAGGGCGCTTTTTACAAGCTTTTCAGAAATGGAACACGGCGTGAAATGGGGCCCTGCGCCGCAAAGCGCAAGGCTCGGCTCACGCTTTTATTTGACGGCGCCCTTGGGCAGGACCTGCACGACGGCGCTGCGCTGGATCTTGATCTCGATGCCGTTGGCGATCTCCAGGCCGAGGTACTGGTCGCCCAGCGAGGTGATCTTGCCGAGCACGCCGCCGGCGGTGGCGACTTCGTCGCCCTTGGCCAGGGCTTCGATCATGGCGCGGGCTTCCTTCTGGCGCTTCATCTGGGGCCGGATCATGACGAAATACAGCACCACGAACATCAGCACCAGGGGCAGCATGCTGCCGAGGGAAGACAACATGTCACCGCCGCCGGCTGCAGCGGGCGCGGTCTGGGCGAAAGCAGAGGAAATGAACAAGAGAGTCTCCAGCAGAGGGAAGAGAAAACGAGAGGAGCGCGGACCGGGGTCCGTCATTCCGCCTCTTCGCGGCTTCGCGGCCACAAGGGAAACGGGCCGCAAATCAAAGCTTCGCGGGGCTTGGCCGCGCACAGCACCGGGCATTGTATTCGGGGCGGATGGCCGCTTTGCGCGCTTATCCGGCGCGGTGGGGAGGGCTTTCCTGCTATTCGGGTTGATCGTGTTTTGCTACGTTTTCAATAGCAAAGGGCGCCCATGGGCGCCCTTTGCATGATCAACCGGCCCTGAAAATCAGGCCGCCACGCGCTGCGCCTGCGGATTGCGCCACTTGGCCATCAACTCGCTCCAGCGGGTGCGGGCGGCCGCCAGGTTGCGATCCTTCACGTGGCCGTAGCCGCGGATCTGCTCGGGCAGGCTGGCGATCTCCAGCGCCAGCGCGTGGTTGTCGGCGCGCAGGGCGCCGATCACTTCCTCGATGCTGGTGCGGTATTCGCCGATCAGTGCACGCTCGGTCTTGCGCTCTTCGGTGCGGCCGAAGATGTCGAGCGCCGTGCCGCGCAGGCCCTTGAGCTTCGCGAGGAACCTGAAGCCGGTGAGCATCCAGGGGCCGAACTTCTGCTTCTGCAGCTGCCCCTTGGAGTTCTTCTTCGCGATGATCGGCGGAGCCAGGTGGTAGTTGAGCTTGTAGTCACCTTCGAACATGCCCTCGACGCGATCGAGGAAAGTGCGGTCGGTGTGCAGGCGGGCGACTTCGTACTCGTCCTTGTATGCCATCAGCTTGAACAGGTAGCGCGCGACCGCCTCGGTCAGCGCCGTGCTCTTGCCTGTGGCCGATTCGGCCTGCTGCACCTTGCCTACGAACTGCCGGTATTCGTCGGCATAGGCCGCGTTCTGGTAACCGGTCAGAAACTCCACGCGGCGCGCCACGAGGCTCTCGACCGACTCGCGCTTCTTGAACTCGATGACCTGGCCCGGGCGCACGCGCTTCTGCAGTTCTTCCGGGCGCACAGCCGCCTGGCGGCCCCACTCGAACGCCGTCTTGTTGTTTTCGACGGCCACGGCGTTCAGCTCGATGGCGCGCATCAGCGACTCGTGCTCCAGCGGGATCCAGCCCTTCTGCCAGGCGTAGCCCAGGATCATCGGGTTGACGTAGATGGTGTCGCCCATCAGCGTGGTCGCGGCGGCGTCGGCGTCGAAGGTGCCCATGCCGTCGATGCCCACGGCGCGCGCGATCTCGGCTGCGCAGGCGTCTTCGGGGTTCTGCCAGTTGGCGTTGCGCACGAAGGCGGCCGTCGGTGCGCTGTGGCTGTTGAGCGCCACGTGCGTGCGCCCTTCGCGCATGCGCGCCATGGTTTCGGCATTCACCGTGACCAGCGGATCGCAGGCCAGGATCAGGTCGGCCGCTGCGGTGCCCACGCGCGTGGTGCGAATGTCGTCCTGCGTGTCGCCGATGAGCACGTGGCTCCAGGTGGCGCCGCCCTTTTGCGCAAGGCCGGCCGCGTCCTGCGTGACGATGCCCTTGGCCTCGATGTGCGCGGCCATGCCCAGCAGCTGGCCGATGGTGATCACGCCGGTGCCGCCGACGCCCGCCACCACCACGCCCCAGACCTTGCCGCCGACCAGCGACGGAATCGCGGGCTCGGGCAGCAGGCCGAACTCGGCCGGCGTGGCCGCCTTGTTCTTGCTCTTCTTCTTGAGCTGGCCGCCTTCGACCGTCACGAAGCTCGGGCAGAAGCCCTTCAGGCAGCTCATGTCCTTGTTGCAGCTGCTCTGGTTGATGGTGCGCTTGCGGCCGAATTCGGTTTCCAACGGCTCCACGCTCAGGCAGTTGCTCTGCACGCTGCAGTCGCCGCAGCCTTCGCAGACCAGCTCATTGATGACCACGCGCTTGGCCGGATCGACGGCCGTGCCCCGCTTGCGGCGGCGGCGCTTCTCGGTGGCGCAGGTCTGGTCGTAGATGATGGCCGTGGTGCCGGGGATCTTGCGGAACTCGCGCTGAACGTCGTCGAGCAGGTCGCGATGCTTCACCGCCACGTGGTCGCCGGGGATGTTCACGCCCTCGTACTTCTCGGGCTCGTCGGTGACGATGACGACCTTCTTGGCGCCCTCTGCATGCAGGCTCTCGGCAATCTGCAGCACCGAGTGGCCTTCGGGCCGCTCGCCGACCTGCTGGCCGCCCGTCATGGCGACCGCGTCGTTGTAGAGGATCTTGTAGGTGATGTTCACGCCCGCCGCGATGCTCTGGCGAATAGCCAGCAGGCCGCTGTGGAAGTACGTGCCGTCGCCCAGGTTCGCGAAGATGTGCTGGTCGGTCGTGAAGGGCTGCTGGCCCACCCACGGCACGCCCTCGCCGCCCATCTGCGTGAAGCCGATGGTGGAGCGGTCCATCCAGGTCGCCATGAAGTGGCAGCCAATGCCGCCCATCGCGCGCGAGCCTTCGGGCACCACGGTGCTGGTGTTGTGCGGGCAGCCCGAGCAGAACCAGGGCTGGCGCGTGGCGTCGACCACGCTGGTGGAAGCCTGCTGCACCACCATCGAACGCTCCTTGGCTTCGAGGATGGCGAGCTGCGCGTCGATGCGCGCGGCCATGTCGGCACCCGCGGCGGCCAGCAGGCCGGTCTTCCTGAGGCGCGTGGCGATGGCCTTGGCGATGAGCGCCGGGTTCAGGTCGGCGTTGGCGCGCAGCAGCGTGTGCGAGGTCGGGTTGGGCATCGACCATTCGCCGCCGGAGTAGCCCTCGGCCGCGTGCACCTCGCCCTCGTCGAACTTGCCGACCACGTTGGGCCGCACGTCGGGGCGCCAGTTGTAGAGCTCTTCCTTGAGCTGGTATTCGATGACCTGGCGCTTCTCCTCGACCACCAGAATCTCTTGCAGGCCGGTGGCGAACTCGCGCGTGAGCTGCGCTTCGAGCGGCCACACCACACCCACCTTGTGCAGGCGAATGCCGAGCTGGCGGCAGGCCGCGTCGTCCAGGCCCAGGTCGATCAGCGCCTGGCGGGTGTCGTTATAGGCCTTGCCGCTGGCCATGATGCCGAAGCGGTCGTTCGGGCCTTGAATGACGTTGTGGTTCAGCCGGTTGGCGCGGATGTACGCCAGCGCGGCGTACCACTTGTAGTGCATGAGCCGGGCTTCCTGCTCCAGCGCATGGTCGGGCCAGCGGATGTGCAGGCCGCCGGGCGGCATTTCGAAGTCGGTGGGAATGACGATCTCGACGCGCTCGGGATCGATCATGGCCGTGGCGCTCGACTCGACGATCTCCTGGATCGTCTTCATGCCCGACCACACGCCCGAGAAGCGGCTCAGCGCGAAGGCGTGAATGCCCAGGTCGAGAATTTCCTGCACGTTCGCCGGAAAGAACACCGGCGTGCCGCAGGCCTTGAAGATGTGGTCGCTCTGGTGCGCGGCCGTGCTGCTCTTGGAGATGTGGTCGTCGCCCGCCACAGCGATCACGCCGCCGAACTCGGTGGTGCCGGCCATGTTGGCGTGCTTGAACACGTCGGAGCAGCGGTCCACGCCCGGGCCCTTGCCGTACCAGATGCCGAAGACGCCGTCGAACTTGTTGGTGCCCTGCGGGGAGAAGCCCAGTTGCTGGGTGCCCCACAGTGCGGTGGCGGCCAGCTCTTCGTTCACGCCGGGCTGGAAGACGATGTTCTGTTCCTTGAGGAACTTGCTGGCCTTCCACAGCGCCTGGTCGTAGCCGCCGAGCGGCGAGCCGCGGTAGCCGCTGATGAAGCCGGCGGTGTTCTTGCCGGCCTGCTGGTCCCGCAGTCGCTGCAGCATGGGCAGCTTGACGAGGGCCTGGACGCCGCTCATGAAGGCACGGCCGTAGTCCAGAGAGTATTTGTCGTCGAGCGTGACGGTCTCCAGGGCCTTGCGAATGTGCGCAGGTAGCGGTGCATTCATGTTCTTTGTCTCCGTATGGCAGGGCCTTGTGAGCCTGGCTGATTACTGTGGGTCTGTGCCCGGGTAGGGCACGAGCCCATGATCGTGCAAAGTGTATGCCGGGGTCCGCGACAGGTGTTTGCGTTCTTTGCCCTGAAAAACCCGCTTCCAGAAAGAATCTTGCTTAAGATTGCCATCCATGGAAAGCATTGACAAGTTCGACCTCGCAATCCTGCAAGAACTGCAGGCCGACGGCCGCCTCACGAATGCCGAGCTTGCGCAGCGCGTGGGCCTCTCGGCCGCGCCCTGCTGGCGCCGGGTGCGCGCGCTGGAAGAGGCCGGCTTCATCAAGGGCTACCACGCCGAGATCGACCGCCACAAGATCGGGCTGGGCGTGCTCGCATTCGTGCGCGTGGACACCGAGCGCGTCACCCACGAAGCCACCCGCAGGCTCGAAGACGCGATCCGCAAGCTGCCCGACGTGATCGCCTGCCACTACATCAGCGGCACCGGCACCTTCGAGCTGCAGGTGGTGGCGCAGGACCTCGACAGCTTCTCGATCTTCGCGCGCCAGCACCTCATGAACCTGCCGAACGTGAAAGACCTGCACACCAGTTTCTCGCTGGGCGAGGTCAAGGCCAGCAGTGCGCTGCCGCTGGGCCATCTCGGCGGCGCCGCCCGCCCGCGCGCGTCTTAGGCTTCTTGGATCAGCGCCGCTCCCCGCGGCTGGCCTCGCGGATCGCGCGGAATTCCGACCCTTGCCCCCACTCGGGCCAGCGTCGGCTGTTGGCCAGCGTCTCGCCCACGCGGTAGAGCAGCGGCAGGTCGTGCGCCATGCCGGTGAAGGACCAGTCGGCGCGCCATTCGTCGGCCGGCTGGTGGTAGCGCTCGGCGGTGTAAGCCTTGCTGGCCGCTTCGCCGGCAGCGAGGCCGCCTTCCACCAGGTCGTTGCCCGAGGCAAAGGACAGCGCCGGCACGCCGCGCTTGGCAAACGAGAAATGGTCGGAGCGGAAGAAATAGCCGGCTTCGGGGTGCGGGTCCGGCGCATAGGCCAGGCCGAACCCCTTGGCCTGTTCGACCAGCAGGTCCTGCAGCTGTGAAGACGCGCTGCCCGAGGTGCTGAAGTTGCGCGCCGGGCCTTCCGGGCCGAGCGCATCCATGTTGATGACGGCCACGGTCCGCGCCAGCGGATACAGCGGCTTGGCGCCGTAGTACTCGGAGCCGAGCAGGCCGCGTTCTTCGGCCGTCACAGCCAGGAAGACGACGGAGCGCTCGGGCTTCCTGGGCGCGCTCGCAAAGGCGCGGCCCATCTCGATCAGCGCGGCCAGCCCGGTGCCGTTGTCGACCGCGCCGTTATAGATCCTGTCACCCTTGGCATCGGGCGCGCCCACGCCCAGGTGGTCCCAGTGAGCGCTGTAGATCACCGTCTCGCCGGGCCGCTTGCGGCCCTCGACGCGGCCCACCACGTTCTTCGAGACGATCACCTGCCTATCGATCGCGTACTCGGCCGACAGGCTCGCGTCCTTCAGCAGCTGCGGCTGGAACTCGCGCGTTTGTGCGAGCTTCTTCTGCGCCTCGAAGTCCAGGCCCGCGCGGCGCAGCAGATCGACCGCCACCTCGCGCTGGATCCAGCCCTCCAGCTTCGGATGCACGGCGGCCGGCTTTTCGCGCTCGATGTCGAGCATGGTCGCGGTGTTGGAGTTCTTGACCGTGGCCCAGCCATAGGCGGCCGGCGCGGTCTCGTGCACGATCAGCACGCCCAGCGCACCACGGCGCGCGGCCTCTTCGAACTTGTAGGTCCAGCGGCCGTAGTAGGTCATGGCCTTGCCGCCGAAGTCGCCAGTACCGTTTCCACCGGTTTCGAAATCGGGGTCGTTCACCAGCACGACGGCGATCTTGCCCTTCAGGTCGACACCCTTGTAGTCGTCCCAGCGCCGCTCGGGCGCGCTGACGCCGTAGCCCACGAAGACCAGCGGCGCCTGCTGGATCGCAACCGCGGTCGAGCCGTCGAGCGCGGCGCGCACCGCGATCTGCTCGCCCTGCACGAGTGCGTCGCTATGCGCCCCCACCTGAAGCATGAGCCGCGGCGTGCCGTGGAACTCGGTCTTCACCAGCGGCACCGACTGCGTCCAGCCGCGCCGGCCATTTTCGAGATCGCCGCCGGGTGCGAGGCCCGCGGCCTTGAACTGGGCCACGAGATAGTCGACCGTCTTGGCCTCCGCCGGGGTGGCCGGTGCGCGGCCTTCGAAGTCGTCGCCGGAGACCGTCTTCACGATCTGCGACAGGCGCTGCGGATCGAAGCGCGGCGCCGGAGGATCGGCGGCCAATGCGCCCGTGGCGCTCCATGCGAGACCGATGCCACAGAGAAGAAAAGCAAGCCGCGGGGTCGTCATGCAAGGCTCCTGAACCGGAAAGCTCCGGATACTAGTCAGCAGGCCACGATCACTCCCCGATGCCCTTCATCTCTCCCGGAGAACCTTAGTTAGCCCCGCACTCCGGGGAGCGCCCCGGGGACGACCGATAGCGACAGCCTAAAATCCCCGCCCACCACCTCCCGCCGGACGGCGAAAAAGCAAGGACCCCGAATGAATCCACTCCGCCGCGCACTGGCCCTGGGCCTCGCTGCCGCCACGCTCGCCCTTGGCGCCCAGGCCCAGAACCGCGAACTGACAGTGGCCTCCAGCGCCACCTACGCGCCCTTCGCCTTCGAGAACAAGGACAAGCAGATCGTCGGCTTCGACATCGACATCATCAACGCCATCGCCAAGCAGCAGGGCCTGAAGATCAAGATCGTCAACACGCCCTTCACCGGCATCTTCGGCGCGCTGAACAACGGCGACGTCGACCTCGTGATCTCGGGCGTCACCATCAACGAGAAGCGCAAGCAGAGCTACGACTTCACGCCTCCCTACTTCGCGGCCCGCCAGCTGATCGCGCTGCCGAAGAACAGCAAGGTCGCCTCGCTGAAGGACCTGACCGGCAAGAAGATCGCCGTGGTCAGCGCCTCCACCGCCGACGACATCGCCTCGCGCGAATTCGGCAAGACCAACCCCGACATCCGCCGCTTCGAGAGCACGCCGCTCATCATTTCCGAGCTGGCCGGCGGCGGCGTCGATGCCGCCATGGGTGACAACGGCGTCATTGCCTATCGCGTGGCGCAGAACCCCGAGCTGAAGACGCTGGACGACAAGTCCTTCCCCGAAGAGGGCTTCGGCATCGTCGTGAAGAAGGGCGACAAGCCCCTGCTCGACAAGCTCACGGCCGGCCTCGCGGCCATCCGCGCCGACGGCAGCTACGTGACGATCTACAAGAAGTGGTTCAACAAGGACCCGAACGTGCGCTGAGCCGCACGGCATTTCCCTGAACACGGCCGCCCTCACGCGGCCGTTTCGTTTTTCGTTGACTGAGAGTTGAGGACGCAAGCATGGAACAACCAGTGCTGCTTTTCGGATGGTTCCGCTGGGACATCCTCGTGGAATACAAGGACCTGTTCTGGCAGGGCGCCTGGATGACGCTGCGCATGACGGTGGTCTGCGTGCTGCTGGGTTCCAGCTGGGGGCTGTGCCTTGCGCTCGCGCGCCTGGCGCACCCGCGCCACGCGCCGTGGACCTGGGTCGCGCGCTTCTTCCTGCGCTGGCCGGCCACGGTGTACGTGAGCTTCTTTCGCGGCACGCCGCTGTTCGTGCAGATCCTGCTGATCCACTTCGCGGTGATGCCGGTGTTCATCCACCCGACCTCGGGCATCCTGATCGACGGCGAACTCGCGCGCACGCTCAAGCAGGAGCACGGCGCGCTCATCTCGGGCGTGGTGGCGCTCACGCTCAACTCGGCGGCCTACATCTCCGAAGTGTTCCGCGCGGGCATCCAGTCGATCTCTCGCGGACAGTTCGATGCCGGCCGCTCGATCGGCTTTTCGCCCGCGCAGGTGATGCGCTATGTGGTGCTGCCGCAGGCCTTCCGCCGCATGCTGCCGCCGCTGGGCAACAACGCCATCGCGCTGCTGAAAGACACCTCGCTGGTCTCCGCAATCGGGCTGGCCGAGCTGGCCTACGCCGCGCGCACCGTGGCCGGCGCGTATGCGCGCTACTGGGAGCCGTACCTTGCGATCTCGGTCATCTACTGGGTCATGACACTGGTGCTCACGACGATGCTGCGCCGCCTCGAACACCGCCTGGCACGCAGCGACCGGGGATAGGCCGCAGGCAGGCCGCGCCACAATAGCGGCACATGCCGCCCATATCCCCCGAAGAGACACCGATCCCGCCCGCGCGGCCGCAGCCAACGAAGCTCGCGGCCCTCGAGCCCCTCAAGCTCCCCGTGTTCCGCATGCTGTGGAGCACTTGGCTCGTCGCCAACATCTGCATGTGGATGAACGACGTGGCAGCCGCGTGGATGATGACCTCACTGACCACCTCGCCCATCTGGGTGGCGCTGGTGCAGTCGGCCTCCACGCTGCCGGTGTTCCTGCTGGGCCTGCCCAGCGGCGCGCTGGCCGACATCCTCGACCGCAGGCGCTGGCTGGTGGCCACGCAGTTCTGGCTGGCCGGCACCGCCATCGTGCTGTGCGCCGCGCTGGCGCTCGACCTCATGACCGCGCCGCTGCTGCTGGCGCTCACCTTCGCCAACGGCATCGGCCTGGCGCTGCGCTGGCCGGTGTTCGCGGCCATCGTGCCCGAGCTGGTGCCGCGGCCGCAGCTGCCGGCCGCGCTCGGCCTGAACGGCATCGCGATGAACGCGTCGCGCATCGTCGGCCCGCTCACGGCCGGCATGCTGATCGCGAGCGCGGGCAGCATCTGGGTCTTTGCGCTGAACGCGGTGCTGTCGGTGGCCTCGGGCTTCGTGGTGCTGCGCTGGCGGCGCGAGCACACGCCCAACCCGCTGGGCCGCGAGAAGCTCGTCAGCGCGATGCGCGTGGGCGTGCAGTTCGTGCGGCAGTCGCAGCGCATGCGGGCGGTGCTCACGCGCATCTCGATCTTCTTCTTTCACTCCACGGCCCTGCTGGCGCTGCTGCCGCTGCTGGCGCGCAACCTCCAGGGCGGCGGCGCAGGCACCTTCACGCTGCTGCTGGCGGCCATGGGCGCGGGCGCGATCATCGCGGTGCTGTTTTTGCCGCGGCTGCGCCAGGCGCTGGGGCGCGACCAGCTGGTGCTGCGCGGCACGCTGCTGCAGTCGGGCGCCACCGCCGTCATGGCCTTCGCGCCCAACGCATGGGTTGCGGTGCCGGCGATGTTCTTCGGCGGCATGGCATGGATCACGGTGGCCAATTCGCTGTCGGTGTCGGCCCAGCTCGCGCTGCCCGACTGGGTGCGCGCGCGCGGCATGTCGATGTACCAGATGGCGATCATGGGCGCGAGCGCGATCGGCGCGGCGATCTGGGGGCAGGTGGCCACGGTCACCTCGCTGATCGCCAGTCTTTCCGTCGCCGCCATCAGCGGCACGCTGCTGATGCTCATGGCCCTGCGCTGGGTGACCGACGTGAGCGGCGAAGACGACACGAGCCCCGCGCAAGCCGGCTGGGCCGCCGGCCCGCCGACCGAGGCACCGCAGGAAAACGGCCGCGTGGTCATCACTGTCGAATTCATGATCGACCCGGCCCGCGCCGCCGCCTTTCACCTCGTGATGCAGCAGACGCGCCGCGCGCGCCTGAGCCAGGGCGCCATCGGCTGGGAGCTGCTGCACGACATCGCGCAGCCGGAGCGCTATGTGGAGCAGATCGTCGACGAGTCGTGGACCGACCACCTGCGCCGCTTCAACCGCGCGACGGCCAGCGACATGGCGCTGCGCGAGCGGCGGCTGGCCTTTCACCTCGGTGAATCGCCGCCTGTGGTCACGCGCTATGTAGTGCGGCGATGAGCATGAAGACCTCGCAGATCGCAACGCTCTTCGGCTGCCTCTTCCTCATCGGTTCGGCGGAGGTGCTCGCCGGCCCGATGATGGGCGCCATGAGCGCCGACTTCGGCGTTCGCTCCAGTGCCATCGCCTACCTGCCCGCCGCCTACGGGCTCAGCTATGGCGCGGTGGCCCTGCTGGCAGGGCCGCTGTCGGACCGGTGGGGACGCAAGCGGCCGCTGCTGGCGGGGCTGCTCGGGTTCGCGCTGCTCAGCGCGCTCATTCCCAGTGCACCCCATTTGCTGGCCGCCATCGTCCTGTCGGCATTGGCCGGCGTGTGCGCGGCCGTCGTGCAGCCCAATGCGCTGGCCCTGGTGGCCGACGAGTCGCCGCCCGAGCAGGTGGGCAGGCGCCTGGGCCACGTCTTCATCGGCCTGATGCTGGCGTTCGTCGTCACACCCGTGCTGGCGGGGCGGCTGGCGGATACGTGGGGATGGCGATCGGCCTACTACGCGCTGGCCGCCCTCGCCGTGCTGGCCGCGCTGGCGGTTTCGCGCGCCTTCGCCGACCGCGTGCCCGGCGCCGGCTCGCATGCGGCGCACATGGACTTCATGGCCACGCACCGCGAAGCACTGAAGACGCCCGGTGCCCGCCGCCGGCTGTCGGCCAGCTACCTCTGGCTCGGCTGGGTCGCGGGGTTCGGGGCGGTGGTGGCGGAAGTCGCGTCGCGGAAGCTCTCGCTGTCTCCCACCGACACCGGCCTGCTGGCGGGCTTCTACGGGCTGGCCGTGATCGCCGGCAATCTCGCGAGCGGCAAGCTGCAGCGCATGGCGGGCGAAGCTGCATTGCCGGGCGCCGCGCTCGTCGCGGCCGTGGGCCTGCTCGGCTTCATGCTGCCGGTCGGGTCGATGGCCCAGCTGGCGCTGCTCGGCTTGCCGTGGGCCTTCGGCTACGGTTGCGCCGGGCCCTTGCACCATGCCAGGCTGAGCGCCCTGTCCGAGCGCTGCCGGGGCACCATCAACTCGTACCACGCGAGCCTGCTCAACCTGGGCATCTTCTCGGTCTCGTTCGCGCTGGGCACCGTCGTCCCGCGCTTTTCGGTGACCCTGTTTTGCGGCCTGGTGGGCGTTGTCACGCTGCTCGGCGCATGCCTGCTCATTCCGTGGCCGCGCCGCAAGACGCAGACCGTGGCGGCCTGAAAGGCACCGGCGCCCGCGCCGTCTCGCTACAGCAACACGAAAACATTCGCTCGATTGTTTCCTGATTGTTAATCGTGCCAAATGTCCCGGCAAATGGCGAAGCGACCGCCCAGCCCTGGGGCACGCACGAGAGACAACCAAGAACAAAGGAGCAAGCATGAGCACCGCGCGATCGCACCGGGTTCCGCGTCACCCTCCTTCCCCTTCCCCTCTTGTTCGCTGCCTTGCGGCAACGCTCGCCACACTGGCCGCCGATGGCGTCTATGCCGCCTGCGCGCCCACCGCCACGCCGGGCTCGAACACCGCCGTGGTCTGCGACGGCGCGACGACCGGCTCGGCCAGCGTGATTGCCGCGCCGGGCAGCACCGGCGTCAGCATCACCGTGAACAACGGCGCCACGCTCAGCACCAACGCCACGCAGGTCCTGCTGGTGCGCGATGCCAGCACCATCACGAACAACGGCACCATCACGGTCTCGGGCGGTTCGGGCTCAGCGCGCGCGGCGATGGTCGCCACGGGCAACGACAACACCCTGACCAACAACGGCGCCATCCGCACGACGAGCGGCAACACCTCCGGCATCCTGGTGACGTCGAACAGCAGCACGCGCACGCTCATCACCAACAACGGCAGCATCGTCACCACGGGCGGCAGCTCGCACGGCGTCTCCATGCTGGGCCCGGGTAACACGGTGTTCAACAACGGCACCATCTCGGTCAGCGGCACGTCGGCCAAGGGCGTCTATCTGCAGGGCGGCAACCTCGTCGCCAATCTGCTGGTGAACACCGGCACCATCACCACCACCGGCACCAACTCGCCCTCGGGCGGCGCCGATGCGGTACACGCGAACACGCTCAGCTCCAGCTTCTTCTCGCGTGTGGAAAACTGGGCCGGCGCCACGCTGTCGAGCGCCAATGGCTACGGCTATCGCGGCCAGAACGGCAACGACGTGCTGGTCAACGCCGGCACCATCGAAGGACACGGCGGCGCCGCCAACACCGACGCGATCTACATGGGCGCGCTGGGCAACGGCACGCTGATATTGCAGACCGGCTCGGTCATCCGGGGCGGCGCCGACGGCGGCGTCGGAAAAACCGCCAGCACCTTCCTCGAAGGCACCGGTACGGTGGACAACGCGTTCCGCAATTTCCAGAACCTGACGATGCGCGGCACCGAATGGTCGTGGCTGACCGACTCGAATTTCTCCGACTCGATACGGGTGGAGTCCGGCCGCTTCAACCTCCCCGCGACGCTGACGAGCCCCGTCATCACCGTGCTCCCCGGCACCACAGTCGCCGGCACCGGCACCTTCGCGGGCAACGTGACCAACCAGGGCACGCTGCTGCCCGGGCCCAACGACGGCGTGAACTTCGGCGCCTTCACCGTGCGCGGCAACTACTTCGGCGGCAGCGGCGCGCTGATGCAGGTCAACACCGTGCTGGCGGGCGACAACTCGCCCTCGGACAAGCTCGTGATCGACGGCGGCGCGGCATCGGGCAGCACCGGCATCCGCGTCGTCAACCGCGGCGGCCTGGGCGCGCCCACGCTGGCCGACGGCATCCTGGTGGTGCAGGCACTCAACGGCGCCACCACGACCGGCACGGCCTTCTCGCTGACCCAGGCGGTCGAGGCCGGCGCTTACAACTACCGGCTGTTCCGCGGCGGCGCGGCCGGCAACAACCCCGACAACTGGTACCTGCGCAACAGCGGCTATCTCGTCGGCGGCACCGTGGTGGGCTCGCTGACAGAGGCGCTCGCGGTCATCAACGAAACACCGCCGGTGCCCGGCGCGCCCCCGGCCGCCATGTCGGTGGAACCGGTCAAGCTCTACCGGCCCGAGGTCCCGCTCTACAGCGCCCTGCCGATCGCGGTGCGCCGCCTCGGGCTCGCGCAGCTGGGCAGCTTCCACGACCGGCAAGGCGACCAACAGCTGCTCTCAGACGATGAAGGCCGGCAGGCCTCATGGGGTCGCGTGTTCGGCGAGAGCACACGGCAGCGCCTGCGCGGCGATGCGAATCCGCAGTTCGACGGCAACGTCCACGGCCTGCAGCTGGGCCATGACTTCCTGGTGGGCACCGACGCCGCCGGCGGACGCCACCGCGTCGGCGTGCTGGGCGGCTACACGCGTGCCAGCGGCAGCGCGAGCGGCGTCGCCGACGGCGCCACCAACGAGGCGGCCGGCCGCCTGAGCGTGGAGGGCTACAGCCTTGGCGCGTACTGGACCCGCATCGCGAGCAGCGGCTGGTACAGCGACGCCGTGCTCATGGCCACCCGCTTCAAGACCGACGCGATTTCCACGCTCGGCCGCGGCGGCAGGCCGCACGGCAAGACGATCACCGCATCGCTGGAAGCGGGCTATCCGTTTGCCCTGAGCGACACCGTGACGCTGCAGCCACAGGCGCAGCTGATCTGGCAGCGCAGCTCGATCGACGATTTCGATGACGGCCTTTCCACCGTGCGCTTCCAGCGCGACAACGCCGTCACCGGCCGGCTGGGCGCGCGACTCGAAGGCCGCTTCGACGCGGGCGGCAGTGTCTGGAAGCCCTACCTGAAGGTCAACCTGTGGCACACCTTCAGCGGCAGCAACGCGCTCTACTTCGGGCCCACCGACCAGGTCGTGAACCGCCGCAACTCGAGTGCGCTCGAAGTCGGCGGCGGCGTTGTCGGCCAGGTGAACAAGACGCTGGCGGTCTACGGCGGCCTGGCGTACACCAGCGCCATCGGCATCACCGAGCAGACCGGCGTGCAAGGGCAACTGGGGCTGCGCCTGCGCTGGTGAACCCCGGGCGGCGGACGCTCGGGGTCAATTTTTGACCATTCGAGCAAATTTGATGGCATGCGGCTTGCATGAGAATTGTCATGAAAGGTCAACGGGTATCTACGGATAGCCAATCTTTTTTGACCACATGGATAATTTAGACCATCATCCCGTCCGTCGCCACGAGGTACACCACGATGAATCCGCCCCCACTGCGCAGCCGTTTCTGGTCTGACCTGACCAGCGAAGAGTTCTCCCGCCTCGACCGTGAACGGCTGATCGCCGTGCTGCCCGTGGGCGCGACCGAGCAGCATGGCCCCCATCTGCCGATGTCGACCGACACCGCCACCATCGACGGCATGGTGCGCGCCACGCTGCCGCACCTGCCTGACGACCTGCCAGTGCTGTTCCTGCCCACAGTGCCCTATGGCAAGAGCAACGAGCACTCGCGCTACCCGGGCACGCTCACCGTGTCGGCGAACACGCTGATCTCGCTGTGGACCGACATCGGCGCCTGTGTTGCCAAAGCCGGCGTGCGCAAGCTGGTGCTCTACAACAGCCACGGCGGCCAGATGAGCGTGATGGACATCGTGGCGCGCGACCTGCGCGAAGCTCACGACATGATGGTCGTGGCTGCCAACTGGTACACGCTGGGCCTGCCCGAAGGCCTGTTCACCGCGCACGAAGGCAGGCACGGCATCCACGCCGGCGACCTCGAGAGCTCGGTCATGCTGCACCTTACGCCCGACTACGTGCGCAAGGACCAGTTCCAGAACTTCAGCTCCATGACGGAGCAGCTGGCCGCCGAGAACAAGTTCCTCTCGATCACACCCAGCGGCAAGCTCGGCTGGCAGATGCATGACATCAACCCCGCGGGCGCCGCCGGCGACGCCACGCGCGCCACCGCCGAAAAGGGCGCGGCGGTGCTCGACCACGTGGGCCGCCGCTTCGTCGAGCTGCTGCACGAGGTCGACCGCTTCCCCCTGTCGCGCCTCGCCAACCAACCCGCCTGGCGCTAGGCTCGCACCAACCATGGAAAGCACCACGCCATCCACCCCGCCGCTGGTCACCCTGCGCAACGTCAGCAAGCGTTTCGCCAACGGCACGCTCGCGCTGCAGGGCATGACGCTCGACATCGGCGAGCACGACTTCATCAGCTTCCTGGGCCCCTCGGGCTGCGGCAAGAGCACCGCGCTGCGCCTCATCGCGGGGCTCACGCGCCTCAGTTCGGGCGACATGCACTGGTCGGGTGCCAACACCGGAAAGACGCAGAGCGACCGCGACCTGGGCTTCGTGTTCCAGGAGCCCACGCTCATGCCCTGGGCCAAGGTGTTCGACAACGTGTGGCTGCCACTCAAGCTCGCGGGCATGAGCCGCGATGCAGCCGCGCCGGTGGTGCAGCAGGTGCTTGAAATGGTCGGCCTCTCGCGCTTTGCCGACGTGTACCCGCGTGAACTGTCGGGCGGCATGAAGATGCGCGTGTCGATCGCGCGCGCACTGGTCACGCACCCGCGCCTGCTGCTGATGGACGAGCCCTTTGCCGCGCTCGACGAAATGACGCGTATCAAACTCAACAACGACCTGCTGGCCATCTGGCGCGAGCACCGCTTCTCGGTCGTGTTCGTCACGCACAGCGTGTACGAGTCGGTGTATCTGTCGAACCGCATCGTGGTGATGGCAGCGCGGCCGGGCCGCGTGATCGACGAGATCCGCATCGACGAACCCTATCCGCGCGGCGAAGAGTTCCGCACATCGAGCCGCTACAACGCGCACTGCACTGCCGTGTCGCAATCCCTGCACGGAGCCCTGCATGGCCTCGACATCGATCACTGAGCCCGTCGCCCTCGCGGATGCCAATGCGGACGCGGCGCCCTCCGAGGCATCGCTGCGCGCGCACGAAGACAGGCTGCGCCGGCGCGAGTCGCTGCTGCGCATCGTCGTGCCCGCGGGCATCGTCGTGCTGCTGCTGCTCATCTGGGAATGGACGGTTCGTGCCAACAACATCCCGCACTACATCCTGCCCACGCCCTCGCTCATTCTTCGCACGCTGTTCGACAACTGGGATTCGCTGTCGAGCGCGCTGTGGTTCACGGTGAAGCTCACGCTGCTCGCGCTCGCCGCGGCCATCGTCGGCGGCGTGCTGCTGGCCATTGCGTTCGCGCTCTTCAAGTGGGTGGAAATCGGCCTGTTTCCGATCGCGGTGATCCTGCAGGTGACGCCGATCATCGCGATTGCGCCGCTGATCTTGATCTACGTTTCGAGCACCACGGCGGCGCTCTTGCTGTGTGCGTGGATCGTGGCCTTCTTCCCGATTCTGTCGAACACGGTCATCGGCCTGAAAAGCGCAGACAGCAATCTTCGCGACCTGTTCCAGCTCTACAAGGCCTCGCCGTGGCAGACCTTCCGCTATCTGCTCGCGCCCAGCGCACTGCCGTACTTCATGGCGGGCCTGAAGATCGCGGGCGGGCTGAGTCTGATCGGTGCGGTGGTGGCCGAGTTCACAGCCGGCACGGCGGGCAAGGAGACGGGTCTTGCATCGCGCATTCTCGAATCGAGCTTCCGCACCGAGATCCCGATGATGTTCGCGGCGCTGCTGCTGGTGTCGTTGCTGGGCATCGTGATCTTCATCGTGTTCGCGGCACTGTCGCGACTGGTGCTCGGGCACTGGCACGAAAGCGAAATGCGCCGTGAACGCTAGGACCATCGTGCCTGCCGTCGACTGGGATGCCGTGCGCGCCGATCTGCGCGGACTCAACGTCATCACCGCGCCGGCCCAGCGCAAGCAGCTGTCGAAGGACTTCTACTGGTACAGCCCCATCCTCAGCGCGCAGCTCGCGGGCTGCGTGGCCGACCTCGTCGTCAAGGTCAGCACCGAGGACGACGTGCGGCAGGCCGCGGCCGTGGCCGCCAAGTGGAAGCTGCCGCTCACCGTGCGCGCCGGCGGCACCGGCAACTACGGCCAGTGCGTGCCGCTGGAAGGCGGCATCGTGCTCGACGTGACGCAGATGTGCCGCGTGCTCGACATCCAGCCCGGCCGCATCCGCGTCGAGGCCGGTGCGCGCATGCACGACATCGACCTCGCCGCGCGCGAGACCGGGCAGGCGCTGCGCATGTGGCCATCGACCTGGCACGTGGCGTCCATCGGCGGATTCATCGCGGGCGGCTTCGGCGGCATCGGCTCGTTCCGCCACGGCATCCTGCGCGACCCGGGCAACCTGCTGCGCGCTCGGGTGATGACGGTAGAGCGCGAGCCGCGCGTCATCGAGCTGCACGGCGACGAGATCCAGCAGGTGCACCACGCTTACGGCACCAACGGCGTGATCCTCGACGTGGAAGTGGCGCTGAGCCCGGCGGTCGAATGGGTGCACTGCACGGTGCTGTTCGACACGTATCGCGGCGCGCTCGACTTCGGCATCGCGGCGCAGGCGCCTTCGCTCGACATCTTCCTGCTGTCCACGGTGGAGGCGCGCTTCTCGCCCTACTACACGGCCATGCGCGACCGCTTCCCGGCCGACCGTCATGCGGTGTTCGCGATGGTCTCGCCCGAATCGATGGCGGACTTCCGCGCGCTGGCCAAGGCGCAGGGCGGCACGATCTCCGTGGCAGGCACCGAAGCCGAGCTGCTCGCCGATGGCCTGCCGCCCGCCTACGAGTGCGCGTTCAACCACACGACGCTGCAGGCACTGAAGGCAGACCGCGGCTGGACCTACCTGCAGGTGGCCTACGCCCAGCCCTTCGACCCTTCGGTGGTCGAGCGCCATCTGCAAATCTTCGGCGACGACGTGCTGCAGCACCAGGACTTCGCGCGCGCCAACGGCGAGTGCGGCACCTTCGGCATCCTGCTCGTGCGCTGGAAGGGTGAGGCCCACCAGTACGAAGTGATCCGCGAGATCGAGTCGCAGGGCGGCTGCCAGATCTTCAACCCGCACGTCGTCACCATCGAGGACGGCGGCATGAAGACCATCGACACGCAGCAGATCGAATTCAAGAAGCGCAGCGATCCGATGGGCCTGATGAACCCCGGCAAGACGCGCGGGTGGCATCCCGACATGGCCGTCGAGCGTTGAAAAGACGCTGAAACGATTTAGTCTCCGCATCCCAACCGTACTTTCCAAAACCTCCACAGGAGCCCGTCCCCATGCGCATCCCCGCTTTCAATCTCCGACCGCTTGCCTTCGGCCTGGCCCTCGCGGCCGCCGCCTTCGCCGCGCAGGCGCAGGAAAAAGTGGTGTTCGCCACCAACTGGAAGGCGCAGGCCGGCCACGGCGGCTTCTACCAGGCGCTGGTGGACGGCACCTACAAGAAGTACGGCCTCGACGTCGACATCCAGCAGGGCGGCCCGATGGTCAACAACCGGCCGATGCTGCCGGCCGGCAAAGTCGACTTTCTGATGACCGGCAACCTGCTGCAGTCCTTCGACAACGTGAAGAACGGCGTGCCCACGGTGGTGGTCGCGGCCTTCTTCCAGAAAGACCCGCAGGCCATGTTCGCCCACCCGGGCCAGGGCTTCGACACCTTCAAGGACATGACCAAGGCGCCGGTGGCCTTCATCGGCAAGGACGGCCAGTTCAGCTTCTGGCAGTGGATGAAGTCGGAGCACGGCTTCAAGGACTCGCAGCTCAAGCCCTACACCTTCAACGTCGGCCCGTTCCTGGCGGACAAGAAGTCCATTCAGCAGGGCTATGCCATTTCGGAGCCGCTGTCGATCAAGGCGCAGGCCGGCTTCGACCCGGTGGTGCAGCTGCTGGCCGACAACGGCTTCTCGACCTACTCGACCACCATCGAGACGCGCGCCGACCTGATCAAGACCAAGCCCGAGACGGTGCGCAAGTTCGTCGAGGCCTCGATCATCGGCTGGAACAACTACCTCTACGGCGACAACAAGGCCGCCAACGAGATGATCGCCAAGATCAACCCCGACTCGCCCGTGGCTGCCTCGCAGGGCTCCATCGAGCTGATGAAGAAGATGGGCATCGTCGACAGCGGCGAATCGCTCACCAAGGGCATCGGCGCAATGGACGAGGCCCGCGTGAAGGACTTCTACGACAAGATGGTCAAGGCCGGCTTGTACAAGCCGGGCGAAGTCGATCTGTCGAAGGTGGTCACCACGCAGTTCGTCAACAAGGGCGTCGGTGTCGACGTCCGCAAGAAGCTCACCGGCAAGTAAGCACACCGATTTTTTCCCGTGGGTCGCGCGGGGCTTGCGCCGGGGTCAGATGCCGGCGCCTGGGTTGCCATAAGGCACTGCGCGGCCTTTTACTCCTTGGGCTCTGACCCCGTCTCGCCGACAGGCGAACCGGCCCTCCACATGAAAACGCTAGTCGTCCACTGCCATCCGAACCCTGACAGCTTCAATCACGCGCTCTACCGCACCGCCCTCGATGCGCTCGAACCGCGACACCCCGTCAAGGCCATCGACCTGTACGCCGAGGGCTTCGACCCGACGCTGACCCGCGAAGAGCGCATCGCCTACCTCGACAACCCCGACCTGATCCGCGAACGCGTGAAACCCCACGTCGAAGCGCTGCTGTGGGCCGAGCATCTTGTGTTCGTGTTTCCCACCTGGTTCCACGGGCCACCGTCGATGCTCAAGGGCTGGCTCGAACGGGTGTGGCTGCCGGGCGTGGCCTTCCTGCCGGCGGAACGCAAGGGACAGCTCGCGAAGTCGGGCATGCGGCACATCCGGCGGCTGACGGTGGTGACCACCGGCGGCTCGCCGCGCTGGTTCGTGCTGATGATCGGCGACCCGGGCCGGCGGCTGTTCACGCGTGCGCTGCGTGCGCTGTTCGCGTGGCGCTGCAAGGTGACGTGGCTGCAGCTGCACGACATGAACGCAGTGACTGCACGCGACCGCACCCATTTCATCGAGCGCGTGTCGCGCAAGCTGGGCAGCATCTAGAAAACATCGACACAGGGAGACAACTCCATGAGCCTCGAACGCACGCTCACCGTCCGCGTCGAACGCATCTCGCGGCAGACGCCGGAAATCCTGGCCTTCGAGCTGGCCCACCCGTGGGGCCGGCCGCTGCCTTCGTACGAGGCGGGTGCGCACATCGACGTGCATATGCCCGGCGGCTTCTCGCGGCAGTACTCGCTGGCGCGCGCGCCCTCCGACGCCAACTCGTACGTGATCGGCGTGAAGCGCGAACTTGTCAGCCGCGGCGGCTCGGCCTCAATGCACGAACGCGTGCGCGAGGGCGATCTGCTGCCTATCAGCGCGCCGCGCAACACCTTTCCGCTGCGCGAGGAGGCCACGCACCACCTGCTGCTGGCCGGCGGCATCGGCATGACGCCGCTGCTGGCGATGGCGCAGGCGCTTGCCGCGCGCGGCGCGCAGTTCACGCTGTGCGTGTTCGCGCGCAGCGAAGAGCATCTGGCTTTCGCCGAGGCGCTGCACGCGCCCTCGCTGGCGCCGTACCTGCGGCTGCATCTCGACCAGGGCGATGCCTCGCAGCGCATCGACCTGCGTGCGTTGCTGGCCGACCGCGCGCCCGGCACGCACCTTTACGTCTGCGGCCCCGGCGGCTTCATGAAGGCAGTGCGCGACGCGGCCGCGCACTGGCCCGAAGACGCGCTGCACGCCGAATACTTCGCCGCACCGACCGACGCCAACGCCACCACCGGCCTGCCCTTCACGCTGAAGCTCGCCCGGCGCGGCATCAGCGTGCAGGTGGCCGCGGACCAGACGGCCGTCGACGCACTGCACGAAGTCGGCATCGACATCCCCGTGTCGTGCCAGCAGGGGCTGTGCGGCACCTGCGTGGTCGAGGGCGACGGCGAGGGCGCCGAGCACCGCGACTTCTGCCTCACGGGCAGCGAGCGCCGCCACAAGATTGCCCTGTGCTGCTCGCGCGCCAGGGGCCTAGAACTGGAACTCCAGCTGTGAGCGCGCGCCCTGCTTCCGTCAACGAAGAGAACGAAGGCGCCGAGGCGCCCGCCACGCGCGGCCGCTCGCGCAAGTACACGCAGGTGCTCGGCCTCATCAACCAGGCCGCCATCGAGGTGTTCGCAAGCGAAGGGCTGGCCGGCGCATCGACCCAGGCCATCGCCGACAAGGCCGGCCTGTCGAAGGCGCAGCTGCATTACTACATCGAGAGCAAGGAAGCGCTGTACCGCCAGGTGCTGCAGGACATCCTCACCGACTGGATCGTGGTGTTCGGCTTCAGCGACGAGGCCTTCGGCCCGCGCAAGGTGCTGGGCGACCTGATCCAGCGCAAGATGATGTTCTCGTTCGAGCACCCGCTGCGCTCGCGCATCTTCACGGCCGAGATGATGCGCGGCGCGCCCGTCATCAACAACATGATGGACACGAGCAAGCAGCGCACCGACCAGGCCGCCGCCGTGATCCAGAACTGGATGAACCAGGGCCTGATGGACAAGGCCGACCCGATGCTGGTGCTGTTCCACATCTGGGCGGTGACGCAGTTCTACGCCGACCACGCCACGCAGGCGGCGTACTACCGCAGTGCCGCCCAGCAGGGGGACGACAAGGACCGACGCTACCTGATCGAGCAGGTGACGGAGTTCTTGCTGAAGGGGGCTGGGGTCAAGTAGAGGAAGAGCGCTGGGGCAGGTACATCGTCGCTTCGACTTCCACCAGCACTTCGTCCCCCGGCAGGAAGCGCGACACCTCCACCACCGTGCTCACCGGCGGCTCGCCCGGATAGAACAAACCGCGAACGCGGTTGTAGAAGGCGTAGTGCGGCAGGTGGCGGAAGTACTGCACCAGCTTCACCACGTCTTCCATCGTGCCGCCATGCTCGGCGGCGATCTGGCGGATGCGCTCCAGCACGAACCAGCTCTGCGCGACGATGGGCGCCTCGAACACGTCGACAGACATCTGGCCAGTGGCATAGCCCACGCCCTGCAGCGCGGTGCGTGCCGCCTCGGGAATGGCGTCGTAGCCGGCGACGGCGCGGCGCGTAGCCGGGTCGACCGCGACCACGCCGCTCATGAAGACGAAATCGCCGACGCGCTTGGCGGCGGCGTAGTTGGCCATTGGCTTGCCCATCGTGCTCATTGTGTTTTCTCCAGTACCTGGCCAGCGCGGATGACAGTACGTTGCCGCCCGCGCGGGCCGATGAGTTCGTGTTCGTCTGTGGCCGACAGCACCAGCAGGTCCGCCGGGCAGCCCGGTGCGATGCGCCCGTCCCACGCGAGCCCCAGCGCTTTCGCGGGACTCACGGTGACGGTGTCGAGCCAGTCGGAGGCCGGGGCCAGGTGCGCCATCTGCACACCGAGGCCGAAGGTCTCCAACAAGTCGTAGCTGCCGTAGGGATAGAAGGCGTCCTGCACGTTGTCGGTTGCGAGGCTTGCACGCAAGCCCCGTGCCGCAGCTTCGCGGATGCGCGTGATGCCGCGCTGCACCGGCGTGCGGTCCCAGGCGCCTTGCAGGTAGAGGTTGGTGGTGGGCAGCGCGACAAGGTGAATGCCCGCGCCGGCGCACAGCGCCAGCGTTTCTCCGGCAACCGCGTCGTCCTGCACCGAGAGCGAGCAGGCATGGCCGCAGACCACGCCGTGCCTGAAGTCGCGCGCCCGCACCAGCTGCGCGATGCTGCGCAGGCCGCTGGCCTCGGCGTCGAGCCCTTCGTCGACATGGAAGTCGAGGCCGAGCCCGTGTTGCTGCGCAAGGTCGAACACGCGCCCGAGCTTGTGGACAATGCCTTCGTTGCGATAGACGAACGCGCCGAGCACGCCGCCTGCGCGCTTCACCTCGCGCGCGATGCGTTCGCCCGCAGCGAGGTCGGTGAACAGATCGAGCGGCGTGAGCGAGACGAACTGCAGTTCGACGCGGCCGCGCCATTCCTCGCGCAGCGCCTCGAACACGGCCAGCGCGGCCGGCGGTTCGGCCTGCACCCAGTCGAGGTGCGTGCGCAGCGCACGCGTGCCCGATTGCCACGCGTCGTTCAATGCACGCTCCATGCGAAGCCGCAGCGACTCGCCGGTCCAGCTGTCGCGGTGCCTGTTCATGCGGTCGATGGCGGCGAACAGGTTGCCCTGCGCCGCACCCACGTCCTGCACGGTGTAGTTCTTGTCGATGTGCGCATGCGCCTCGACCAGTGCGCTCAGCAGCGTGCCGCTCGCGTGCTTCTGTTGAGAGCTGGGCACGATGGATGCGACCTTGTCGCCGGCCAGCGTGACGTCGAACAGCTGCGCATCGCCCGCCGCGAATGCACGCAGCGGCGCCGGAATGCGCAGCGCCTCGAGCTTCATGCGTGCCGCTGCTCCCAGGCCCGCAGCCAGCCGAGGCCGGCCGAGGTGCCGCCCGGCTCCGAGCCGCGCTTCGGCCGGTATTCGCAGCCGACCCAGCCCTGCCAGCCGCACTGCGCCGACACCTCGTCGAGCACGTCGAACAGATACGGGTAGTTCTGCTCGCCGATGTCGGGCTCATGGCGCTCGGGCACACCGGCGATCTGGATGTGGCCGACGCGGCCGGTGGGAAGGTACTTGCGGATCTTCATTGCCACGTCGCCTTCGACGATCTGGCAGTGGTACAGGTCCATCTGCACCTTGAGATTGGGCGCGCCCACCGTTTCGACGATTTCGTGCGCGTGGTCTTGCCGGTTGAGGAAGAAGCGCGGAATGTCGCGCGTGTTGATCGGCTCGATCAGCACGTCGCGGCCCGCCTTGGCGGCTTCGGCCGCGGCCCAGCGCAGGTTGTCGAGGTACACGGGCTGAAGCGCGTCGCGCTCCAGGCCTTCGGGCACGAGGCCAGCCATGACATGGATGCGCGGGCAGTCGAGCGCCACGGCGTAGTCGATGGCCTTGGCAATGCCTTCACGAAACTCGGCGTCGCGCCCGGGCAGGCAGGCCAAGCCGCGCTCGCCTCCGTTCCAGTCGCCGGGCGGGCCGTTGAACAGCACTTGTTGCAGGCCGTTGTGCTTGAGCCGCGCGAGGATTTCGTCTTTCGCAAAGTCGTAGGGGAAGAGGTACTCCACGGCCTTGAAGCCGTCTTTCGCGGCGGCGTCGAAGCGGTCGAGAAAGGCAAGCTCCGGGTAGAGCATCGAGAGGTTGGCGGCGAATTGGGGCATGGGGTGTTTGTACTACCAGCGCGCACCGAAGGTACGGCGCAGTTCATCGATCTGATCGGCGTTCAGCGGCTCGGGCCGTGCGGCCTGCGTGAGCTGCTGAAGCCGTGCGGTTTCTTCGAGTTCCTCGAGCACTGCCATGGCGGCGGCCGGCGTGTCGTGCCAGACGTTGGGGCCGAGGCGCGTGAGCATCACGGCGCGAATCGGCGTGCCGGCAGTGCCGAAGCGCTCGACGGTTTGTGCCACCTGCTCGGCCGCTTCGGGCGCGCCGGGGCGGTGGTACGCAATGACTGGCACGTGGCCGACCTTCATCACGAAATACGGTGTAAGCGCGGGCAGCAGTTCGTCGCCCGGCTCGTTCAGCGTGAGCGCGACGCAGTGTGTGCTGTGGGTGTGAATCACGCAGGCCGTGTTCGCATCGAACTTGCGCGCGGCGGCGTAGATGCGCGTGTGCAGTGCGATGGTCTTGCTGGCGCGGTCTCCGCTGGTCTGCTGGCCTTGCGCATCGAGTCTGGCCAATCGCGCCGAGTCGAGAAAGCCGAGGCAGGCATCGGTCGGCGTGATCAGAAAGCCGTCGTCCAGCCGCACGCTGATGTTGCCGGCGGTGGCATGCACGTAGCCGCGCTCGAACAGGCTGCGGCCGACGCGGCAGATTTCTTCGCGGGCTTCGTTCTCGGTCATGCGAGCACTGTAAAGGCCTTGGTGAAGAAATCGTCGCTGCCAAAGTTGCCGGATTTCAGCGCGATGTGCACGCCTGCTTCCGGCGCAGCGTCAGAACGCGCATAGCACCACGGCACGCCGGGGTCGATCTGCGGGCCGATCTGCATCTGCGCGATGCCCAGCGCCTGCACGCATGCGCCCGAGGTCTCGCCGCCGGCCACCACCAGTTGGTGCACACCGCGTTCGACCAGGCCGCGCGCGATGGCTGCAATGGTGCGTTCGACCATCGCGCCGGCTTCCTCGACGCCGAGCCTGCCTTGCACCGACTTCACGGCGCCGGCTTCGGCGGTCGAGTAGACGAGCACAGGGCCCTTGTCGATCAGGGGCGTGGCCCAGGCCAGAGCCTCGGCGGCAACGTCCACGCCCGCCGCGATGCGCAGCGGGTCGATGGCCATTGCCGCGCCGCCGCGCTGGATGAAGTCAAGCACCTGCCGGTTGGTGGCTAGCGAGCAGCTGCCCGAGACCACCGCCGTCTTGCCACCGGCCTTTGGCAATGCACTGGCCTGCGAAGAAGGCGCGAGTCCGAAGTTGGCCGGCAGGCCGATGGCCACGCCCGAGCCTGCGGTAAGCAACGGCATCTTCGCGAGCGCCGGGCCCATGCGCAGAAGGTCGTCGTTCGAGACGGCGTCGACGATGGCGATCGACACGCCCTCGGCCTTGAGTTGTGCGATGCGTTCGTCGATGGCAGTCGCGCCGCGCGCCACCACCGTGTAGTCGATCAGGCCCACCTTGCGCTTGCACTGCGCCTGCAGCACGCGCACGAGGTTCGGGTCGGTCATCGGCGTGAGCGGGTGGTTCTGCATGCCGCTCTCGTTGAGCAACACGTCGCCCGCGAACAGGTAGCCCTTGAACACGGTGCGCTTGTTGTCGGGAAAGGCGGGCGTGGCGATGGTGAAGTCGCATTGCAGCGCGTCCATCAGAGCTTCGGTCACGGGGCCGATGTTGCCTTGCGGCGTGCTGTCGAAGGTGGAGCAGTACTTGAAGTAGATCTGCTTTGCGCCCTGTGCCTGCAACCAGCGCAGCGCATCAAGCGACTGCTCGATGGCCTCGGCCGGCGCGATGGTGCGCGACTTGAGCGCGACGACGACAGCATCTACATCCGCATCGAGCGGACCTTCGGGCACGCCGATGGCCTGCACCACGCGCATGCCCGCGCGCACGAGGTTGTTGGCGAGGTCTGTGGCGCCGGTGAAATCGTCGGCGATGCAGCCGAGCACTAGCTTTGCCATGGCTCTTCAGTCCTTCTCGATGGGCAGCTTCACGGCCTGTGCGTTCTCGCGCACGTAGTCGCGCAGGATCGCGTCGAAGCTCGCGTCGGCCTTCAAGCCCAGCGCCTCGGCGCGCGCTGCGTGGATGCGGCTGGGCCAGCTGGTGACGATCTTCGCGATGGCGGCGTCGGGCTCCCAGTCGATAAGGCCGGTGGCGTCCTTGCCGGCGATGCGTTCGAGCGCCTGTGCCATCTCGCGCACGGTGGTCGTCAAGGCCGGCAGGTTGATGGCTGTGCGCGCACCCCATTCGGTGGCGCTGGCGGTGGCCGCGCGCACGATGCCCGCGACGGTGTTGCCGGGCGAGGCCAGCGCGACGGGCGTGTCGGGGGACACGGGGCAGCGCGCACGAACGCCCGCCAGCGGCTCGCGCAGCATGCCGCTCAGGAAGCTGGAGGCCGCGCCGTTGGGCTTGCCCGGGCGCACCGACACCGTCATGAGCCGCACGTTGCGGCCCTGTACGAAACCCTTTCGCGTGAAGTCGGCCACCAGCTGCTCGCCGATGAATTTCTGGATGCCGTAGCTGTTCTGCGGTGTCGGCAGCGTGGTGTCTTCGATCACGGCGGGCAGGCGCTGCTCGGGCGAATCGCCGAACACGGCGACCGAGCTGGAGAACACGAATACCGGCGAGTGGCCTGCGCGGCGGCAGGCTTCGAGCAGGGCGCGCGTGGTGTCTAGATTGCTGCGCATGCCGAGGTCGAAATCCGCCTCGCATTCGCCGCTCACTGCGGCGGCGAGGTGGAACACCGCGTCGGTGTCGGCCAGCGGCAGCGCTCCGTTGCCGGCCTGCTCGTACAGGTCGCCCTGCACGAACTGCACGCGCGCGTCGCCGGCCAGGTCGGCGGGTGGCGGCACGCGGTCGGCCAGGGTGATGCGCGACACGGGCTGCGCGGCGCCGCCGGCCAGTGCGAGGTTGCCGCCCGCGAGCAGCGTGCGGGCGAGGCGGGCGCCAAGGAAGCCGCAGCCGCCGGTGATGAGGATGTTCATGAGCGAGTGTGTCCTTCTTGTCTTGTTCAGGCCTGTTTTTTCGGCGCCGGCACTTCGATGCCCGGGAAGATCTTGATCACCGCGCTGTCGTCTTCGCGCGCATAGCCCGCGGTCGAGGCCTGCATGAACATCTGGTGCGCGGTGGACGACAGCGGCAGCGGAAACTTGGTCGCGCGGGCCACGTCGAGCACCAGGCCCAGGTCCTTCACGAAGATGTCGACGGCAGACAGCGGCGTGTAGTCGCCGGCGAGCACGTGCGCCATGCGGTTCTCGAACATCCAGCTGTTGCCGGCGCTGTGCGTGATGACTTCGTACAGCGCCGCAGGGTCCACGCCTTCGCGCAGGCCCAGCGCCATGGCCTCGGCCGCCGCTGCGATGTGCACGCCGGCCAGCAGCTGGTTGATGACTTTCACCTTGCTGCCCGCGCCCGCGCTGTCGCCCAGGCGGTAGACCTTGGCGGCCATCGCGTCGAGCACCGCGCCGGCCTTCTCGTAGGCGGCGGGCGTGCCGGCGGTCATCATCGTCATCTGGCCGCTCGCGGCTTTGGCGGCGCCGCCGGAGATGGGCGCGTCGAGGTACAGGATGCCCTGCGCGGCAAGGCGCGCTTCGAGCGCCACCGACCAGTTCGGATCGACGGTGGAGCACATCACGAACAGGCTGCCGGGCTTCATCGACGCGGCGCAGCCGGGCGTGGTGCCGTCGCCGAACAGCACAGACTCTGTCTGCGCCGCATTCACGACGACGCTGACCACGATGTCGCACTGCGCGCCGAGCGCGGCCAGCGTGTCGCAGGCCGTGCCACCGTCGCGCGCGAAGGCTTCGGCGACCTCGCGGCGCACGTCGAACACATGCGGCGCATGGCCCGCGCGGCGCAGCGATTGCGCCATGCCGGCGCCCATGGCGCCGAGGCCCACGAGTCCGACGACGGAGGAGTTGGTGATGGAAGTCATGCAGGGATTCTTTCTTTCGAGGTCAGCGATTGACGAGTTGCTTGGGCGTGAGCCACACGCCGATGGCGCCGAGCACCAGCGCACCGGCCAGCACGTACATGCCGATCTGCGTGCTGCCCGTCAGGTCTTTCAGGTAGCCGATGAGGTACGGGCTCACGAAGCCCGCGAGGTTGCCCACCGAGTTGATGGCCGCGATGCCGGCCGCCGCCGCCGTGCCCGTGAGAAAGGCTGTGGGCAGCGACCAGAAAAGCGGCGCGCAGGTCAGCACGCCGGCTGCGGCGAGCGAGAGAAACGCCAGCGACACGACCGTGTTCTGCGTGTACGAAGCCGCGACGGTGAAGCCGATCGCACCCATCAGCGCGGGAACGATCAGGTGCCAGCGGCGCTCCTGGCGGCGGTCGGCGCTGCGGCCGAAGAGGTTCATCGCGACGATGGCGCAGACGAACGGGATCGCGCTGAGCAGCCCGATGTTCAGGTTGCCCTGCACGCCCGTGGCCTTGACCAGCGTGGGCAGCCAGAAGGTGAGTGCGTATTGGCCCATGACGAAGGCGAAGTAGATGAACGCCATCCACCATATGCGCGCATCGCGAAACACGCCAGCCACCGAGTGCGGGCCCTTGGCGCCGTGGGCGGCGTCGCGCGCCACCTCGCGCTGCAGCAGCGCCTTTTCTTCGGCGCTGAGCCAGCGCGCCTGGGCGATGCCGTTGTCGAGGTAGACCAGCACCATCACGCCCACGAGCACGGCGGGAACCGCCTCGATCAGGAACATCCACTGCCAGCCGCTCATCGACGAGACGCCGTGGAAGCTGTCCATGATCCAGCCCGACAGCGGGTTGCCGAAGATACCCGCCACCGGAATGGCCGACATGAACACCGCGATGATCCGCGCGCGCCGATGCGCCGGATACCAGTGCGTGAGGTACAGGATCACGCCCGGGTAGAAGCCCGCCTCGGCCACGCCGAGCAGGAAGCGCAGGATGTAGAAGCTGGTTGGCGTCTTCACGAACATGAAGCAGGCCGAGAGCAGGCCCCAGGTGATCATGATTCGCGCGATCCAGATGCGCGCGCCCACGCGGTTGAGCAGCAGGTTGCTCGGCACCTCGAACAGGAAGTAGCCGAGAAAGAAGATGCCCGCGCCCAGGCCGAACACGGTTTCGCTGAAGCCCAGGTCTTGCCCCATCTGCAGCTTGGCGAAGCCCACGTTGACGCGGTCGAGGTACGCGACCACGTAGCAGAGCATGAGAAAGGGCACGAGGCGCCAGAACACCTTGGCGTATGTGCGCTTTTCGAGCGCGGCATCGGCTGCGGCGGACGACGGCATGGCGCCGGCCTGGAGGGTCGAGGAAGTCATGAGAAAGCTTTGTCTCGGTTGATTTGTCAGGTCATCATACAAATTTGAGATTTGTGAATTGACCCGGGTAAACCCGGAGATCGCGCCGTTCGCGGCTACTTTCTGGTGTCTTTCTGTGTCGGCTCAGCCGCCTTCAACTGCCTCAACTGCCCTCAGCTGCCAATCGGCCAGCCTTCGACCAGTGGCCGCGCGAGTTGCGCGCCTTCCTGCTGCCAGAACGCGGGATCGGCCTGCTCGATGCGGCGGATCGCGTTGTCCATGTGGTTCTTGGCGGCCTCCCGCGCGCGCAGCGGATCGCCAGCCTCGATGGCCTCGACGATGCGCGCGTGCTCCTGCGCCACCTCGCGCGCGAAGTCGGCGCGGCGCGCCTCGTTGGCGCGCGTGACGCGGGTGGCGCCGTGCAAAAACTGCCGCAGGTACTGCAGCGTGCCGATGAGGAAGGGGTTGCGCGCAGCCTCGGCGATGGCGCGGTGAAAGCGCACGTCTTCGTCGGCGCCGTTGCCGCCCGCCTCCACGGCGGCATGCAGCGCGTCGATGGCGTCGCGGATGCGCTGCACGTCTTCGGGCGTGCGGCGCTCGGCAGCCAGCGCGGCCACTTCGGCTTCGAGCGCGCGGCGCAGCTCGACCATCTGGATGACGGCTTCGCGCGAGGCCACGTGCGGCATCTCGAAGCGCAGCGGCTCGACGCCGGCAGCGCGCACATACACGCCACTGCCCTGGCGCGAATCAAGCAGGCCCAGCGACTTGAGCCGCGACACCGCCTCGCGCACCACCGTGCGGCTCACGCCGAACTGCTCGGCCAGCGCGGTCTCGGTCGGCAGGCGGTCGCCTTCGGACAGGCGCCCGCTGCGCACCTCGGCGGCCAATGCATCGGCGACCTGGTCGGCCAGGCGAACGCTGGGGGCGAGGGATTGAAAGCGGGCGGTCATGGGCGCGAATGGGGTGGGGCCTGCGACTCTAACGCAGGCCCTGCGCGACCGCCGCAGCCTCAGTTCAGCGCGTGGCGGGCAGCCCGCGCGATGCTGGCCGCATCGACGCCGAAGAACCCGCGCAGCGCCGCACGCGTGTCGCTGCGGCCGAAGCCGTCGGTGCCCAACGTGATGTAGCGGCGGCCTTCGGGGAGGAAGGCGCGCACGCTCTCGGGCACGGCGCGCACGTAGTCGGTGGCGGCAATGATCGGTGCCTTGCTGCCCTTGCCGAGCTGCTGCGCGACGAACGCGGTGCCGGCTTCTTCACCCGACAACGCGCGCTGCTCATGGGCCAGCCCGTCGCGCGCAAGTTCGCTCCAGCTCGTGACGCTGAACACCTCGGCCTCGATGCCTTCGTCGGCCAGCAGCTGCGCGGCCTTGACGACTTCGGTGAGGATGGCGCCGGAGCCCATCAGCGTGACCTTCTTCTTCGCCTTGCCAGAACCGGATGCGGCCGGCGCATACGTGCCGAAGCGATAGCACCCGCGCAGGATGTCGCCTTCCGCGCCCTCGGGCACATCGGGCTGCGCGTAGTTCTCGTTCATGAGCGTGACGTAATAGAAAACGTCCTTCTGCTCGACCATCATCTCGCGGATGCCCGCGTCGACGATCACCGCCATTTCGCCCGCATAGGCCGGGTCGTAGGCCTTGCAGTTGGGAATGGTCGCGGCCACGAGGTGGCTGCTGCCGTCCTGGTGCTGCAGGCCTTCGCCGCCGAGCGTGGTGCGGCCCGAGGTGGCGCCCAGCAAGAAGCCCCGCGCGCGCTGGTCCGCCGCGGCCCAGATGGCGTCGCCCACGCGCTGGAAGCCGAACATCGAGTAGTAGATGTAGAAGGGCAGCATCGCCAGGCCATGCACGCTGTAGCTGGTGGCCGCCGCCGTCCAGCTCGCGATGGCGCCGGCTTCGCTGATGCCTTCTTCGAGGATCTGCCCGTCGGTGGCTTCGCGGTAGCTCAACACCGAGCCAATGTCTTCCGGCGCATAGCGCTGGCCCACGCTCGAGTAGATGCCGACCTGCTTGAACAGGTTGGCCATACCGAAGGTGCGCGCCTCGTCAGCCACGATGGGCACGATGCGCGGGCCCAGGGCCTGATCCTTCATGAGGTTGCCCAGCATGCGCACGAAGGCCATGGTGGTGCTCATTTCCTTGCCGGCGGCGGCGGTGGCGAACTGCGCGTAGCTCGCGATGTCGGGCTTGGCCACCACGGCGCAGGCGGTCTCGCGGCGCGGCATGGCGCCGCCGAGCGATTCGCGGTGCTGGCGCAGGTAGCGCATCTCGGCGCTGTCTTCGGCCGGGCGGTAGAAGTCCATCGCGGTGGCCTGCGCATCGGTCAGCGGCAGGTTGAAGCGGTCGCGGAATTCGATGAGGTCCACGTCGCCCATCTTCTTGTGCGAGTGCGTGGTCATCTTGCCCTGCGCGGCGCTGCCCATGCCGTAGCCCTTCTTGGTGTGGGCGAGGATCACGGTGGGCTGGCCCTTGTGCTTGGTCGCCGCCGCATAAGCGGCATGGATCTTCACGAGGTCGTGGCCGCCGCGCTTGAGGCGGTCAATCTGCTCGTCGGTCATGCCTTCGGCCAGGCGCGCGAGTTCGGGGTTCTGGCCGAAGAAGTTGTCGCGGTTGAAGCGGCCGTCTTTCGCGGCGAAGGTCTGCATCTGGCCGTCGACGGTGTTGGCGAACACGCGGGCCAGCGCGCCGCTCGTGTCCTGCGCGAAGAGGCCGTCCCAGTCGCTGCCCCACACGAGCTTGATGACGTTCCAGCCGGCGCCCGCGAAGAGCTTTTCGAGCTCGTCGATGATGCGGCCGTTGCCGCGCACCGGGCCATCGAGGCGCTGCAGGTTGCAGTTGACGACCCACACGAGGTTGTCGAGCTTCTCGCGCGCGGCGAGCGTCAGCGCGCTCATCGATTCGGGCTCGTCCATCTCGCCGTCGCCGAACACGCCCCACACCTTGCGGCCTTCGCAGTTCAGCAGGTTGCGGTGCGTGAGGTAGCGCATGAAGCGCGCGTGATAGATCGAGCTGATGGGGCCGATGCCCATCGAGCCGGTGGGGAACTGCCAGAAGTCCGGCATCAGATACGGGTGCGGATAGCTGCACAGGCCGCGCGCGCCGCTGCCGTCGACGAAGGCGGGAGCGGTGAGCTCCTGGCGGTAGTGCTTCAGGTCTTCTTCGCTGAGGCGGCCTTCGAGGTAAGCCCGCGCATAGACGCCCGGGGCGCTGTGCGGCTGGAAGAACACGAGGTCGCCGCGATGCTGCTCGCTGCGCGCATGGAAGAAGTGATTGAAGCCGGTTTCGAACAGGTCGGCCGCGCTCGCATAGCTGGCGATGTGGCCGCCGAGTTCGCCATACGCCTGGTTGGCCTTGGCCACCATTGCGAGCGCGTTCCAGCGCATGAGCGAGGCGAGCTTTTCCTCGATGGCAAGGTCGCCCGGGAACGGCGGCTGGTCTTCCGCGGCGATGGTGTTGACGTACGGCGTCGCGAGTTCGGGCTGCCAGCCGATGCGCTGCTGCCGCGCGAGACGGGCCAGCTCGACCAGCATCTGCCTGGCGCGCTGCGGCCCCTGCGTTTGCGCCAGCGCCACGAAGGCGTCGCGCCATTCGGCGGTCTCGGCGGGATCGGGGTCGTGCGAAAGCTGCGGGTCGAGCAGCAAGGCGCGCATCTGGTCGGCGGAAATCGGGGCGTTCATACCGGCACTTTAGGCCGCCTTGCGGAAAATTAGCTACTGGCGCGGGCAATCCCACGCCAGCCTCGCAGCATAAAATTCCGCCACTTCTTGATTTCAAAGCATTTCATGCAACTCGACGCCATCGACCTGCGCATTCTGGACGAGCTGCAGCGTGACGGCGCGCTGTCGAACGTGGAACTGGCGCGGCGCGTGCACCTGTCGCCGTCGCCGTGTCTGGCGCGCGTGAAGGTGCTCGAAGCGAATGGCGTAATCGACCGCTACGTGGCGCTCGTCAGCGCGAAGGCCTTGGGCCTGGGGCTCAACGTGTTCATCTCGATCAGCCTCACGACGCAGAGCAAGCAGTCGCTCGCCGACTTCGAGCAACGCATCGCCGAGCACGACGAGGTGATGGAGTGCTACCTGATGACGGGCGACAGCGACTACCTGATCCGCATCGCGGTGGCCGACATGGCGGCGCTGGAGAAGTTCATCCTGGAACAGCTCACGCCGATTCCGGGGATCGAGAAGATCCGCTCGAGCTTTGCGCTCAAGCAGGTCAGATACAAAACGGCGCTGCCGTTGCCAGCAGCGCCGTTGTAGGAACGCTCGAAAAGATCGATCAGAGACCGATCAGGCCGCCGTCGTCCTTCGTGATGACCACGGTCGCCGAGCGCGGGCGGGCGGTGCCGCCCTGCGGCCAGTGGCTGAGGAACTTCGTCGGATCGCTGATGTTGGCCTTGGCCGTGTTCTCACCCGGGTGCTGGATGTTCACGAACAGCGCACGGCCGTCGCCCGATTCGGCAATGCCGGTGATTTCGCAATCCACCGGGCCAACGAGGAAGCGGCGCAGGCCGTCGGTGCCCGGAGCCTTGCCGACGAAGGTGGCCTGCGTGGCGGTGGTGCTGCCATCGACGTTGGTGATGGTCTTCGCAGCGCCGTCGCCGACCTTGCCCGGCAGGGCGCCGAGCAGCATGCAGTTGGTCACGTCGGTGTACTTGCCGTCGTCGGTCTCGATCCACAGCAGGCCGGGCGCGGCTTGGCTGAACCACATGCCGTCAGGGCTGGAGAAGTCGTTGTCGGCGCCAAGGGCGGACAGGTTCACGTCGGCCGACGCGGTCGAGCGCGCGCCGAACAGGTACACGTCCCACTTGAAGGTGACTGCAGCGGGGTCGCCACCGGCATCCGCGAAACGGATGATGTGGCCGTTCGGGTTGCCCTTCTGATCGACGCCGTTCTTCGGGTCGTTGTACGAACGCGGGTTGGCCGCGTCGGTGCCAGTGACCGGACGTGCCGAGTTGTTGGTGAGGGTGAGGTACACCTCGCCGTTCTTCGGGTTGACGGCCGTCCATTCCGGGCGGTCCATCTTCGTGGCGCCGGCCGCATCGGCTGCGTGGCGCACGTTGATCACGACATCAGCCGCATCGGCGAATGCATAGCCGGCGTAGCCCGAGGTGATGTTGTTGACACCGAGCTTCAGTTCGAGCCAGTCGCCCGCGCCGTCGGCCTTGAATTTGGCGACGTAGAGCTTGCCGTCGTCCATGTACTTGTCACCGGCAGCAATGCCGCCGCCGATGTCGGCCGCGTCCCATTTCTTGGTGGACACGAACTTGTAGAGGTACTCGTTCTGCGAGTCGTCACCCATGTACCAGACGAGGGGCTTGCCGACCACGACCGGGCCGAGGCAGGCGCCTTCATGGCCGAAGCGGCCGAGCGCGGTGCGCTTCTTAGGCGTGCTCGTGGGAGCGAACGGATCGATCTCGACCACCCAGCCGTAGGTGTTGGAGCCGTTGCGGAAGTCGTCGGTCGCGGTGCCGCCAACGACGACGACTTCGGTGTTCCAGCGGCCATACAGGTTGTCGGTGGTGTCGGGCGTGACGGTGGCCCAGAGCTCGCGGCCGGTGCCTGCGACGCCGTAGCGGCTGAAGGAAGCCTTTTCCTTGTCGCTGCGGTTGACGTTGTCGTTGGCAGTGATGCGGCGGAAGTAGCCGGCCCAGTTCTCTTCGCAGGTCAGGTACGTGCCCCACGGCGTGGTGCCGTTGGCGCAGTTGTTGAGCGTGCCGCGGGTCTTGCTGCCGTCGGTTGAGTACTTGGTCTTCAGGTAGTCAGTCTTGGCGGCCGGGCCCGAGAAGGCCATCTCGGTCAGCGTGTGGACACGGCGGTTGAGGCTCGAATCCTTCTTGTAGCTCCAGGTGCTGCCGCTCTTGTTGACCTCGATCGCGCTCACGCCGTGCAGGTAGAACTCGCGCAGCACTTCGTCGGCGACGGTACGCACGGCTGCATTGCCGGTGCCGGTGATGGTCTGGCCGGTGGGGTGCAGGAACAGCGGCGTGATGGCCTCGTGGTTCATCACGAGCATGCCGCGCGAGGCGTTGACGGCGTCCCACTTGTTCGACGCGTTCATGCCGAAGAAGGTCATGCCGTCGTGGTGGTCGCCGGCGCGGCGGTCGTAGGTGGTGGCGTCGTCGGTGCCGTCGTTCTTGTAGTCAGCGACACCCGAGGCGATCGGGTCGCCCAGGCGGTACAGCACGCTGGCGGTGTAGCCGGCGGGCACGGTCACGACGTCGGCGAGGCTCTTTGCGACGGCATTGAAGCCGAGCTTCATCGGAGCGGGGGAAGGAGCGGGCGACGGCGCGGGAGGCGCGGGGGCCGGAGCCGGGGGCAGGACCGGGAAGCTGGTGCCACCGCCACCACCACCGCCGCATGCCTGGAGCAGCGCGGTACCGGCAGTGCCAACGCCCAGGCCGAACAGATGGCGGCGGCTCAGGCGCGAGGCGATCAGGTCGGTGAACGAGGGGTTCGACGTGGGGTTCGTGCCGATGTCGTCGAGGTCCACCGAGAGATCGTCGGTGCGGGTATTTGCGGTCATGCGCAATGTCTTTCTTCGTGGGTTGGGGGAGAAACCAGCCCGCGAAGTTAGGCACTTCGTATGACGACCCGATGAAACGCTCAGCTTCCCGTCAGGTTGATTTGATCCACCTGACGGCCTCCCACATTACGGCGCAGGCAGTTGCCGTGGCCACAGTGCCCACAGGCGCAGCGGCTGGTTCATGCTCGCCGCAAGCCTGCCCGCATCGGCGCCGGTGCCCGCGAAGTAGTCGGCGCGCACGGCGCCGAGGATGGCGCTGCCGGTGTCCTGCGCCACCACCAGTTTCTGCAGTTGCGCCGCCGGTCCGTTGGACGCCAGCCACACCGGGGTGCCGTACGGGATGCTCTCGCGGTCGACCGCGATGGAGCGGCCAGCCGTGAGCGGCACGCCCTGGGCGCCGCGCGGGCCGAAGGCGGCGTCGACCTCGCTCATCGTCTCTTCGCGGAAGAACACGTAGCGCGGGTTGCTCCACATCAGCTGCGTCACGCGCTGCGGGTTCTGCGCGGCCCAGGCTTTTGTGTCGTCGGGCCACTTGCCGATTTTGCTCACGCCCTGGCTCATCAGCCATTGCTGCACGCTGCGGTAGGGCTGCTCGTTGGTGGCAGAAAAGGCCACGCGCACGGTGTGCTGGTAGCCGTTGGCCTCGGTGATGCGCAAGCGCCCGGAGCCCTGGATGTGCAGCATCAGCGCGTCGATGGGGTCGGCCATCCATGCGATCTCACGGCCACGCAGCGCGGCCTGGGCTTCGGGCAGGGTCTCGATCTCCTGGCGCGTGTACCAGGGGCGGCGCGGCACCAGGCCGTCGGGGGCCTGGTAGATCGGCACGTTGAAGGTGGCGCTGGGCACGCGCGAGGCCTCGTACACCGGCTCGTAGTAGCTGGTGAGCTTGCCTTCGGTCTGGCCATTGAGCGCCTCGATGCGGTAGGGCTGCAGCCGGTCGGTCATCCACTGGCGCTGCTCTTCGGGGGTGGCAATGGTCAGCTGGCGCACGTCGCGGCACAGCGGCGCGAAGGCGGCGTTGGGACGCGAGCAATTCGCCAGCAGCGCAATCCACGCTTCGTGCAGCGGGTCTTCGCCGAAGCCGGGCAGTTCGCCCCACCCGACCGGCACCCAGCGGCTCTTGGGGTGCGCGAGCGAGCCGGTGAGCGGACCGAGGTCGCGCGGCTGGGTGGCGGGGGGGCGGGTGGGGGCCTCGGGCGCGCGCGGGCCGGTGGAACAGGCGGCGAGCGTTGCTACGATCACAAGCCCGACCAGCCACTGGAGTCCATTTCTCATGGGTTTGATTCTGCTTGAAGCCCTCGCCGCGGGACTCGTGTTCATCTTGATCATCTGGTGGACCATGTTTTCCGGCCGCAACAAGGGTGAATTGCATGACGACGACGAGCCCGAAGCCGGCCGCGACGCCACCGATCGGAAGCCGCCGCCGGAAACGTGAATTGCTTGTGCAGTCCCGCGCCGCGCCGCCGTGTCGGACAACTACCCCATCGCTATTACTTTAGTAGCAATCATCGTAGCATTCATGCGCTATGGCGAAACTTTTCTTATTTTCCGTGGGGCTTTGAACCCGTACCATCGCGTACGCCCGGAAGCTAAGCTGTGGCCCGCCTGATTCAACCTAGAAAGGGATCGCCATGAAAAAGTTTGTACTCGCCACCACTGCCACAGCGCTCATCCTGTCCGGCTGCGCCGGCGGCATGACCGACACGCAGCGCAACACCGGCATCGGCGCCGGCATCGGCGCACTCGGCGGCGCCGCCATCGGCTCGGCCACGGGCGGCAACCGCGGTGCCATCGGTACGGGTGCGGTGCTCGGCGCGGCAGCCGGCGCGCTCGGCGGCTACCTGTGGTCGCAGCGCATGGAAAACCAGAAGCGCCAGATGGAAGCCGCCACGCAGGGCACCGGCATCGCCGTGACGCAGACGCCGAACAACGAGCTGAAGCTGCAGATCCCGAGCGACGTGTCCTTCGACGTGGGCCGCGCCAACATCAAGTCGAATTTCGCGCCGGTGCTCGACCAGTTCGCGAACGGCCTGCGCAACAACCCGAACGCCGAGGTGCGCATCATCGGCCACACCGACAGCACCGGCTCCGACGCCATCAACAACCCGCTGTCGGTCGAGCGTGCCACCAGCACGCGCGACTACCTGGTGGCGCGCGGCGTGAACGCAGCAGCCTTCCGCATCGAGGGCCGCGGCTCGCGCGAACCGATTGCCGACAACAACAGCGATGGGGGCCGGGCACAGAACCGCCGCGTCGAAATCTACGTGGGCGAGCGCGCGCCGCAGGGCTGAGCGTTCACCACCCCGGGAAACCGGCCGCGCTGAAAGGCCGGTTCCCACCACTACCGTTCCATTGGTCCATAGAGAGGGAAATTCATGAGGAAGTTTGTTGTTGCTAGTGCGGCTGCGGCCGCTTTGCTTTTTATTGCGGGCTGCGCTTCGCAGTCGCCGCCGCCGGCAGCCGCCGCTCCGGCTGCTGCCCCGGCTGCGCCAGCCAACAGCTGGACGGCTCGCTTGGCCGCACTGAAGACCGACCTCGAAGCCTCGACCAAGGGCACGGGCGTGGTGATCGAGCAGACCGCCGACAACCAGCTGCACGTGGTGATCCCGAACGAGCTGTCGTTCGACACCGGCCGCGCCAACGTCAAGCGCAACCTGGCACAGGTGCTCGACAAGGTCGCCGAAGGCCTGAAGAACGCCACCGCCGCCAGCGTGCGCGTGGTCGGCCATACCGACAACACGGGCAGCGAAGAAGGCAACGAACGCCTCTCGGTGAGCCGCGCTGACAGCGTGCGCAACCACCTGGTGGGCCGCGGCGTGTCGACCACGGTCATCACCACCGACGGCCGCGGCTCGCGCGAGCCTCTGGCCGACAACGGCACGGCAGCAGGCCGTGCCCAGAACCGCCGCGTCGAAATCTTCGTCGCGGAAAAGGCCTGATCTTCTAGAGATCCCGAAGTCGGTTGGCCAGCTCCACCGCCGACTTCACTTCCATCTTGTCGAACACGCGCGCGCGGTGGACTTCCACCGTGCGCACGCTGATCGCTAGCTGGTCGGCGATGAGCTTGTTGGGCAGGCCCTCGATCACCAGCCGCATCACGTCGCGCTCGCGGTCGGTCAGCTCGCCGATGCGCTCAGCCAGCCCGCGCCGCACGCGCTGCACTTCCAGCGCCTGCAGCGACGCATTCAACGCATGCTCGATGCGGTCGACCAGCGCGTTGTCCGAGAACGGCTTCTCGCAGAAATCGAAGGCACCGCGCTTGACCGCATCGACGGCCGTCGGCACGTCGGCATGGCCCGTGAGAAAGATCACCGGCATCGCAGGCAGCAGGCCGCGCTCGGCCAGCCGGTCGAACAGCACCAGTCCGCTGGTGCCGGGCATGCGCACGTCGAGCAGCAGACACAGCGGTTGCTCGGGCAGCGGGCCCTGGTCGAGAAACTGCTCGAAGGCCTCGGCACTTGCGAAGTGCTCGCTGGCCAGGCGCCGCGAACGCAGCAGCCAGGCCAGTGCCTCGCGCACGCTGGCGTCGTCGTCCACGATAAAGATCAAGCCATCGATCAGCGGTTGCATGCGGTGAGATCCAGCAGAAGATTGTTTGATTGTTGAAAGCGCCGTCAGCCCGCGGCCGGCAGCGTGAATCTGAACACGGTGCCGCGCGGCTTGTTCGGCTCGAACACCAGCGCCCCGCCATGTTGCTCCACCACCGTGCGGCACAGGCTGAGGCCGAGCCCCATGCCATCGGCGCGTGTGGTGAAGAAGGGCGTAAAGAGCCGTTCGGCAACTTCCTCGCTGATGCCGCTGCCCAGGTCTGCCACCGAGAACTCGAGCCAGCGCCGGCCGTCTTCCTGCACCGCGGCGCCCATCGCGTTGGCGCGCGCCACGCGCAGCCGCAGCACGCGGCTGCCGACATTGTCGGGGCCGTCCATGGCCTGCATCGCATTGCGCGCAAGGTTCAGCAGCACCTGCTCGACCAGCGTGCGGTCGCACATGGCCGCAGGCAGGCGGTCTTCCAGCACCACCTCGATGATCACGCCGAGCTTGCGTGCCTGCAGCCGCACCAGCGGCAGCACCGCGTCGATCAGCGCCTGCGGCGCCACGGCCTCGCGCGTGCGGTCACGTCGGCGCACGAAGTCGTGCACGCTACGGATGACCTGGCCCGCGCGGTCGGCCTGCTCGGCGATGCGCCTCACCGCCATCGCCACCTCGCCCTGATCGCCCTTGGCGTGCGGCCCGAGCAGGTTGAGCGAACCGCTCGCATAGCTGGCTATGGCGGCCAGCGGCTGTGTGAGCTCGTGGCTCAGCAGCGAGGCCATCTCGCCCACCGTGGCAAGCCGCGCGCTGGCCTGCAGGCGCTCCTGGCTGGCGCGCGAAAGCTCTTCGATGCGGCGCTGCTCGCTCACGTCGATGAACGCGCTCATCCAGCCGGTCTGCACCTTGTGTGCGTTGATCAGCGGCGCCTCGAAGATCAGCACCGGAAAGCGCGTGCCGTCCTTGCGCATGAAGACCGACTCGAAGCCTTCGCGCGGCGGCATGCCGCCCGCAAGGCGTCGCGCCTGCCGCTGCTGGTATTCGTGGGCCAGTTCGGTGGGCCAATAGGGGGCATCGGCGTTGTCCGCCATGAGCTCTTCGGGGCTGAAGCCGACCATCTCGCAGAAGGCTGGGTTCACATAGGTGATGCGGCCCTGCAGGTCGCGCGCACGCAGGCCTGTGATGACCGAGTCTTCCATCGCCTTGCGAAAGGCGAGCGCGTCGGCCAGGTCGCGCTCGGCGCGCAGGCGGCGGCGCGTGTCGCGCGCGAGCAGCACCAGCACCGACACCAGTGCGATGGAGATCGCCGTGACCAGCGCCGTGAGCATGTTCGGAAACAGGTCGGGCGCGGCGCGCCAGCCGTCGACGCGCAGCATCAGCGCGGTGCCCGGCAGGTCGATGAGCTGCTGCGAGGTGAACACGCGCGTGCCGGTGCGCCGCGAGGTGCCGAGCGCCACCAGCCGCGTACCGTCGGCCTCGGTGAAGGCCACTTCCTGGCCGCGCGTGAGCGTGGGGCCGACCAGTTCGATCAGTGCGTCGCGCAGCGAGTAGCTGGCCACGAGATAGCCCCCGGCATCGATGGGCACGCACAGCTCCATCACCTCGATGCCGCCACCACCGGCAATCGGCACGTAGTGGCTCGGCGAGTACGCCGGCGCGCCGAGCTTGCGCGCGGCGGCGCAGGCCAGCGTCACGTCGGACTGCTCGGCCCCGCGGCTTTCCTCGTCGAGGATGCGCATGCGATAGGGCGTGTTGACGGCCTGCTGCGGGCGCAGCGCGGCGTCGCGCCATTCGAGCCGCAGCCATTCGCGGTGCTCGCGCAGCAGCGCGGCCGCCACATCGGACCATTGCGCGCGGTCGACACCCGGTGCCTGCGTGGCGCGCAGGCTCTGCGCATTGCGCTGGAAGCCGCTGCGCAGGTCGGAGACCGCATCGGCGGTGTCGCGGTCGAGCGCCGCCTGCACCTGCTCGACCTCATGCCGCCCCGCGAGCCACACCACCGTGACCAGCAGCACCGACACCAGCACCGCGAGCAGCAGCCACAAGAACCAGCGCTGCCACAGCGAGCGCAGCCGCGCGTACGCCAGCAGCGCCCACCGCTGCGGTGCGACGGTCAGCAGCGCATCGGACATTGCTAGAGAACGCAGTGCGAGAGCACGGGCAGTTGGGTTCGCGTGCGCTCGACCTGTGTGGCATCGATGTCGAACAGCACCACGCCCTCTTCGCTGGCCTGCTGCGCCACCACCGTGCCCCAGGGGTCGATCACCAGCGACTGGCCCCAGGTGTGGCGGCCGTTCTCATGCGTGCCACCCTGCGCGGGCGCGACCACCCAGGCCAGGTTCTCGATGGCGCGGGCGCGCAGCAGCACCTCCCAGTGCGCCGCGCCGGTAGTGCGCGTGAAGGCGCTGGGCACCAGCAGCAGGTCGGCGCCCTGCTTGGCGAGCGCGCGGTACAGCTCGGGAAAGCGCAGGTCGTAGCACACGCTCATGCCCACGCGCCAGCTATGGCCGTCGCGCGAGGGCAGGTCGAACACCACGGGCTCCTTGCCCGGCGCGATGACGCGGCGCTCGTCGTAGCGCTCGGTGCCGTTGTCGAAGAAGAAGAGATGGATCTTGTCGTAGCGCGCCACGCACCGACCTTCGGGCGAGAAGGCCAACGAGCTGTTGAACACGTGCTCGGCATCGGTGCTCTCGATGGGCAGCGTGCCGCCGACGATCCACAGGCCGAACTCGCGCGCCGCGTCGGCCAGGAAGCCCTGCACCGCGCCCGCGCCGGCGGTCTCGCGAAGGCCGAGCTTGTCAGTGTCTCGCGCGCCCATCATGCAGAAGTACTCGGGCAGCACGGCAAGTTCGGCGCCGGCCGCGGCCGCCTGCGCGAGCAGGTCATGGGCGCGCGCCAGATTGGCTTCACGGGCGATGGCCGACACCATCTGGATGGCTGCGACTTTCATTGCTTGGTCTCCGTTTTCTTGCCTTCGTCTGCGGCCGAGGAGCTCGGCAGGCCAGGGATGGTTGGAATGCTCTGGGGCAACAGCTGCAGAGTACGCGGCACCTTCGCTATTTTGGGGTCGGCCCACGTGCCCTCGACGTGGAACTCCTGCGTGGCCGCCGCCGCGAGCGGCTTGCTCAGCACCCATTGGGCCAGGAATGTGCCCAGGCCGATGGCGGGGTTGATGGCGGTGGCCACGAGCGCGGCCGTGCCAGCATTGATCTCGGGCACCACCACCACGCGCAGGTTCTGCGTCTCGCGCACGATATCGGCCGAGCCGTCCATCAGCGCGGCGGCGTTGACGCCCTTCATCTGTAGGTTGTTGGTGCTGGCGATGCCCTTGTTGATCTTCGCGTCGCCGCGGATGAAGTCGAAGGCGAAGCCCTGGCTGAAGACATCGCGAAAGTCGAGCGTGAGCCGCCTCGGCAGCGCCTGCAGGCTCAGCACGCCGAGCAGCTTGGCCAGGCCCGGGTCGGCCTTGAGGAACTGGCCTTGTTCCACGTCGACCTGCAGTTGCCCGCCCAGGCTTGGGTAGTCGAGCGAGAACGGCGAGCCGCGCCAGTTGACGTCGCCTTCGAGCCGCCCGCGGCCGCGCGCCAGCACGCCCGGCATGCCGAAGCGCGTGAGCAGTTCGCCGGCGTCGGCGATCTCGAGCTTGAAGGTCATGGCGGTGCGGCGCTGGCCGGCCGCGGCGCCGGGCACCGCGGCCCAGCTGCCCTTGGCCGCGAAGCTGGCCTCGGGCATGGTGAAGACCAGCTTGTTGAGCGCCCATTCGCGGCCCGCACCGCCACGGTTGACGGCGTCGATCTCGGCGCGGCCGAGGCGCTTGCCGAGCAGCTCGAAGTCGTCGATCACGATGTCCAGGGCCGGCAGGGTGCCGGGCTGCTCGTCGAGCAGGGCCTCGACCTGCGTGGCCTCGGCCGGCGCGATCTTCAGCCGCGCGAGCCGCGCATAGAGCCGCCCGGCCTGCGTGTGGCGGTATTCGGCATAGCCGCTGAGTTCGGTGGCGTCGATGTTGGCTCGCCAGACGGCGCCTTCGCGCGTGCCGCCGAGCACCACGTTGTGCAGCGTGCGGCCTGCAATGCCGAGCTGCTGCGCGCGCACCGCGATGCGCGTGGGCAGGTAGGCCTGCGACGGATCGTCGGCCCGCTCCGCGGCCTCGGTGCCGGTGCTGGCGGCGTCGCCGATCAGCGCCTGCCATGCGGCCATGTCGAGCTTGGCGACGTTGATATTCGCGAACACGCCCTTGTCGGGCAGGCTGGCCGTCTCGCCCTGCGCAAGGCCAACGCCGATGCTGCCGCGCTGCACGCGCGCCTCGTTGCCGACGAGATCGCGCACGTACTGGACGGCGCCGACGCGGCCGAGGTCGAGCGAGAGCTGGTCCTGCGTGGCAACGCTCGTGCCCTGGCGGGTTTCGCGCGCGAGCACCTTCTTCTCGATGCGCAGCGGCATCTGCTCTTCGGCCGTCTTCACGAGCGGCGGCGGCAGTTGCAGCGCCAGGCCCTGCAGGCTGCTGGTGAGCGAGAACTCGGGTGTGCCGTCGCGCACCGAGAAGGTGGCCGCGTAGGGCGTGCTGCCGGTCGAGTTCTTCGCGAGGCGGGCGAGCCAGTCGATCTCGCGCGCGCCGCGCAGGCCCTCGGCGGTGGCCGTGCCCTGCGCCTTCAGGGCGACTTCTCGGTTGGGACCGCTGAAGCGGCCCCGGCCTTCGACGCGGATGTCGCCGCCCAGCAGCCTGGCCTGCACGCCGGCCAGCGAGAAGCCGGTTTCGGTGAAGCTGACCGTGCCCTTGGCCTGCGTGAACGAAGGCGCCTCGGGCACGACCTGCAGCTCGTTGTCGGCCAGCACGACCGTGGCCTGCACCTTGGCGTTCTCCATGGCCGCAAGGGGCAGTTCGAGGTGCAGCTTGTAGTCGGCCGAGCCGGTGGCGCGCGCGGTGCGCATGATCTCGCCGGTTTCGCCTGCCAGCGGTGCACCCGCGCGCAGCACCTCGCCGAGCGGGCCCTTGGCCTGCACGTCGACGCGCAGCACTTGCGCGTGGTGCGACAGCTCGGGGATCTGCGCTTCGCCCTTGGTCACCTCGACGCCGGTGGCGCCGACCAGGCGACCGCGCGCGTTGCGCACCAGCATGCTGTCGCGCTCGAACACCAGTTCACCCGAAAGGCCGGTGAGCGGCGGCCACACCGGGGCGGGCACGCCGTTGCGCGGCGGCGCTGCGATGGACGGCGGCGCGTAGGCGTAGTTGACGTCCGCCACCTTGGCAACGATGCGGAAATCGCCCTGCTTCGGGTCCTTGAACGGCATGTCGTGCAGGTCGCCGCGCACGCGGAAGTCGACGCTGCTGGCAACGCCCTTGGTGACGGCTTCGCGCACGTAGTCGCGCGTGTGCTGGGGGATGTCGAGCGGCAGGTAGCGGAACACGCGCGTGCCGTCGGCGCGGGTCAGCTTGCCCTGCAGGTCGAGCACGCCGGGAAAGCGGGCCTTGCTGCTCGATGTGGCCGGGTCGCTGGTGCGCCAGCTGGCCTGGGCGTCGCCCTCGGCGTCGGCGTTGGCGAAGCTCAGCTTGGACATCTGCAGCTGCGCGTTGCCGTTGTCGAGCTTCCATTGCAGCTGCGTCGAGAGCCGGTCGATGGGAATGACCGGCTCCTCGAACACGCCCGGGAATTCGAGCGTGCCCTTTGCAATGGCGAGCGTGGCGGTGCCGCCGGTGTGGGTGGCGTCGAAGTCGATCGTGGCGCCGCTCAGGCCGGGGGTGCCGGCGTGGACCCTGGGCGGGGTGGCCGCAGCAGCAGTGGTCGCCGATGGTGCCGAAGCCGCCGCCGCGGGCGGGCCCGCCGCCTCATCCGCCGCGCCGGGCTGCGAGGCAATGCGCAGGCCGCTGACGCGGCCCTTTGCCTGGTAGCGGCTGGGCGCACCCAGCGAGCCCTGCCAGTTCAGGTCGACGTGCTCGACGAGGCCGCGCGGCGCATAGGCGTCGAGCACGCGGTGCGTAGCGTCGCCCAGCGGCAGCCGGTCTGCGATGAGGGCGAGCGCGGCCAGGTCGAGGCGGTCGGCGCGCAGCGCGCCGTGCTCGGGCGTGCGGCCCCTGTTCGGCGTGTGCTGCAGCCACAGGTTGCCGCCGGGCCAGCGCAGGCCGTCGCTGGTGTCGAACTGCAGCGCGGTGGTCGAGAACTCGAGCGTTTCCTCGGAGAGCCGCCCCGCGAGACGACCGGTGACGGCGTTCAGCACCAGCGGCGGCAGGCCCTTGTCGAGCGAGACGTCGACCTTGTCGAGCCCCAGGTCGATCGCGCCGCCAACGACCTGGCCGTCGTCGACGTCGGCCCACAAGCGCAGCGCGCCGTTGCCCTGGCGGATGCGGGCGTCGAGCGAGACGTACTGGCCGAGCCGGGTGACGTCGATGTAGGGCAAGTCGGCATAGAGCTGGCCGTCCCAGGTCTGCCAGTGGCCGCTGCGCATGGACAGCAGCGGCTGGCGGAACTGGCCGCGCAGGGTGAAGCGCTGGCCCCAGCCGGCCGGCGGCGTGGCGTCGAGCCGCAGGCTATGGCGCCGGGCGCTGTTGCGCGCGACGAAGCGCACGTCGGTCAGCAGCAGGGGTTCGGCCTGGCGCTGCTCGTCGGTCCAGCGCACGGTGCCGCCTTCGATGACCAGCTCGCGCTGGGCGAAAAACCAGTCGGCACCGCGGGTCTCTCCGGTCGTATCGGTCGCCATGTGCAATCCAGCCACATGGAGTTTTCCCTGAGTGTCGCGGCGCACGTCGAGCTCCGGGCCCTCCACGTAGAGCTGCTCGAAGTTGAGCCGCCAAAGCGAGCGCGGCGACACGCTGGCCACCACGCGCACGAGGCGCAGCGCCTCTCGCTTGTCTGCATCCTGGAGCACCACGTCGCGCAATTCGAAGGCCGGGAAAAGCCCTTCGGAGCGGGCGGTGATCGATCCGATGCGTACCGGCACGCCGATGGCCTTGCTAGCCTGTGCCTCCAGTGCGCCGCGAAAATCGCCGATTCGCGGCACAATCCACGCGTGTAGGACAACGACTGACAGCGCCAGCAGAAGCCATGCAGCGATCAACAGACCCAGCAGCCAGCGCGCCGTCACAGCGGTGATTTTGAGCAGACGTGAAGGGGTAGACGCCGTGTCGTTCATTGAGGATCGCGCTGTGTCGGGAATTATGACCGCCAGCATTCAGAGGGGTTCCACGGAAACCAGCATCAGTGTGAACCAGTTGCCAGCCACTTCAACGCGCAGCGCGCTCTCTTCTTACTCACGCTTCGTGCAGCGCCTGCGTCGCAGGTATGCGGCCGAGCTTTCATTGCTTCCCCTTGGTGCGCCGCGGCGCGAGTCGATGACGGTGGCTTACGAGGCATTGCGCCAGCGTGGGGACAGCGTTGGCGATGCACTGCGAATTGTGCGGCAGCTCGTGATGGAGCGGCTTGTAACGCTTGATTGCGACGAGCAGGCGCCGCTGGCCGTGGTGACCACCGCCGTCACCGAGCTGGCCGAATTGGCACTCGATATTGCGTGCCAGGACGCATGCCACGAACTCGACGCAGTGCACGGCGCCCCGCTCGGGCCCGAGGGCCAGCGCGCGCAGCTGTGGATCGTGGGCATGGGCAAGCTGGGTGCGCGCGAGCTCAACGTGTCGAGCGACATCGACCTGATCTACCTCTACGACGTGGACGGCGAGACCAAGGGCGACGCCGACGGGCGCGGCCGGCTGGCCAACCAGGAGTACTTCTCGCGCGCCGTGAAGCGCATCTATGCGCTGGTGGGTGATACCACCGAGCACGGCTTCGTGTTCCGCGTCGACCTGGCTCTGCGGCCCAACGGCAACTCGGGCCCGAGCGTGGTCTCGCTCGATGCGCTCGAAGAGTATTTCCAGGTGCAGGGCCGCGAATGGGAGCGCTTCGCCTGGATGAAGAGCCGGGTGGTGGCACCGCGAGACATCGTGCTCGCGGGTCAGGCCCAGGGGCTGCGCGGCGCGGTGCTCCCTTTTGTGTTCCGTCGCTATCTCGACTACAGCGTGTTCGATTCGCTGCGCGTGCTGCACCGGCAGATCCGCGAGCAGTCGGCGCGCCGCAGCGCCGGGCGGCCCGAGCGCGCGAACGACGTGAAGCTGTCGCGCGGCGGCATCCGCGAGATCGAGTTCACCGTGCAGCTGCTGCAGGTGGTGCGCGGCGGCCAGTTCCCTGAACTGCGCACGCGGCCCACGCTCGATGCGCTGCAACGCCTGGCGCGCGCCAACCTCATGCCGCAGGAAACGGCCGATGCGCTGGCCGCGGCCTATAAGTTCCTGCGCCGCGTCGAGCACCGCATTCAATACCTCGACGACCAGCAGACCCATGTGCTGCCGGTGTCCGACGACGACCTGCGCTGGATTGCCCAGACCATGGGCTATGCCAACTGCTGCCCCTTCCTCGCGCAGCTCGACACGCATCGCGAGTTCGTCGCGCAGGAGTTCGACAAGCTGCTCGGCGGCGAGAAGCCCTGCAACGGCAAGTGCAGCGGCAAGAAGACCGCCGCGCCCGCCGATTTGGCCGACCTGCTCGACGACCTGCCCCCGGTGTTCGCCGAGCGCATCCGCGACTGGTGCGAACAGCCCCGCGTGCTGGCCCTGCGCGAAGAAACACGCGGGCGGCTGCGCCAGCTGGTGCAGCGCACCGGCCAATGGCTCAAGGAGCCCGACGGCGATGGCGCCGGGCAGACGCCGCGCCACGTCGATGCCGCAATGCGCTGGGCCGACTGGATCGAGCCGCTGATGCGCCGCGAAAGCTATCTCGCGCTGCTGGTCGAACGGCCGGCCGTGCAGGAGCGCTTGCTGCGCCTGCTGGGCGCGGCCAAGTGGCCGGCGCGCTACCTGATGCAGCACCCGGGCGTGATCGACGAGCTGGCGAGCGACGAGATGCTGTCGGGCCGCTTCGTCGCCGCGGAGTTCGAGCGCGAGCTCGAAGCGCGCCATGCATCGCTCACCCGCACCGGCGAGGCCGACGAAGAGCGCCTGCTGAACCTGCTGCGCCACGCGCACCACGCCGAGGTGTTCCGCACGTTGGCGCGCGACGTGGACGGCCGCATCACCGTCGAGCAGGTGGCCGACGACCTGAGCGCGCTGGCCGACACCACGCTGCGCGTGACCGCCCACTGGTGCTGGCCGCATGTGCGCAACCGGCACCGCGAAGTGCCTCAGTTCGCGATCATCGGCTACGGCAAATTGGGAGGAAAAGAGTTGGGCTACGGCAGCGACCTCGACATCGTGTTCGTCTACGACGATGACGACGAACGCGCCGGCGAGGTCTATGCGGCCTACGTGCGCAAGCTCATCAACTGGCTCACGGTGAAGACACGCGAGGGCGACCTGTTCGAGATCGACACTGCCCTGCGGCCCAACGGCAACTCGGGCCTGCTCACCACCAGCTTCGAGGCCTACGAAAAATACCAGCTCGGGCGCGGCAGCAATACCGCATGGACCTGGGAACACCAGGCCATGACGCGTGCGCGCTTCGTGCTGGGCAGCGAAGACCACGGCGCCGAACTGGGCGCGCGCTTCGACCAGGTGCGCGAGGCCGTGCTGGTGTCGCCGCGCGACCGCGAGGCGCTGAAGGCCGAGATCATCGCGATGCGCGAGAAGCTGCGCGGCGCGCGGCCGGTGAAAGCCGACCGCTTCGACGTGAAGCACAGCCCCGGCGGCATGGTCGATGCCGAGTTCGCGGTGCAGTTTCTGGTGCTGTCGTCGTCGGGCGAGCATCCCGAGCTGATTCCGAACGTGGGCAACATCGCGCTGCTGCTGCGCGCCGAACTGGCAGGGCTGCTGCCCGAAGGCGTGGGCCGCAGCGCGGCGCGGGCCTATCGCGAGTTGCGCCGCGTGCAGCATCGCGCACGCCTGAACGAAGAACCGACGCAGGTCACCCCGCCCGCACTGGCCCCTGAGCGCGAGGCCATGCTGGCGCTGTGGAAGGCGGTATTTGGCTGACGGCGCCCGCTCCCCCGCCACCACCGCGCTGGCTGCGTGTGCGGTGGCTGTCGCCGTCCTTCTGGCCGGCTGTGCAAGCGGTCCGCGCAGCGGGGGCGGTGTGGCCAGCGGCCGTGACGGGCCCGGCACCAACATTCCGCCGGACCTCGCCAGCGTGCCCGATGCCGAGCCCCGCATCGAGCCCATCCGCACCAGCGGCGGCACCAGCAAACCTTACACGGTGCTGGGTCGCGGCTATGCACCGCTCACCGACGATCGGCCGTTCCGCGAGTCGGGACTGGCCTCGTGGTATGGCCGCAAGTTCCACGCGGCGTCGACCTCGAGTGGCGAGCCCTACGACATGTACGCCATGACGGCCGCGCACAAGACGCTGCCGCTGCCGAGCTATGTGCGCGTGCGCAACCCGGCCAACGGGCGCGAGGTGATCGTGCGCGTGAACGACCGCGGTCCGTTCGTGGACGGCCGCGTCATCGACCTGAGCTACACGGCCGCGCTCAAGCTCGACCTGCTGCGCGGCGTGGCGCCGGTAGAGATCGAGCGGATCACGAACGAGGACATCCGCACGGGCGCATGGCGGCGGGATTCCGGGACGGCGTATGCAGCGGCTGAAGCACCTGCTCCTGTGCGCGCGGCGCCGGTCGCGACAGTGAATGACGACATGCCGCCACCGGCATCGACGATGCCCGTCGCGCCGCAGACACCGATGGCTGCGGCGCTGCCGCCAGGGGCCGAGCCGGAATCGGCACAGTCGCCGCCTTCCATTCCGCCGACCCGGCAGGCCATCGTGGTGAGCGACTTGGCCCCACTGCAAGCAATGCCCGCGTCACCGCCGCCTGTCGGCGCGGCGCAGCCCCTGGCGTTGCCGGGCTTCTGGGTGCAGCTCGGTGCCTTTCGCGAACGCGACGGTGCACAGAGCCTGCTGAACCAGGCCGCGCGCGGGCTGCCTTCGCTGGCGCCGCAGCTGCATGTGTTCAGCGAAGCCGGCACGCACAGATTGCAGGCCGGGCCTTTCGCCTCGCGCAATGCGGCCGGCGAGGCGGTCGCTCAATTGCGCGAGAGCCTGCGCATCTCGCCGATGGTGGTGGAGCGCAGGTAAGCCCGTTCAGGCCAGTGGCTTGACCGCGACCGGCACGCGCATGCCGACGTTGAGGCGGTTCCAGGTGTTGATCTGCGCGATCGCCACGGTGAGTTCTGCAATTTCCACGTCGCTGAAATTGGCCTTCAGCGCGGCAAATTCGGTTTCGCGTTCGTCATGGTCGTCGGCCAGGCGCGTGAGCGACTCGGCCCAGGCCAGCGCCGCGCGTTCGCGCTCGTTGAAAAAGCTCACCTCGCGCCAGGTGGGCAGGCTGTTGATGCGCTGCCACTCCTCGCCCTGCTTGCGCAGGTCGCGCACGTGCATGTCGAGGCAGTAGGCGCAGCCGTTGATCTGCGAGACGCGGGCAAAGACGAAGTCGACCAGCACCTTGCCGAGCGTGCTCGACTCGATGGTGGTGTTGACGGCGAGGATGGCCTCGAAGGACTTCGGGGCGAGCTTGAACCAGTTCAGGCGTGCGGTGGTGTTCATGGGTTTCTCCAGGTGGGTTGCGATGAAATCTGCTTGCTACCCACTGAAGACGGGCGAACCACGCGCCCTGTGACACGCCGCGCGAACTATTTCGAAGAAAAAAGCTGCGCGATGCGCGCCAGCTTGTCGGGGTTGCGTTGCGCGCGGATGCGCACGATGCGGTCGTTCTCGATCTCGAAGGTCTGGGCCGATTCGAGTTCGCCGTCGAGAAAACGCAGCATGCCCGGCTCGCCGTTGATGTCGACCATTTCCATGCGCACCGCTGGCCCCATGCGGCGCCACAGCGAGTAGTACAGCTGTGCCAGGCGCTGGCTGCCGCGCAGGATCTTGCTGAAGGTCTGCACCTTGCCGCCGCCGTCGCCGATGAGTTCGACGTCCTCGGCCATCAGCGCCTTCAGGTCTTGCAGGCTGCCGCGCGCGGCGGCGTCGGCAAAGGCGCGCAGCAGGCGCTCGTGGGTTTCGCGCGGCACGGTGAAACGCGGACGCCCTTCCTGCACCTGGACCTTGGCGCGATGCACGAGCTGGCGGCAGGCGGCCTCGGTCTTGCCGAGGGTGCGGGCGACTTCGTCGTAGTCGGCATCGAACACTTCGCGCAACAGGAAAGCGGCGCGAGCCTCGGGCGCAAGGCGCTCCAGCACGGCGAGGAAGGCGACGGAGATGTTGTCGGCGCGCTCCAGCAGTTGCTCGGGCGTGTCGGGAGCCTCGGTCAGCATGGGCTCGGGCATCCAGGCGCCGATGTAGTGCTCGCGCTGGACCTTGGCGGCGCGCAGCCGGTCGATCGACAGGCGCGTGACCACGGTCACGAGCCAGGCTTCGGCGCTGTCGAAGGTGTCTTTGGCGGCTTCATGCCAGCGCAGCCAGGCGTCTTGCACGACCTCTTCGGCCTCGGCCATGGAGCCGAGCATCCGGTAGGCGATGCCCTGCAGGCGAGGGCGGTGGCGGTCGAAGGTGAGGGTGGCGTCGTCCATGGGAGCTAGACGGTTGGCGTCCCCGGTTTGTGACACGGGTCCTCCAAAAAAGAACGCCCCGGCGTGCGGGGCGTTTTTCTTTATGCGCCCTGGTATTCGGGCTTGGGCCCCAGGGTGGCCGCCAACTCTTTACGGTAGCGGTTCAGTTCCTGGACCGTCTTGAAGCTGCGGTTCATCAGCAGGCTCAGGTTGTGCAGGATGCGTTCGCCAACCTTGGTTTCCCAGACGGCATCGAACTTGATCTGCTTGTCGAGCCAGTGCTCGAGCCAGTCCGGATCGGGCATGCGGCTCTGGATGGTGTCGCGCGGGAAGTGCGCCTTGCTGACATGCAGGTTGGTCGGGTGCAGGGCCTGCGCCGTACGCCGCGCGCTGGCCATCAGGACGCCGACCTTGGTGAACGCGGCACGGGCCTCGTCGCCGAACTTTTCCATCGCGCGCTTCATGTATCGCAGGTAGGCGCCACCGTGGCGGGCTTCGTCCTGGCTCAGCGTGGTGTAGATGTGCTTGATGACCGGCTCGGTGTGCCACTGGGCGGCACGGCGGTACCAGTGGTTGAGGCGGATTTCGCCGCAGAAATGCAGCATGAGGGTTTCGAGCGGCGGGGCCGGGTCGAAGTCGAAGCGCACTTCGTGCAGCTCTTCTTCGGTGGGGGCGTGCTTGGGGCTGAAGCGCTTCAGGTACTCCATGAGCACCAGCGAGTGCTTCTGCTCCTCGAAGAACCAGATCGACATGAAAGCGGAAAAATCGCTATCGTGGCGGTTGTCGCGCAGGAACATCTCGGTGGCCGGCAGCGCCGCCCACTCGGTGATGGCATTCATCTTGATGGTTTGCGCCTGCTCTTCCGACAGCAAGGAAGCGTCGAACGACTGCCAGGGAATGTCCTTGTCCATGTCCCAGCGGACGGATTCGAGTTGTCTGAAGAGTTCCGGATAGAGCATCAATGTCTTTCTATGGCCGCCGATTTTAGTCGGCCAGTTTGGCGCGACCATGACAGACGCGCGATGATGCGAATACGTGCGCCGTTGCGGCACGGATGCACACCCCCCTTTTTGACCCAGGAGCCCGCCATGCGAACCCTCTTCCGATTGTCGACGCTCTGGCGCTGCGCCCCCGCGATTTCCCTCGTGGCGAGCCTCTTTTCGACCCTTCCCGCCCACGCCCAGACGGCGTCCGCCGCGCCCGCTCCGACAGAGGCCGCAGGATGCCCGGCGATCCTGCAACACACCTTCCCGCGGCTGCAGGATGAAAAACCCCAATCTTTGTGCCAGTACTCCGGCAAGGTGGTTTTGGTGGTCAATACGGCCAGCTTCTGCGGATTCACTCCGCAATACAAGGGGCTGGAGTCGCTGGACATGAAATACCGCTCGCGCGGGCTCGTGGTGCTGGGCTTCCCGTCCAACGATTTCTCCCAGGAATCGGGCTCCAACAAGGAAATTGCCGACTTCTGCGAAAGCACCTTCGGCGTGAAATTCCCGATGTTCGCCAAGTCTTCTGTGCGCGGCACCGAGGCGAACCCGCTGTTCAAGCAGCTCGCACAGGCCTCCGGCACCACGCCGAAGTGGAACTTCTACAAGTACCTGATCGGGCGCGACGGCAAGGTCGTGCAGGCGTGGTCGAGCATGACGGCGCCCGATGAAAACGGCTTCGTGAACGTCATCGAGAAGCAGCTCGGGCCAAATTGAGACTGAGCAGTTCACAAGAAAACGAATCGGTAATATTATTTACCGATGCGTCTAAATCATCGTGAACTCGGCGTCACAAACGTTTACCAAACGCGCGGGAACCGTGCCGCGGATGTCGCGCTCCTAACTTGCGTGGGCAGTGATTGCCCAGCAGTTTTCATGTTGCGAGGTCTTCCGGGCGCCTGCCGTCTGGTCGAAATCCCGAGGCGATTCTTCTCCTCCTCCCTCCCTCCCTCCTTCGCGTCGGGGCGCCTCGCAGCATTTTTGTCTTCCAGCCGGGTTGGGGTTTCGCGATGACGCGGCCCCCTCGCATCGCCGTCATCGGCGCCGGCATCTCAGGATTGGCCGCAGCGCATTCACTGCGCGACGCGGCCGCCGTCACCCTCTTCGAAGCCAGTGACTACTTCGGTGGTCACGCCCATACGGCAACGATCGAGCTTCCACGCTCCTCCACCGACACCACCCGCGTCGCCCATGGCGTCGACACCGGCTTCCTGGTCTACAACGACCGCACCTACCCGAACCTGATCCGTCTTTTTGCCGAACTCGGCGTCGAGACGGCCGCGTCCGACATGTCGTTCTCGGTCCAGGCCGCGCGCGACAACGGTGGCGGCCGGCTGGAGTGGAGCGGCAACAGCCTCGGCACCGTGTTCGCCCAGCGGCGCAACCTCTTCAACCGCCGCTTCCTGGGAATGCTCGGCGATCTGCTGCGCTTCAACCGCCTGACGACGCGTATCGCCGAGGCCGGCACCGAGGGCGAAATGGCCCAGCCGCTGGGCGAATTCCTCGACGCCCACTGCTTCGGCACGGCGTTTCGCGAGTGGTATTTCCTGCCGATGATGGGCTGCATCTGGAGCTGCTCGACCACGCGGATGCTGAGGTTCCCGGTCGCAACCATGATCCGCTTCTGCCACAACCACGGCCTGATCCAGATCGCCAACCGGCCGCAGTGGCGCACCGTGCGCGGCGGCTCGCGGCACTACGTCGAGAAGATCGCCGCGGGCTTGGCCGACAAGCGCCTGAACACGTCCGTGCGCGGCATCGCCCGCACTGATGCCGGGGTGCTGGTGACCACCGACGCAGGCGTCGAGCGCTTCGACCACGTCGTGCTGGCCACGCACTCCGACCAGTCGCTCGCCATGCTGCGCGACGCGAGCCCCGCCGAGGCTTCGGTGCTGGACGCGATCCGCTACCAGTCGAACCATGCCGTGCTGCACACCGACGCCTCGGTGCTGCCGCAGTGCCGCGCGGCCTGGGCCGCCTGGAACTACGAGCGCGCCGACTACGAACGAGCCGGCGAGCGCGAATCGGGCCGCGTCTGCCTGCACTACCTGCTGAACAAGCTGCAGCCGCTGCCTTGGGAACAACCGGTCGTCGTTTCGTTGAATCCGGTGCGCGAAATCCAGCGTAGTCAGGTCATGGCCGAATACGACTACGACCACCCGGTGCTCGACCTTGCCGCGATCCGAGCGCAGGCCGAGGTTCCCGCCCTGCAAGGCCAGCGCAACACCTGGTTCGCCGGCGCGTGGATGGGCTACGGCTTCCACGAAGACGGCCTGAAAGCCGGCCTGGCCGTGGCCGAGGGCCTGCGCGCGCGGCTGTCCGCAGGCGAAAACGCGACGACGAGGCTTGCGGCATGACACCGACACAGGCCGTGCCGCTGATGGGCTTCGGCGAGGTCCGCCACACACGCCTGCGCCCGGCGCGCAATGCCTTCGTCTATCCGACCTACTTCCTGATGCTGCCGATGCGCACCCTGCGCGCGGGTGGCAGCAAGGCCGTTGCGCTCAACCGCGCGGCCGCCATCTCCTTCCACGACATCGACCACGGCGACGGCCGCCCGCCAGAACAAGGCGGCGCGCTGGCTTGGCTCGACGATCTGCTGGCCGCCCACCAGATCCACGACGCCGGCGGCGAAGCCTGGCTGCACTGCTACCCGCGCGTGTTCGGCTACACCTTCAAGCCGGTGAGCTTCTGGTACTGCCACACGCCCGAAGGCGTGCTGCGGGCCATCGTGGTCGAGGTCAACAACACCTTCGGCGAGCGCCATTGCTACCTGCTGGACCGCCCGGTGTACGGTGCGGAGCTCCAGGCGACCAAGGCCTTCCACGTCTCGCCTTTCTGCCGCGTCGACGGCAGCTACCGCTTTCGCTTCTTCGTCGATGCCGACCGCGCACATACGGTAGTGCGCATCGACCACGATGACACCGACGGCCCGCTGCTGCAGACCAGCGTGAGCGGCGAACTCGGTCCCATGACCGCGGCCAGCGTGCGGCGCGCGCTGTGGCGCTATCCGGCCATGACCTTCGGGCTGATCGCGCGCATCCACTGGCAGGCCGTGAAGCTGTGGGTCAAGCGTGTTCCTCTGGTCGCCAAGCCGGCGCCGCCCACGCACTTCGTTTCACGCGACAACCAGCAGCAGCAGGTGAATCCATGACGTCCACAACAACCGCGTCCCGCTTCTCGCTGCCCCAGGGCGCGCCCGCCGCCGCGCGCACCGTGCTCGGCCTGCTGCAGCGGCTGGCCCATGGTTCGCTGACCGTGCGCCTGCCCGACGACTCGGTGCGGCACTTCGGTGCCACGCCGGGCAGCGGCCCCACGGCCTCACTCACGCTGCGCAACTGGAATGCCTGCAAGGCCGCGCTCAAGTCGGGCGACATCGGCTTTGCCGAGAGCTACATCGCCGGCGACTGGACCACGCCCAACCTGACCGAGCTGATCAAAGTGTTCATCGCCAATCGCCGCGCCATCGAAGACGTGGTGTACGGCAGCTGGCCCGGCCGCCTGCTGTATCGCGTGCGGCACCTCATGAACCGCAACAGCAAGGCGGGCAGCTCGCGCAACATCCACGCGCACTACGACCTGGGCAACGCGTTCTACAAACTCTGGCTCGACGAGACGATGAACTACTCGTCGGCCTGGTTCGAGGACGACCTCTCGAAGCCGATGCTCGAGGCGCAGCGTGCCAAGGTGCGCCGCGCGCTCGAGCTGGCGGCCGTGCAACCCGGCGACCGCGTGCTCGAAATCGGCTGCGGCTGGGGCGCGCTGGCCGAGATGGCGGCGACGGACTTCGGCGCCTCGGTGACAGGCGTGACGCTATCGACCGAGCAGCTCGCCTACGCCCGCGAGCGCACCGCCGGGCTGGCCACCGACCTGCGCCTGCAGGACTACCGCGACATCGCTGACGCGCCCTTTGACGCGGTGTGCTCCATCGAAATGGTGGAAGCCGTGGGCCGCGCGTACTGGCCGACCTACTTCCAGAGCGTGAGCCGGCTGCTCAAGCCGGGCGGCCGCGCCTGCGTGCAGAGCATCGTGATCGACGATTTGCTGTTCGACCGCTACATCGACTCGACCGACTTCATCCAGCAGTACATCTTCCCGGGCGGCTGCCTGCCCTGCCCGCGCGAGTTCCGCCGCGGGGCCGAGGCCGCGGGGCTGGAGGTGGTGGACGAATTCGCCTTCGGTGCCGACTACGCCGAGACGCTGCGCCGCTGGCGCGAGAGCTTCCTCGGGCAGCGCGGCCGCATCCTGCAGCTGGGTTTCGACGAGCGCTTCATGCGCATCTGGGAGTTCTACCTGGCCTACTGCGAGGCCGCGTTCTCGCAGGCGAACATCGACGTGGTGCAGTACACGCTGCGCAAGCGCTGAAGAAGCCGAAAAGAAAAAGGCGCCGTGCGGCGCCTTTCTTCAGGGCTCGTTTCTCAGGGCTTGGTGTCGATGAAGCTGGGCCGCAGCATCAGCTTGTCGAACAGCTTCGCGAGGTTGCCGTGGTCGCCGCGCCAGTCGATTTCGGGGAAGCGCAGGTCCAGCCAGCCCAGCGTGCAGCCCACCGCGATGTCCGACAGGCTCAGGTGGATGCCGCTGCAGAAGGGCTTGTCGCCCAGGCCCTTGGACATGGCGGCGACGCCGTCCTCGACCTTGGTGCGCTGGCGCTCGATCCAGGCTGCGCTGCGCTCGCCGTCGTTGCGGCCGGCCCAGGTGGCTTCCAGGCGCCAGAGCACGCCAGCGTCCATGACGCCATCGGCCAGCGCCTCCCAGGTCTTGACCTCGGCGCGCTCGCGGCCCTGCTGCGGAATCAGCTTGCCGACCGGCGACAGGGTATCCAGGTATTCGACGATCACACGGGAGTCGAACATCGCCTCGCCGCCTTCCATGATCAGGCAGGGAACCTTGCCGAGCGGGTTGGAGTTGGAGATCGTGGTGTCGGCAGCCCAGACGTCTTCGATCACGAACTGGTAATCGAGCCGCTTTTCGGCCAGCACCACGCGCACCTTGCGCACATAAGGGCTGGCGGCGGATCCGATCAGTTTCATGAAGGCTCTCTCCCTAACTTTGAAGACGTTTGTTAATAGTCATTTTAGGTGAACGGGAAAACCAGAGCCCCAAATCGACCCCAATGTGTCGGTACCGCCCCACGGACCGCCGGCCGCCTAAAATTCGGGCATGAGCTTTTCCACCGTTTCCGCCCTTTCCCCCCTTGATGGCCGTTACGCGGCCAAACTCGCGGCGTTGCGTCCGCTGATGAGCGAACAGGGCTATATGCACCGGCGCGTGCAAGTCGAGGTGGCGTGGTTCATTGCGCTGTCCGACTGCGGCTTCGCCGAATTCAAGCCCCTGACGGGCGGCGCCCGCAAGTACCTGCTGGGCCTGGTGTCGCACTTTTCCGAGGCCGACGCGCTGGCCATCAAGGAAATCGAGAAAACCACCAACCACGACGTGAAGGCGGTCGAATACTGGATCAAGTCCAAGTTCGAAGCCCGGCCCGAGCTGCTCGCAGCCGCCGAGTTCGTGCACTTCGCCTGCACCAGCGAGGACATCAACAACACCAGCCACGCCCTGCAGATCCAGGCCGCGCGCGACAAGGTGGTGCTGCCGGCCATCGACGGCCTGATCACCAAGCTGCGCGAAATGGCGCACCAGTTCGCCAACGTGTCGATGCTGTCGCGCACGCACGGCCAGACCGCCAGCCCGACCACGGTCGGCAAGGAAATCGCCAACGTGACGGTGCGCCTGTCGAAGGCCCGCGCGCAGATTGCCTCGGTGCAGCTGCTGGGCAAGATGAACGGCGCGGTCGGCAACTACAACGCCCATCTGGCCGCCTGGCCCGATTTCGACTGGGAGGCCTTCAGCCGCAAGGTCATCGAGACGCCCGCGCCGCTGGGTCTGGGTCTGAGCTTCCAGCCGTACAGCATCCAGATCGAGCCGCACGACTACATGGCCGAGCTGTTCGACGCGGTGGCCCGCGCCAACACGATCCTGATCGACTTCTCGCGCGACATCTGGGGCTACGTGAGCCTGGGCTACTTCAAGCAGCGGCTGAAGAAGGGCGAGATCGGCTCCTCGACGATGCCGCACAAGGTCAACCCGATCGACTTCGAGAACGCCGAAGGCAACCTGGGCCTGGCCAACGCGGTGCTGCGCCACCTGAGCGAGAAGCTGCCCATCAGCCGCTGGCAGCGCGACCTGACCGACAGCACGGTGCTGCGCAACATCGGCGTGGCCTTCGGCTATGCCACGCTGGCCTACGCCAGCCTGGCCACCGGCCTGGGCAAACTCGAACTCAACGAGGAAGCGCTGGCCGAAGACCTCGACGCCTCGTGGGAAGTGCTGGCCGAGCCGATCCAGACCGTGATGCGCCGCTTCGGCGTGCAGGGCGCCTACGAGCAACTGAAGGAAGTGACGCGCGGCAAGACCGTGACGGCCGAGGCGCTGCACGGACTGATCCGCTCGCTGGAGATTCCGGAAGAGGAAAAGGCCCGTCTGCTGGCGATGACGCCGGCCAGCTACGTCGGCAAGGCTGCCGAGCTGGCCAAGCGCATCTGATGGCCCTCAAGTCCACCATCTTCAAGGCCACCCTCGCGGTGGCCGACATCGACCACGGCTACTACGCCGACCATGCGCTGACCCTGGCGCGCCACCCGAGCGAAACCGACGAGCGGATGATGATCCGGCTCGTCGCGCTCGCGCTCAATGCGCACCAGCTGCAGGACATCTGCCAGGGCGACGGCACGCTGGCCTTTGGCGCCGGTTTGTCGAACGTCGACGAGCCCGACGTGTGGCTGCGCGACTTCACGGGCGAGGTCAAGATCTGGATCGAGGTCGGCCAGCCGGAAGACAAGCCCATCATCAAGGCCTGCGGCAAGGCGGATGAGGTGATCGTCTACTGCTTCAACCACGCCGCCGAAATCTGGTGGCGCGGCATCGAGAACAAGCTCACGCGACCGCAGAACCTGAAGGTCTATCGCGTGCCGACGAATGCTTCGCAAGCGCTGGCTGCGCTGGCGCAGCGCAGCATGCAGCTGCAAGCGACCATTCAGGAAAACACGCTGACGCTGGGCGACGGCACGAACAGCATCGACGTCGAACTGCTGCGCTGGAAGTAATGCCGCGCGGCTAGACCGCCGGCATCATCTCGCCGCACTGCCAGCACTGCTCGAAGCCGCCTTCGACCTGCTCGCCGCATACGCACAGCCAACTGCGCTGCGGACGGTGCTGCAGCTCGTGCAGCAGCCTCCTGGCCAGGTCGAACTGGGTCTCGTCGTCGATCCAGATCTCGGGCAGGCACTGGTCGGGTGGCAACTGGCCCATTACCGCGCCGAGGAATTCGCGCTGCACGGTGGCGGCCACGCCCTCTTCGCGCAGCGCGTGCACCCACACGGTCGCGATCGCGAGATTGGGAGCTTGCGCGAGGCGGCGCATTGTCAGGGGGCCCAGTTTTTCTCGTCGTCGGGATCGAGCTCGGGCTCGGCCGCGGACGGCGGCGGTTCCGCCTCGCGCGCCCGTTCTGCATAGCGGTTGAAGCGCCAGGCCGAGTCTTCCATCGTGATGCGGCGCCACGTGGCGCGCTTCTCGACGGGTGTCATGCCGGGCCAGAACTGCACCTCGTCGAAGGTGCGGCCGCAGCCCTTGCATTCGTCGTCGCCCTGGCTGGTGGAGCAGATCGCGATGCAGGGGGTGTCGGGCGTGCTCTCGTACCAGGCCATCCATGCGGCCCAGGCCTTGGGCGGAAAGCCGACCTCGTCGACCTCGTCCTCGTGGTGGAAAACCATGAGCGCGTAGACCTCGGCCAGCGCGCGCAATTCGGGGCCCAGCGTGACCCCGTCGGGCGACGGCGTCTTCTCGCGCCAGTGGTTGATGGCGGCCTCGATGTCGGTGATGTGTATGGCAGCCATGGAACGTGAAAAAGCAGCGGACGGCGATCATAGTCCGGCAATGTCCCGAAACGCCGAAGGGACAAGATTGCTATGAAAAACAGAGCATCACACGCCCTGTTCATCAGCAATTCAAAGGTGTTCTCTTTAAACCCGTGGAAACTTTCGATTGCACCGCCGCGAGCTTCGATGCTCTAATCCGCCCCACGAAGGGGAGTAGCTCCCGACCGCTGTCCACGGCAGCGCGAATCGTCAGGTCGTCAATACGAAGCAAAACACTTCCGGCCTGCCGGGCAACGTGCGCGCACTCGCGCGAGCGCTGTCGAGCGAGACCTTCGATTTGAACCTGTGCAGGTTTGGTCGAAGCGTTCGCAAGCTCCCGGTGTCACCCCCGGACTTCATTCCTCGCTTTCGATCTTCCCGCACGGGATGAATCGAAACGCATCGACATGCGCCTTCCGTCGTCGCCCCTGAAGGGAGAGGCTGGGGCGCGAAGACAAAGAGGAAATCTATGGAAATGTTCATGACCCCGGAGTTCTGGGTCGCGGTCGGTCAGATCATCATGATCGACATCCTGCTGGGCGGCGACAACGCCGTCGTGATTGCGCTGGCCTGCCGAAAGCTGCCGCCGGCCCAACGCACCAAGGGCATTCTTTGGGGCACAGCGGGCGCCATCATCCTGCGCGTCATCCTGATCTTCTTCGCGCTGACGCTGCTCGCCATTCCGTTCCTGAAGCTGGTGGGTGCAATCCTGCTGCTGTGGATCGGCGTCAAGCTGCTGGCCCCTGAACACGACGACGCACACGGCAACATCACCGGCAGCGACAAGCTGTGGGGCGCGGTCAAGACCGTGATCGTGGCCGACCTCGTGATGAGCGTCGACAACGTGATCGCCATTGCCGGTGCCGCGCAAGGCGCGGGCGACGGCCACCAGATGCCGCTCGTGATCTTCGGCCTGCTCGTGAGCATCCCGATCATCGTCTGGGGCAGCCAGCTGGTCATCAAGCTGATGGACCGCTTCCCGATGATCATCACGCTGGGCGGCATGCTGCTCGGCTGGATCGCCGGCACGATGGCCGTGTCCGACCCCGCACTGGCAAACGCCGCCGCCTGGACCTGGGTGCCGAAGGTGCCGCAGACCGACGTGGTCAAGTACGCAGCCGGTATCGCCGGTGCGCTGCTGGTGCTGGCAATCGGCAAGTGGGTGGCTGCGCGCCACGCCCGCAACAAGCCTGAACAACAGGCGGTGACGACCGGCTGAGCCGGTGGTCACTGCTCAACCACGAACTTCCTGTCCAAACCAGTCTCTGTCACTCTAACTACCTGAAGGAGCACGCCATGGAAAAGATCATTCTTTATGTCGACGACGTCACCTACGCCTGCGAGCAGTTCGCCGAACTTGCTCCGGACGCGAGCACCGTCGTGGCGCGCCATTGGGTGCTCGTGGCCTGTGCGCCGCGCATGACGCATCGCATCAGCAAGTGGGTAAGCCACAGCGCGCGCGAGAACTGGCGTGCCAAGTGGTTCAGCAAGGTGCAGGCGCAAATGCTGCCGCTGCTGGAGCGCAATGGCGGCCAGGTGACCCCGGTGCTGGCCAAGGGCCCGCTGACCGAACTGACGGCACAGCTCAAGCGCGAGCATTCGGCCGTTCACGTGGTCGATGCGCGCCGCCCGAAGATCGGCGTCGACCTGGAGCCGGTAACGCCCGACCAGACACCGGCCCATCAATCGGGCTGGGCCTTTCCCGGCGCAGTAATGGGCATGGGCGCGCTGCTGGTGCTGGCGAACGAACTGGCCGAGTAAGGCAGGACGAGTCTCTCTGACGAGCCCCGGTGCGGCAACGCACCGGGGCTCGTTGTTTTGTGGGCCCTGGGGTATCCTGAGCGCCCTATGCGCATCATCATCAAATGGCTGCTCAGCGCCGTGGCGCTGCTGGCGGTTGCCTATCTCTACAGCGGTGTCCAGGTCAACAGCTTCGGCTCCGCGCTGATCGCAGCCGCGGTGATCGGCCTGCTCAACATGGTCGTGCGGCCGGTGCTGGTGGTGCTGACGCTGCCAGTCACCATCGTCACGCTCGGGCTGTTCCTGTTCATCATCAACGCGCTGCTGTTCTGGGCCGCGTCAGGGCTGCTGGGCGGCTTTCACGTCAGCGGCTTCCTGGCCGCGCTGATCGGCTCGCTGCTGTATTCGCTGCTGGGGCTGCTGATCGAATCCGCGCTGGGCGGGCTGCTGTCCAAGCGCTGAATCTGCAGCGGCTGCCGCGCTGCGTCACTTCAGGGGCGGCTCCGCGGCCTGCTCTTTCACCAACGCCTCCACTGTCCGCGCACGGGTGTCGATGATCGACGCCTCGTAGTGGTCGACAACCTTGGACTGACGGATGAGTTCCTGTGCAGCCTTGAAGCGGTCGCGCGCGGCCGGGTAGTCGAGGATCGCCACGTTCGCCTCGGCGTCGGCTCGCACCGCGCGCAGCGTGTCGTTCTGGGCGCCGTAGAGATTGGCGAGTGTGCGCCACGCCGTGGCGTCGCGTGGGTTCGCGGCGACCCAGTCGCGCAGCACGGGAATCATCGGCGCGGGCTGGCGCATCGCCGTGGCGGCTTCGGCGGCGAGCATCATCTCGGGCCGCTCCTTCGACTTGGCGTCGAGCAGCGCAGCTGCCTTGGGGGCCGCGCCTGCGGCGAGTTCGATCTCCGCGCTGAGCCAACGCGCCTGCTTCGCTGCGGCCGGGTCTTCCGCCGTACGTGCGACCAGTCGTTCGACCAGCGTGCGCGCGCTCTTGTAGTCGCGCATTTCCTTGGCTGACAGCGCCGCCGCGTAGAGCGTGCCGGCCTGCTGTGCCGGCGAGCTTTTCGCGAACTCGCCGCTGGAGGCCGATTCGATCCAGAGCCGCAGCACGTCGACGCCCGGACGCGTCAGCACACGGGCTCGCGCGGCGATCATCGCGTGGTCCATCGCCAGCGGAACCGGCGGCGCCGCGTCCATGCGGAACTGGAAGCGCCCCTGCATATCGGAGATGCGCTCGGTGGTCAGCGGGTGGCTGCGCAGGTAGGGGTAAGAGCCGTTGTCGTTGAGGCGCGAGGCGTACTGCAGCTTCTCGAACATCGCGGCCGCACCCTGCGGCGCGAAGCCCGCCTGCGTCATCACGCCGAAGCCGATGCGGTCAGCCTCGCGCTCCATGTCGCGCGAGAAGCTCAGCTGGTTTTGCATGAACAGCGCCTGGCTGCCCATGATCACGGCCTGGCCGGCATCGCCGTTGCGGCTCTTGCCGGCCGCGATCATCCCGAGGATCAGGCCCGCGATCATCAACGGCATCTGCTTGCCCTGCCTGCTCATGATGCGCGAGATGTGGCGCTGCGTGACGTGCGAGAGCTCGTGCCCGAGCACCGTGGCCAACTCGTCGCGGCTGCCCACCACAGCCACCAGGCCGAGGTTGAGCCCCAGGTAGCCGCCGGGCAGCGCGAAGGCGTTGATGTTGCGGTCGCGGCCCAGCAAAACGGTCCAGGCGAAACGCTCGTCGAGTTCGGGCGTGAGCTCGCCGCGCGCGCGGGCGGCCGTCAGCAGGCGCTGCCAGATGTCTTGTACGTAGGCAGCGATCACCGGGTCGTCGATGTAGTCCGTGTCGCGATACAGCTCACGGGCGATCTGGTCGCCGAGGTGGCGCTCCGCGCTGGCGGTCATCTCGCCGCCGTCGCCCATCCCGGGCAGGATCTGCTGCATCTGCGCCAGCGCGGGCACCGGCAACAGCACCTGTGAAGCTATTAAAAAAGTAGCGCACAACGACCGCAAGGCAGGCATCGGCAGGCTTTTCGTGGGGCGATGGAGAGTCAAGCGCGGCATTCCTCGTCTGTGGCTCGGGCTCGTATGATGCATCTTCAAAACGAACGTTCACCATGAGCACTCTCACCCATTTTGACGCCCAGGGCCAGGCCCACATGGTCGACGTGGCCGGCAAGCCCGCAACCCACCGAGTGGCCGTTGCCACGGGCCGCATCGAGATGCAGGCGGCGACGCTGGCGCTGATCGAGTCGGGGACGGCGAAGAAGGGCGACGTGCTGGGCATCGCACGGATCGCGGGGATTCAGGCTGCGAAGAAGACGAGCGATCTGATTCCGCTGTGTCATCCACTGGCGTTGACGCGGGTGGCGGTGGCTTTTGCGCTTGCCGATGCGGGGAACGTGCCGCAGGTGGTCTGCACGGCGACCGTCGAGACCGTCGGGCCGACGGGGGTGGAGATGGAAGCGCTGACGGCGGTGCAGGTGGCGCTATTGACGATCTACGACATGTGCAAGGCGGTGGATCGGGGGATGCGGATTACCGATGTGCATGTGCTGGAGAAGCATGGGGGGAAGTCGGGGAGCTGGGTGACGCCGTAATCGCACTGCTAGGGAGCGGTGCCTTCACTGGCATCCTCTCTCATCCAACGGGCGAAATCCGACGGGAACGCGTCCCTGAAGCGCTCCGCCTGTGCCCTGGCCTCGTCTTCGAGGCCGAGCAATTTAGCGCTTTCGATCAGCTTGACGATGACGCGTGGCTCCGGCGAGAAATGCATGATGCGCCGCGCCAGTTCATGCACCGCGCCGGCATTAGCTCGCGTGACCGTCGTCAGCGTTAGTTCGGCGAATTGCACTTGGTTGGCAAAGAACCGGGAGCTGCGGATTTTCGCCAACGTGTTGTCTTCATATTGCGCGAGTCGCTCCTCGCGAGGCAGGTAGATCTGGCTGATGCGGACGTAGTCCCAGCCTGCATAGCCTGCAATACCCAACAGGGCCGCAGCGGCGAACGGGGCCGCCTTTGCCACGGATCGGGCGCTCCGGCTTGGCCACAGCAGTCCGATGCAAAGTCCGAAGATCAGTTGGAACGGTCCGTACCAGAGTGGATATTCGAGCAGGCTGTGCAGGACGATCGCCCAGAGCATGCCCCAGCCCATGAGCCGAACCGGGTCGCGCTCGTGCCATGGCCGAGCGGAAAGAATCAGCCAGAGAAAGCCGCCGCAAATCAGCACCGCCGCGGGAATACCGAGTTCGACCGCGAGATGCAGCGGCAGGTTATGCGCGTTATCGAGGATCTCGACAAAGCGCCCACCACTGTACGAAGTGCTGTAGTGAGCAAAGGCCAGTTCACCCCAGCCCCAGCCAGTCCAAGGGTGCTCTGCAATCAGCGCCAGCACGTTGCGCCATAGCAGCAGGCGGCTGTGATCGTCGGGCGCGCCGGTCTTCAAGCGCTCGATCATGCTTTCGACCGCACCACCGCCACCACCGGCCAGTCGAGGAAGCACCCAGGCGATCAAGAAGTACAACGGGATCGTCGCCAACAGCCATTTCGGGGCCGGGAGGCAATACGAGGCCGTCGAGCCTACCGGTACGTTTTGCCGCTCTCGCCTTGCGATGAAGGCTGCTATACCAGTGATCGACAGCAGTTGCAGAAGGCCGGTGCGCGAAGTCGACGCTGCGGCGGCGATCAGCAATAGTCCACCCGCTGCCAGGAGACCGCGCCGCGCGCGCGATGCGTCGCTGGTGGCGTAGAGCCACAGGGCGGCACACCAGGCCAGGCTGATCAGCGTAGCAAACTGGTTGCGCTGACGCAGGTTGCCGTAGGCCTGCCCCAGGGCCGGAGACGTGGTCCACGGCACGAGCGGTTCGGCAAGACCGTAGTACTGCAGCAAACCAAGGACCGCGCTGACAAGACCGGCGACAAGCACGCCCTTGGCCAATAGCGAGGAAGCTGCTTGACCGTCGCGCGCCAGTCCGCTGCCGACGCTCGCCGCCGACGCGATTCCTGCGATTGCGAGACAGGCCGGCCCCCATGCAGTCAGCGCGCCCCACCCGGAAAGTGCGACAAGAAAGCCTCCGAGACCCAGCCATCCTCCGACTGCGAGAGCAGGCCAGCCGACGGGGCCCGTCAAAAGAAGCGCCGCGAGGCAAACCCAGGAAACCAGCAACTGCCACACGTTGACGGACGGACCGGCGACCAGGGGGCAGAGAAAAGGCAGTGCGACGAGAACCGTACGGGTGACGTCAAGGGCCTTGGAGGCGGGCAAAACGGAGCTGGCGTGCGCTGCGTAAGACGTCATCCGGTCGATTGTGCCGGGCCGACTTGCCGACGAATGGTCATTGCCGGGAGATGGAAGGTTTTGCAAAAACAAACATCTAGAGACATCCTTTAACAACTCTGTGTAATTGTTTCCCACCCGTTTCCGGCTCTGCCGGGCGGGGCTTAAAGGTGTCTTTGATGAAACAACAAACTGCTCGAAACCGGCTCACCTCCCGTGACCAGTCTCGTGGCTTCACCCTGATCGAAATCATGATCACGGTGGTGATCATTGGCGTGCTCGCAGCGATCGCGATTCCAAGCTATCAGGACTATGTGCGGCGCGGGTACGTGGTGGACGGCACGAATGGGTTGTCCACCATGCGTGCGGACATGGAGAGGTATTTTCAGGACAACCGAACGTACGAGAAGGTGAGCGCCACGGTGCTGCCGCCTTGTCATGCCGATTTGGATGAGAGCAAACGCAAGTTCGGCAACTTCGTGGTCAGTTGCGCCGGAGCGGCCGGTCTCAAGCCCACGCAATTCACGCTCACGGCAACGGGAAGTGGACCGGCCAACGGCGTTATTTACACCATCACCGAACTCAATGTGCGCGCCACGACGGGCATGCCCTCCGCGTGGTCGGGCTGGACAACGTCCTGCACTACTTCCTGGATCGTCAAGAAGGGCCAAGCATGCTGAAAACCAGCTTCTCCCAGCGTCATCGCAGGGGGTTCACGCTGGTCGAAATGATCGTCGTGGTGGCAATCATGGGGCTGCTCGCGGCGCTCGCTGCGCCGTCGATGCTCGGCTGGGTACGCAACAACAAGATTCGCACGGTCAGCGATTCGCTGCAGAACGGCTTGCGGCAGGCTCAGGCAGAGGCCACCCGCCGCAGCCGGCAAGTGGTGTTCTCGCTCACGGACGACAAGCCAACAACCACCAGCTATACAGCCAAGGCCTCAGGCAGCAACTGGGCCATCAGCACGGTGGTCCCGACCGACTCCGATGCAACAGCGGCATTTGTCGAAGCGGGCATCCTGCGCGATGTCGGCTCCAGCGTGGCGATTTCCGGCCCCATCTCCATCTGCTTCAGCTCGATCGGCCGCATCGTGGCAAACGACACGCCGGGCCCCACCAGCGCGAAGTGCACAGCCGCAGCCGTCCAGTACGACATCTCGATGAGCGACAGCAAGACGGGTGACCGCCCGCTGCGCGTCCTCGTCTCGCTGGGTGGGCAAGTCCGCATGTGCGACCCGGCGAGAACCCTTTCAGCCACACAGCCCGACGGCTGCCCCTAGCGATGAAACACCCACGCGAAACAACTCGCCGCCGCCGCAGCCAGGCCGGCATCGCACTGCTTGAAGTTCTGGTGTCAGTACTGCTCTTTTCCCTGGGCTTGCTGGGCCTGATTGGCCTGCAGGCACGCGCCGTCAGCTTCTCGGTGGATGCCGAAGACCGCAACCGCGCGGCGCTGCTCGCCAATGAAGTGGTGGCGCTGATGTGGCTCAACCAATCATCCACGGTGCCGGCCGCGGCGCTGGATGCCTGGAAGCTGCGTGTCGCCACGCCGACGACCGGTGGTTTGCCCAATGGCGTCGGCAAGGTCGACGTCGCCGGCACAGGCAAGGCGGCCGACGTGACTATCACCTGGCAAGCCCCGTCGCGCAGCACGGGCAGCCAACTCACGACACATGTGGAGCTGCCTTGATAAGTATTCAGCAACCCAGGCGCGCGATGCGCGAACGCGGCCTCACCTTGATCGAGCTTCTGGTTGCCATGGTCATCGCATTGGTGGTGACGCTGGCAGTCACAAGCGCCGTGATCTTCGGCGAGTCGACCAAGCGCACGACCACGTCCGTCAACGACATCAATCAATCGGGCTCCTACGCCGCCTACCTGCTGGACCGCGCAGGTCGCAGCGCCGGCTCCGGCTTTACCCAGTCGTGGGACCTGGGCGTATTCGGATGCAAGCTGCAGGCCAAGCGCAGCAACACAGCGATCCTGCCGCGCACCACGGTTTTCCCGGTGCCGTTCGAGAAATTCCTCGGCAACGCTACCGGTGTCGCAGATCTGCGCGTCGCACCGCTGCTGATCGGCAAGGGGCAGTCGTCGGACGGCAAGTCCGACGTGCTGATGGTGATGGGTGGAAATGCCGCATCCGGCGATGTTCCGCGCCCGATCATCTCGGCAGGTGCAAGCGACAACATTGTTCGACTGGACAACACAGTGCAGTTGAAGAAGAACGACATCGCGCTGGTCAGCCAGGTCGGCACCACGGACTGTCTGCTCGAGCAGGTCGACTCCTCCTTTGTGGACAGCGCGAACAACGAACTCGCGACGCTCAACGGCACCTACTACACCGCAGGCGTCGGCACGACGCTGGCCTCGCTGGCGGCCAGCGGCAGCGCTTACTTCACGCCGCTGGGCAACGGTGCGGCCAACAACGTGCAGTTTCAGCTCTTCAGCATCGGTGCAAACAACACGCTGGTCAGCTACGACCTGCTGCGCAGCGACGGCACCGACGCCCCACAGACCCTGGCCGACGGCGTCATGGAGATGCATGCGCTCTATGGCCTGGACACCAATACGGACGGCATCATCGACACGTGGAAGGCACCTGATGCCACGGGCTTCGACATCAGCACCATGATGAAGGACGGGAAGCTCAGCAGGCAGGTGGTCGCCGTGCGCGTGGGACTGATCCTGCGTAGCGCGACCCTCGAGCGCGACCTCGTCTCGCAGACCATTCCGGAAATGTTCAGCGACACGGGCCTCAAACGCGACGCCGTCACTCTCACGAACGACGACCGTCGCTACCGTTATCGCGTCGTCGAATTCACCATCCCGTTGCGCAACATCCTGTTGCTGCCCAAATCATGATTACTTCCTTGCACCGGCAGCGCCGGGAGCGCGGCGTTGTGCTGCTCATCTGCCTGATCGTTCTTGTCATCCTGCTCGCGGGCGGCGTGGCGGTGATGCGCTCGATGAACACATCACTTTCCGGTGCCGGCAACCTTGCCTTCAAGCGCGACCTCGTCAACCAGGGCGAGCAAGCGGGGGTCAAGGCCTTGGCGCTGTTCAGCACTGGCGCCCTGTCTGCCGTGGGCGCCGACTACAACGACGCGAAGGCGTCGAACTACAGCGCGGTCAGGCTCGACTCCAACGACCGCGGCATTCCGCTCGCGCTTCTGAAGGACGATCTCTACAACGCCAAGGCATCCGACACCATCGAACGGACCGCAGATTTCGTGAAGATCCGCTACCTCATCGACCGCCTGTGCAACACCTCCGGCGCCGCAAGCAAGAGCACCTGCGTCTACGCCCCCGCCACCACCGACGTGCGCGGCGGCAGCGTCCAGGAATCGGGACGCCCGCCGCCGCCCAAGGCGCTGGTCTACCGACTGAGCGTGCGCGTGGACGGCCCTCGCGACACGCAGGTCTTCCTGCAGTCCTCCTTCACGAAGCCCGAATAACGCATCGCGGAAGAACCATGAACAAGATTTCCATCCTTGCCGCGCGTCTCGCCGGCACCGCAGCGCTGGCCGGCGCATTCCTCGGCATGCCTGGGTTGGCTGGCGCTGCCAGTCTGGCGGACCAGCCGGTCTTCGCCACGTCCAACGTGCCCGGCAACCTGGCGCTGACGCTGTCTGTGGAATGGCCGACGGCCTCCCGCACCGCGCACACCGCCGCCTACTCCAGCGCCAGCACATTCCTGGGTTACTTCGACCCGGCCAAGTGCTACAGCTATGTGGTAGACACCACCGCCAACGAAACCAACACCGGCGACAAGAGCTTCTTCGATCCGACGGCCGTGGGCACCAACCGCAAGTGTGACGGCACGAAGTGGAGCGGCAACTTCCTGAACTGGGCGGCCACGGCGACCATCGACCCGTTCCGCTGGGCAATGACCGGCGGCAGACGCGTGGTGGACACAGCCACCGACACCATCCTGGAGAAGGGCTATCACGCGGGGCAAGGCCTGTTCGACGACCGCACCCTTCCCACCACCGAGATCGCGGGCGCCACACCGTTCAGCAACGCCACCAGCCTCGGCATTTCGGTCAATGGCCGCAAGTATGCGATGCGCATCACCGCATCCGGTGCGTCGTTGAAAGGCGAGTACTACAACGCCGCCAACAAGACTCTTACAGGCACCCCCACTGTCACGGTGAATCAGGACACCGTGGACCACGACTGGGGCAACGGCGCGCCCGTGACGGGCATTGGCGCGGACAATTTCGCCGCGCGCTTCACGGGCACCTTCGTGGCGCCTTCCACCGGCACCTACACCTTCCGGGTGCGGGCGGACGACGGCGTGCGCCTGTGGATTTCCGGCGTGCAGTTGATCAACAAGTGGATCGACCAAGGAGCGACCAGCTATGACGCCACAGTCCTGCTCACTGCCGGGCAAAGCTTCGACGTGAAGATCGAGTACTACGAGAACGGCGGCGGTGCGGTGATGCAGTTCCTGTGGAAGAAGCCCACGGACAATGGCTTCAGCACCTTCACCAGCGACATCGGTGCCGCGGTCACCAACGACTACACAATGCGCAACAGGGTATGCAACCCCAACGCACCTGGCGGCGTGGAGAGCAACTGCAAACAGTATGGGAACAACTGGAAGCCCGAGGGCCTGATCCAGCAGTACGCGCGCCGCATGCGCTTCAGCGCCTTCGGCTATCTGAACGAGGACGGCAACGGCCGTGACGGCGGCGTGATGCGCGCACGCCAGAAGTTCGTGGGGCCGCTGCAACCGGTGCCCGGCCTGCCCGACACCAGCAACGCATCGAAGGAATGGGATGAGAACACCGGCGTGTTCGTTCGCAACCCCAACCCGGCCGACGCCACCGCCACCTCGGCCAACGGCGTGACCATTGCCGACAGCGGCGTGATCAACTACCTCAACAAGTTCGGCCAGATCATTCCCGGTAACTACAAGTCGAACGACCCGGTCAGCGAGCTCTACTACGCGGCGCTGCGCTACTACCGCAACCTGGGCAACGTGCCGGAGTGGAGCAACCTCAACACCACCGACACCAACACGACGGCGAAACGCCTCGACGGCTTTCCGGTCATCACCAATTGGGACGACCCGATCCAGTATTCGTGCCAGCGCAACTTCGTTCTGGGCATCGGCGACATCTACACCCACGCCGACAAGAACGTGCCCGGCAATACGAACAACGCGAACGAACCCGCGATGCCTGCAAAGGTCACGGCCGACACGACCGTCGATGCGGTGGTAGCCACCAACAAGGTCGGCCAGCTGCAAGGCATGGGCGACGACCTCGGCACGCGTACCAATATTTCGAACGGCTGCTGCAGCAATAACTCGGCGCGCATGGCCGGGCTTGCCTACGACGCGAACACCAAGGACATCCGGCCTGACGACGCGACCAAGTCAAACACCGTCGGCAAGCAGACAGTGCAAACCTACTGGGTCGACGTGCTCGAGCAGGCTTTCCAGGCGAACAACCAGTTCTACCTGGCGGCGAAGTTCGGGGGACTCAAGATACCCACGAGCATGCAGAGCACTTTCAACCCATACACCTTCAACGACACCATTCCGCAAGCCTGGTGGGCAACAAGCGGCGACATGCTCACGGATACCCGAAACGGCGGCACCACGCAGCCGCGGCCCGACAACTACTTCACCGCGGGCCGACCCGACTCGATGGTGGATGGTCTGACGAAGGCATTCGCGAGCATTGCCAACGCCATCAAGTCGTTTACCACTTCGTTCTCGCTGTCCAGCCCGCAGGTGTCGTCTTCCGGTGCGGCGTCCTATGCATCGCAATATGACTCGAACGGATGGACCGGCGTGCTTTCCGGCAGCCAGCTCACTTTCCCGGCCGGCGTGCCGACTCTCACGGAGATGTGGAACACCTCCACCACGTTGGAAAACCAACTTGCCGGCGCCGGCTGGGATACCGCACGTCGGGTGCTCACCTGGAACGGTACTGCTGGCGTGCCCTTCCGCAAGGCAAACCTGACCTCGGCCCAATCCACCGCACTCGATACGCCGTGGGTGACAGGCGACGACAGCGGCGACTTTCTCAACTATCTGCGTGGCGACCGAAGCAAGGAGAAGACGACCACCGACGACACCAAACCTTACCGCCGCCGCGCATTGCTGCTCGGGGACATCGTGAATGCGAAGGTCACACCCGTAGGACCACCCTCGGGCCAGTTCTCGAACACGGTCAACCCCGGCTATGCGAAGTTCAAGACGGACTACGCCTCCCGACCGACCATCGTCTACGCAGGCGCCAACGACGGCATGATGCACGCATTCAACGGCGCATTGACCGGAACCACCGCCGGCCAGGAGCTGTTCGCGTACGTGCCGAGCATGCTGTTCTCGGGCCCCAGCAGCCCCGCCACGCCGGCGCTCAACGGCTTGGGACAGCTCGGCAACCCGGACTACGAACACCGTTACTACGTTGACGCGTCTCCGAAGACCTTCGACATCGACTTCAATACCGCGGGCGGCGTCTTCACCACCACGACCACCGGCAACAACTCGGACTGGCACACCGTGCTGATCGGCGGTCTTGGCAAGGGTGGCAAGGGCTTCTATGCCATCGATGTCACCGACCCCACAAGCATGACCAGCGAGGACAACATCAAGGGCAAGGTGCTCTGGGAGTTCTCCAGCGCGACCACGGGTGTCGGCAATACCTTGGGCTACAGCTTCGGTACGCCAGTGGTTCTGAAGACCAAGAAGTACGGCTGGGTCGTGGTCCTCACTTCGGGCTACAACAACACCGATGGCTACGGCTATGTGTATTTTGTGAACCCGAAGACTGGCGCGCTGCTCGAGAAGGTGCAAACGGGCAATGCGTCGGCGGGCCTGACGCAGCTGACCGCCTACATCACCGACTTCACGGACGGTACCGCCGACGCACTCTACGCGGGCGACCTGAACGGGCAGCTCTGGCGCTTTGACGTGACGGCGGCGAAGGGCAGCAGCGGTTCCTACCCTGCACCATTGAAGCTGGCGACCCTGGCGGATGCCAGCGGTACGGCCCAACCGATCACGACGCAGCCTCTGATTGAAATCGATCCCAAGAGCAAGAAGCGCTATGTGCTGTTCGGCACAGGTCAACTGCTCGACACAGTGGACATCAATTCGACGGCGGGTCAGTCGTTCTACGCGATCATCGATGGCACTGCGACGGGTTTCGGCAGCGGAGGCACCTACCCGATCACACGCAGCAACCTGGGTGCGCTCACCGAGGCCAACCTGACAGGTACCACCGCGTTCAACCTAGGAACGCAGTTGGGCTGGTATCTCGACCTGGGCAAGGACGCGACTTCGGGGATTACCTGGCGCGTGACGCTGGGGCCGACGTCGTTCAACGGGGTCGTGGTGTTTTCCAGCCTGCTGACCACCGGCGATGCTTGCAGCCCCTCGGGTCAGAGCCGCATCTATGCGGTGAACTACGGGTCCGGCACGACCGCGCTGACCACAGGGGCCGCGTATGTCGGCTACAGCAGTGCGATCACGGACATTCAAATCATCAACAACAACGGCCGGATGCAGGGCATCGCGGGCAATGTGAAGGGTGAAGTGAACCAGCCGCCGATTGACTTCGGCAAGGGGACGGGGCTGCGGTTGTTGAATTGGCGGGAAGTGCCGACGATTGATTGAGACCGCAATGAGTGAGGCGTGCTTCTCCGCTCCCGTTCATTCACACGCACCTCAGCGCAAGTAGTCGCAGACCCTTCGTAAAATTCAGAATATTTGCACGTAAGGCACACATGCTCAACTCTCGACAAGACATCGCGCCAATCGACAAGAGAACGATCGCTCAAGGTTTGTCGTCCTCCGAATTGAATGAATCCAGCACGTTGTCGCGAGCGCAGGTCGAACGCAGTTACCGGCGTTATGCGCCTGTGTATGACCTCCTCTTCGGTGCGTCGTTGGGCCCCGGGCGAGTCGCGATGACCCGGCTTGTACAAACGCTCGCTCCCGAACACATCCTGGAAGTGGGCGTGGGCACCGGGCTTACTCTCTCTCAATATCCTGCTAGTTCACGAATTACTGGCGTCGATGTTTCTCAGGAGATGCTCGCGACGGCCCGCCAGAGAGTGCGCTCAGATGATGCAGACCGGATCGATCTGCGCGCGATGGATGCAGAAGCCATGGACTTCGCTGACGACACGTTTGATTGCGTGACCCTTCCCTATGTCCTTTCTGTAACGCCGAATCCCGATAAGCTTGTACGAGAGGTGCGGCGAGTTTGCCGACCCGATGGGCACATCCTGATCGTCAATCACTTCAGCGGTCAGGCCCCATGGCGGCTTCTGGAATCGCTCGCGCGGCCACTTTCGAGTTGGCTGGGGTTTCGCTCCGAGTTCAGTCTTGAGCGCCATGTCCTCAGTCATGATTGGAACGTACTGTCCGTAACACCGACAAATCTACTTGCACTCTCTCGCTTGATTCACATCAGGAATGCTTAAGCAGCACCAGAGTTGGTCAGTCGTCTTTCGCCGACTAGGAGTTACGTTCTGCGTTTTCGCGCTGCTGCCAAGTGCTTTTCTTGCCGGCTACATCTGGATTTTCGGCGCACCTGAATCATCCATAAGTCCTCATCTTTGCGTCGTCGCAAGCCTACTTGCCGCTTTGGCCGGACTCCGGCTCAGCATAAGCTTGTTGCCTATCGCACAAGGTGCGCGTGCGGCAATTTCTTCGCTGCTCATAGCCAGCACAGGTCTGGCAATGGTCTTGTTCTACGGCCTGGTGTTTGTCGGATTGAAGCACTGGAAGCGTGTGACGACCTTCGATATGGCAAGCAGCTATGCGCTGCAAACGCCCGACCTGCTGCGAGCTCTGGGCTATTCCCCGCTACTTGCAACTGCAGTTTGCATTTCTCTCTTCGCTTTTGCCTGGTACGCCGCCTACGCTTTTCTAAGAAGAGGTGACTGGGTCGCCTCCTTCAATCGAAACATCTCGCGCGGCGTAGTTGGTGTGGTGGCAATCGGCCTTCTCGCCATATCCACAGTCTCTGCGATGGCACTACCCGATCGCGACTGGGGAGGGGCCGGAGAGCCTTTGAGCTTGAGCCTGTTCCCTTTGCAAGGCCAACGAACCATGCAGAGTCACGCGATCGAAGTCTTCCACTCTGCGCAAATTGATCGAGACGAAGATGCCGTGCGCTCGGTGTATCGCCCAAATGAAAAGGCTCGACATAGCAACGTCATCGTGATCGTCTCGGATGCACTACGTGCGGATCACTTGTCCTTGTTTGGCTACCCTCGAAAAACGAGTCCCAATCTAGAGGCACTGAATCAAGCTGGGCGCATACGACTCGCAACATCTGCGATCACCGTGTGCAATGAATCCTCATGCGGCCTGCGCGCCCTCGCGAGTTCGCACTATGTCGACCGGCAAGCAGCCCACCCGATCACGCTTCATGAAGTTCTGAAGGAGCACGGCTATCGAGTTCATTTGATTTTTTCCGGCGACCACACCAATTTCGACGGCTTGAGCGGTATCTACGGCAAGGTGGATAGCTATTTTGATGGTGCCTCTCAGTCAAAGTTTTATCTCAACGACGATCGATTGGTCACTGATCGCCTCCAAGACTTCGGTCCTTGGGATGGAAAGCCGACGATGTTTCAATTTCATCTAATGTCGTCACATGCACTCGGCAAGCGCTTTGACGATACGCCGAAGTTCGGGCCTGGCGAAAATTACACCGCGGTTCGCTGGGGCTCTGGAGACGCACAGATGCCACAGCGCGCCACGAACTTCTACGACAGAGGCATCCTGCAAGCTGATCGTGTGATTGGCGACATCCTCAAGATGCTGGAGGCGCGAGGGTACTTGCGCGATGCCCTTGTCCTTATTACCGGCGATCATGGTGAGTCGCTCGGCGAGCGGGGCCTTTACAGTCACACGCACAGCGTATGGGAGGAATCGCTTCGCGTGCCGCTTGTACTTCTCTCGTACGGTACAGCCAACGCAGACGGGTTAAGACCTGATCCAGTGATCTCACAAGTCGATATCGCACCCACGCTGCTGGGGCTTCTTGATATGCCCACCCCTCGATCTTGGGACGGCGTCCCCCTGCAAAATTCGACTCAGGCCCGGATCGTCTACTTTCAACAAGCTCAACTAATAGGACTGGTCGATGGGCGCACGCCAGGGAAGCTCTATAAGCATTGGAGTGATGTCAATGCAAACAAGCAATTTACATTCGATTTGCTGTCTGATCCTCACGAAACCAAGGATGTGACCCCTGAGGTCAAGCAACCGTTGCGAGAGGAGTGGCAGCAGCTCTTGACAAACCGTTCCGCTGCCCTAGCCCCAGCAGTCAGGGAGCGCCTTGAACGCCAATTCAGGCATGGGCCCGTTCACTAAATAATCGAATTGAGTATGGCGCTGCTGGGCACCGCTCCATCAAGGAGGGCAAGCAGAGTGGACGTATTTAGGATCGATGTTCACTGATTTGCAACTCCAAGAGCCATCAAAATCTCGCCTTAACGTAATTGCGCCTGCGGTTGCGCCTTGCAGTGGCGCTTCCGCTAAATTTCCCAATATCGCCACGATCGTCGACGGGACGGTAGTAGACAAGAACACCTGTGGAACACACTGGAGCCAACGGTCGACCAAGTCTCGGCAACAGAGGGAGCGGGGTTGCCGCCGGTCGCCTGTAAATCGGAGCCTATTGCTTGAGGATCGCAATTGCCAGCCTTCCCTGGATTTTCCAAATTATTTTTTCCGCTCGGAAGGCAAATCTCAACTGCAGACTTTATTGCAGCCGCCTCTCCTACAAAATGCTGAACTTGCGATCTGAAAACGTAATTTTGATACTAAAAAACAGCAATTGCAGCGAGCACCTCAATAATCGAAACGACAATCATCAGTTCAATCAGCAAAAAACCGTCATATTTTGACTTCGATTAAAATATAGCGATATTGGAAGGCGCATAAAAAAGCCACCCCAAGCTGGCTCATATCTCAGCTTAAAAATCACGTCGCCGAACTGGTCGGACACGCAGAGGGGGCGTATTTCTTAAGAACAGTAGAAACGCAAGCCCAGCTTCCATCAGCTGCGTTACGAGTCCAAGTAATCGTGGCAGTTGCAATGGCAGTAGAGGCAGAGCCACCGAACGTCGAAACGATCGTCGGGCCACCGGCCGTTACAAAATTAAGAACTGGGGCGCCCTGTGTCGCAAGAGCGGGAGCTCCGCCGTTCACAGTGTTGCCGGTGGCTGGTGTCAACATATTTGAACCGGTGGCAGTACCACCGCAGTGAGCTGCATCACTGGCCTGACCGGCAGTAATTTGACCGCTGTTAATGCAGTCCTCTACTGCTGTCTTTTGGGTACCTGTTTCACTCACAACGCGAGCAACTTGGGACTTCACGACATAAGTCTGGTACTGCGGAATTGCTATAGCGGCCAAAATTCCAATGATCGCCACGACAATCATTAATTCAATGAGGGTGAAGCCGCGCTGCGTGCATTCAATGGCAGATCGATTTGTCATGATCTAATTTTTCCCTACCAGTTGAAAATGGAGTCCGAGGAGTTTGTCTACCAGCACGCCGCGTGCCACGCCGCCTTTTATAAAAAGGCGATTTCACCAAATGGACAATCAAAAAAGCCGCCCGAAGGCGGCCCCTTTTCTGAATTGAAAGATTACGTTGCGGAGGTCGTGGGGCATGCAACAGGTGCGTACTTCTTCAGAACGTTCGAAGCGCATGCCCAGCTGCCGTCAGCCGCACGGGCCCAAATGACGGTGTTGCCCGTCAGAGCCGCGGCTGCACTGCCACCGAAAGTCGAGGTGATCGTGGGGGTGGAAGCGGTAACGAAGTTCAGCACCGGGGCGCCGAGCGTGGCGGTTGCGGGCGCGCCACCATTCACCGTGTTGCCCGAAGCGGCGGTCAGCAGATTGGAGCCGGTTGCGGTCCCGCCGCAGTGAGTTGTGTCGGTGGCTCCGCCAGCGGTCACTTGACCGTTGTTCACGCAATCTTCGACTGCCGTTTTTTGCGCGCCGGTTTCCGAAACTACGCGTGCAACCTGCGACTTGGCAATGTAAGTTTGGTACTGCGGAATAGCGATGGCAGCCAAAATACCAATGATCGCCACAACGATCATCAATTCGATAAGGGTAAAGCCGGCCTGTGCACGGCGGGCGATAGTACGACGGTTCATTCACTAACTCCAGGTTGGTTGGTTGTTACGCCCGGGAACCTGCCCGGAGCGAGGTACCTTCCGCAGCATCTGTGCCACCCGCCCCCAGAGCCTCCTGCTGACCGAACACGTCAACTTTGATCACATTGTCGTTACGTCGTGTGACACAAGTTGCTTCAAGACGCCACGTTTGGTGACAAATTTGTCATGCCAACGCATCACTCGCCATCAGCAAGTCAGGATCCCATCCGCCTTCAGCCAGCGAATATCCCGCTGCGCCAGCCCCGCCACCTGCTCGTCCATCAGCGCCTCGATCTGGCTCATGATTTCGTCGGTTTCGGTGGGCTTGGTGTGGGTGATGTAGATCGGGTATTGCTTCCCCGGCCCGATATGCGCCAGCTCATCAGCCAGCACCGCGGGCGACAGGTGCAGGCTACGCTCAGCCAGCGCCTGCTCGCGGCTGCTGAAGGCCGTTTCGATCACCAGCATCGCCACATCGATCGCGTTCACCCGCTCCCAAAAGGGCGCGTTGCGCTCAGTATCCCCGCTGAACACCCAGTGAGCACCGCCTTCGGCCCGCCGCACGGCGAAGCCGCAGGCCGGCACGGTGTGAACCGCAGGCAGCACCTCGACCAGCTTGGGCTCGCGGCTGCCCAGCGGCAGCCGTTGCCCGACCGCAATGTCGTGAAAGCTCACGAACGGCGCCTCGATGCTCGGAATGCTCTCGAAATCCGGCCAGATGACGTTGTTGAACACGTGCGCCCGCAGCGCGTCGATGGTGGCTTTCAGCGCGTGCACGCGCAGCGGCTGGGTGCGGCGGCTGCCCACGGCGTCGAGCATCAAGGGGAGCGCGGCGATGTGGTCGAGGTGGCTGTGGGTGAGCACGACATCGTCGATGCGGACCATTTCATCGAGCGTGAGGTCTCCGACGCCCGTGCCCGCATCGACGAGCAGGTCCGTGTCGACCAGGAACGAGGTGGTGCGGCAGTCTTTGGCGATGGCGCCTGAGCAACCCAGCACACGAACCTGCATTGTGAGAGACCCCTTGTATGTGTCTGTCGTCATTTGGTTTCGAACCGGGTTGCGCCATCCCAATCAGGGTCTTGCGGTCGCAACGCCATCGAGGCTAAACGCTGGGCGTAGAGCTGGTAAAGGACTTTTTTGGCATCTGCGGCGAGCAGGGGGGCCAGCAAGTTTCGGCCCATTGCCCAGTCCTGCCGACGATAGGCCGCGAGCACTTCGCTCCAGCGGTCGAGCAGTTGCTGGGTCTGCGCCGCGGCTTCGGGTGTGCGTGCGGCCAGAGGCGTAAAAACGGCAACGGCTTGTGCCTTTCCCTTGACGCGAACGCTATCGAGTTCTTGCCAGATGTAGTCGGGCGCCAGTTCGCATGTCGCGCCGCTGGCCACGACTTCCACGCCATAGTGTCCGCTCAGGCCCTCGAGGCGGGATGCGAGATTGACCGCGTCGCCGACCACGGTATAGCTGCGGCGTGCGGTGGAGCCCATGTCGCCCACGCTCATCACGCCGCTGTTGATGCCGATGCCCACGCTGATCTCGGGCCGGCCGCTGGCGCGGTGGATGCGGTTGATGTCGTGCACGGCATCGGCCATATCGAGCGCGGCCCGCACGGCGAGCGTGGCGTGGTCGGGCGTATCGATGGGGGCGCCCCAGAAGGCCATGACGCAGTCGCCCATGTACTTGTCGATGGTGCCGCGGTGCGCGCTGATGACGTTGGTGAGCCGGCTGAAGACGGTGTTGAGAAAGGCCTGCAGTTCGGCCGGTGCCATCTGCTCCGACAGGCGGGTGAAGTCGCGCATGTCGCAGAACATCACGGTCATGGGCTTGCTCTCGGCGCGCATGCTGTAGCGGCCGGGGTGCTCCATCATTTCGTTGACGAGCTGTGGCGGCACGTAGGTACCGAAGAGCCGCACCAGGCCGCGCCGCGCGCGCGATTCGACGAAGTAGCCCCAGCTCATGTTGAACACGAAGGCAAGCGCCGTCATCGCCAGCGCCGACGCCAGGGGCAGCACGAGGCTGTGGCTCACGTACAGCCAGGTGTTGAGCCCGATCAGCGCGGCGATCGTCCCCGCGGCCAGCAGCAGGGCGCGCGATGCCGACAGCAACGACAGCCCGAAGGCCAGCACGAGCCCCGTCACCGCGACCAGCAGCACTTCATAGCCCACCGCGTAGTCGGGCACGCTGAGCAGGCGGTGGTCGAGCAGGGCGGAGACAACGTTGGCATGCACTTCCACGCCCGGAAACGCAGCCTCGACAGGCGTGGCGCGCAGATCCTGCAGCCCTGGGGCCGTGGCGCCCAGCAGCACGATCTTGTCTTTCAGCTCGCTCGGCCTGAGCCGGCCTTCGAGCACGTCGGCGGCGGGCACATAGCGGAACGATCCACCGTCCGCACCACCGGGGCCGCGAAACGGCACTTGCATGCTGCCCGTGCCGTCGACCGGAATGCGCAGGCGGCCCACTCTCAGCGATTCGAGTTGCGGCGTGGCGCCTCCTCCGGGCGCAAAGGCCGGCTGCACGGGCGGCGATCCGTTCGCGAGGCGGTAGACGGCGAGCCCCAGCGACTCGTAGTAGCCCGGCTGCGCCTTGTCGCCCTCGTAGCGGGCGATGAGCGGCACGCTGCGAATGACGCCATCGCCGTTGGCACCGACCAGCGTATTCAGGAAACCCGCCATCGGCGCGGCCTGCGCCAGCGCCGGCAGGCTGGCACCGAAGCCGTTCCAGGTCGTTGCGTAGATCCCGCCCGAGGGGAAGGCCCCGTCTGGCAGCAAGGGGGCAGCAGGCAGCTGTCCCTTGGCACTCGGCGCCTCGGTCCGCGTGAAGTAGTAGCCCAGTGCCACGCGCCGGCCGCTCAGCGCGGTGGCGAAGGTGGCGTCGTTGTCGAGGGCGGGCGCAAGTCTCTCGACTTCGGCGGCCAGACCCGGCACGTTGCCCAGCGGCCCGCTCGCCATCTCCCGCAGCCTGTCGAGGCCCGAGCTGCGGTCCGGCTCGAGAAACATGACGTCGAAGCCGAGCACGGCCGCCTGCTGGCGGGTCATCAGTTCCGTGGTGAGGCGGGCGATCTTGTCGCGTGCCCAAGGCCATTGGCCCTGGCGCGCCAGGCTGGCGTCGTCGACGTCGATGATCACGACCCGCGCGTCGGGTGTACCCGGCATGGTGGCGCGCAGGCGAATGTCGTAGATCAGCCGGTCAAGGCGTTCGAGCGCGGTCAGCGGCCAGGCGCCGGTGGCATGCGCCAGCGCCAGCAACACGGGCAGCAGGGTGATGGCGATGCGCGGCCAGTGCCGCCGCAGTTCCCTCACGGCGCGGCGTCCGTACGCGCGTTGCCGCGGCGGGCCGAAAGAAAAAGCGGCTCAGATGCGCACGAACTGCATGCGCGTGGCGCCGCCCAGTTCGAGCACGTCGCGCTCCTGCAGCGCAACCGCCTCGGCGCCGAGCTGCAGGCCGTTGAGCGTGACGTTGCCCTCGACGCCCGCGGCCACGTAGCCCTGCCGGCGGCGCGTGACCACCGCCACCGCGACACCGGGCTTGCCGATGGTGGTGACGACCTTCTGCAGGGCCACGTCCTGCCCTTCGTTGGCGCCGGAGAGCACGCGCAGCACCGGAATGCCGAGCTCCACCAAAGCGCCGGACTCCGTAGGCGCCGACGACAAAGGCATGGACCCCGAGGGGTACTCGGCCGACGGGGAGCGGACCGAGCCAGTCCCAATGGGCAGATTGCTGCGCGCGCGGAAATGGATGCGACAGCCCCCGACCTCGATGACATCGTTGTCCTTGAGCGCCTGCTTCTGGATGGCGAGCGCATTGACGTAGGTGCCGTTGGTGCTGTTGAGATCTTCAATTTCGACTTCGCCACCGCTCATGTGCAGCACGGCATGCTCGCCGCTGACCGCCAGATTGTCGATCACGATGTCGTTGTAGGCACGGCGTCCCAGCGTCGTGCGTTCCTTGGCAAGCGCCACTTGCCCGATGACAACGCCATCGACCGAAATGATCATCTTCGGCATTGCCGACTCCCCGAATCCAGAGCTTGAATGACGGCAAGCACATTGGCGGATTGCCGCCAGGGCCTGCTACTTGGCCGTGCGAGGCGCTTCTGCAACGCTCGCGCTGGCAAGGACAACCGAGATGTTGTCCCGTCCACCATTGTCATTGGCAATTGAAACCAAAAGTGATGCTTTTTTCTGAAGCCCGACATCGTGTCCTAGAAGCGTGAAAAGCTGCTCATCCGAAACCATCTCGCTGAGCCCGTCGGAGCAAAGCATATAGAGATCGCCCGGTCTTGCGCTGTGTTCGTGCATCTCCAGCAAGACTTGGGCCTCCACGCCCACGGCGCGCGTAACGAGGTTGCGGGTGGGCGAATTCAGGGCTTCCTCGGCGGTAATGGCGCCAGCATCGAGCTGCTGCTGCCGCAGCGAGTGATCGCGAGTGAGCAGCTCCAGCTTGTTGTTGCGCACCCGGTAGCACCGCGAATCGCCGATGTGGCCGACCAGCACGCGCTGCGGCCGGAACGCCGCGAGCACCAGGGTCGTCCCCATGCCCTGCAGTTCGTGATTGGTCATGCCGGCATGCAGGATCGAGCTGTTGGCCTCGTCCGTGGCCGCCTGCAGCGCCCGCCGGATCACGCGGGTCGGCGCCTGCATCCCTGCCTGGGCGAACCACCGACCGAAGCTGGCGTGCATCAGCGAGACAGCCATGGCGCTCGCAACCTCGCCGCCCTTGTAGCCGCCCATGCCGTCGGCCAGCAACGCCAGCCCGAGCGCCGGATCGACGTGCACGGCGTCTTCGTTATGGGCGCGCGTCCGCCCGACGTCGGTCAGGGCGGCAAATTCCCAGGTCAGCGGAGGGCGGGTGGAGAACAGGGAAACGCCGACACTCGCCATGGTTTGTCAGTGCCGACTTCTCGAAAACTCAGTGCGCAGCGGCGCGTGCGCGCCGTTGCAGCAAGCGGCCACCGGCCACGACGAGCAACGCACCTGCGGCAGCCGCCGCGTAGTGCAACCAGGGGTTGGCCGCCAGCGTGTCGCGCAGCACCGTGTCTTGCACGATGGTTTCGCCGCCGACCCAGCCGATCAGCGCGGCGCCCAGCATGACGATGATCGGGAAACGTTCCATGAGCTTGATCATGAGCGTGCTGCCGAAAATCACCAAGGGAATGCTGATCGCCAAGCCGAGAACCAGCAGGACCATGCTGCCTTGCGCGGCGGCCGCGACGGCAATCACGTTGTCCAGGCTCATCACCAGGTCAGCCAGCAGGATGGTGCGCACGGCGGCCATCATGCTGCCGTATTCCTTGGATTCGCCCTCGCCCTCATCGTCCTCGCTCAGCAGCTGCAGGCCGATCCACAGCAGCAGCAGGCCGCCGATGATCTGCAGGTAAGGCAGCGCGAGCAGCTTGGCCGCCACCACCGTGAGCACGATACGCAGCACCACGGCCGCGCCCGAGCCGAAGAGCACGGCCTTTTTCTGCTGCGCGGGCGGCAACGAACGCGCCGCCATGGCAATCACCACCGCGTTGTCTCCCGACAGGATGATGTTGATCCAGACGATCTTGAGCAGACCTAACCAGAAGTCTGTGCTTTGAAGAATTTCCATGTCTCTGATCCCACTGTGTTTTATTGAAAAAAGCGCCCGCAATCCAGTGCGGGCGCTTCTTTGTTTCTGCGTGGTCCTACGGCATGTTGCTGCCGCTTTCCGTTTTAGAGCTGCGCCTTGAGCAGCTTGGCCAGTTCCGAGAAATTGCGCGTCACGGTGAAGCCGCATTCTTCCATGATGGCGAGCTTGGCATCAGCCGTGTCGGCGCCGCCCGAGATCAGCGCGCCGGCGTGGCCCATGCGCTTGCCGGGAGGAGCGGTAACACCGGCGATGAAGCCGACCACCGGCTTCTTCATGTGTTCCTTGCACCAGCGGGCTGCGTCGGCCTCGTCCGGGCCGCCGATTTCGCCGATCATGATGACGGCGTCGGTGTCCGGATCGTCGTTGAATGCCTTCATCACGTCGATGTGCTTCAGACCGTTGATCGGGTCGCCGCCGATGCCGACTGCCGACGATTGGCCCAGGCCGATTTCCGTCAGTTGAGCCACGGCTTCATACGTCAGCGTGCCCGAGCGCGAGACCACGCCGATGCGGCCCTTGCGATGGATGTGGCCGGGCATGATGCCGATCTTGATTTCGTCGGGCGTGATCAGGCCGGGGCAGTTCGGGCCCAGCAGCAAGGTCTTCTTGCCGCCGGCCGCTTCCTTGGCCTTCATCTTGTTGCGCACTTCGAGCATGTCGCGAACCGGGATGCCTTCGGTGATGCAGATCGCCAAGTCCAGGTCGGCCTCGACGGCTTCCCAGATGGCGGCCGCGGCGCCTGCCGGCGGCACGTAGATCACCGACACGGTGGCGCCGGTTTGCGAAGCGGCTTCCTTGACCGAGCCGAAGATCGGGATGTTGAAGATCGACTCGCCGGCCTTCTTCGGGTTCACGCCCGCCACGAAGGCGTTCTTGCCGTTCGCGTATTCCTGGCACTTCTCGGTGTGGAACTGGCCGGTCTTGCCGGTGATGCCCTGCGTGATGACTTTGGTGTCTTTGTTGATGTAGATCGACATGACTTGTTCCTTAGGCCTTCTTGACTGCTGCCACGACCTTCTGGGCCGCTTCCGCCATGGTGTCGGCGCTGATGATCGGCAGGCCCGAATCGGCCAGCAGCTTCTTGCCTTCGACTTCGTTGGTGCCCTTCATGCGAACGACCAGCGGCACTTGCAGGTTCACGGCCTTGCAGGCTGCGATCACGCCGGTGGCGATGGTGTCGCACTTCATGATGCCGCCGAAGATGTTGACGAGGATGGCTTCCACGTTCTTGTTCTTCAGCATGATCTTGAAGGCTTCGGTGACCTTCTCGGGGGTGGCACCGCCGCCCACGTCCAGGAAGTTGGCCGGCTCGCCGCCGAACAGCTTGATGGTGTCCATGGTGGCCATGGCCAGGCCGGCACCGTTCACCAGACAGCCGATGTTGCCGTCCAGCGAGATGTAGGCGAGGTCGAACTTGGAGGCTTCGACTTCGGCTGCGTCTTCTTCGTCGAGGTCGCGCAGGGCCACGATTTCGGGGTGGCGGAACAGCGCGTTGCTGTCGAAGTTGAACTTGGCGTCCAGCGCCATGACGTTGCCCTTGCTGTCACGGTTGAGCGGGTTGATCTCGACCAGCGAGGCGTCCGTCTCCATGTAGCAGGTGTAGAGCTTCTTCAGGATGTCGACCGTCTGGGCGGTCGAGTCGGCCGGCATGCCGATGCCGTCGGCGATCTGCTTGGCCTGTTCGTCGGTCAGGCCCTTTTCGGGGTCTGCGAACACCGTGATGATCTTCTCGGGCGAGGAGTGAGCCACTTCCTCGATGTCCATGCCGCCTTCGCTCGATGCGATGAAGGCCACCTTCTGGGTGGCGCGGTCGGTCACGGCCGAAACGTAGTATTCCTTGTTGATGTCGGCGCCGTCTTCGATGTAGAGGCGGCGGACCTTCTGGCCTTCGGGGCCGGTCTGGTGCGTCTTGAGTTGCATGCCGAGGATTTCGCCGGCGAGCTTCTTGACATCTTCGATGGACTTGGCGACCTTGACGCCACCGCCCTTGCCGCGGCCACCCGCGTGAATCTGCGCCTTGACGACCCAGACCGGGCCTCCAAGTTTCTGGGCGGCTTCCACCGCCTCCTGAACCGTATAGGCCGGGATGCCGCGCGGCACCGGCACGCCGAACTTGGCAAGGATTTCCTTGCCTTGGTACTCGTGAATCTTCATGAGGGATGTCTCTCGGAAGGAGGAGGTTGAGAACGGGAGATCTGGGTGAGAGTGTTTCTGCTCTGTTGCTCGCGGGCGACGGCGGCCTGACGGCCGGGGGCGGCGAACAACCGCGGACTGTATCATGGTGCGCCGCACCAATACTGTACGTGGGGTTGCGGGCAATACGTACTTTCTTCTAGTTACCCGGGGCACCCTCCATCATGGCCAAGGTTTTCATCGACGGCGAAGCCGGCACCACCGGCCTGCAGATTCGCGAACGGCTCCAGGCGATGCCGCAGATCGAACTCGTGAGCATCGCGCCCGAGCTGCGAAAAGACGTGAACGCCAAGCGCGACCTGATGGCGGGCGTCGACCTGGTGGTGCTGTGCCTGCATGACGACGCGGCGCGCGAATCGGTCGCGCTGATCGACCAGTTGCCCGGCAAGAAGCCCAAGATCATCGACGCCTCCACGGCGCACCGCATCGCCCCCGGCTGGGTGTTCGGCTTCCCCGAACTCACCGAAGGCCACTGGCAGGCCGTGGCCAAGGCCGAGCGCGTCGGCAACCCCGGCTGCTACGCCACCGGCGCCATCGCCATGGTGCGCCCGCTGGTCGACGCGGGCATCCTGCCGGTCGACTTCCCCGTTTCGCTGCCCTCCGTGAGCGGCTATTCGGGCGGCGGCCGGACCATGATCGAGGCCTACGAAAAAGGCGAAGCGCCGCCGTACGAGATCTACGCCCTGGGCCTGAAGCACAAGCACATCCCCGAAATCATGACCTACACCGGCCTCACCCGCCGGCCGGTCTTCATTCCGTCGGTGGGCAATTTCAAGCAGGGCATGCTGGTGCAGTTGCCGCTGCATCTCGACCTGCTGCCCGGCAAGCCGAAGGCCGGCGACCTGCAAGATGCGCTGGCCGCGCACTATGCGCGCAGCAACACGCCCGAGAAATTCGTGAAGGTGCTGCCGCCCACCGAGGACGGCAAGCTCGAAGCGCTGGCGCTCAACGACACCAACGAACTTGAGATCCGCGTGTTCCCCAACGAGGACCATCGCCACGCCGTGGTCATCGCCCGCCTCGACAACCTCGGCAAGGGCGCCAGCGGCGCCGCCGTGCAGAACCTGAAGCTGATGCTGGCGCTCTGAGCGCCACGCCTCGCCAGCTTCGTCAGTTCACCAGCCAGAGCCCGACGCCCAACAGGGCCGCGTGCACGCCCAGCGCGATGTACAGCGGCTTGCGCGAGGGCGTCGCCATGTCCTGCAGCGTCTCGTGGATTCGGCGCGTGAGCAGCGCGCGCAGCGCCGGGTCTTGCACCGCGCCCTCGCCTGCCACCGGCTCGCCATGCTCCGCACGACTGCGTTGCCATTCGGCCAGCATCTCGCTCAACGGCAGCCGGTTGAGCACGAAGCCCACCACTGAGCGCACCGCCTTGCCTTCGCCCAGCACCGGCGCGAGTTGCTTGCTCAATGCATCGACCGACAGCCAGTCGGCCGCGCGCTGCAGAGTGCCGTGGGCGCGCGGCATCGCTTCGATGCGCCCGGCAATCGCGCCACCGAGCCTCTGCGACACGGCCTCGCCACGCGCCGCGACCAGATGCTGCATCGCACGCGCGCGCCCTTGCTGCACGCCCAGCATCGCGTAGACGACCACGAACAGCAGCAGCAGAACCGCCACCAGCAGCGGCGGCGAGGTAATGAGCGCGACGATGGCGCCGGCTCCACCGGCACGCGCAGCCGTGTTGCCCGGCCCCTGCAACTGGCTCAGATAGAAGAAGAAAACGCCGCCGCCAAGGATGACGCCAAGCAGGCCGCCCTTGATGACGGAACCGGCGAAAGACAAGCCGGCCTTGGCACCGGTGCGAACGAGAGACGGCTGGCCGACGGGGTCGGATGACATGGAAAAACTCCTCCGTAGTTGACGGCCGTTCTGCTCGACTGCTTGCGATGCAATCTGGCGGCCTGCCGCGGATCATGCCATCGGCGCCCCACACCATAATCGCGCACCAACCACACGAGGAGGACTTCATGGCCGTCAAATTCCAGAAACCGACCGCGGCATTCGTCGCCGCATCCTGGGCCGCGCTGCTCATCGGCGCCATCGTCTACCTGATCGGGCTGTGGAACGCCTCCATGCAGCTCAACGAGAAGGGCTACTACTTCACCATCCTGATGTACGGCCTGTTCGCCGCCGTCTCGCTGCAGAAGACCGTGCGCGACCGCCTCGAAGGCACCGCCGTCACCGGCATCTACTACGGCCTGTGCTGGATCTCGCTGCTGCTGTCGGTGGCGCTGCTCGCCGTCGGCCTCTTCAACGCCACGCTGGCCGCGAGCGAAAAGGGCTTCTACGCCATGGCCTTCCTGCTGAGCCTTTTCGGCGCGGTGGCCGTGCAGAAGAACGTGCGCGACATCGCCGCGCACAAGAGCGAGATGTCGTCGCTCGACGACTCGCCCGAAGCAAACTGAGGGGCAGCACCCGGGGCCGGGCGCTACTCGTTGTCGTTGTAGCCGCTGGCCCCCATCAGCGCCGACAGGCGCGCGGAGATGTTGCCGACGATGCCGCGCACCTGCACCACGTCCGGCGCCGACTTCTGGTCGATGCGCTCGATGTACGGCACATTGATCGACGCGATCACGTGGTCGGCCGCCCCCATTACGGGGAACGCGATGTTGGTGATGCCGCGCGTCTGCTTGCTCGGCATGGCCGAGTAGCCGCGCTCGCGCACCTCCTGCAGGATGGCGAAGAGCTCGCCCGGGTCCATGTCGAGTTCGCCTTCCACGCCGATGTGGGCGCGCAGCATGCGGGCGCGGTCGATCTCGTCACGGAACGCCAGCAGCACGTGGCCTGACGACGTGTCCGTCAGCCCCATCACCACCCCCACCTTGAGCCCGAACGACCAGCGCTCGGGGCTCTCGACCTGCGCGATGACGACCACGCGCCCGCCCTGGTACATGGTGAGGTGGCACGACTGGCGCGCCCGGTTGGCCAGCTCGCGCAGCAACGGCAGCGCCGCGCTCACCAGGCTCTTGAGCGGCTGCTGGCGGTGCGCCAGTTCGAACATGCGCAGCGTGAGCGTGTAGCGGTCGTTCTCGTCGACCTGCACATAGCCGCGCCGCTGCAGCGTCACCGCCATGCGGAAGATCTCACTGACCTTGCGCCCGACCTTCTGCGCCAGTTCGTTCAGCGTGTAGCCGGTGGCGCTGTCGGCCAGCGCCTCCAGGATGTCCAGCCCCTTCTCGAGCGCTGGCGCGGCATAGCGCAGCGCGCCCTCCCCATCGGGCGCGGCCTCGTCCTGACTCTGTAGTTCTTCCGGCGCTGGTGCTTGCTTCATTGTTCCCTGCTCAGTTCGACCATCCACCGTCGATCATATGGATCGCGCCGGTGGTGAAGGCCGACTCGTCGGAAGCCAGGTACACCACCAGCGCGGCAATCTCCTCCGGCTTGCCGACGCGCCCGAGCGGCTGGCGCGCCACGAAGGCGGCGCGCACTGCGGCTTCGTCGGAGCCGGCCTGCTCGGCCTGGGCCGCGATGCGATCGCGCAGCGAGGGCGATTCGACCGTGCCTGGGCAGATGGCATTGCAGCGCACGCCCTGCTGGATGAAGTCGGCCGCCACCGCCTTGGTGAGCCCGATGACCGCGGCCTTCGAGGCGCCATAGACGAAGCGGTTGGGCACGCCCTTAACGCTCGACGCGGCCGAGGCCATGTTGATGATCGAACCGCCACGCTCCAGCATCGCCGGCAGGAAGGTGCGGATGGTGCGGTACATCGACTTCACATTGAGGTCCATGCTGAAGTCCCAGTCGGCTTCCTCGCAGGCCAGGATGTTGCCGCTGTGCACGAAGCCGGCGCAGTTGAAGAGCACGTCGAGCCGCCCCGCGGTCTGCGCGAAGGCTTGCAGCGCGGCGCTGTCGCGCACGTTGAGCGTGGCGGTCTTCAGGCCCGACAGGCCTTCTTCACGGGCCAGCGCTGCGAGTTCGGCCAGCGCGGCTTCGTCCACGTCGGTGGCCCATACGGCGGCGCCTTCGCGCGCCAGCGCCAGCGCACTGGCCCGGCCGATGCCCTTGCCGGCGGCGGTGACGAGGATGTTCTTTCCCTGAACGCGAGAAGTCATTTGGCGATGCCCTTTGAGTGAGTGTTGACGCATATGTGAAATATAAATTTCACTGATGAAATCAAATATACGCGACCCACAGGCTCTTTCATCCTCTCAAAAACCCGAGATCAATCGCTCTGTCGTTGGTGAATACCCTTGAATTGGCGCAAACCCCAGCTTCCATTCAAGGTCGCACTGCTAATCTCATTTGTGAAAAGTAGTTTTATATAAGAAAACGAGATTCATCCATGGCCCAAGCACCCTCCTCGCTGCTCACCCGCCTGCAAGCCTGCTACACGGGCATCCTCCACGACGTGATGCGCGCCGCGGGGCTGCGCGACTTCACGCTGCCGCCCACGCTGCGCCCGCTGATCGCCGGCCAGAAGATGTGCGGGCCGGCCTTCACGGTGAACGGCCGCGTCGACCCCACGGCCGATCCCCACGAGACGCTGATGGCGTGGACCGGCTTTCTCTCGCGTGCCAAGCCCGGCCACATCGCCGTGATCCAGCCGAACGACTCGACCGTGTCGCACATGGGCGAGCTCTCGGCCGAGACGCTGGGCCGCAAGGGCGTGCTGGGCGTGATCGCCGACGGCGGCGTGCGCGACGCCGAATTCATCCTGCAGCAGGGCTTCCAGGTATGGCACCGCTACTTCACGCCGCGCGACATCGTCGGCTACTGGCTGCCCGACGCAATGGACGTGCCGGTGCGCATCGGCGACGTCACGGTGAACCCCGGCGACCTGTTGCTGGCCGATACCGACGGCGTGATCTGCCTGCCGCTCGCGCAGGCCGAGGCCATCGTCACCGAGGCCGAACACATGATGGGCCGCGAGAACCTCGTGCGCACAGCCATCCTCGCGGGCACCGACCCGCAAGAGGCCTATCTGAAGTACCGCAAGTTCTGAGCGCCGGATGCCGAACCCGCAATCCATCGACGCCCGGCTGGTGCTGCTTTCGCCCGGCGACAACTGCCTGATCGCCTGCACTCGCCTTGCCGCCGGCACGGCAGTGCAGTTCGAAGACGGCGCCGTCACGCTCGCAAAGGAAATCGGCCTGGGCCACAAGCTCGCGCGCCATGCCATCGCGGCCGGCGAGAAGGTGCTGAAGTACGGCGCCGTCATCGGCAGCCTGCGCGCGCCTGTAGAGGCGGGCGAGCACATCCACACGCACAACCTCGACAGCGACTACACGCCCACCTACACGCTGGACGAGGGCAAGACCTTCGTCGGCCACGCCTGAGGCGCCCTCCCCGCATGAACGCTCCCAATTTCCAGATCAACGGATTCCCGCGCGCCGACGGCCGCAAGGGCATTCGCAACGTCGTGGTCGTGGCCTACCTCGTCGAGTGTGCGCACCACGTGGCGCGCGAGATCACGCTCAACTTCCGCCAGCAGGACGGTGAATCGGAAGTGCACCTCGTCGGCTTCCCCGGCTGCTATCCGAACGAATACGCCGAACGCATGATGGAAGCGATTGCCACGCACCCCAACGTGGGCGCGGCGTTGCTGATCTCGCTGGGCTGCGAGAGCATGAACAAGCGCAAGCTCGAAGAGGCCGTTGCCGCCTCGGGCCGGCCGGTGCACACGCTCACCATCCAGCAAAAGGGCGGCACGCGCACCACCATCCGCGAAGGCACGCAGTGGGTGCAGTGGGCGCTGGCCGAACTCGCGCAGCAGCAGCGCGTGCCCATGGACCTGAGCGAACTCGTGGTCGGCACCATCTGCGGCGGCTCCGACGGCACCAGCGGCATCACCGCCAACCCGGCCGTGGGCCGCGCCTTCGACCTGCTGATCGAACAGGACGCGCGCTGCATCTTCGAGGAAACCGGCGAGCTGATCGGCTGCGAGTTCCACATGCAGCGCCGCGCCGCCACGCCGGAACTCGGCGAGGCCATCGTCGAATGCGTGAACAAGGCCGCGCGCTACTACAGCACCATGGGCCACGGCAGCTTCGCGCCGGGCAATGCCGACGGCGGGCTCTCGACCATCGAGGAGAAATCGCTGGGCGCGTATGCGAAAAGCGGCGCCTCGCCCATCAACGGCATCGTGAAGCCGGGCGACGTGCCGCCGCAGGGCGGCCTCTACCTGCTCGACGTGGTGCCCGACGGCGAGCCGCGCTTCGGCTTTCCGAACATCAGCGACAACGCAGAGATCGTCGAGCTGATCGCCTGCGGCGCGCACCTCATCCTGTTCACCACGGGCCGCGGCTCGGTGGTGGGCTCTGCAGTCTCACCCGTCATCAAGGTCTGCGCCAACCCCGACACCTACCGCCAGCTCGGCGAAGACATGGACGTCGATGCCGGCCGCATCCTCGAAGGGCGCGGCACGCTGCAGGAGGTGGGCCAGGAAATCTTCGACGCGGTGCGCAGCGTTGCCGACGGCGCGGCCACCAAGTCCGAAGCGCTGGGACATCGCGAATTCATCCTGACCTACAAGGCCTTCGAACCGCTCGGCCCTTCGTGCCTGCCGCTCGCCAGCATTGCTCGCGCTGCGTGAGCGGCGCCCTCCCCCGCTTTCTTCCATTGGACTTCCGGAGCCCAACGCATTGAACTACCAGTTCGACTTCATGCCCGTGCTCGAGCAGTGGCCGCTGCTGCTCGAAGGCGCGTGGACCACCGTGCAGCTGTCCTTCATCGCGACGGTGCTGGGCTTTGCGCTGGGCACCGTCTGCGCGCTGGGCCGCAACAGCCGCCACGGCTGGCTGCAGCGCCTGACAGGCGGCTACGTGGAGGCCATTCGCAATACGCCGCTGCTGATTCAGAGCTACTTCCTCATCTTCGGCCTCTCCAGCGCCGGCGTGACGATGCCGATCATGGTGGGCGCGGTGCTGGCGCTGGTGGTGAACATCGGCGCCTACAGCTGCGAGATCATCCGCGCGGGCATCGAGTCGATCCACAAGGGCCAGCTCGAGGCGGCGCAGTGCCTGGGCCTGTCGAAGCTGCAGGTGTTCTGGCACGTGATCCTGCGGCCCGCGGTGGAGCGCGTGTACCCGGCGCTCGCCAGCCAGTTCGTGCTGCTGATGCTGGCCTCCAGCATCATGTCGTCGATCGGCGCGGAAGAACTCTTCGGCGTGGCCAACCGCATCCAGTCGGACACCTTCCGCAATTTCGAGATCTTCATCGTGCTGTGGGTGGTGTACCTGGCGCTGTCGTACGCCATGCGCCTGGGCTTCTGGCTGCTGGGCATGCTGATCTTCCCGCGCCGGCGCAAGCTGGGCACGCCGCTGTGAGGCGGGCGAAAGAGGTTTCGACATGACCTTCATGCCAATCGATCACTTCGGCTTTCTGTTGATGGGCGCATGGGGCACGGTGCAGCTCTCGGCGCTTGCGTTCGTGGGCGGCGGGCTCATCGGGCTGGCGGTGGCGCTGGCGCGCGTGTCGCCCGTGAAGGCGGTGCGGCGCATCGCGGCGGGCTACATCCAGGTCATCCAGGGCACGCCGCTGCTGGTGCTCATGGGCGTGTGCTTCTTCGGTCCCAACATCGCAGGCATCGGCTCGGTGCCGGCGATCGTCGCGGCGGCGCTGGCCATCACCATCTATGCGAGCGCCTTCCTCGGCGAGATCTGGCGCGGCTGCATCCAGTCTGTGCCGCGCAGCCAGTGGGAAGCGGCCGAGTGCCTGGCGCTCACGCGCTGGGAGCGCATGCGCCGCGTGATCCTGCCGCAGGCGCTGCGCATCGCGACGCCGCCCACCGTGGGCTTCCTGGTGCAGATCATCAAGAACACGTCGATCGCGTCGCTGGTGGTCGGCTATGCCGAGCTTTCCTACAACGCCAAGGTGCTGAACAACTCGACGTTCCAGCCCTTCCTGTATTTCGGGTGCGCGGTGGTCCTGTATTTCATTCTTTGTTATCCGCTGTCGCGATGGAGTCGCGCCCTTGAAAGGAAGCTCAATGCAGCCCGTGGTTGAACTCAACGACGTCCACAAGCACTTCGGCAAGCTGCATGTGCTCAAGGGCGTGTCGTTCTCGGTGACGCGCGGGCAGGTGGTCGCCATCATCGGCCAGAGCGGCTCGGGCAAGAGCACCGCCCTGCGCTGCATCGACCGGCTGGAGACCATCGACAGCGGCACCATCCAGTGCTGCGGCCACGCGGTGCACGACCCTGCGCTGAACCTGCGCGACCTGCGCAAGGACGTGGGCATCGTGTTCCAGAGCTACAACCTGTTCCCGCACCTCACGGTGAAGCAGAACATCACGCTCGCGCCGCAGTCGGTGAAGAAGATGAGCGCATCGGAAGCCGGCGCCATCGCCATGGAAGTGCTGGAGCGCGTGGGCCTGGCCGAAAAGGCCGACGCCTACCCCGAGCAGCTCTCGGGCGGCCAGCAGCAGCGCGTGGCCATTGCGCGATCGCTCGCGATGAAGCCGCAGCTGATGCTGTTCGACGAAGTGACTTCCGCGCTCGACCCGCAGCTCACCGGCGAAGTGCTCAAGGTGATGGAAAAGCTCGCGGCCGAGGGCATGACCATGATCCTCGTCACGCACGAGATGGCATTCGCGCGCGGCGTGGCCGACAAGGTCATCTACATGCACCAAGGGCTGGTGTGGGAGGAAGGCGACGCCGGCATCCTCAGCGACCCGCAGACGCCCGAGCTGCGCCAGTTCATCGGCACCGGGCTTTGATTTTTCTTTCAGACAACTCCAGGAGACCTTCGATGACTTCTTCCCTCTCGCTCAAGCGCCGCGGCGCGCTGCTGTCCGCGCTCATGCTGGCACTGCCGCTGGCCTTCGCGAGCGCATCGGCGCATGCCGACCAGCTCGACACCATCACCGCCGCCAAGAAGATCCGCGTGGCCATCGACCTCGCAGTGCCGCCCTACGGCCTGAAGGACGAGAAGCTCAACGCCACGGGCTCCGACGTCGAGACCGCGCGCCTGCTGGCCAAGAGCCTGGGCCTCGAACTGGAGATCGTGCCGACCACCGGCGCCAACCGCATTCCGTTCCTGCAGACTGACAAGGCCGACATCGTGATCTCCAGCATGTCGGTCACGCCGGAGCGCGAGAAGGTTGTCGACTTTTCTGTGCCCTACGCCGCCATCCTGGCCGTGGTGGGCGCGCCCAAGAGCATGACCATCACCGGCCCGGCCGACCTCGCCGGCAAGAAAGTGATTGCCACGCGCGGCACCACCAACGACCAGGAAGTGACAAAGATCCTTCCGGCCGGCGCGCAGATCGTGCGCTTCGACGACGACGCCACCTCCATCACTGCCGTGGTGAGCGGACAGGCCGACATCTTCGCGACCGCCCCGCCGCTGCTGAAGACCATCAACGAGAAGAACCCGGCCAAGCAGATGGAGCCGAAATTCACGATGAAGACCAACATGCTGGCCATCGGCATGCGCAAGAACGAGCCGCGCCTGAAGGCCAAGCTCGACGAGTTCGTGAAGGCACAGCTCAAGAGCGGCGAGCTCAACACCATCTACAAGAAATTCCACGGCGCCGACCTGCCGGCGGACGTGATGCGCAACGCAGGCTGAGCACGATGGCGAAGATCGACCAGGTAGAAATCGCGCAGATCGACATTGCGCCCAAGGTCAAGCGCACCGACGCCATCCAGTCCTTCGTGACGCAGGAGACCGTGATGGTCACCGTGCGCTGCGACGACGGCTCGGCGGGCACGGGCTACACGTACACCATCGGCACGGGCGGCTCGTCCATCGTGGCGCTGCTGAACGACCACCTGGTGCCGCGCCTGATCGGGCGCGACCCGCAGCAATACGAAGCCATCTGGCGCGACCTGTTCTTCCACACGCACGCGACCGCCGTGGGCGCCATCACCAGCCTGGCGCTGGCGGCCATCGACACCGCGCTGTGGGACCGCAACGCACGCGCGGCGAGCCTGCCGCTGTGGCGGCTGGCCGGCGGTGCGCAGGCGCGCGTGCCGGTCTACACGACCGAGGGCGGCTGGCTGCACATCGAGCCCGCGCAACTGGTCGAGCAGACGCTGGCTGCGAAGGCCGACGGCTTTCTCGGCGCGAAGATCAAGGTCGGAAAGCCGCATGTGGCGCAGGACATCGCACGCCTTTCGGCCGTGCGCGAAGCCGTGGGCGCGGACTTCGAGCTGATGGTCGATGCCAACCAGAGCTTCACCGTGGCCGAAGCCATTCGCCGCGCGCGCCAGTACGCGCCGCTCGATCTCGCGTGGTTCGAGGAGCCGATGCCAGCCGAGCACGTGCGCGGACATGCGCAGCTGCTGGCGAGCACCAGCGTGCCGATCGCGGTGGGCGAGTCGATGTACCACCCGTCGCAGTTTGCGGAATACATCCAGCAGGGCGCCTGCTCCATCGTGCAGGCCGACGTGGCGCGCGTGGGCGGCATCACGCCGTGGCTGAAGATCGCGCATCTCGCGGAAGCGCACAACATCGCGATGTGCCCGCACTTCCTGATGGAGCTGCACGTGAGCCTGTGCGCAGCGGTGCCGAATGCGCGCTGGGTGGAATACATCCCGCAGCTCGACGACCTCACGACGAGTCGGCTGCGCATCGAAGGCGGCCATGCGGTGGCGCCGGAGACGCCGGGGCTGGGCATCGAGTGGGATGCCGACCAGTTGAAGGCACGGCGCAAGTTCGCGCCGATCGTGGTGCGCGGCTGAGTCGGTCAGCCGGCTTCGAGCAGGTTGCGCAACGCCTGCAGGTCGCGGGCGATCCACTGTGCATCGCGCTCGAAGGCCGCATCGTCCATGTGCGGTTGGCGCAGCAGCGTGAACTGCAGCTCGCAGGCGTCGGGCGCAACGCCGATCACGCGGAACGGCAGGTAGACCTCGGGCACGCCTTCGGGCGCGACCCAGTGGTCGAGCACACCGAGGTCGTTGCGCGGCGCGAAGCGCATGCGGGCCTCGCCGCTCTCGGGCGTGCGCACGATCCAGTGGTCGCCGTGCGGCACCAGCGCGCTCTTGGCGAGGCCGCTGGCCCAGTCGGGCAGCCGCTTCGGATCGGCCGCCAGCACATAGGCGCGGCGCCATTCGCACTGCACGCGCTGCGTGATGACGCGGGACTGCGCGGCGTGGTCTTCATTCGTCGGTTTCATCGAAATCGCTCCTGAGTACCTTGGACACGACGGCGCCGGAGAACCCGCGCGCCATCAGGAATCGCATCTGCTTGGCCCGCTCCTTCGCATCGGCGGGCGGCGCGTCGAAGCGGTGGCGCCACAGGGCCGTGGCGCGTTCGACTTCTGTCTCCTGCAGGCTGGCCACCGCTTCAGCGATGGCCTCTGGGGCGATGCCCTTGGCCTGCAGCTCCTGCTTCACCCGCAGCGCGCCCGAGCGGGCGGCACGCTGGTTGAGCACCGAGGCCACCACGCGCGGCTCGCTGATGAAGTCTTTCGCTGCCAGCTCGTCGAGCGCCTTGGCCAGCGTGCCGGGCTCTTCTTCATGCTTTGCCAGCTTGCGCTCCAGCTCCGCGCGTGAATGCTCGCGCTGACTCAGCAGGCGCAGTGCGCGGCCTTTGAGGGACGGGGCGTTGAATGCCATGCGGGGGTCGCTCGCGCGGCCCCCGGGGAGCCGCGCTCTGGCTTATTCGCCCTTGTCGGCCTTCTCGGCCTTGGCAGCCTTCTGCGGCTTCTCGGGCGTGGCGCCGGCATCGGCGGCCAGCAACGGGATGCCCAGCGATTCGCGCACCTTGTTCTCGATCTCGCGCGACAGCTCGGGGTTCTCGCGCAGGAACTCGCGGGCGTTGTCGCGGCCCTGGCCGATCTTCTCGCCGTTGTAGGCATACCAGGCGCCCGACTTGTCGACGATCTTGGCGGTCACGCCCATGTCGATGATCTCGCCTTCGCGGCTGATGCCTTCGCCGAACAGGATGTCGAACTCCGCCGTCTTGAACGGGGGCGAGACCTTGTTCTTCACCACCTTCACCTTGGTTTCGTTGCCGATGGCCTCGTCGCCCTTCTTGATGGTGCCGATGCGGCGGATGTCCAGGCGCACCGAGGCGTAGAACTTCAGCGCGTTGCCGCCGGTGGTGGTTTCGGGCGAGCCGAACATCACGCCGATCTTCATGCGGATCTGGTTGATGAAGATGACCATGCAGTTGGTCTTCTTGATCGTGGCCGTGAGCTTGCGCAGCGCCTGGCTCATCAGGCGGGCCTGCAGGCCGGGCAGCGAGTCGCCCATTTCGCCTTCGATTTCGGCCTTGGGCGTGAGGGCGGCGACCGAGTCGATGACGATCAGGTCGACGGCACCAGAACGCACCAGCGAATCGACGATTTCAAGGGCCTGCTCGCCGGTGTCGGGCTGGCTGATCAGCAGGTCGGACAGGTTCACGCCGAGCTTCTGGGCGTACTGCACGTCGAGCGCGTGTTCGGCGTCGACGAAGGCGCAGGTGCCGGCCTGCTTCTGCATGGCGGCAATGACTTGCAGCGTGAGCGTGGTCTTGCCCGACGATTCCGGGCCGTAGATTTCGATCACGCGGCCGCGCGGCAGGCCGCCGACGCCCAGCGCGATGTCCAGGCCCAGCGAGCCGGTGGAAACCACCTGGATGTCTTCGAGCGCCTCGCCTTCGCCGAGCCGCATGATCGTGCCCTTGCCGAACTGCTTTTCGATCTGGGCCAGCGCGGCTTGCAGCGCCTTGGCTTTTTCACTGTTGGCGACCGAGATGCTTGCGCCCTTGACGACTGCGTCCATGTGGAAACTCCTTGAAAATCAACGGTTTGTGTTGGGTTTCATCCGATCTGCTTTTAACTACAGGCTGGATGCTTGAACAGTAGTGTAGGGGCTCATGGGTTGGCGTAAACCCATTTTTTGGTCAGTTTGCTTTACCATTTACCGCCATGGCCGAAGCCGCTTTCCCGACCGACCCCGATGCCTGGCGCCAGACCCACCTGGGCCGCCTGCTCGGCCACGCCATGCGCCGCTTCGACGAGCGCGTGCTGGAGCTGATGGCGCACGACGTCGACGTGCCGCTGGCGCTGTCGAACCTCGCGGCGCGCGCGCAGGTGAGCGCGGCGCACATCCACATCACGCGGCACCTGGCGCGCGAGGGCTCGCGCCTCACGGAGCTGGCCGAGCGCGCCGGCATGACCAAGCAGGCGATGGGTGCGCTGGTCGACCAGTGCGAGGCCTGGGGGCTGGTCACGCGCGGGCCCGATCCGCTCGATGCGCGGGCGCGGCGCGTGCTCTTCACCGCCGACGGACTGGCCTGGCTCGACGCCTTCCGCAGCGCGGTGACGCAGGCCGAGAGCGAGTTCCGAAACAGCGTCGGCGACGAGATCGCCACCGTGGTAACGATTGGACTGGAAGCCTACACAGCGGGCTAGACTCGCCCCAGAGACAAATGTGAACGGCGCCGGTTTGGCGCCCGAACGGGCCGGAGGTGACGCATGCGGATTCTGATTGCCGAAGACGACCAGGTGCTGGCCGATGCCCTGCTGCGCAGCCTGCGCACCTCGGGCGCGGCGGTCGACCACGTGGCGAACGGCTCGCAGGCCGACACCGCGCTCATGACCCATGACGAGTTCGACCTGCTGATCCTCGACCTCGGGCTGCCCAGCCTGCACGGCATCGAGATCCTCAAGCGCCTGCGCGCGCGCGGCTCGCAGTTGCCGGTGCTGGTGCTCACCGCGGCCGACAGCGTCGAGGAACGCGTCAAGGGCCTGGACCACGGCGCCGACGACTACATGGCCAAGCCCTTCAGCCTGCAGGAGCTCGAAGCGCGCGTGCGCGCCCTCACGCGGCGCGGCATGGGCACCACCAGCAACGCCATCCGCCACGGCCCGCTGGTGTACGACCAGGCTGGCCGCGTGGCCACCATCGACGGCAAGATGATCGAGCTGTCGGCGCGCGAACTCGGCCTGCTCGAAGTGCTGCTGCAGCGCGCCGGCCGGCTGGTGAGCAAGGACCAGCTGGTCGACCGCCTTTGCGAATGGGGCGAGGAGGTGAGCCTCAACGCCATCGAGGTCTACATCCACCGCCTGCGCAAGAAGATCGAGAAGGGGCCTGTGCGCATCGCGACGGTGCGCGGGCTGGGCTACTGCCTCGAAAAAATCCAGTGACGACGACGCGGCAGCCGCCACGCGCGGGCGGCGGCATGCCGGAGGACTTGGCGCGATGAAGCTCTTCCAGCGCGCGCAGCGCTCGCTTTTCGGCGAGATCCTCGACTGGATGCTCACGCCGCTGCTGCTGCTGGTGCCGGTGAGCATCGGCGTCACCTGGCTGGTGGCGCAGGGCATTGCCAACGCGCCCTTCGACCGCGCGCTCGAACACAACGTGAAGGCCCTTGCCGAGCTGGTGACGGTGAAGGAAGGGCATACGCAGTTCGTGCTGTCGCAATCGGCGCGCGAGATCCTGCGGGCCGACGATGCCGGCCACGTGTACTACCAGCTGCTCGACGGCCACGACACGCTGCTGAGCGGCGAGCGCGACATTCCGATGCCCGGCCTCGACGAACCGCTGCCGGCCGGCCAGGTGTTCCTGCACAACAGCGCCCTGCATGGCAAGGAGGTACGCGTGGCCTCGATGTGGATCGCCAGCGGCACCGACGACGTTCCGCCCACGCTGCTGCAGCTGGCCGAGACGCGCGAGAAGCAGTCGGTGCTGGCGGCCGAGATCATCAAGGGCGTGCTGCTGCCGCAGTTCGCCATCCTGCCGCTGGCGGTGCTGCTGATCTGGCTGGCGCTGGTGCGCGGTATCAAGCCCCTGTCGGTGGTGGAGGCGCGCATCCGCGAGCGGCGCCCGGGCGACCTGAGCCCGCTCGACGAATCGTCGGTGCCACTGGAAGTGGTGCCGCTGGTGTCGTCGGTGAATGAACTGCTCGACAAGCTCAACGATTCGATCGGCACGCAGAAGCGCTTCCTGGCCGACGCGGCGCACCAGCTGAAGACGCCGCTCGCGGGCCTGCGCATGCAGGCCGACCTGGCGCAGCGCGAAGGCGCCAACGCCGACGAGCTCAAGCAATCGCTCAAGCAGATCGGCCGCGCGAGCAAGCGCGCCACGCACACGGTGAACCAGCTGCTGTCACTGGCGCGCGCCGAAGGCAACAGCGCCAACGCGCACCACCAGCCCTGCGACCTGGCGCGGCTCACCATCGAGGTGGTGCGCGAGGCGGTGCCGCGCGCGATCGAGAAGCGCATCGACCTGGGCTACGACGGCGCGGAAGCGGGCGCACCGGGCGTGATGTTCGACGGCAACGCAACGCTGCTGAAGGAGCTGGTGCGCAACCTGGTCGACAACGCGATCAACTACACGCCGTCGACGCCCGAGCGCCCCGGCCTGATCACCGTGCGCGTGCTGGCCGACCCCTTCGGCCACGTGCTGCTGCTGCAGGTGGAGGACAACGGCCCCGGCATCGCCGAGGCCGACCGCGAACTGGTGTTCGAGCCTTTCTACCGTGTGCTCGGCAACGAGGCCGACGGCTCGGGCCTGGGCTTGCCTATCGTGCTGGAGATTGCGAACCAGCACCGCGCGCGGGTGAAGCTGGAGGATGCGCATCCTGGCAAGCAGCCGCCGGGAGCGCTGTTCACGGTGCGCTTCGAGGGTGAAGCGGCACCTTGATTGATCAGGGGAATCAGGGAGCGGGCGCGCCCGGTTTCGCTTCCTTGCGGATCTGCAGCCACTCGGGGTGGATCTGGCGCGACATGCGCTGTGGCTCCCGCTCGTTGAGCGCGGCCGGAGCCAGGCCGAAGCCGGCAAGATCGCCGCGCGCCCACAAGAAATAGCCGGCATTGGCCAGCAGCAGAACGATGAGGAGCAGGCGCAGCTTCATACGTGTCAGAGGGTCATGCCGCGAGGGCGCACGCTCACTTCATCACTCGAGATCAGCTGCAGGCCGGCGTCGGTACGCACCTGCAGCTCGCCGCCCCAGGCCACGCCTTCGCACAGGCCGGCGGTGCCGTCGCTGAGCACCACTTCGCGGCCGCGCAGCACGTCGCGCGCGGCAAAGCGCTCGGCAAAAGACGCGAAGCCCCTGGCCTCGAATTCGAGCACGCTGCGCACCAGCGGCTCGGCCAGTTCGCACAGCACTTCCGGCGCGGTGGCCCCGGGGTGCCACTGGCGCAGCCAGGCCGGCGGTGTGCGCATGCCATCGCCTTCGCGCGCGCCGATGTTGATACCGATGCCGATCACGAGATAGCGCGGCGCATCCGGCTTGCCGGTGGACGGCAGCGCGGTTTCGATGAGGATGCCGACCAGCTTGCAGTCGTTCACCCACACGTCGTTGGGCCACTTGAGGCCGACCTTGTGCGCGCCCGAGGGATCGAGGCTTTCGGCCACGCTGACACCGACTGCGAGCGACAGGCCAGACCAGTCGGCCGGCGCCAGAGGCAGGCCGAGCGAGAAGGTCAGCGAGGCCGATTCTTCCTGCTGCGGCGCGCTCTGCCAGGGCCGCCCGAGACGGCCGCGCCCCGCGGTCTGGCGCTCGGCCACGAGCAGCACGGGCTCGACGCGGCCGGCACGCGCACGGCGCATCAGCTCAGTATTGGTGGAGTCGATTTCGGCCACGGCCTCGACCACGAAGCCGGGCAGCAGCGGAGCGACCGACGCGGCGATCCGGTCTTCGAACCAGGCGGCCGAGGTGCTGCTGCTCATGGTCAGTCCTCGGCGGACTTTTCCTTCTTGGCGGATTTTTTCTCCGCCTTCTTTTCGGATTTCTTCTCGGCTTTTTTGTCGGCCTTCTTTTCAGCCTTCTTGGCTTCTTTCTTCTCGGCCTTTTTCTTTTCAGCCTTCTTCTTGGCCTTCTTCTTTTTCTTCTTTTCGTCCTCATCGTCCTTGGGCGTCAGCAGCGTGCCGCGGCACTGCTCCGAGCCGCACCAGCAAGGAAATTCGGACAGAAGCTTTGGCGTATACGGCTCGTCGATGATCAGGCCGTAGTCGTAGTTGAGCTCTTCGCCGGCGGAGATGTTGCGCAGCGCCTTGATATAAACGCGCCCATCGACCTCGTCGGCTTCGCAGTTCGGCTCGCACGAGTGGTTGATCCAGCGGGCGGCGTTGCCCTTGACGTTGCCGTCGATCACACGCCCGTCGTCGATGTGAAAGTAAAAGGTGTGATTCGGCTGGGCCGGGTCATGCGGATGGCGGCGCAGCGCCTCCTTCCAGTTGATGACTTCGCCCTTGTATTCGATCAGCGTTTCGCCCTCGGCCAGATCCTGCACGGCGAACACGCCGTTGCCATGGACATTCGAGCGCCGCGTCTGGATGCGGCGACCGGCGGAAAGTGGGGATTTGGAAGGCATCGCCGAAGTCTGTTAGTTTGAATATGCACACATGCGCGTGTGCGCGTGCGCACGCGGGAAGCCGCAGAGTATAGAGAGCCCTTAGATGACAAAGACTTTGGTAATCGCAGAAAAGCCGTCGGTGGCACAGGACATCGTCCGTGCCCTCACGCCGGTTGCAGGGAAATTCGACAAACATGACGAGCATTTCGAGAACGACACCTATGTCGTGACCAGCGCTGTCGGTCACCTGGTCGAAATCCAGGCGCCCGAGGAGTTCGACGTCAAGCGAGGCAAATGGAGCTTTGCCAACCTGCCGGTGATCCCGCCTCATTTCGACCTCAAGCCGGTCGACAAGACGAAGACGCGCCTGAACGCCGTGGTCAAGCAGGCCAAGCGCAAGGACGTGACGCAGCTCATCAACGCCTGCGACGCGGGGCGCGAGGGCGAACTGATCTTCCGCCTGATCGAGCAATACGCCGGCGGCAAAGCCGGCCTTCACAAGCCGGTCAAGCGCCTGTGGCTGCAGTCGATGACGCCGCAGGCCATTCGCGACGGCTTCGACGCGCTGCGCACCGAAAAGCAGATGCAGGGCCTGGCCGACGCTGCGCGCTCGCGCTCCGAGGCCGACTGGCTGGTGGGCATCAACGGCACGCGCGCCATGACCGCGTTCAATTCGCGCGACGGCGGCTTCTTCCTCACGACCGTGGGCCGCGTGCAGACGCCGACCCTCTCCGTCGTTGTGGAGCGCGAGGAGCAGATCCGCAAGTTCGTCTCGCGCGACTACTGGGAAATCCACGGCAGCTTCGCGGCCGAGGCCGGCGAGTACCCGGGCAAGTGGTTCAACCCCGACTGGAAGAAGGCCAACGCGCCGCTCCTGGCTAACGGCGAGCCCGACTCCGAACAGCGCGCCGACCGCGTGTGGAACGAGCAGGAAGCCCGCGCCATCGCCGACGCCTCGCGCGGCAAGCCCGCCACGGTGACGGAAGAGAGCAAGCCCACCACGCAGGCCTCGCCCGCGCTGTTCGACCTGACCTCGCTGCAGCGCGAGGCCAACGGCCGCTTCGGCTTCAGCGCCAAGACCACGCTGGCGCTGGCGCAGAGCCTGTACGAACGCCACAAGGCGCTGACCTACCCGCGTACCGATTCGCGCGCGCTGCCGGAAGACTATCTGCCGGTGGTCAAGCAGACCATGGGCATGCTCGCCACGAGCGGCATGAAGCACCTGGCGCCGTTCGCCCAGCAGGCGGTCGACGGCAACTACGTCAAGCCCAACAAGCGCATCTTCGACAACGCCAAGGTGTCGGATCACTTCGCCATCATCCCGACGCTGCAGGCGCCAAGCGGCCTGAGCGATGCCGAGCAGAAGCTCTATGACTTCGTGGTGCGGCGCTTCATGTCGGTGTTCTTCCCGAGCGCCGAACACCAGGTGACCACGCGCATCAGCACGGTGGAGCAGGGCGGCAAGAAGTATCCCTTCCGCACCGACGGCAAGGTACTGGTCAAGCCCGGCTGGCTCGCCATCTACGGCAAGGAAGCGCAAGACGACGAGAAGGAAGACGACAAGGACGGCAAGCGCCTCGTGCCGGTGAAGCCGGGCGAGATCGTGAAGGCCGAGTCGGTCGACACCAAGGGCCTGAAGACGCGCCCGCCCGCACGCTACTCCGAAGCGACGCTGCTCGGCGCCATGGAAGGCGCGGGCAAGACCATCGACGACGACGAGCTGCGCGAGGCCATGCAGGAGAAGGGCCTGGGCACGCCAGCCACGCGCGCGGCCACCATCGAAGGCCTGATCACCGAGAAGTACATGCTGCGCGAAGGCCGCGAGCTGATTCCTACGGCCAAGGCCTTCCAGCTCATGACGCTGCTGCGCGGCCTGGGCGTGGAAGAACTCTCCAAGGCCGAGCTGACCGGCGAGTGGGAATACAAGCTCGCTCAGATGGAGAAGGGCGCGCTCAGCCGCGACGCCTTCATGCGCGAGATCGCGGCGATGACCGAGCACATCGTCAAGAAGGCCAAGGAATACGACCGCGACACCGTGCCGGGCGACTACGCGACCCTGCAGACGCCGTGCCCCAACTGCAGCGGCATCGTGCGCGAAAACTACCGCCGCTACGCCTGCACCGGCAAGAGCGGCACCGGCGAAGACGCCTGCGGCTTCTCGTTCGGCAAGTCGCCGGCCGGGCGCACCTTCGAGGTCGCCGAGGCCGAGGCGCTGCTGCGCGACAAGCACATCGGCCCGCTGGAAGGCTTCCGCTCCAAGGCCGGCTGGCCCTTCACCTCCGAGATCGTCATCAAGTACGACGAGGAAGCGAAGAACTGGAAGCTGGAGTTCGACTTCGGCGACGACAAGAACGAAGACAGCGGCGAGATCATCGACTTCAGCGAGCAGGACACCGTGGGCCCATGCCCTGTGTGCGGCGCGCCGGTGTTCGAGCATGGCAGCAACTACGTCTGCGAGAAGTCGGTGCCGACCAATGCGCAGCCCACGCCGAGCTGCACCTTCAAGACCGGCAAGATCATCCTGCAGCAGCCGGTGGAGCGCGCGCAGATGGAAAAGCTGCTCGCCACCGGCAAGACCGACCTGCTCGACAAGTTCGTGAGCATGCGCACGCGCCGCGCCTTCAAGGCCTTCCTGACGTGGAACGCCGAAGAGGGCAAGGTGACCTTCGAGTTCGCGCCGCGCGAAGGCGGCAGCAAGTTCCCGCCGCGCAAGACCTTCGGCAAGGCCGCGCCCGCGGGCAAGACGGCTGCGGCCAAGAAGGTCGCTGCGAAGAAGACGCCCGCCGCCAAGAAGACACCGGCAGCGAAGAAGGCCGCGGCACCGCGCAAGCCCGGCGCGGGCCTGAAGCCCAGCGATTCGCTGGCCGCGGTGATTGGCGCCGAACCGGTGGCGCGCACCGAGGTCATCAAGAAGCTGTGGGACTACATCAAGGCCAACGGCCTGCAGGACGCGGCGAACAAACGCGCGATCAATGCCGATGCCAAGCTCAAGCCGGTGTTCGGCAAGGACCAGGTGACGATGTTCGAACTCGCGGGCATCGTGGGCAAGCACCTCTCGGCGCCCTGAGCCATGCAGCGCAGACACTTCGGCGCAAGCGTTGCTGCGATGGCCGTCGCGCTGCTGGGCGGCGCGGGCCTGGCCCACGCCGCCGGGTGGCCTGACAAGCCGGTCAAGCTGGTCGTGCCCTTCCCGCCGGGGCAGGCCACCGACATCTTCGCCCGCGCGCTTGCCGAGCAGCTCGGCAAGCGGCTGGGCCAGCCGGTGATCATCGACAACAAGGCCGGCGCCGGCAGCAACATCGGCACCGAGTTCGTGGTGCGCTCGCAGCCCGACGGCTACACGCTGGTGGTAGCCGGCAGCGCGATGGCGGTGAACCAGACGCTCTATGCCAAGCCGGGTTTCGACCCGCGCAAGGACCTGACGGGCATCTCGCTGATCGCGAAGGTGCCGCTGGTGTTTCTTGCAACGCCCGAGAGCGGCATCCGCACGCTGGCCGAACTCACGGCGCGCGCCAAGGCCGAGCCCGGCCGGCTGAGCTACGCGAGCGCCGGCATCGGCGGCACGCAGCATCTGTCGGGCGAGATGTACAAGTCTGCGGCGCATGTGTTCATCACGCACATTCCGTACCGGGGCAGCGGCCCGGCGCAGTCGGACTTCCTGGGCAACCAGGTGCCGCTGATGATCGATTCGGTGACGGCCGCGCTGCCGCACATCAAGTCGGGCAGGGCGGTGGCGCTGGCCGTCACCTCGGCCACGCGCTCATCGCAACTGCCCGATGTGCCCACCGTGCGCGAAAGCGGCGTGGCCGGCACGAAGAATTTCGAGGCCGTGGGCTGGCTCGGCCTGATGGCGCCGCGCGGCACGCCGGCCGACATCGTCGAGCGGCTCAACCACGAAGTGACGGACATCCTGAAGAGCGAGCAGATGGCGCGCTTCATCCGCGAGCGCGGCTCCGAGCCCGCGCCCACGACACCGGCCGAGTTCGACCGCTTTGTGGCGAGCGAGATCGGGGTGTGGGGCGCGGCGGTGAAGGCCTCGGGCGCGAAGCCCGAATAAGCAGGCATTCAGCAGGCATCAAGCAGGCGCCTGCGCCTCTTTGCCCCGGTCCACCTCCGCGAGCAGCCAGCTGCGGAAATGATCGAGCGTGGCCAGCTGGCCGCGCCCTTCGGGATAGCAGAACCAGTAGCCCTCGTTGCCGCGGTAGCCGCCGCCGGGCAAGGGCTCGTCCACCAGCCCCGAGGCAATCTCGTCCTGCACCAGGCAGCGCGGCACCAGCGCGACGCCCATGCCGACCATGACCGCGCGGATCATGGTCTGGAACTGGTCGAACTGCGGACCCGCCAGCGGATCGAGCCCGCGCACGCCGTGCGTTTCGCTCCACTGCAGCCACGACTGCGGCACGCTCACGTGGCGCAGCAGCGTGCAGCGCGCCACGTCCTGCGGCGTGCGGATGGCCACCTCGGCCTGCGCGGCGCGCGGGGCGATCAGCGCCACATCCTGCCCCGCAAGGTAGTGCGAGCGGGCGCCGGGCCAGTGGCCGTCGCCGAAAAGAATGGCGCAGTCGAGCTCGGGCCGCTCAAAGTCGTAGCCATGCACGAAGGGCACGAAATGCAGCGTGATCTGCGGATGCGCGCGCTGAAAGTCGGGCAGCCGCGGAATGAGCCACTTGGCGCCGAAGGTGGGCAGGGCGGACAGGTGCAGCGCGCCGCCGCCGTCGCCGCTGGTAATGAGCTCCAGCGTGGCCGCCTCCAGCTGCGCGAGCGTGGCGCGCACCGCCTTCTCGTAGCGCTCGCCGGCCGGCGTGAGCGCCAGGCGCTTGCGGCTGCGCTCGAACAGCGGCGCGCCGATCCAGCGTTCGAGCTCCTGCACCTGCTTGCTGACCGCGCCCTGCGTGAGGTGCAGCGCCTCGGCCGCGCGCGAGACGCCGCCGAAGCGCACCACGGTCGAGAAGGCGCGCAGCAGGTTCAGGGGCGGGTTGAGACGGCGCAGTGACATGGCGGGATGCCCATTAAAACATTCCAGACTGGAATGTTAGCTGGTCTATCCTTTGCTTCAGGTAATGCAGCGAATCGCTCCATCACTCTCTGTTTCATTGGAAGAAACCCATGCTACGTCGTCACTTCATTTCCACCCTGGCTGCTGCTTCCGTCGTGCCAGGAATATCCTTCGCCCAGGGCAAGCCGATCCGCCTTGTCGTGCCTTTCCCGCCCGGCGGCGCCACCGACATCACGGCTCGCGTGCTCGGCGAGCCCCTCGGCAAGATCCTCCAGCAGCCCGTGGTGATCGACAACCGCGCCGGCGCGGGCGGCTCCATCGGCATGGCCGAGCTGGCACGCGCCACGCCCGACGGCCTGACCTTCGGCGTGGCCACGCTGTCCACCCACGGCGTGAACCCGGCCGTGTACCAGAAGCTGCCCTACGACCCGATCAAGGGCTTCGTCGCCGTGACCGAGCTGGTGAAGGCGCCGGGCGTGATCGTCATCAACCCCTCAGTGCTGCCGGTCGGCAGCTTCGCGGAGCTGGTGAAGTACCTGAAGGCCAACCCCGGCAAGGTGTCGTACGCCTCGCCGGGCAACGGCACCATCGGCCACATGTGGGGCGAGCTGTTCAAGAGCAGCACCGGAACCTCGATGGTGCACATCCCCTACCGCGGTGCGGGCCCGGCCATCAACGACGTGCTCGCGGGCCAGGTGCCGGTGTACTTCGACCAGGTGGCTTCGTCGCTGCCGCACGTGAAGTCGGGCAAGCTGAAGGCGCTGGCCGTGTCCTGGAGCGGCCGGCTCGACGTGCTGCCCGAGGTGCCGACGTATGGCGAGCTGGGCTACCCGGTCAACAACGACCCTTCGTGGTTCGGCCTGGTCGCGCCCGCCGGTACGCCGCCCGAGATCGCGCTGCGCATGCAGCAGGCCGTGGCCACCGCGCTGAAAGATCACGCGGTGCGCGAGCGCCTGGCGCTGCAGGGGTTATATGCCTCGGGCACCACGCCGGCCGAGTTCGCCAAGCAGATCGCGGGCGAGATCGAGAAGATGAAGAAGGTGGCCGAATTCGCCCGCATCCGATTGGACTGACCGAACCCTGCCTATGCATCCTGTTCTGAAACTGATCCAAACCCGCGCCCAGGTGACAAGCGTCGCCGGGCATACCCCGCTGGTGCTCGACTCCCCGCACAGCGGCACCGTCTACCCAGAAGACTTCCGCACAGTGCGCGACCTGGCCACGCTGCGCCGCGCCGAGGACACGCACGTCGAGAAGCTCTACGCCTTCGCGCCCGCCATGGGCGCGGCGTGGATCGAGGCGCACTTTCCGCGCAGCTATCTCGACGCCAATCGCGACCTCACCGAAGTCGATCCCTCCATGCTCGACGGTGCTTGGACCGGGCCGCTGTCGACCGACCCGCGCGTGCTGTCGAAGGTGCGCCTGGGCAAGGGCCTGATCTGGAAGCTCACCGACGAAGGCCTGCCGATCTACGACCGCCAGCTTCCGGTGGACGAGGTGCGCCAGCGCATCGACACCTGCTGGCGCCCGTACCACGCGGCGGTGGCGCAGGCAGTGGACGAGGCGCATGCGCGCCACGGCTACAGCATCCACATCAACTGCCACTCGATGCCGGCCATCGCGGCCAGCCACGCGACGGACTTCCCGGGCCTGGCGCATGCCGACTTCGTGATCGGCGACCGCGACGGCAGCACGGCCGACCCGGCGCTGTCGCAAAAGATCTGCGAACACCTGCGCGCCTTCGGCTACAGCGTGGACTACAACCACCCCTACAAGGGCGTGGAACTGGTGCGCCGGCACGGCAGGCCTGCCGAACACCGGCACAGCATCCAGGTCGAGATCAACCGCAAGCTGTACATGGACGAGGCCACGCTGGCGCTCGACGAAGCCGGTGCGGCCCGGCTGCAGGCGCATCTGCGTTCGATGGTCGAAATACTGCTGGCCACGGACCCGCGCTAACCCGTGCCGATCAGGCCGTGGCGGGCGTGAAGTCGGTCGACACCGACAGCGCCTCCCACGCCTTGATCTCCTCCTGCAGCGCGCCGAGCTTCTCGCGCACCACCTTCACGGCGTCGGGGCCGAGCAGCAGGTGGGCCGGCGGGTTCGCGGCTTCGGTGATCTGGATCATGGCGCGCGCCGCCTTCACCGGATCGCCGTCCTGCTTGCCGCTGCGCGCAAGCCGCCGCTCACGCACCGGGCCCATCACCGGCGCGTAGTCGGCAATGGTCTGCGGCGCGCGCACCATCGATCGGCCCGCCCAGTCGGTGCGGAAGCCGCCGGGCTCCACGGCAGTCACGTGGATGCCGAAGCTCGCCACTTCCTTGCCCAGCGTCTCCGAGATGCCCTCGAGCGCGAACTTGCTGCCGTGGTAGTAGCCCAGCCCCGGGAAGGTCACGATGCCGCCCATCGACGTGATGTTGAGGATGTGGCCGCGCCGTCGCGCCCGCATGAAGGGCAGCACCGCCTTGGCGACGGCCACTGCGCCGAACACGTTCACCTCGAACTGCTGGCGCAGCTCGTCGAGCGACGATTCTTCGACCGTGCCTTCGTGGCCATAGCCGGCGTTGTTGACCAGCACGTCGATCGGGCCGACAGAGGCTTCGACCTCGGCCACCACGCGGGCGACCTCGGCGCCCTGCGTCACGTCGAGCAAGCGGCCGAAGGAGCGGCCGGGCTGCAGGGCATCGAATTCGGCGCGCGCGGCCTCGTTGCGCAGCGTGCCGACCACGCGGTGGCCGGCGGCCAGCGCCTCCTGCGCCAGCGCTCGGCCGAAGCCGCTGCTGACGCCGGTGATGAACCAGGTCCTGGGAGAAGAAGAAACCGTCATGGCGATGTCCTTGAAGGGTGGATGGAAGAACCGATGGCCTGACTGTGCGCGGGCGGCATCGCTTTGATAATCCGCCCAATCGATGAAGCACTTTGAAGGTTTTCTTCAAGATCAAACGGAACGCACCCATGCGCCAGGACCAGCTAGACGGACTCGTCACCTTCGTGGCCGTGGCCGAAACTCGCGGCTTTTCGGCCGCAGCGGTACGGCTGGGCGTCTCGCCCTCGGCCGTGAGCCAGGCGGTGCGGCTGCTCGAGAAGCGCGTGGGCGTGCCGCTGTTCAACCGCACCACGCGCAGCGTGAACCTCTCCGAAGCCGGTGCCCGTTTTCTGGAACGCATCCGCCCGGCAGTGCAGGAGCTGGCCTCGGCCTCCGACGAACTGAGCGACAGCGCCGAGCGGCCCGCGGGCCTGCTGCGGCTCACGCTGCCGCGTGCGGCCTACCTGTTCGTGCTGCAGCCGGCGCTGGCCGGCTTCCTGCGCGCCTATCCGCAGATCGACGTGGAGGTGTCGATCGACAGCGCGCTGGTCGACATCGTGAGCCGGGGCTTCGACGCCGGCATCCGCTTCGGCGGCATGGTGGAGCGCGACATGGTGGCGGTGAAGGTCGGCGGGCCGCTGGCCAACAGCATCGTCGCCGCGCCGCGCTACCTGGCCGAACACGGCACGCCGGTGCACCCGCGCGAGCTGCTGACGCACGACTGCATCGGCTTTCGCTTCGAGAGCTCGGGCCAGCTGGAGCGGTGGGAATTCGAGAAAGACGGCGAGGCCATGACGCTCGCGGTGAGCGGCCGCCTCGTGATGAACGACGTGGCCGTGATGCTCGACGCGGCGGTCGACGGCATCGGCATCGCCAACCTGATCAGCAGCTACACCGAGCGCCACGTCGCCGACGGCCGGCTGGTGCAGCTGCTGGCCGACTGGACCACGCCGCTGCCCGACCTGACGCTGTACTACCCCGACCGCAGGCGCGTGCCGCCCAAGCTGCGTGCGCTGATCGACTGGCTGCGTGAAACAACCCTGCCGGTATCGGGCGTGTTGTTACAGGGCGGGCGGGCCGGCCGCCTATAGTGGGCCGGCAACAACCGTCAACCATCTTTGGAGTTTCCAGTGAAGCCATTCATTGCAGCCGTGTTCGTGATCGCAATGGGCGCGCTGGTGTCAGGCTGCGCGGGCACCGGTCCGGCCCCGGCCAGCAGCGGCGCCAATACATCGGGCGCGACCGGCGGCAGCGGCGTCACGGTGTTCGGCACGATCGACGCCGGCGTCAGCGGCACGACAAACAAGTCGTCGCGCTGATCAGGCCGTGCGCGCCACCTAGCGTCGCAGCAGCGCCTGGCGCAGCACGCGCGCAGCGCGGTCGCGGATCTTGCCGGAGCTGGAACGCGGCGGCGTCTTGGGCGCGACCTTCGCGGTGGCGCAGGCCCACAGGAAGTCATGCAGGATCGGCGTGTCGTCGACCGTCTCGGTGCTGCCGTACTTGTGGAATTCGGGGTGCCACTGGGTCGCGGCGATGTAGCTGCGGCCCTTGTCGGGGCGGCGGCGGATGGCCTCGGGCACACGGTCGGGCAGGCTCCAGGCCTCGATCTCGAAACCCGGCGCGAGGCCCTTGATGCCCTGGTGGTGGATGCTGTTGACGCGCGCCTTCTCCACCTGCGGATAGAGCTTCGACAGCCGCGTGCCCTGCACCAGTTCGATCTCGTGGAAGTTCTGGTCGTAGGTCACCGGGTCGCGGTGGCGCAGGCCACCCTCGTGCTGGGCCTCGATGTCCTGGTAGAGCGTGCCGCCAAAGGCCACGTTGATGAGCTGCAGCCCGCGGCACACGCCGAAGATGGGTTTGCCGGCCTGCTCGAAGGCTTCGACCAGCGCAAGGTCGTAGAGGTCGCGGATCTGGTCGCCGATCCACGCGTCCTTCAATGGCACCTCGCCGTAGCTGCCGGGCCAGACGTCGGCACCGCCGTGCATCACCACGCCATCGAGCCATTCGGCGTAGTGCGACAGCTTGGTGTCGCCGCGCGCGGTTTCGCCGGTGGGGCAGGGCACCATCACGACCATGGCGCCGGCGGACATGAGCCAGTGCGCGATCGATTGCTCGACGTACTGCAGCGTCTTGTTGGTGAAGAGCGAGCGGGCCGGGTCGGCGTGCGAGAAGCAGGCGGACAGGCCGATCTTGAGCCGAGCGGAAACAGGTTGTGTCATCGCGGGACTGTCGTCGGTAGGAACCGGGCGATTGATGCGAAAAGGAAAGTCCATTTTGGCTCGTTGGCCTCTCGCACGGGGTCGGACGACACGCCAAGTATGCTTTCAACGCTGCCCCAACGAATAAGGAAGACAAGCCGATGAAAACGATCAAGGGCCCCGCCATCTTTCTGGCCCAGTTCGCGGGAGACACCGCCCCGTTCAACACGCTCGACGGCATCGCCGGCTGGGCTGCCGGGCTGGGCTACAAGGGCGTGCAGATCCCGAGCTGGGACGCCCGCCTGTTCGACCTTCAACGCGCCGCCGAAAGCAAGACCTACTGCGACGAGGTGAAGGGCACGCTGGCAAAGCACGGCCTTGAGATCACCGAGCTTTCGACGCACCTGCAGGGCCAGCTTGTGGCGGTGCACCCGGCCTACGACGCGGGCTTCGACGGCTTCGCGGCGCCCGAGGTGCGCGGCGACCCGGTGCGGCGCCAGCAGTGGGCCGTCGAGCAATTGCACTTTGCGGCAAAGGCCTCGGCCAACCTGGGGCTCACGGCGCACGCGACCTTCTCGGGCGCACTGGCCTGGCCGTACCTCTACTCGTGGCCCCCGCGCCCGCCGGGCCTGATCGAGGAAGCCTTCGACGAACTCGCGCGCCGCTGGCGGCCGATCCTCGACGCCTTCGACGCCGTGGGCGTGGACGTGGGCTACGAGATCCACCCCGGCGAAGACCTGCACGACGGCGTGAGCTACGAGATGTTCCTGGAGCGCGTGAACAACCACCCGCGCGCCTGCCTGCTGTACGACCCGAGCCACTTCATGCTGCAGCAGCTCGACTACCTGGCCTACATCGACCACTACCACGAGCGCATCAAGATCTTCCACGTGAAGGACGCCGAGTTCAACCCGACCGGCAAGCAGGGCGTGTATGGCGGCTTCCAGAGCTGGATCAACCGGGCAGGGCGCTTCCGTTCGCTGGGCGACGGGCAGGTGAACTTCAAGGCCATCTTCTCGAAGATGGCGCAGTACGACTTCCCGGGCTGGGCGGTGCTGGAGTGGGAGTGCTGCATCAAGCACCCCGAAGACGGCGCGCGCGAGGGCGCGAAGTTCATCGCCGACCACATCATCCGCGTGGCCGACCGGGCCTTCGACGACTTCGCGGCGGGCGGCGTCGACGTGGCGGCCAACAAGCGGATGCTCGGGATCGGCTGACCGATCCTCAGAGCAACGCCACCAGCCGCCGGATGGCGCCGTCGATCTGCGGCGCGGCTATGAGGCCGTAGCCGAAGGCAAGGCCGTTGGGCGTGCCAGGCGCGTTCGGATCGAGCGCGTAGCGCGACAGCGGCGGCAGCGTGATGCCAGCTGCGGCCGCGCGTTCGACCACCGTGTGGTCGCGCGTGCCGCCGTGCAGCCAGGCCGACAGGTGCAAGCCCGCGTCGGATGGAATCGCTTCGAGCCTGCCCGCGCAGTGGCGTGCCAGCGCATCGAGCAACACGGTTCGCCGCGCGCCGTAGATCTTGCGCATCTTGCGGATGTGCCGCGCCAGGTGCCCTTCGGCGATGAAGGCGGCGAGCGCCTCCTGCCCGAGCACCGGGCCGTGCCAGTCGGCCAGCTCGCGCGCCCGCACCAGCGCCGCGCGCGCCCACGGCGGCGTCACCACGAAGCCCAGGCGCAAGGCGGGGAACAGGCTCTTGGAAAAGGTGCCGACGTAGAAGACCGACTCGGCACGGTCGAGCGTCTGCAGCGCATCGAGAGGGCGGCCGGCGAAGCGGAATTCGCTGTCGTAGTCGTCCTCAATGACGACGGCGTTGCGCGCCCGCGCGAAGGCCAACAGGGCCGCGCGCCGCTGCGGCGACATCGCGACGCCGGTGGGGAATTGATGCGAGGGCGTCACGCAGACCACGCGCGCCTCGGGCGGAATGCGGTCCACGCACAGGCCCTCGCCATCGGTCGGCACCGTCATCACTCTCGCACCCGCGGCCAGCATGGCCTCGCGCAGCGAGGGATAGAACAGCTGCTCGACCGCAACCACCGTGCGCCCCGGCACGACGAGGATGCGTGCGAGCAGCCCGAAGGCCTGCTGCGCGCCGGCGGTGACGACGATGTCGTCGGCGGTGCAGCCGACCGCGCGGGTGAAGGACACGTGCTTCGCGATGGCCTCGCGCAACGCGCCCTGGCCTTGCGGGTCGGCGTAGTCGGCCGTCTGCCGCGCGACGCGACGCAGCGCGCGGTCGCTCAGGCGGCGCCAGATGTCGAAGGGAAAGACGCTCACGTCGGGCAGGCCGACGCGGAAGTCGTCGCGCGCGGACTGCGGCTGCAGGGTGGGCGCGAGGTCGGCGCCCGGGACGTTCAGCGGCGCCAGCCGGGGGTCGCGCTTGGCCGTCGAGGCCTTCGTGCTGCGGCCGCGCCGGGACGCCGGCAGTGTGTCCGCCACGTAGGTGCCGGCGCCGGGGCGCGCCAGCAGGTAGCCCTCGCTCAACAGCAGGTCGTAGGCCGCGAGCATGGTGTTGCGCGACACGCCCAGCCGCAGCGCCAGAGCGCGCGTGGCAGGCAGGCGCGCGCCGGGCTGCAGCCGGCCGTCGAGGATGGCGCTGCGCAGCTGGCGGTGCACCTCGCGCAGCAGGTCGCGCGAGCCGGCGCCCGGCAGGCGGATGGCGAGTTCGAAAAGTGGCTCCATGAACTTTGCCAATTGTGGTTCTTTTGAAGAACCAATTGCAAACCTATTCTGGAGGCCTTGAACACACTTGCCACGGAGTCCCTCATGAACACGGATCTCTCGACATCGCAGCAGCAACCGGCAACCGAACGCCTGCCGCTGAGCCTGGGCTGGCTTGCGCTGGGCGCCTTCGCCCTCGGCACCGAAAGCTTCATGGTCGTGGGCCTGCTGCCGCTGCTGGCGGCCGATCTGCAGATCAGCGCCGCGCGGGCCGGGCAACTGGTGCTGCTGTTCGCGCTGAGCTACGCCATCGGCTCGCCGGTAATGGCGGCGCTACTGGCGCGCTTCGGGCGCCGGCCGCTGCTGATTGCCAGCCTCGCGGCCTTCTCGGCGCTGACGCTGGCGGCGTCGATGGCGCACGGCTTTGCGCAGCTGGCGCTGGCGCGGGTCGCGCTGGGGCTGGTAGCCGGCGTGTTCCTGCCGACCGCGAGCGCCGTGGCGGCCGCGATGGTGTCGCCCGCGCTGCGCGGCCGGGCGCTGGCCATCGTGACCGGCGGGGGTACGGTGGCGGTCGCGCTTGGCGTGCCGCTGGGTGCGTGGATCGCGAGCTGGGGCGGCTGGCGCACGGCCTACCTGCTGATCGCGGCGGTGGCGGCGCTCGCCACATGGGGGCTCGCGCTTGGACTGCCGCGCCAACTGGCGCAGGCGCCGGTCGTCGCAGCCGCCGCCACGAAGGGCACACCGGCGTTCGCCGTGGCCCGCGAACCGGGCGTGCTGCCTGCGCTGCTGACCACCATGCTGTGGACCACGGGCGGCTTCAGCTTCTACACCTACATCGCCACGTTCCTTTCGGGCACGCTGGGCTTCGGCACCGAGGCCGTGGGCGCGATGTTCTTCGCCATCGGCGTGGCGGCGGCCATCGGCACCGCGGCCGGCGGCTGGGCCACCGACCGCCTCGGCGCCGACCGCACGGCGCAGGGCTTCGCTCTGATGCTGGTGGTGATCCTGGGCGGGCTGTCGTTCTCGGCGCAGATGCTGCCGCGCGGCCTGGCGCTGCCGCTGATCGTGGGGCTGTCGGCGCTGTGGGCCTTCGCTGGCTGGGGCTTCGGGCCGGCGCAGGCGGTGCGGCTGATCCGGCTGGCACCGGAGCGCGCACCGATGACGCTGTCGCTCAACGCCTCGGCGATCTACCTCGGCATTGCGGCGGGCTCGGTGTCCGGCGGCGCGGCGATCGACCTGGTCGGCGTCAGCGCGGTGGGTTGGGTGGGCGCGGCCTTCCAGTTCGCGGGATTGATGCTGCTGTTACGCGCGGCGCACAAGGCGCGGACGGCCGGTTCGACGCTGGCGGCGGCTGCGGCGGCCTGAGCGCCTGTCGAATTACTATTCTTTTGATAGCAAACAACTCTCCAATCACGGCCCTTCGGGGCCTTTTTCATGGGATCGTTGTTTTTAAGACCGGCAATTGTCATGCCCCGCAAGCTATAATGTCGGGTTCGTTTCGATACCACGACGAAGAATTTCGTCAATACCGCCGGCTGACCTGCACTGTCCTTGGATTATTCAGGCCTCTCACTCCCAAGCCGGCTTTCACAGTGTGTTGGAGCGCCAGACCGGGCGCCCATGATTGCCACCACTGCCTTCGTTCCTGTTGAAGCGAATAGCGCGTCCGCCGCGCCATTCCGGCCGGCCCACGCCCGTTTTCAATTATTTTTCAGGCACTTCGCGCTCTGTATCCGCGCGGCGTGCCAAGGCTTCATGGACATCATTCAACACAGTATCGCGGTGGGCAAGTACCTTGTTTCCCCGCTCATTCGACACCAGGACGACGGCAACTACGCTGCTTCCGTCTCGATCCGCTCCGGCCACGGCAGCGGCATGCACGACCGCGTGATGCGCTTCACGCCGCGCTTTGCCAGCCACGCAGCCGCCGTCGGCTACGCCATCGACCAGGGCCTCGGCTGGGTGCGCGAACGCGCTCCCAGCAATGCCCCTCTCGCGCTTCCGTGCGCGGGCTGAAACAATTACGCCCAATTCCATCTCCAACACACATCGAACGATTCAGAGGTAACCACACATGCCCAAGGAAGAACTGATCGAAATGAACGGCGCAGTGACCGAAGTCCTGCCCGACTCGCGCTACCGCGTCACGCTGGACAACGGCCATCAGCTGATCGCCTACAGCGGCGGCAAGATGCGCAAGCACCACATCCGCATCCTGGCGGGTGACAAGGTGTCGCTCGAACTCTCGCCCTACGACCTGACCAAGGGCCGTATCACCTTCCGTCACCTGGAACGTCGCGGCCCGCCGCCGACCAACTCCGGCAACAACAACGCACCCCGCCGCTGATCCGCGACTGACGAAAGGCCTTGCGGCGCCCCGCGACGGGCGCCGGCAAGGCCTTTGTCATTCGTGCGTCTGTCCGGCTGCTGAACGATGACCACACCCAATCCCACAGCCGGCGGCCCGCAAGCCCAGGCCCCTGCCGACAACGGCTTCGCCGCGCTGGCGCTCTCGCCCCAGATGCTGGCCAACCTCACGCAGCTCGGCTACACGCAGATGACGCCGATCCAGGCGGCCAGCCTGCCGCCAGCGCTGCTCGGCAAGGACCTGATCGCCCAGGCCAAGACCGGCAGCGGCAAGACAGCCGCCTTTGCCCTGGCGCTGCTCTCCAACCTGAACCCCCGCCGCTTCGCAGTGCAGTCGATGGTGCTGTGCCCGACGCGCGAGCTGGCCGACCAGGTCACGACCGAAATCCGCCGCCTCGCGCGCGCCGAGGAAAACATCAAGGTCGTCACGCTCTGCGGCGGCGTCGCGTTGCGCGGGCAGATCGCCAGCCTGGAGCATGGCGCCCACATCGTGGTCGGCACTCCAGGCCGCCTGATGGACCACCTGGAGCGCGGCAACCTCGACCTCTCGGCGCTCAACACGCTGGTGCTCGACGAAGCCGACCGCATGCTGGACATGGGCTTCTTCGACGACATCGTGAAGGTGGCGCGCCAGTGCCCCAAGGAACGCCAGACGCTGCTGTTCTCGGCCACGTACCCCGAAGGCATCGCCAAGCTCGCGCAACAGTTCATGAAGAACCCCGAGCAGATCACGGTGCAGGCGCAGCATGAAGGCAGCAAGATCCGCCAGCGCTGGTATCAGGTGAAGGACAGCGAGCGGCTGCACACCGTGAGCCTGCTGCTCGACCATTTCCGCCCCGTCAGCACGCTGGCCTTCTGCAACACCAAGCAGCAGTGCCGCGACCTCGTCGAGGTGCTGCAGGCCCAGGGCTTCAGCGCGCTGGCGCTGTTCGGCGAACTGGAGCAGCGCGAGCGCGACCAGGTGCTGGTGCAGTTTTCCAACCGCAGCTGCTCGGTGCTGGTGGCAACCGACGTGGCGGCGCGCGGGCTCGACATTGCGCAGCTCGAGGCGGTGATCAACGTCGACGTGACGCCCGATTCGGAAATCCACATCCACCGCATCGGCCGCACCGGCCGCGTGGGCCAGTCGGGTGACGCCGAGGGCCTGGCGCTGAACCTGGCCAGCATGAACGAGATGGGCAGCGTCGGAAAGATCGAGCAGCTGCAGGGCCGCGAGTCCGAATGGCACGAACTGGCCGAGCTCACGCCGGGCAAGGGCGCGCCGCTGCAGCCGCCGATGGCCACGCTGCAGATCGTCGGCGGGCGCAAGGAAAAGATCCGGGCCGGCGACGTGCTGGGCGCGCTCACGGGCGATTGCGGCTACGCGAAGGACCAGGTCGGCAAGATCAACGTCAACGAGTTCTCGACCTACGTGGCGGTCGACCGAGCCATCGCCGAAGAAGCGGCGCGCAAGCTGTCCAGCGGCCGCGTGAAGGGCAAGTCGGTCAAGGTGCGGCTGCTGACGCTGCAGGACCTGTAGCAGCCCCTGCTGGCTGCGGCGTGACGAGCGCCGAGGTCGGCGCCACCGGTGCATCGAGCACCGGAGCCGGCGCCGCATCGGGCGCCTCCTGCCGCGCCAGCTTCGCGGCCAGCCGGAACGCCACCACCACCGCCAGCAAGCCGAAGATCGACGAGCCCACGGCCTGCCCGATCAGCACGCCGGCCGCGCCGTAGTGCGAGCCCCACCAGGCGAACGGAATCGTGCCCAGCGTGGCGCGCCCCCAGTTGAACGTCGTCGACAGCAGCGGATGCCCTAGGTTGTTGAACGACGCATTCGCCACGAACAGCCCGCCCGCGAAGAAGAAGCTCGCGGCCAGCCAGCTGCAGAACAGCGAGATCAGCTCCGCCGCCAGCCCGTCGGCCGAGAACGCGCGAATCAGCACGCCCTGTCCCAGTGCCAGCACCAGCCACGCCACGGCCACCGACGCCACCATGAACAGCAGGCTGTCGCGCAGCCCTTCCTGCACGCGGCGGTACTGCCCCGCGCCCAGGTTCTGCGCAAGGATCGGCCCGACCGCACCGCTGAGCGCATAGACCAGCCCGAAGGCCACTGGCGTCAGCCGGTCGATGGTGGCCGCGCCCGCCACCGCCGACGGCCCGAACTGCGCGACCGCATGCGTGACGAAGGCCGCGCCCACCGGCGTTGCAAGATTGGTCAGCACAGCCGGCCCAGCCACCGTGCCGAGCGCGCGCGCATCGCCGGCCAACTGCTGCGCATCGAAGCGCCCGAGCATCCGGTGCTTCACCATCACGCCATGCAGCCCGATGGCCGCCAGCACCATGCGCGAGACCACCGCGCTGATGGCCGCGCCGTCGAGCCCCAGCCCGAAGCCGAAGATCAATATCGGGTCGAGCACCGCCGTCACGAAGGCGGCCGCGAGCGTCACCGTCATCGCGCGGCGTGCGTCGCCGATCGAACGCAGCAGCGCCGAAGTTGCCATGCCGATGCCCAGCAGAGGCAGCGTGTGCACCGTCACCGAGAGGTATCGCTGCGCGAGCCGCGCCGTCTCGCCCTCGGCGCCGAGCGCCTGCAGCGCGGGGTGCAAAAAGAAAGCCGTGCCCGTGCCCACCACCACCGACACCGCCGTCATCAGCACGAGGCTCGATGTGCCGATGCGGCGCGCGTCCTCGATGCGTCCGGCGCCCACCGTGCGCGACACCACAGCCGCGATGCCGATGGTCAACCCGATGCACAGCGACGCATGAAAGAAGCCCACCACGCCCGCGAAGCCAACCGCCGCGGCCGTCGCCTTCTCCCCGAGCAGCGAGATGTAGAACAGGTTGATCAGGTCGACCGCGAACACTGCGATCAGCCCGATGGCGCCCGTGCCCGCCATCACGCAGACATGCCGCAGCAGCGACCCCGAAACGAAGCGTGCACGCTCGACACCGCCGGTTGTTTCGGCTATTGGCATGTGAAATTCTCGATGTGGCCTAATTGCAGCTCGAACATTACTTTTACCCGAGCTTTTCATGCCCAAGAAAATTCGTACCGAAGCCGACCGCGTTGCCACCCCGAAGCCGACGCCCCTGCCCGGCTACACGGCGCCTCGCTCCGGTGGCGGCCAGAAGGTCAGCCTGGAACGCGGCACCGCAACGCGCAGCAAGAAGAACCCTGGCAAGCGCGCCAAGAAGGGCGGCTGATCCATCAGCCCCCGCCTGGCTCCCACCTGAGCCACGACAGACGCGCCCCAGGGCGCGTTTTGTCATTGGGGCAGCTATAAATCGCAATGTCCGACGACAACCAGATCCTCATCCCGCCCTCGTTCTTCGCGGTGTACACCGATGCGCGCCAGCGCCTGAGCGAGCCGATCGGCGTGGTGCGCGAGCGCTACGAGATCTGCGAAGACCTCGCCAGCCACCTCGTGGGCCACGCGCAGATCCAGCACCACACCGAGGTACCGGTCGAAAGCGAGATCCTGCGGCGCATCCACGCCGGGCTGGCGACGCCTGAATCCGGCGTATCAGCGGCCGAGGCGGGCTGGATCGTGCAGCGGCTGGCCGAGCTGCTGGGCTGGCAGGGCCCAGAGCCGGCGCCCGAAGCGGACTGAGCCCCTGCCGGAGCGCCCTCATGCTGCTCAAGGTCGGAGAACTCGCCCGGCACACCGGCCTCACGGTGCGCACGCTGCACCACTACGACGCCATCGGCCTGCTCGCGCCCTCGGCACGCTCCGAGGCCGGCTACCGGCTCTACAACGCGGCCGACATCGCCCGCCTGCACGCGATCCAGGCACTGCGGCTGCTGGGCCTGCCGCTGGCGGAGATCGGCGCCTTGCTGGGTGCGGAGAGCAGCTCGCTGCCCACCATCATCGCGCGGCAGATCGAATCGCTCGACCAGCAGATCGCACAGGCCACGGCCTTGCGTGAACGCCTCGGCCTGCTGCAGCAGCGCCTGGACGAAGGCGCCCAGCCCGACATGAAGGACTGGCTGGACACGCTCGAGAAGATGACCACCTATGGGCGCTACTTCAGCCCCGCCGAGATCAGGTCGTTCATGGCCAACTGGAAGGACGTGGCCGACCGGTGGCCGCCGCTGGTGGCCGAGGTGGCCGCGCTGATGTCGCGCGGCGTGCCGGCCAGCGCCCCCGAGGTGCAGCCGCTGGCCGCCCGCTGGATGACGCTGATGGGCCAGTGGATGGACGGCAGCTTCGACCTCATCACACGCTGGGGCGAGATGTACCGGCGTGAGCCCGTGGCGCGCAGCGACGACGGGCCGCCGGCCGAACTGGTGGAGTACATCGGCGAAGCCATCGGCATGCGCATGGCCGCGCTGCTGCGCCACCTGAGCACCGACGATCTCGCGCACCTAAGCCGCCCGCCCGAGGACGAATGGCGGCGCCTGGCGGGCGAACTCGCCGTGCTGCGGGCGCGCGGAGTCCCTCCTGAAGACGAATCGGTGCAGGCCATCGCGCGCGAATGGGCTCGCCTGTTCGCCGCCTTCACGAACCACGACCCCGGCCTGGCAGCCCGCCTGATGCGGGCGATGAATGCAGAGCCGGTGCTGCAGGCCGCCGCCGTGACCACGCCCGAAGTGCGCGACTACCTGCTGCGCGCCATGGCCGTGCTGCAGCAGAAAAATTCGCTGCCGCCCACCAGCAGCGCTTGACCCTGACGTTGCGTGAGGCCCGACAGTGGCCGCATGAACAACCCAACCACGCCCCAACGGCTCCACGCGCTCGACAACCTCCGCGCCCTGATGATGTGGCTCGGCATCGTGCTGCACGTGGCGATCAACCACCTCACCATCAATTCGCCGCTGCCATGGCGCGACCCGAAGACGTCGCCGGTCGCCGACCTGCTTTTGCTCTTCATCCACAGCTTCCGCATGCCGGTGTTCTTCGTGCTGGCCGGCTTCTTCGTCGCGCTGCTGGTCGCACGGCGCGGCGCGAACGGCATGCTGAAGAACCGCGCGCTGCGGCTGGCGCTGCCCTTCGCGATTTTCTGGCCGCCGCTGTTCGTGGCGACCACCGTGCTGGCGATGGTCTACATCCACCTGACGGCGCGCGGCGTGCTTGGTATCGACCCTGCGCTGACGCCCGCGCGGCAGCCCGGCGGCTCGCCTTTCAACACCATGCACCTGTGGTTCCTGTACCAGCTGTTCTGGTTCAGCGTGATGGCCTGGGCCGGCGTGCGGCTGCAGCGCTTCGTGCCGATGCGGCTGCGCGAGACGCTGGCCCACGGGTTCGTGACGCTGGCCGAACGGCGCTGGGGCTTCGCGGTGCTGGCGCTGCCACTGGCACTCGTCGGCTCTTTCTATCCGTCCGGCATGGTCACGGAGAGCGGCTCGTTCCTGCCGCCGCTGGCCGAATGGGTGCAGAGCGGGCTCTTCTTCGTGGTCGGCTGGTACGTGCACGGCCAGCAGGAGCGGCTGCTGGCGCTGTTCGCGTCGCGCTGCAAGGGCCATGCGGTGGCCGGCCTCGCATTCCTTGTGGCGACGGTGATGTTGCTGGGGGCATTGCGCGGCAACCGTCTCCAGTCACTGCCGCACCCCGAGTTCTGGATCGCCTTCGTCTACAACGCAACCGCATGGCTCTGGAGCCTGGCACTGATCGGCGGCTTCGTGCGCTACCTGCCGCGCCAGAGCGCCGTGCTGGCCTACCTGTCGCAAAGCTCGTACTGGGTGTACCTGGTGCACATGCTCGGCACCATCGGCTTCGGCATCCTGCTGTTCAACGCGCCCTTCGGCGCGGTCGCGAAGATGGGCCTGAACGTAGTGGCCACGTCGCTGGTGGCGCTCGCCAGCTACCAGCTGCTGGTGCGCCACACCCGCCTCGGCTCGCTGCTGAACGGTCAGCGCGCGGAAAAGCGCTCGACCAGGAAGTCGACGAAGGCGCGGGTCTTGGCCGCCAAGTGACGCGAGGGATAGACGGCGTAGATCGGCGTCCGGTCGGCCTCCCAGTCTTCGAGCACGGCCTGCAGGCGGCCTGAAGCCAGTTCGCTCTCGACGTAGATGCGCGGAATCAGGCTCAGGCCGAAGCCCGCAAGCAGCGCGTCGCGCACGGCGATGCTGGAGCTGACCTTGTAGCGCCCGTCGATGGGCACCGCCACGCTGCGGCCGGCGCGGCTGAAGGTCCACTTGTTCGCGTGGCCCGACAGCGTGAACTGCACACACTCGTGGGCCTTCAGGTCTTCGGGCTGCGCGGGCCGGCCGAAGGTGGCGAAATAGCCGGGCGCGCCGCACAGCACGTGAGTCATGGTCATCAGCTTGCGCGCGACGAGGCTCGAATCCTCCAGCCGGTCGCTGCCGCGGATGGCGAGGTCGTAGCCCTCGCCGATGATGTCCGAGCGGCTGTCCTGCAGGTTCAGTTCGAGCCGCAGGTTCGGGTAGCGCTTCATGAATTCGGGAATGGCCGGCGACAGCGAAGTGAGCGCGAAGGTCAGCGGCGCGCTCACGCGCAGCACGCCGCCGGGGCTGCTGCCCATGGGCGCGAGCGCGGCATCGGCCTCGGTGAGTTCGTCGAGGATGCGCGACAGGCGCTCGAAGTACGCAGCGCCCGCTTCGGTCAGGCTCATCTGCCGAGTGGTGCGGTTGATGAGCCGCACCTTCAAATGCGCCTCCAGCTCCGCGATGTTCTTGCTGATGGCCGCGGCCGAGAGCCCCATTTGCCGCGCGGCGCCGGCAAAGCTGCCCGCGGCGGCGGTGGTGCGGAAGACCTTGAGAGCCGTGAGATGGTCCATGCTGGATTGACGACCTACAGTAAAGAATCAATTCATTATTCGAGCATTCACAACCAAGGGTCAACTCACTAGATTCGAGGCATGACCAGCCGCACCACCGACATCCTCCTCACCGCAGCCGCGCCCGCCATCTGGGGCAGCACCTACATCGTGACCACCGAGCTGCTGCCGGCGAACTACCCGCTGACAGTTGCCCTGCTGCGCGCGTTGCCCGCGGGCCTGCTGTTGCTGCTGATCGTGCGCAAGCTGCCCGAACGCGCGTGGTGGGGCCGCATCTTCGTGCTCGGGGCGCTGAACTTCTCGATCCTCTGGGCCATGCTGTTTCTCGCGGCGTATCGACTGCCGGGCGGCGTGGCGGCGACGATCACTTCGGTGCAGCCGCTGCTCGTGGTGTTCCTCGCGAGCGTCTTCCTGGGCTCGCCGGTGCGCGCGCTGTCGGTGGCGGCGGCAGTGGTCGGCATCGGCGGGGTCGCACTGCTGGTGCTCACGCCGAATGCGGCGCTCGATGCCATCGGCATTGCCGCAGCCATCGCCGCGGCAGTGTCGATGGCCTTCGGCACAGTGCTGAGCCGCCGCTGGCAGCCGCCGGTGTCCGCGCTGACGTTCACCGCCTGGCAGCTCACCGCGGGCGGCCTGCTGCTGTTGCCGGTGGCGCTGCTGCTGGAACCGCCGCTGCCCGCGCTCACGGTGCAGAACTGGATCGGCTTCGGCTGGCTCGGCCTCGTGGGCGCTGCGCTGACCTACATCGTGTGGTTCCGTGGTGTGGCCAAGCTTGAGCCATCAGCGATCGCGCCGCTGGCCTTCCTGAGCCCGGTGACGGCAGTGATCCTTGGCTGGGCGCTGCTGGGGCAGAGCTTGTCGGCGTGGCAGGTGGCGGGCATCGGCATCGTGATCGCGAGCATCTGGCTCAGCCAGCATGCGCAGCGCGGCGCACAGCCGTTGGTGCGGCCCGCGCCGGCGATCCGCTAGGCGGCAAGCGCCGTGGCGCGCTTCAGCAGGCTCAGGTAGCCGGGCTGCACTTCCATTCGCACGATCGCGCCCTGCCGCTGCAGCAGGCGATGCGCCTCTGGCAAGGCCCAGCAGGGCAGGTTGGTGAACATGTGGTGCTCGCAGTGGTAGTTGACCCAGTAGGGCGCCACCAGGATGCGTTCGAGCCAGCCGGCGTGCGTGGTGCGGGCCTGCCGCAGCGGATCGGCCTCGTTCTGCGCGACGAGCGCGTGTTCGGCGATGTTGCGCACGCGGCTCACGAGCGGCAGCCATGTCGCCATCGGCAGCAGCCACATCAGCAGCCATGCCCACCAGTAGCCGGCCACGGCAAAGGCCAGGAAGCCGAGGCCGTTGGCGATGAGAAAGCGGCGGTCTTTCGCAAGCTCCCGGCCCAGCACCTTCAAGACCGATTCGCCCGCAGCGCGATTGCGAATGCCCTCGGCGATGTGCCCGAAGCGCTGCTTGTAGAAAGTCTGCCCGCTCATGTCGCGCACAACCTTGCGCCACATCGAGGCCCGCGTGATCGGGAAGGGCGCCGACAGCACGAGGTCGGGGTCCTCGGTCTGCTGCACGAAGCGATGGTGCTGCAGGTGATACGGCCGGTAGTCGCGCAGCGTCGACGAGCACAGCCAGTAGCCCACCCAGTCGTTGACCTTGCGGTTGCGATGCAGTCCCGCATGCGCCGCGTCGTGCATGAGGATGAACAGGCCCAGCTGCCGCGCGCCGACGATGGGCACCACCAGCGGAATGGTCCACGGCCACACGATGCCCACCAGCATGGCGGCACCGATCACGCCCCAGCAGTGCAGCACCAGCCACAGGCCCTTCCAAGACGAGCGCGCGGTGAGCGATTGCCACTCGTCGGTGGTGAAGAAGTCGTCGGGTTGGGCACGGGGGGCGGCGGCCATGAGACCAGTATGGCGCTGCGAGCCGCTGTGGAACACGCGGAATTCCCCGGGTGGGCGAGGCCCTTCGGCCTACTTGTCGATGATCTTGCGGGCGAAGACTTCGAGATAGTCCATCAACCGGTTGGCACCCGCGATGGCGGCGGCTTCATCGCCCGTCGCGATGCCCTGCGCCAGCTCGAGGTGCGCATTCGCGCCCTCGACGATCTCGCCTTCATGCTGGTACGCGTACCAGAAGCGCCGGCACTGCACGATCAGCGGCACCACCGCCTTCACCGCTGAATCGTTGTGGCTCGCCTGGTGGTTGACGAGGTCCAGCGCGCGGTCGGCCTGCATGTAGTCGTTGAGGTCGCCGCGGCCTGCGGCCTCGACCATCATCTCGGCGCAATGCACGATTTCCTTGCGCTGCTGCGCGGTGGCCCGGCGCGCGGAGCAGGCGGCAATCAGCAGTTCGAGCACGCGCCGGGTCTGGATCACGTCGAGATGGTCGGCCAGGTCGATGGCCGACACCAGCAGCCCGCGGCGCGGCTGCTGCACGATGAGGCCGATGGACACCATGCGCATCAGCGCTTCGCGCACCGGCGTGCGGCCCAGCCCCGTGCGCTCGGCGAGTTCGGCCTCGACGACCTGGCTGCCGGGTTTCAGCAGCATGGTCGACAGCAGCGTCTCGATGGCGTCGTAGGCCATGTCGGCAGCGCGGCGCTTGGGCGGTGCGCGCAAGCTTGTCTTCTTTGGAGCAGTCTTCTTCGGGGCAGCCATGGTTTTCTTTTTCCGCGGATGCGGCGGCGTCATTGTCGGGCGTCGCCGTCGTTCGCCAGCCCCGCCAGTGTCGCTATGCGGACCGGCGACAGCGGCGGACGCGGCACGGGCGGCTCCCATCCGAAGAGAAATTGCGCGGCATCGCCGCAGACACGGCCCTGGCAGGCGCCCATGCCGCAGCGGCGGTGCAGCTTGGCGTCGGTCCAGCCGCTGCAGCCTGCCAGCGCGGAGAAGGGCACGTCTTCGCAGCGGCACACGAGCGTGTCGGGCTGCGGCATGGCCTTGATGTCGGCGGCCAGCGCGAAGCTGCGATGCAGCTGGGCGGCGAAGGCGTTCCAGCGGGCGCGTTCGCCCTCGTGCGCTTTTGCCGCGCGCTCGTTGCCGACGGCGGCGTGGCCGGCGATGGTGCCCTGTGCCAGCGCGCGTTCGCTTCCGCCGAAGCCGGTGCACTCGCCCGCTGCATAGACGCCGGCGACGCTGGTGGCCTGCAAGGCATCGACCGCCAGGGCCTGCGCACCTGGGCCCGTGGGCGTGAGGGCACAGCCGAGCATCTGCCCCAGTTGCGTGTTGGGCGTGAGGCCGAAGCCGCAGGCGATGCGCTCGCAGGCGATCTCGACGTCGCGGTTGCGGCCTTCGCGAAGCCGAACCGATTCGACCTGCGTCGCTCCCTGCGCCGAGACGATGCGCGACGAAGTGCGGTACTGCGGATCGGCGAGCGTCACTGCCTGCGCGGCCTTGCCTGGCCAGCGCGCGAGGCTGGCGCCGAAGCGCGCGACCGAGGCGAACGAAGCCTGTTCGGCGATGCGCAGCACTTTCGCGCCCGCGGCACGTGCCGTTGCGGCAGCGGCAAGCAGCAAGGGGCCGCTGCCCGCGATGACGATGCGCTCGCCCTCGACCGGCATGCCGGCCTTGATGAGCGCCTGCAGGCCGCCCGCACCAGTCACGCCGGGCAACGTCCATCCGGGGAAGGGCAGCAGCAGCTCGCGCGCGCCGGTGCAGAGGATGAGCTTGCGCCATTGCATGCGCGTGGCGCGCTCGGCGTCTTCGAGCAGCAGTTCGTTAAGCGACGGCACGGAGACGACTCGCGTGCCGCTGCGCACGCGGATGCTGGCGTGGCGCTCGAGTGCGTCGCGCCACTTGCGTGCTGCTGGCGGCAGCGTCGCGCCGAGGCCGTCGCGCCAGATCTGTCCGCCGGGCACGGGGTTGTCGTCGATGACGACGATCGATGCGCCGCTCGGCGCGGCAGCCACCGCAGCGGCCATGCCGGCCGGGCCCGCGCCGACGATCAGCACATCGCAATGTTCCATGCTCATCCCGTCGTCTCCACGCGCATGCCTTCGGCGCAGACCGTCTGGCATGCGAGCCTGCGGCGACCATCGATCAGCACACGGCACTCCTGGCACACGCCCATGCCGCAGAACGGCGCGCGTTTCTGGCCGGTGACTGACGTACGCGCCACGCCCATGCCACCAGCCACACGCAGCGCGGCGGCGACTGAGCTGCCCGCCTTTACGCGGACCAGGTGGCCGTCGATGTTCAACAGGGTGTGGGCGCTCATGCTGTCTCCCGCAATCCGCGCGGTGCATACGGCGTCGCATCGAAGTCGGGAGTGGCGTCGGTCATCAATGCCGCGAGCAAGTGCGCGCTGCCCGGCGCGGTGGTCACGCCAAGGCCTTCATGCCCGACGGCAAGCCAGAGCTTCTCGCGCCAAGGGTGCTTGCCCAGCAGCGGCAACCCATCGGGCGACGCTGCACGCATGCCGGTCCAGGAACGCACAGCATTGAGATTCGCGAGCCCCGGCAGGTAATCGAGCGTGCGCTGGAGCATGCGCGCCAGCATCGGCGCTTCGACCGCCGGGTCGGTGGTGTCGAACTGGCGCGACGAGCCAACCAGCAACTGCCCCGTGGGGCGCGGCTGCACGTTGAAGGCGACCGAGTCGCCATCGCTGTGGTGCGCGCTCGTCACGTAGCCGAGCTCGACCAGCTGGTGATGCACCGTGCCCGGATAGCGGTCGGTAATGAGCAGGTGGCCCTTCTTCGGGCGTATCGGAAGTTCGGGACACAGCGTCGTCGCCTGGATGCCGTTGGCGAGCACGATCTGCGGCGCGGTGCGGCGGCTGCCGTCCGCGAGACTCAGCGCGCCGTCGTCTTCGATGGCCTCGACCTTCGCGTGCTCCACGCGCACCGAGTCAGTGGCCTGCGCAAGCAGCCAGCGCGCCGCATTCGGCGCATAGAGGATGCCGTCGCCCGGTACTTCGAGCGCGCCAGCCAAACCCTTGCGCAAGGCGGGCTCGGCGTTCGCCAGTTCGCGCGCATCGAGCAGCCGGCTGTCGATGCCGTGCGCGCGCAGCCGCTGCTGCTTGCGTTCGGCCTCGGCCATCTCTTCGTCGTTGGCGGCAATCCACAGCGTGCCGCAGGCGCTGTACGCGCAGTCTTCGCTCATGCGCGGCGCAAGCTCGCGCCATTGCGCGACCGAATGGCGGCTCAATTCGAGTTCGGCTGCGTTGTCGTCCATCACCACGAGGTGGCCCATGCCCGCGCCGGTGGCGCCGCCGATGCGCGCATCGAGCACCAGCACCCGACGCCCCGCCTGTGCAAGCGCGTGCGCGCAGGCCGCACCGACGATGCCGGCGCCGATGACGATGACATCCGCGTCCATGCCGCGCGGCGTCAGAGCCTGATGCCCCAGCCGAAGGGGTCGTTGTCGTCTATCAGCAGCGTGGCCTCGGCGCTGATGTGCGCGCGACCGCGCAGCGTCGGAATGACCTTGTCGCCGTCCATCGCATAGCTGGCCTCGAAGACGCTGCCGATCACACTGGCCTGCTTCCACACCTGGCCCGGTGCGAGCTTGCCGTCGGCCGCGAGGCAGGCGATCTTGGCGCTGGTGCCGGTGCCGCATGGCGAGCGGTCGTAGGCGTTGCCGGGGCACAGCACGAAGTTGCGGCTGTCGGCGCCTTCGTCATCTGCAGCGAAGAGCTCGATGTGGTCGATCTCCGCGCCGTCCGCGCCGGTGATGCCCTGGGCCGAGAGTGCCTTGCGCAACGCAGTGGTGTAGTCGGTCAGCGCCGCGAGGTTGTCGCTCGCCACGCGCTGGCCGTGTTCGCTCACCAGGAAGAACCAGTTGCCGCCCCAGGCCACATCACCGCGCACGGTGCCGTGGCCCGGCAGCTCGACTGCCACCTGGTGCAGATGCCGGTACGCGGGCACGTTGCGCACGCTCACCGAGCCGTCTTCATGCAGCGTGGTCGTGACCGTGCCCACGGGCGTTTCGATGCGGTGCTCGCCCACGCCGATGCGCCCCATGTGCGCGAGGCTCGCAACCAGCCCGATGGTGCCGTGGCCGCACATGCCGAGGTAGCCGGCGTTGTTGAAGAAGACCACGCCGGCAGCCGCATCCGGCGACACCGGTTCGCACAGCAGCGCGCCCACGATCACGTCGCTGCCGCGCGGCTCCAGCACGGCGGCCGCGCGCCATTTGTCGTGCTGGTCAGCCAGCAGCGTACGGCGCTCGGCCATGCTGCCGCCGCCCAGATCGGGGAAGCCGCCGATCACAAGGCGCGTGGGCTCGCCGCCCGTGTGCGAGTCGATGACCTGGATGCGTTGCATGTGGCGTCGTCCGTTCGTTCAGTAGCTGGCGATGGGCACCGGGGCCGCGTTCTTGAAGGTGAACACAGTGATGGGTGCCTGCTTCATGTTGCCCTTGTCGTCGTAGGCATAGGTTGCGGCGACGCCCTTGTACGTTGCCTTGTAGAGCTCCGCGCCCACCTTGTCGGGGTCGATGGAGTTGGCCTTCTTCATCGACTCGCCGATGAACAGCACCTGGTCGTAGTACGAAGCCGCGTAGGCATCTGGGTCGGCGTTGAAGCGCTTCTTGAATTTTTCCTTGAACGCCGGGCCGCTCTGCGCCTTCTCGAGGATGGAGCCGCCCTGCGCGCAGAACACCAGGTCGTTGACCGCATCGCCGCCGAGCTTGCCGGTGGCCGGACTGCACACGGTGTCGCCGCCAAGCAGCTTGCCGGGCACGGCCAGCTGCTTCATCTGGCGCGCCATGGGCGCGGCCTGCGGTGCATAGCCGCCGAAGAAGATGGCCTCTGGCGCCTTGGCCTTCATGTTGGTCAGGATGGCGGTGAAGTCCACGGCCTTGTCGGTGGTGAACTCCTGGCCGACCACGGTCAGGCCCTGCTTCTTCGCTTCCTTGGTGAACTCTTCGGCGAGCCCCTGGCCAAAGGCGGTGCGGTCGTCGATCACGCCGACCTTCTTCACCTTCAGCTCCTTGGCCGCGTACACGGCCATGCTGGAGCCGATCTGGTTGTCGCTCGCGATGATGCGGTAGAGGTTCTTGTAGCCGCCCTGCGTGACCTTCGGGTTGGTGCCCACGGTGGAGACCATGGTGCCGCCTTCGCTGTAGATGCGCGAAGCCGGGATGGCCACGCCCGAGCAGTACGGGCCCATGACGTACTTGACGCCGTCGTCCACGAACTTCTGCGCGACGCTCACGCCGGTCTTGGCGTCGCACTGGTCGTCTTCCGACACCATCTCGAACTTCAGCGTCTTGCCGCCGACGACGAGCTTCTTCGCGTTGAGCTCCTCGACGGCGAGGCGCACGCCGTTTTCATTGTCCTTGCCCGCGAAGGCATTGGGGCCCGACAGCGGACCGCTGTGGCCGATCTTGACCACCTGCTCCTGCGCATACGCCTGGCCTGCAAGGGCGAGGGCCACGAGGCTTAGAAACGGAACCATGCCTGCTTTTGTCTTCATGCTTCTTCCTAGGTTGGGGACGATGAGAAAGGACGTTCGTTGTGTGCGATTACATGACCGACTGGTACTGAGTGGGCCGCGTCGCGAGCGCCTTCTTGACGATCGCTTCGATGAAGGCGCGCTCCTCGCCGATCAGCGGCAGGCGCGGACGGCGCATGTGCTCGCTGCCCACACCCACCAGCACGTCGATGAGCTTGAGGTTCTGCACCAGCTTGGTCGACACGTCGAGGTGCAGCATGGGCGTCATCCACTGGTAGAGCTTGAGTGCTTCGGCAAACTTGCCGGCTTTCATCAGGTCGTACAGCGCCACGGTCTCGCGCGGGAAGGCGCAGCCCACGCCGGCCAGCAGCCCGTCGCAGCCCAACGCCAGGCCTTCGTAGGCGAGGTCGTCCACGCCCAGGAACAGCTGGTAGCGGTCGCCCACGGTGTTGCGCAGGTCGGTGATGCGGCGGATGTCGTCGGTGCTTTCCTTGATAGCCGCGATCCATTCGCAGTCGGCCAGCTCGACCATGTGCTGCGGCTTCAGGTCGACGCGGTAGGCCACCGGGTTGTTGTAGACCATGATGGGCTTCTGCGCCGCGTTGGCGATGGTGCGCACGTTGAGCATCGCCTCGCGCGCATCGGCCACGTAGATCACCGAGGGCATCACCATGAAGCCGGCCACGCCGAGCTTATTGGCGCCGTCCACGTAGCGCAGCGCTTCGCGCGTGCTGGTTTCTGACACGTTGGCCAGCACCGGGATGCGGCCGTCGGCAGCTTCGAGCGCGATCTTCGCGACCTGCAGCTTTTCTTCCAGCGTCAGCGTGCTGGCTTCGCCGAGCGAGCCGCAGGTGACGAGGCCGTGGATGCCGTTGCGGATCTGGAAGTCGATGTGCCGGGCCGTGCCCTCTGCATCGATGCTCTCGTCGGCGTGGAACTTGGTGGTGACGGCGGGGAAGATGCCTTGCCAGCGGGGATTGCTCACTTGATCGCTCCTTGTGGATGTGCGGTGTGGAAGCGTCGCACTTTAAATATATTAAAGATATATGGTCAAGATATCTCTGGTGCGTACACTCTTCCGCGCCCGGTTTTTCTGTGATATCCGGGAGCGAAGGCGGGGTAGGTCGCGCTACTTGCGACCGTCCGTGGGGCGCAGCAGGCCCCGCTTGAGCGTCACCGGCTTGCCGATGGGTGGCGCGGTCTTCGTCTCGACCGTGCGCAGCGTGCCGTTGTCCATGCGCACGCCCACCTCGTAGACCGTGACGGTGCGCACGTGCTTCTCGATCTCGTTCCCCGCGAAGCCGCCGCCCACTGCACCCAGCACGGTGGTCGCGACGCGCCCATTGCCATGGCCGAACTGGTTGCCCACGAGGCCACCCACCACGCCACCAGCCACGACCCCCACGCCCGAGGTGTTCTGGATGCGCTTCTGAACCGGGCGAACCGATTCGACATGGCCGCAGACCGCGCAAGGTGGCGGGGCGGGAGGCGCGGCAGCGACCTGTGGTGCGTTCATCACGCCTGGCGCCGGTCCGGGCTCGATAGCCGGGGCTGGCATGGGGGCGGGCATCGGTGCAGCCGCCCTCGCTTGTGGCGCCGGGCCTGTCGCGGTAGGCGGCACGGCAGGTGCAGGCGGCATGGATTCAGGCTTGAAATCGTCCGGTGCAATGAGCGACGCAGCGGCAACGACTGGCGGCGGTGCACTCGCACTCGCGGCCGGCTCCTGCCGGTGAAGCAACACCCCGCCAAGCGCCACCACGGCCACGCTCAATGCGCCGATCACGGCCCACAGCGCCTTGGGCGACTTGCCCGTCGGCTGGCCCGGAGGCGGGTTGAATGGCGACGTCGGATCCATGAAAAGCCCCTTTTACGGTCCGGAGCGGAATGCCCCGGAACTCATCAGGAAGCATGAACGCGGGCGGCGCGTTGTCAATTGACCGGCGTCCTACATGGATCGGGTTTGTTTTGTTCGGGGCGCTGGTTGATCGGCCACACACCAGCAGCGTGCCCTCGTGCACAGAGCGCCGGGTGCTCCCCGCAGCGAAATAAAGGAGGAGGCCGAAGGCCGGGGGACATTCGCGGAGGGGAGTACCCGGCGCTCTGTGCACCCACCCTGAACACCTTCAATCGATCTTCGCCCCCGAAGCCTTAACCACAACCCCCATCGCATCCCAATCCGAACGCAGCAGCTTCTGGAATTCCTCCGCGCTCTGGCTGCGCGGCTCCACACCCAGCCGCTTGAAGCGTTCCTGGATCGCCGGGTCGGCCAGCACCTTGTTGGCCGCGGCGTTCAGGCGCTCGACCTCTGCCTTGGGCGTAGCGGCCGGCGCGAGCAGACCGATCCACGAATCGAAGGCGTAGCCCGGCAGCCCGCTCTCGGCCACCGTCGGCAGCTTCGGCAGGAAGGGGCTGCGCGACTGCCCGGTGGAGGCCAGCAGCTTCATGCGCGCGTCGTCCTGGAACCCGATCACGCCGATGCTCGACGAGATCACCGCCTGCACGCGGCCCGCGAGCACCTCGTTGACGGCCTCGCCGGTCGACTTGGTCGGGATGTGCGTCATCTGCAGCCCCGCCTTCGCGAGAAACGACGCCATCGCGAGATGCGTGGCGCTGCCGTTGCCAGCGGAGGCGTAGTTGTACTTGCCTGGGTTGGCCTTGACCTCCTTGATGAAGTCGGCCGTGCTCGACACATTCATGCCGCTCGCCACCGCCAGCACATAGCCCGCATTGCCGACGTTGGCCACGCCGACGAAATCCTTCAGCGGGTCATAGCTCAGCTTGTTGTAGAGAAAGCCCGCGATGTTGTGGCTCGCGGCCGCCAGGATCAGCGTGTTGCCGTCGGCCGGCGCGCGTGCCACCAGGGCCGCGCCCACCGTGCCGCCCGCGCCCGCGCGGTTTTCGACGATCGCACTGGCATTCAGCGCCGCGCCCAGTTCGTTGTTGAAGGCGCGCGCCACCGTGTCCTGCACCGCGCCGGTGGCGAAGGGCACGACGATGTGGATCACGCGCTGCTGCGCATGCACCGGTGCAACGGCACAGAGCACCGCCGCGGCTGCAAGCGCGGTCAATGAACGTCGGGTGAGCGGGGTGGAGGTCATCTGGGTGGCCACTTTCTTCGTCATCGTCGACAGTGAAAAATTCAAACGCCCGACGGCAGCCAGCGCTGCACCAGCTTCACGAAGTAGCTGGCACCGATCGGGATGATCTCGTCGTTGAAGTCGAACGAGGTGTTGTGGATGATGCAAGGGCCGGGCCCATGGCCGTCCAGCCGATGGTCGCCGTCGCCATTGCCCAGGAAGGCATAGCAGCCCGGCCGCGCGAGCAGCATGTGCGCGAAGTCTTCGGCGCCCATCACGGCCGGGAAGTTGTCGGTGACCATGTCGTCGCCCACCACTTCGCGCATCACGCCGGCGGCAAAGCGCGCTTCGGCCGGGTGGTTCACTGTCGGCGGCGACGAGCGGTTGAAATACACCTCGGCCGTGCAGCCATGCGCCGCCGCCACGCCCGCAGCCACTTCGCGCAGGCGGGCCTCGATCTTGTCGATGGCCTCGATGGAGAAGGTGCGGATGGTTCCGCCCACCGTCGCCACATCGGGAATCACGTTGGGCGCATCGGAGCCCTGCAGCTGCGTGACCGCGAGCAGCGCACGCTCGGTGCTCGGAATGGTGCGCGCCACGATGGTCTGCAGCTGCTGCGCGAGCGTGACCACCGCCGCCACCGGGTCGATGCCCGTGTGCGGCATCGACGCGTGCGTGCCGCGCCCACGTAAGGTGATCTTGTACGTGTTGCTCGACGCCATCAGCGCGCCTTCGTTGAGCGCGAAGCGGCCCACGTCGCCCACAGGAAAGTTGTGCAGCCCGAAGACCGCGTCGCACGGAAAGCGCTCGAACAAACCCTCGTCGATCATCTTCTTCGCGCCGGCCTTGCCCATCTCCTCGGCGGGCTGGAAGATGAAATGCACCGTGCCGTCGAAGTCGTCCGGCCCCTGCTGCGACAGGTGCCACGCGGCGGCAAGCAGCATCGTGGTGTGGCCGTCGTGGCCGCAGGCGTGCATGCGGCCGGGGTTGGTCGACTTGTGGGCGAACTCGTTGGCCTCGTGCAGCGGCAGCGCGTCCATGTCGGCGCGCAGGCCGATGGTGCCCAAGCTCGTGCCCTTGCGCAGCACGCCGACGAGGCCGGTGCCGGCGATGCCGCGGTGCACCTCGATGCCCCATCCGGTCAGCAGATTCGCGACCTTCTCTGAAGTGCGGTGCTCTTCGAAACCGAGTTCGGGGTGGGCGTGGATGTCGCGTCGGATCTCGACGAAACGGGCAGCGTTGGCGAGGAAGGAATCGGCGATGTTCATGGCGGCAAGGGCGCTGTCGTGGGAGGCGGACGATTCTGGCGCAAGGCGGCGTTTGCCGCCATGGCAATGGGTCAAAGCCCGGCCAGCACTTCGTCCAGCGTGTCGATCAGCAAATCGGCATTGGCTTCGGAGAAAACCAGCGGCGGGCGGATCTTCAGCGTGTTGGCATGTTCACCGGTAGCGCTCAGCAGCACCTGCCGCTCGCGCAGGCCGTTGACGACGCGCACGGTCTCGGCCGTGGCGGGCGTGCGCGCGCGACGGTCCGTCACGAGCTCCAGCCCCACGAACAGGCCCGCGCCGCGCACGTCACCGATCAGCGCGTGGCGTTCGGCAAGCTTCGAGAGCCCCGCGCGCAGATGACGGCCGACGCGCTGCGCATTGGCCATCAGGCCTTCGCGCTCGATCACGTCGAGCACGGCCATGCCGGCAGCCATCGACACCGGGTTGCCGCCGAAGGTGTTGAAGTAGCGGCACTCGCGCCCGAACGCGGCCAGCACCTCGGGGCGCACGGCCAGCCCGGCCAGCGGGTGGCCGTTGCCCAGCGGCTTGCCCATGGTCACGATGTCGGGCACCAGGCCCTCGTGGCGCAGGAAGCCCCAGAAGGCGTCACCGGTGCGGCCCAGGCCCGGCTGCACTTCGTCGGCGATGAAGATGCCGCCGGCTTCGCGGATCGCGGCCACTGCTTCAGTGAGAAAGCCCGCCGGGTCGGTGAAGATGCCGTCGCTCGAGAACACCGTGTCGACCATCAACGCGGCAGGCCGAATGCCATGAGCCTGCAGGTCGGCAATCGCTGCACGCACACCGGCCGCAAACGCCGCGCCTTGCTCCCCGGCCGGCACGCGATAGCTGTCCGGCGCCGGCACAGTGCGCACCGCACGGCCAAGCTGCACGAAGCGCCCGAGCGAGGGCGAAGCCTGCGCGATCGACTCGGTCACGCCGTGGTACGCGAAGCGCGTGACGATCAGTCCTTCTGCCTTGGTGTGAGCCTTGGCGATGCGCATCGCGAGGTCGTTGGCCTCGCTGCCGGTGCAGGTGAACATCGCATGGCCGAGCTCGCGCGGCATGGTGGCGAGCAGCCGCTCGGCATAGTCGAGCACGCCCTCGTGCAGGTAGCGCGTGTGGGTGTTGAGCACGCCGGCCTGCCGCGCGATGGCCTCTACCACATGCGGATGGCAATGCCCCACCGACGCGACGTTGTTGTACGCATCGAGATAGCGCTTGCCGTCGGCGTCGTCGAGCCACACGCCCTGGCCGCGCACCGGGTGCAGCGGCGCTTCGTAGAACAGGCGGTAGGCCGGGCCGAGCAGCCGCGCGCGGCGCTCCAGGAGCGATTCTTCAGGCATTTGCGTGACTCTCGTTCATGCCGCAGGCGCGCCGGAAGGCGGCGCTCGCGGCGTCGTTGCCGATGTGTTCGCAGGCCTGCAGGCGGGCCCACGAAAGTGCGTTGTTGCGCAGCAGGTAAGCCGCGTTGTCGGGATGGCGCGCGGCGCGCCAGCCGCTGATGGCCACCACCATCACGAGCCGCGCGGTGATGAGCGTGAACAGCACGTCGACCTCCTCGCGCGTCAGCGGAAGCACGGCGTGGTACGCGGCGATGAAGGGCACGATGCCGGCCAGCGCATCGCCCGCCGGATCGAGCTGGTAGGCCGCGGCCACCGCGAGGTCGTCGATCAGCGGCGCGCGCACCATGTCGCCGAAATCGAGGATGCCGGCAATGCGGTCGGTGTCGGCGGGGTCGACCAGCACGTTGTAGATGTTGAAGTCGTTGTGAATGGGCTGCGTGCGCAGGCCCCCCAGCACAGGCTTGGCATCGCGCTCGAAGCGGTCGAGCGAGCGCCCGGCCAGCGCGCGCCGCTGCGGATCGTCGATGTGCGCGAGCAGGCCGCGCACGCTGTCGGCGCGCTGGATGTCCCAGGGCAGCGCGAGCGCGCCGGCCGGATGGTCGAAGTCGCGCAGCGCGAGGTCGAGCCGGGCCAGCGTGCGCGCAAGGTTCAATTGCTGCCCGGCGGTGCGCGGTGCTTCGGGCAAGGGCAGGCCCGGCAGGTAGCTGAAGAGCCGTGCCACGCGCGGCAGGCCGTCGCCCGGATCGCACAGCAGCGAGGGCTGGCCCTCGATCGTGGGCACGATGCGCTGCACCGGCAGCCCCGCGTCGGCAGCCGCGATGTGCAGCAGCGCCTGGGTCTGGAAGTCCGCCACCAGCGGTGTTTCGCTCGGGTGCGAGATCTTCAGCATGAAGCGCTCACCGGTCAGCGCCGATTCAAGGCGGTAGTTGCGATCGCGCTCGCCGGTCAGCGGCCGCATTTCGCCCTCGATGCCGTAGTGACGCAGCGCGAACGCGCGCACCCATTCGGCATCGAGTTCGGGCGAGCCTTCGCTCAGGACTTCCGCGTCGTCGAACCCATCCGCTGCCGTCATGCGGCGCCTGCGAAGCCGCGCAGTGCGCTGGCGAGGTTGGGGCCCAGGTCGTCGGAGAGGTAGCCGCCCTCCTGCACCAGCACGGTCGGCAAGCCCAGGCGCGCGATCTCGGCGAGCAGCTGCGCGAAGCCCGGCGTGGTGATCTTCATTCCCTTGTAGGGATCGCGCTCGTGCGTGTCCAGGCCCAGCGCCACCACCAGCGCGCCGGGCGCGAAGGCACGAATGCTCTCGCAGGCATCGCGCAACGCGGGCAGGTAGCCGTCGATGTCGGTGCCCAACGCGAGCGGCTTGTTGATGTTGTAGCCCAGGCCCGCGCCCTCGCCGCGCTCGTGCGCGTAGCCGGTGAAGAAGGGCGTGAAATTGCGCGGATCGCCGTGCAGCGAAATCGTCAGCACGTCGGCGCGGCGGTAGAAGATGCCCTGCGTGCCGTTGCCGTGGTGCACGTCGATGTCGAGGACTGCCACCCGGTCGTGTGCCGCGCGCAGCTGCTGCGCGGCGATGGCCGTGTTGTTCAGGTAGCAGAAACCGTTGGCCCGGTCTGCGTACGCGTGGTGGCCCGGCGGGCGGCACAGCGCATAGGCCGCGCGCTCGCCCTGCAGCACCAGTTGCGCCGCATGCGTGGCCACGTGGGCCGAGCCCACGGCCGCGGCCCAGGTGTGCGGGCCGATGGAGCAGGCGTTGTCGCCCATGTGGTAGCCGGCCTGCCCGACCACGCTCTCCGGGTAGGTGCAGGGCTCTCCCGGAAAGGGGTGGATGTTGGGCATGACCTCGTCGGAGGGGTCGTCCAGCAGCCGCCAGCGCGCATAGGCCGTCTCGAGGAAGCGCAGGTACTCGGGCGTGTGGATCGCGGCACGCGGGCCTGCGCCGAAGTCTTCAGCCCCGATGACCTCGTGGCCGTCATGTTCGACCGCCGACAGCAGGCGGAAGGCGCGCTCGGGCTGTTCGTTGCTGCGCTTCAGGCGACCGCGCACCATGAAGAGCTGTGGGTCGTGGTCCTTGTGGGCGTCGCTGTAGACGATCTTCATCGCGCGGGTCCTTGCGTTGGAGTCGGGGTAGATGGAGAAACCGTGCCGTGCTGCTTCACGAACAGCGCGCGCACCTGCTGCCAGGCGTCGTCGAGGTGCTCACGCATGGCCAGGCGCGAAGCATCGACATCGCGGCTCATCAGCGCATCGACGATCGGGTAGTGCGTGTTGGCCATGGTCTCGGGGTCGTGGTAGACCGCGTCGATCAGCGCGATGATCATCTGCATCTCGGTCTGCGTGTTCGAGAAGATGCGGTGCAGGTGCGCGTTGCCCGAGAGCTCGCAGATCAGCGTGTGAAAGGCCAGGTCGGTCGCGATGCGCACGTGCTGCGGCTGCGTGGGCGCCTCGCGCACCATGCCGTCGACCAGCGCGCGCAGGCGCTGCAGCCCCGCGTCGTCGGCCTTGCGGCAGGCCAGCTCGACGGATGTCATTTCCAGGCTGATGCGCACTTCGAACAGGTCGTCGATCTCCTGGACGCTGATGGTGCGCACCGCGAAGCCGTGGCGCGGCCGCGCGACCAGCACGCCCTGGCGTTCGAGCCGGCGCGCGGCCTCGCGCACCGGGGCGCGGCTCACGCCCATGCGGCGCGCGATCTCGGCCTCGACGATGCGGCTGCCGGGCGCAAGGCGCCCCTCGACGATCGCGCGAGTCAGCTGCGCTTCGACCAGCCCGACGAGGTCTTGCGCCTCGACGGACTCGAAGCCGGCGCTGTCGGCAGTGGAAGAAGAAAAAGCCATGGTGTTTGTCTCGTCATGTGAGAGGGATCGGGTTCTTATTCTTGATCGGCCGCCGTGCCAGGTACACGCCCGCCGCCATGATCAGCGCAATGCCCGCCATCGCCAGCGCATCGGGCGGCCTGTGGAACCAGAAGGTGCTGAAGGCCACCGCCAGCAGCAGCTGAAAGTAGTTGAGCGGCGCCAGCGTCGCGGCCTCGACGCGCTCGAAGGCAGCCAGCAGCAGCCATTGCGCGAGCCCGCTGCACGCGCCGCCCGCGAGCAACAGCAACACGGCGCCGGCGGCAGGCCGCTCGGCCGGCAGGAAGAAGGGTGCCGGCACGGCCGTGACCACAAGGCACACGAGCGCCGTGTACGCGTACTGCACCGGGCTTTCAACGAGCCCCGCGAGGCGGCGCGTGAGCAGCTGGAAAATCGCATAGCAGACGGCCGACACCGCCATCAGCACCGTGCCCACCCAGGGCAGATTGCCGCCGGGCCGCACGATCAGCAGCATGCCCGCGAAGCCCACGCTCACCGCCACCCAACGGCTGCGCTGCACCTGTTCGCCGACCAGCCAGGGCGACAGCGCCACCATGAGCAGCGGCGCGGTGAAGTAGATCGCGGTGGCTTCTGCCAGCGGCATCCAGATCAGCGCCGTCATGAAGCAGGTGGCCACAGTCGCGAGCATCGTGCCGCGCAACAGCAGCAGCTTCTTCTGCGGCGCGCGCCAGATGCGCAGGTCTCCGTGGCGCAGCAGCATGGCAAAGGCGATGCAGATCACCGACAGGTAGCGCATCAGGTTGATGAACGGCGCCGGGTAGAACTGCAGCATGTGCTTGCAGAAGGCGTCGTAGCTCGCAAAGGCCATCAGCGCGCAGAAGAACAGCGCAACGCCGGTGCTCCTGGAGCCCGGCGGTCGCAGCAGCACTGCGGCGCTCGTGGTGTTCACGCCAGCGAAGCCTCGAAGCGGACCATCGCGCGGTCGAAGCGTTCGAACATCTCGTCGATCTGCGCGGGCGTGATGATCAGCGGCGGGCAGAAAGCCACGGCATCGCCCATGGCGCGCACGATCAGGCCCTCTTGCAACGCGAGCTCGGCCAGCCGCGCGCCGGCCTTCATCGCCAGATCGAATGGCGTGCGGGTTGCCGGGTCGGCTGCGAGTTCGATCGCGCCGATCAGCCCCACGCCGCGCACCTCGCCCACATGCGGATGGCCGGTGTAGCGGCGCAGGCCGGCCTGGAATTTCGGCGCCAGCGACTGCACATGCGCGAGCACCTTTTCGTCTTCGTAGATGCGCAGTGTTTCGAGCGCTACGGCGGCGGTCACCGGATGGCCCGAGTAGGTAAAGCCGTGGCCGAAGGTGCCGATCTTTCCGCTGTTGGCGGCCACGGCCGCATGCACCTGCTCGGACACCATGACGGCCGAGATGGGCACATAGCCCGACGACAGCGCCTTGGCGGCCGTGAGGATGTCGGGCCGCAGGCCGAAGGTGGTGGAGCCGAACATCTCGCCGGTGCGGCAGAAGCCGCAGATCACTTCGTCGGCGATCAGCAGCACCTCGTACTTGCGCAGCACGGCCTGCACCTTCTCGAAGTAGGTGGCCGGCGGCACCAGCACGCCGCCCGCGCCCATCACAGGCTCGGCGATGAAGGCGCCCACGGTGTCGGGCCCTTCGGCCAGGATGCGCTGCTCCAGCGCATCGGCCAGCCGCGTGGCGAAGGCCTCTTCGGTTTCGCCGGGCTCGGCGTAGCGGTAGTGGTGCGGGCAATCGACATGCAGGATGCGGTCAATCGGCAGGTCGAAATCGCGGTGGTTGGGCATCAGCCCACTGAGGCTGGCCGCCGCCACGGTGACGCCGTGGTACGCATTGCGGCGCGCGATGATCTTCTTCTTGGCCGGCTTGCCGATGGCGTTGTGGTAGTACCAAACGAGCTTGACGGCAGTGTCGTTCGCCTCCGAACCCGAGTTGGCGAAGAACACCTTGGACATGGGCACCGGTGCCATCGCAATCAGCTTCTCGGCCAGCGCGATGGCGGCTGCGTTCGAGCGGTGGTTGAAGGTGTGATAGCAGGGCAGCGTGTGCAGCGCCTCGCTGCCGGCCTTGGCCAGGCGCGCGTTGCTGAAGCCCAGCGAAACGCACCACAGGCCCGACATGGCCTCCAGGTAGCGGCGGCCCTGGTCGTCCTGCACGTAGATGCCGTCACCGCGCTCGATCACGAGCGGGTCGACCTGCGGATGCGCCGCGAGGTTGGTGAAGGGGTGCAGATGGGCCGCGATGTCGTTCGCTGCGCGCTCGGCGTGCGCCGATTGCAGGGCGGCGTTGGGAATCGATGCGTTCATGGGGCCTGCTCCGTTTTTCTTGCTTGAATTGCGATAGAGAAGAAACCTCGCGGCTCAGTAGCCCCGGTCGAGGTCGACGGCCGTGTGGGGCCGCTCGCCGCGCTGCACGAGCGCGAGGTTGTGAAGTGTCTGTCGTGCGATCACCGACGTGTCGGTGCGCGTTGCGATGTGCGGCGTGACCAGAATGCGCGGGTCGGCCCAGAAGGCGTGGTCGGCCGGCAGCGGCTCCTGCGTGAAGGCGTCGAGCGTGGCAGCCGAAAGCTGGCCGAGGTCCAGCGCGCGCAGCAGGTCGGCTTCGACCAGATGCGCGCCTCGCCCTACGTTGACGAGGTGTGCGCCGCGTGGCAGCCGCGCGAACAGGTCCGCATCCAGAAAGCCCTGCGTCTGCGGCGTGAGCGGCAGCAGGCACACCAGCGTGTCGCAGCCCGAGAGGAATTCGTCGAGCTGCGCATCGCCGTGAAAGCCCGTGACACCGGCTGGCAGTTCGGCCTTGGCGCTGCGGCTCCAGCCGAGCACCGCATAGCCGATGGCGGCCAATGCCTCTGCGCAAGCGAGCCCCAGGGTGCCAAGCCCTGCGATGCCGACACGATGGCGCCCGGGTGGGCTCATCGGTTGCTCTTCCCACATGCGCCGGGCCGCGCTCGCAAGGTAGGCGGGCATCTGCCGCTGGTGCTGGATCACGGCCCAGCACACATATGCCTTCATGCCCGTGGCCATCTCCGGATCGACGATGCGGCACAGCGGCAGCGCACGCGGCAACCGGGGGTCGGCCGTGATGTGGTCGACGCCCGCTGCCAACGACTGCACCAGCCGCAGCTGCGGCAGGCTCGCCAGCAGGCCATGCGGCGGAAACCAGCAGACGGCCGCATCGATCTGGTCGAGCGGACCAAGATCGGATCCAAGGCGCAAATCTATGTCGGGGCAATGCTCGCGAAAAGCGGGCGCGAGGTAGTGCATGTCGAGCACATCGCTCAGGAGCGCAACGCAAGGCATCAGGCCACCTTCGCAGACATGTCGGCCTGCGGCGCGAGGCGCGGCACCGCGTCGATCAGCTTGCGCGTGTAGGCGTGCTGCGGATCGTTGAGCACCTTCTGCGTCTCGCCGTACTCCACCACCTCGCCGCGCTGCATCACCGCGATGCGGTCGCACATCTGCCCGGCCACGCGCAGGTCGTGCGTGATGAAGACCATTGCGAGCTGGAACTGCGCGCGCACCTGCGCGAAGAGCTCCAGCACCTGCGCCTGCACCGATACGTCGAGCGCCGACACGGGCTCGTCGGCCACAAGCAGCTCGGGCTGCATCGCGAGCGCGCGAGCAATGCCGATGCGCTGGCGCTGCCCGCCCGAGAACTCGTGCGGATAGCGCTGCGCCGCATCGGCGCCCAGGCCGACGAGTTGCAGCAGCTCCATGGCACGCGCCATTGCCTCGGCCTTGCCCACGCCCTGTGCGATGGGACCGCCCGCAATGGCCGCGCCCACGCGGTGGCGCGGGTTGAGCGATGCGTACGGGTCCTGGAACACCATCTGGATCTTGCCGGCCGCCGCGCTGCGAAAGTTGCGGCCCTGCGCAAGGTTGCGGCCCTTGAAGATGATGCGGCCGCTGTCGAAAGGCGCGAGCCCCACCAGGCAGCGCCCCACGCTCGACTTGCCCGAGCCCGATTCGCCCACGAGGCCCAGCGTTTCGCCGCGGTGCAGCTCGAAGCTGATGTCCTTTGCCGCCTGCACCGCGCGGCCGCGCTTGAACAGGCCGCCGCTCGAACGGTAGGTCTTGCACAGGTCCTGCACCTGCAGCACGCGCGTGAGATCGTCATGCGGCACGGTCTGCGCCTGGCCGTCGGGAATGGCTGCGATGAGCTTGCGCGTGTAGGGATGCTGCGGCGCGCCGAGCACCTGCGCGGCCGGGCCGCTTTCGACCACGTGGCCGGTCTGCATGACCACCACGTGGTCGGCGATTTCGCTGACCACGCCGAAATCGTGCGTGATGAAGAGCACCGCCGTGCCGCGGCGTTGCTGCAGCTCGCGGATCAGCGCGAGGATCTGCGCCTGGGTGGTCACGTCGAGCGCGGTGGTCGGCTCGTCGGCGATCAACAGCACGGGCTCCAGCACCAGCGCGCAGGCGATCATCACGCGCTGGCGCTGGCCGCCCGAGAGGCGGAAGGGGTAGGCGTCGATCAGCAGCTCCGGGTCGGGCAGGCCCACGTCGGCCAGCGCCGCGAGGATGCGGCGGCGCTTCTCGGCCGCGGGCACGTTGCCGTGCGCATCGAACACTTCACCGATCTGCTCGCCGATGCGCATCACCGGGTTCAGCGCGGTCATCGGCTCCTGGAACACCATGCCGATGCGGCGGCCGCGCAGCTCGCGCATCTGCGGCTCGGTGAGCTGCAGCAGGTCGTGGCCCTCGAACATGATGCGGCCGGCCACAGGCGCCACATGCGGGCGCGGCAACAGGCCCATGACGGCGTTGGCGATCATCGACTTGCCCGAGCCGGACTCGCCGACCACGCACAGCGTCTGGCCCGGCAGCACGGAGAGCGTGGCGCCCTCGACGGCCAGCGCGCGGTCGGCGCCCGAGGGCAGCGAGATGCTCAGGTCGACGATGTCGAGCACGGGGTGCAGGGGTTTCATGGGCGTCACGGTGGCGTTCATTTTTTACTTGCCCTTTCCGTGCAGCCGCGTGTTGAGCCCGTCGCTCAGGCCTTCGCCCACGAGGTTGAGCGCGAGCACGGTCAGCACGATGGCCAGCCCCGGGAACAGCGCCATCCACCAGGCCTGGCGCAGCACGGTGCGCGCGGCGCCGACCATGTAGCCCCAGCTCATCTGGTTTGGATCGCCCAGGCCCAGAAAGCTGAGGCTGCTTTCGAGCAGGATGGCCGTGGCCACCATCAGCGAGGCCATCACGATGATGGGCGACATGGCGTTGGGCAATATCTGCGTGAGGATGATGCGCGGCGTCGACTGCCCCGCGAGCAGCGCGGCCTGCACGAAGTCGCGCTGGCGCAGTGTGAGGAACTCGCTGCGCACCAGGCGCGCCACCGGCGGCCACGAAACGATGGCAATGGCCACGACGATGGACTTGATCGAAGGCTCGAAGATCGCCACCAGCACGATGGCCAGCGCGAAGCTGGGCACCGCCTGGAACAGCTCGGTGAAGCGCATCAGCGCCGCATCGATCCAGCCGCCGAAGTAGCCCGCGATTGCGCCGAAGGTAACGCCGATCAGCAGCGCCACGATGGTGGACACCACGCCGATCAGCAGCGAGATGCGCGCACCGTAGACCAGGCCCGCGAGGATGTCGCGCCCGAGCGTGTCGGTGCCCAGCAGGAAGCCGGGCTCGGTCCAGGGGCGCACGAAGGGTTGCTCGACCATGGCCCACGGGTCGTTGGTGGCGAGCCACGGCCCGAGCAATGCAACGGCTGCCACGATCAGCAGCACGACCATGCCGGCCACGGCGCCCTTGTTGCGGCGAAAGCGCCGCCAGAAATCGCTTTGCATCGTCGTCGTCATGTCAGCTCGATCCGCGGATCGACCAGGGTGTAGACCAGGTCGGTGATGAGATTGAAGAGCACTGCCATCGCCGCCGTCACCAGGAAGGCGCCGAGCAGCAGGCTGTAGTCGCGTTGCAGCAGCGCGTCGAACATCAGGCGGCCGATGCCGGGCCAGGCGAACACGGTCTCGGTGAGCACGGCGCCGCCGATCATCCCGCCGGCCTGGATGCCCGCCAGCGTGACCACCGGCAGCAGCGCGTTGCGCAGCACGTGCGCGCGCAGGATGCGGCCGGGCTTCACACCCTTGGCGCGCGCGGTCTTCACGAAGTCCATCTGCGCCACCTCGAGCATCGCGGCGCGCGTCATGCGTGCGTAGACGGCCATGTAGAACAGCGCGAGCGTGAGCGCCGGCAGCACCAGGTGCTTCGCGACGTCGAGCGCCAGCGCGAAGCCGGTGTGGCCCGAGCCCACGGTCATGAGGCCGAAGCCCGGCAGCCATTCGAGCTGCACCGTGAACACCAGCACGGCCATCAGCGCCAGCCAGTACAGCGGCGTGGCATAGAACAGCAGCGCCACCACGGTGATGGCGCTGTCGACCCACGTGCCCGCGCGCCGCGCCGACAGCGCCCCCAGCGTGATGCCGAAGAGCAGCGAGAGCGCGAAGGCCGTGCCGGTGAGCAGCAGCGTGGCGGGCAGCCGGTCCATGATGAGCTTCAGCACCGGCTGCTGCTGGCGGTACGAGTAGCCAAGGTCGAGCCGCACCACCTTGCCGACGTAGGTGGCGAGCTGCGTCGACAGCGGCTGGTCGAGCCCGAACTGCGCGCGCAGCTGCGCCACGAACTGCGGGTCGGACGCGCCGGCCTCGCCGGCCAGCACCGACACCGGATCGCCCGGCGCGGCGCGCACCAGCATGAAGTTGACCGTGGCAATCAGCAGGATCGCCACCAGGCCCTGCAGCACGCGGGTCAACATGAACTGCGTACGTTTCATTCGGTGGTCACTCCGCGCGTCAGCCGACGCTTGCGTTGCCGAGGCTGTCGTTGAGGCCGATGCCCGAGCTCACGATGTTGCTGAGCTTGGTGCGGTAGAGCGTCGGGAAGTTGAGCTCCAGCAGCCAGGCCACGGGCACCTCGTCGAGCAGGATCTTCTGCGCCTGCAGGTAGATGGCCTTGCGCTTCTCGGGGTCGGTCTCGCGCGCGCCGGAATCGAACAGCTCGTCGATCTTCGGGTTGGAATAGCCTTCGACGTTGTTGAAGGGCGAGCCCTTGGCGATGTTGGCGGTGGTGTAGTTGCGCGCCACGCCCAGCGCCGGGTCTCCGTACTGGTAGACGTAGGTGAAGGCGAGGTCGTAGTCCCAGTCGTTCAGGCGCTGGTTCCAGCCGGCCACGTCGGTGGCGGTCATCTCGACCTTGATGCCGGCCTGGGCCAGGTTCTGCTTGAGGATCTCGGCCTGCCGTGACCAGGTCTCGCCATAGGGCAGCGGCAGCAGCCGCAGCGTCTCGCCCTTGTAGCCCGATTCGGCGAGCAGCTTCTTGGCCGTTTCCACGTTGCGCGGGTACTTGGCAACGTCGGTGCTGTAGAACTTGATGTTGCTGTTGAAGGGGCCGGTGGCGGGCTTGGCGAAGCCCTGCCATGCGATCTTGGCCATGGCCTCGCGGTCGATGGCGAACATCACGGCCTGGCGGAACTTGATGTTGTCCATCGGCGCCTTGCGGTTGTTCAGCCACAGCCACGAATGCGGCGCGAAGAACTCCCAGCCTTTGGTGGTGACCGCGACGCCCGGCAGCTTGGACAGGCGCTGCACGTCGAAGTACTCGACCGCGCCGCCGGGCACCAGGTCGACCTTGCCCGATTCGAAGGCCGCGGCGCGCGAGGCCGCGTCGGGAATCACGTGGAAGTAGACGCTGTCGACCAGCGGCACATCTTTGACGTGGTACTTGTCGTTGGCCACGAGCTGGATGTACGAGCCCTTGACCCACTCCTTGAACTTGAACGGCCCGGTGCCGATGGGCGTGGCATTGGCGGGGTTGGTCGCGAAGTCGGTGCCTTCGTAGATGTGCTTCGGGATCATCGGCATGCTGCCGACCTCGAAGATGCCGATGAAGGGGCCGAAGGGGTACTTGAGCTTGAACTCGACCGTCAGCGGATCGACCGCGCGGATGCTTTCCACCGCAGCCAGGTTGGCCCGCAGGCGCGCATGCGTCTTGCGCAGAAACACGTCGGCCGAGAACACCACGTCGGCCGAGGTGAAGGGCTTGCCGTCATGCCAGGTGACGCCGGGCTTGAGCTTGAAGGTGTAGAGCGTGCCTTCCTTGTTGACGGTCCACGCGGTGGCCAGCGAGGGCAGCGGCGTGATCTTCTCGTCGTAGCGCAGCAGGCCTTCGTAGATGTTGCCGGAGATCATCTGCGTGGGGCCGTTCTGCGTGATGCCCAGCATCAGCCCCGGCGGCTCCGGCTGGACAACGGCGTTGATCACGCCGCCCTTCCTGCCCGCGGCCAGAAGATGCAGGGGAACGCCGGCCAGCGTCAGGCCGGCGGTGGCAGCGGCACCCATCTGGATGAGGTTGCGACGTTTCATGAGGGCGAACTCCTTCTGGCTCTTTCGAGGTGGTGGACAGGGTCAGGGGGACGGGAAGGGAAAGGAAAGCGGGGCGGCTCAGTCGCGGAACGACGTGGCCGGTGCGGGCTCGATGCGCTGCAGCATCGCGCGCCATTCGCGCGCGTTCGGGTCGGATTGGCCGGGCAGGTAGCTGCCGCCGCCGGCTTCGTACTGCTGCGCGGTCTTTTCGCAGACCTCGGCCGGCACCGGGTACACCGGCAGGCCGCTCGACTGGATGGCCACCTGCACGCGGCAGGCACGCTCCAGGTTCAGCATCAGGATGAAGGCTTCCGACACCGTGCGGCCCAGCGTCACCAGGCCGTGGTTGCGCAGGATGAGCGCACGCGCCGTCGGGCCCAGGTCGGCCACGAGGCGCTCGCGCTCCTCGGGGTCGAGCGCGATGCCCTCGAAGTCGTGATAGACCACGCGCTGATAGAACTGCAGCGCCCACTGGTTGCAGGGCTGCAGCCCGCCGGCCAGCGACGACACCGCCACGCCCGCCACCGTGTGGGTGTGCAGCACGCAGGCCGCGTCGTGGCGCGCCGCGTGCACCGCGCTGTGGATGGTGAAGCCGGCCGGGTTCACGTCGTAGGGCGAGTCGTCGAGGATGCGGCCTTCCAGGTCGATCTTGACCAGCGACGAGGCCGTGATGTCGCGGAACAGCATGCCGAAGGGGTTGATCAGGAACTGGTCTTCGGTTCCCGGCACACGCGCGGAGATGTGCGTGTAGATGCTGTCGTCCATGCCGTAGTGCGCCACCAGCCGGTAGGCCGCGGCCAGGTCTTGTCGGACCTGGCGCTCGGCGTCTGAGACGGGCGGGGCCTTTCGGTCCACTGCGTGCAGTTGCATATCGCGTTCCTTTTCACAGGCCCGGCCGGGCGGGCCCTGCCTTGTTGGTGGGTTCGTCGGATTGACTGCGAGCTGTCGACAGTCAACCAGCGACAGTCTTAAGCAATATGCGGGCCCGCGTGATGGGGTAAGCCCTTGGGTGGCCCTCCAGACCGGTGCCGCTCAGAGGGCGGAACGCAAAAACGCCGGCGGCGCGCACCCGAAAATGCGCGCCACCGGCGTGGTTGAAGGCTGTCGTTCGTGCGCCCAGGCGCACCGATGGGGTGCTAGGGCAGGCGGCCTTCCTGACGCAGCCGTGCGCCGATGCGCCGGATTTCGGCCTCGCCCTGGTCGAGCGTCGCCCGGCTGGTGTGCACCGAGTAGTGGCCCATCACCAGCTCGTGCGGGTGCTTCACAGCCGAGCCCAGCACGAAGGACGTGTCGCCGCGGGCCACGAAGTCGATGACCGCGCTCGACTCCTCGAACACCGCGAGCTCGCCGGCGCCGATGGGGCCGCCCGTTTGATCGCCTGTTTGGTCGCCTGTTTCGAGCGCGCCTTCGTTGACCGCAACCCAGCCCACCGTGTGGCCGGCAGGCGGCACGTAGCTCCAGCGCTCGCCGTCTTCCAGTTGCACGGCCAGATAGTTGATCGGAGCCGGCGCCGCAATGGCGCTCTGCGCCGCGCCGTAGCGCCCGAGCAGCACGCGCGCCGGGCCTTCCTGCGGCACCTGCGAGGGCGCGAGGTACATGCTTTGCGCCGGTGCGTTTTCTTCCGAGGCCGGCAGCGCCACCCACAACTGGAAGCCGCGCACGCGCTTCACGCCCGGCGCGGGTCCGCCGGTGTGCCACACGCCGTTGCCGGCGCGCATCCATTCCACGCCGCCGCCAAGCAGCGTGCCTTGCTCGCCGGTCGTGTCTTCATAGAGCGTGTCGCCCTCGATCAGATAAGTGAGCGTGGCGATGCCCGAGTGAGGGTGCAGGCCGAAGCCCTTGTGGCCGCCCGTGGTGTCGAAGCCGAAGAGGTCGAGGAACACGAAGGGCTTGAGAAACTCGCCCAGGTCGCCGGGGCTCATCAGCCGCACGATTCCGCCATGCTGCGAACCGCGCGTGCGGTAGACGATCGCGCGGGCCAGCGTTTCGACAGCGGTGGTGGTCATACGGCCTCCCTCGCCGTCTTCAACGCCTTGGCCCACCATGCGATGTCGTCGAGCATGCCGGTGGCTGACTGCGCGAGGTGCGGGAAGTCGTCGAAGCTCTTGCCCTGCTGCCAGATGCCGAGGAACTCGACCATGCCGATGTGCACGGCGTTGCGCACCGGCGCCATCTGCATCTCGACCGCGACCAGCCGCAGTTGCTCCACGGCCCGTGCCGCGCCCACGCCTCCGTAGCCCACGAAGCCGATCGGCTTGCGAATGAATTCCTTGTAGGCCCAGTCGATCGCGTTCTTCAGCACCGCACTCGGGCCGTGGTTGTATTCGGGCGTGACGACGACCAGGCCGTCGAAGGTGGCCAGCTTGGCTTGCCAGCGCTGCGCGGCCTCGTTCTTCACCGGTCCCCAGGCCGGCGCGCCCGCCTCGTTGAAGAAGGGCAACGGATGGTCGCGCAGGTCGACCAGCTCGAAGGCGAGGTCGGCGCGCTGCTTCGCGATTTCGTGGATCCATTGCGCAGGCTTTTCACCGAAGCGGCCTTCGCGGGTAGAGCCGAGGATGATGCCGATGCGGGGTTGTTGCTGAGTCATGGGGTACTCCGGAAGAAGGAATGAAGAAAAGAGGGGTCAGGCGGCCTTGCCGGCAAGCAGGGACTCGGGCCGCAGGCGCCACGCGACGAAGCCCGACAGCAGCGCCAGCACCATTGCCGGCGCGGGGTTGCCACCGATCAGCACCAGGTGCGTGGCCACGCCGCAGACCATGGTCGCGGCCAGCAGCAGGCCGCCGAAGAAGCCGGTTGCGGGCACGAGCAGCAGCAGCGCACCGCCAACCTCGACCAGGCCCGTCACGTAGCGGAACCACTGGCCGAAGCCGATCGCGTCGAACACCTGGACCATCTGCGGCACGCCCGCCAGCTTGGAAGCGCCGGCGGCGCCGAAAGCCAGCGCGAGCAGGATGCGAACGCCCCAGACGATGCGGCGCTGCATGGGAGAGGAAGTAAATGAAGAAGTCATGGGCATAAGGTTAGGCACGCACCCATTGATCGACTAGACGGTAGAGTCGGATTGCACTCGTCCACAAACCAAAGGAATCAACCCGCCATGTTCGACCTCAACGACGTCGCCATGTTCGTGCAGGTGGTGCGCTACGGCAGCTTTGCCGAGGCGGCCCGGCGGCTGGGCCTGCCGCCCAACACCGTGAGCCGGCGCATCCAGCAGCTCGAAGCGCAACTGGGCACGCGGCTGATGCAGCGCTCGACACGCAAGCTCACGCTGACCAGCGCCGGGCAGGATTTTCATGACCGATGCGCGGGGCTGGTCGACGGGCTGGCGGCCGCCGGGCAGGCCCTGGTGGCCGGAGGCCAGGAGCCCAGCGGCCTCGTGCGGGTGGCGGCGCCGGCGGATTTTTTCGATTTCTTCCCGATGGAATGGGTGTCGGACTTCCTGGCCGCGCATCCGCTGGTCAAGCTCGACTTCGTGCTCAGCGACGCGGCCGCCGACCTCATCGCGGAACAGATCGACGTGGCCTTCCGCGGCGGCGTGCTGCGCGATTCGGGCTACATCGGTCGGCGACTGGCCACCCGCAGCGGCGGCCTGCTCGCAAGCCCCGCCTACATCGCGCAACGCGGGGAACCCGCAACATTGCAGGAGCTGGCGGACCACGATTGCGTGACGCCACCGCACCCGGCCGGCCACACCACCTGGCGCCTCACGGGCCCCGGGGGCGTGGAAGAAGAAGTGCAGGTCACCGGCCGGTTCACCGGCAACACCGCGCAGGCACTGCGCAAGGCGGCGCTGGCCGGGCTGGGCATCGCGCAGCTGCCGCCGGCGATGGCGACGCGCGACGAACAGGAAGGGCGGCTGGTGCGGGTGCTGCCGCAGTACGAGTACACCGGCCGGGGGCTCAGCGTGGTGTATCCCAGCCGCAAGCATCTGCCGCTCGCGGTGTCGGCGTTCATCGACCTGGTGATGAGCAAGCTCGACCACATGGACATGCTGCAGGAGCCGTCGCTTTCCTCTTCCGGGAAGGCCTAGTCACCAGCGCCCTTTCGTTTCCACTGAAAATGCCACCCCATGAAAATCGAAAAAGACACCGTCGTCACCATCAAGTACAAGGTCTCCGACGCCCAGGGCAAGCTCATCGAGGCGAGCCCCGAGCCGATGGCCTACCTGCATGGCGGCTACGAGAACACGCTGCCCAAGATCGAGGAAGCGCTCGATGGCAAGGAAAAGGGCTACCAGACCGTGCTGAACCTCGCGCCCGAAGACGCCTTCGGCCAACGCGACGAGACCCTGGTGCGCAGCATTCCCAAGACCGACTTTCCGCCGGGCGTGAAGGTGGGCGGCCAGTTGCAGGGCCGGCTCGACGACGGCACCGAGCATGTGTTCACCGTGATGAAGATCAAGGGCCCGGTCGTGCTGCTCGACGGCAACCATCCGTGGGCCGGCAAGGCACTGCGCTTCAGCCTGCAGGTGACGGATGTGCGTGCGGCGCTGCCGGTGGAGATCGAGCACCGGCATGTGCATGGGGCGCACGGGCACCATCACTGACACCCCGAGGGGCGCCCCGGCCGCCGGTCAGTTCTTCTTCCAGAACCGCGGCGCATCCTCGATCTTCGCCAGCGCCTTGTGGCAGGCCTTCGCGCCGGCTGCATGCCGCGCGGTGAACCATCCCACCGCAAACCACGCACGCGCATCGCGCTCGACGGCCTCGCGGTACAGCGCGAGCGCGACGGCCTCGTCGTTGAACTCGCCCAGCGCGTCCTGCGCGGGGCGCAGTGCCTTCAGGTAGCGCGCGGCGGCGCTGCCGTCTTCCTTCTCGAACAGCGGCGCCACGAACTCGGCGAGGTAGCGCAGGCGCTTGAGCCGCTTGCGCACGCGATGCTGGCTTTCGGTGTCAAGAGACTCGAAGCGCTCGCCGTCGCGCAGCACCTGTTTGTGCAGGCGCTGCAGGCGTTTGCGCAGCAGGCGGCGCACGGCATTGGCGTTGATGGGCGCGGGTGCTGAAGGAACTGCCGGGCCGTCTTCAGTGGCGACGGTCGCCGGTGCGGCTTCCACAGGCTTCGCAGCGGTAAAGCCGATCAGCGAGACGAGCACGTTCTGGAACGCCGGGGCGCGCACGATGTCACCGGGCGAGGGCGTGTGGGCCGCAGTGTCGTCGCCGGCCAGCGGATCGAAGTCCGGCGCGCCGGCCTCGCGCAGCCGGGGCTGCGCCAGCTTCACGACCTGTTCGCGATCACGCAATGCGCCCAATGCGCGGAAGGCGTCGACCAGCGGCGGCTCCCATTCGGTCGTGTCGAACTGGCCCAGCTCCGGCAGCTCGCGCAACGCCGTGCGCAGCCGGCGGATGCCGATGCGTAGCTGGTGGATCTGCTCTTCATCTGTACTCCCCGCAGCGATCTCGCCGGCATTGGGCAGCATCTGCGCCAGGCACGATGCCACCACGGCCTGCTGCACGGCCCGCCCGTCGGGGTGCTGCGTTGCGAAGCGTGGCGCTTCAGCCTTCACGGCTTCCACGGTCTGCTGCGCCGCCAGCAGGCGCGCGCCGCGTTCCGCCTTCGACACGGTGCTGAACCACAGCCCATGCTGCTGCGACCAGCGCCGCGCGAGCGACACCAGGCCCTGCACGTCGCCGCGCTTGAGTTCGAGCTCCAGCTCGCACACCGGCGATTCGCGCTGCTCGGGGGTGCCCGCGTGCGCGACGACCTTGCCGATGTCGAGCGCCATCTCCACCACCGCGCCGCCGGGCCCGGTGACGCGCACGTCGCGCGTGAGCCGCACGATGTCGGTCGATTGCCGCTCGACCAGCGGCGCGCCGCCGCCCTCGGCCAGCAGCTTCGAAAGCCGGTCGCCCACGGGCGTGCCCTGATGGCGCTGCGGATCGATCTGCGGCGCCGCAGCCGCCGTACCCAGGTCGACGTTGTGCTCCAGCCGGTGCAGCGCGTTGTCGCCGGTGGCCTTCACGGTCTGCACCCAGCGCCGGCCTTCCTTGCGCAGCCGCAGCACCATGCCGTCGGCAGCGAGCCGCTGGTCGGCGGTGTCGAAATAGCGGGCCTGCAGGCGGGTGCGCACGACGGTGCCGCGCTTCAGGGCGGCTTCGACGGCCTTAAGACGGCCGGCGGGAATGCAGAACTTGAACTCGATTTCCATGGTGGCCATGATGCCCCGTCTTTTTCGTTCCCCGCAATGCGGGCAACATCGAGCACTCCGGGGCACGACGACGACCCCGCAGGCCTCGGTGCGCTATCTCGACCTGCTGTCCTGGGCGGCAATGCATCGGTTGATCGGTCTACCGTTCAACATCCTGCAGCCGCGTGCTTGCGCGCTCTCATTCGGGCAGCACGCCAATGCTTTTAAGAAGCGCGTCGTTGCGCGCCGCGTCGACGGCGACAAAGGAGTTGAAATCCTTGCGTCCTTCATGGAGGGGCTCGACACCGATTACCGCCAACTGGCGCTTGAACTCCTCATCCCGGTCGAGCACGGCGAACGCGATGTCCAGGCGCTTGAGCACGGCTTCCGGCAAGCGCTGCGGGCCCCAGACGCCGTACCACGACGAGCGGATCAGCCCCGGCATACCAGCCTCCGCCGCTGTTGGAACGTCTGGTGCGTTGTTCAGTCGCGTCGCCGACGTGACCGCCAGCGCCTTGAGCTTGCCGGCCTTGACATGCGGCAGCGCAATGGCCGGTGGATCGATCATCAGTTGCACATGACCGCCGATCAGGTCGGTGAGCGCCTGCGCCGAGCCGCGATAGGTCACGATCGGCAGCGCGAGGCCGCTCTCGTGGTTGAACTCGATGGTGGCCAGGTGCCCGGCTGATCCAGCGGCGGAATTGGCAAAGTTGAAATCCGAAGGCTTGGCCTTGGCGGCGGCGAGGAGTTCCTTGAGGTTGCCCGCCGGCACCCCGGGGTTGACCAGCAGCACCAGCGGCGTGTGGCCCACACGCGCCAGTGGCGTGAAGTCGGTGACGGGGTCATATGGCACGGCCTTCAGCACACTTTTGCCGATGACGAAGATGCTGGCGTTGAACAACAGCGTGTAGCCATCGGGTGCAGCGCGACGCACGAAGTCACTGCCGATGGTGCCGGAAGCCCCGCTCTTGTTCTCGATCACGACCGGGGTTCCAAGCGCGGCTTCGAGTCGCTTCGCGGTCAGCCGTCCGACCGCGTCGGTGGTACCGCCCGGTGGGTAGGGCAGGACCATCGTGATGGGTCGAGATGGATAGCTCTGCGCCAGTACGGCGCCAGCGGTCAAAAAGCTGCAGAGAAGTAGAGCGAACTTGAGCATGGTGTCCTCGGGGCATGGAAGAGAGGGGAAAAGGTGAGCAAAGGGCTGTCGCCCGGTGCCCTCAGGGAGCTCAAGGAGCTCAGGCAATGCACATGCTGGCGAAATCCTTGGGTGCATGGGTCACGCGCTCGGGCTCGGCGCCGACGATCACGCCATCGACATATCGGAAGCCTCCAAGACCCGGGACGTAGATGCCAGGCTCGACGATGATGGCTTCGTGCTCCAGCAGGGGGCGCGTGTTGAAGGCCATGTCCTCGGGGTACTCGTGCGTGCCTACGCCGATGCCGTGGCCAGTGCGGTGCAGCACGTGCTGGCCGTATCCGGCGCGGCTGATCACATCGAGCGATGCCTCGTCGATGCCTGCCAGCGGCGCGCCGGTGCACGCTGCGCGCAAGCCGGCCTCGTTGGATTCGAGCGCAACGCGCATCAGTTGGCGCGTGGTCTCGTCGACGCATCCGACGGCGAAGGTGCGCTGGTTCTCCATGCTCATGCCGTTCAGCCGCACATTGCAGATCGTCACCGTTGCCTTGTCTGCGAGCACCGTGGCGCCGGACTGGCTCGCGTCGCCGTGTGCAGCGGCCGAGGCCGGGCCGCTGAGCGACATGAAGCGCAGGATCTGGAAGTCTTCCCCGGGGAATCGGCGGCCGGCCTCGACGCAGGTCTGTGCCGCGACCGTGTGATCCAGTTCCTGCAGGTTGCGCCCTGGACGGATCTCGGACCGATAGCGTGCCATCGCCCAGTCCGACAAGGAAGCAGCCGCGCGCAGCAGCGCGAGTTCCTCGGCATGCTTGACCAGGCGCGCATCCCGCAGCCAGCGGCCCGCCGGCAACAGCTTGAGTTCCGGCAGCATCTGCCCGAGCCGCTGCATGGGTGCCGGGATTGCATCCACGCCGATGCGTGCGGCCACCAGTCCCAGTTGCTGCAACAGCGCGGCGAGCGTCTCGGCCCACAACGGCAGCAACGGGCGGCGCTGCGTCACGTGCGGAACCTCGGCGTAGTAGTGCGCCTGGTCCAACCACATGCGGCCGCTGTGCAGCGCGTGGTTGGCGCGGAAGGAGGACAGGTCGTGCATCAGCGCGACGCAGCGGCCGTCGCGCGTAAGGACCACGACGTAGGGCCGTTCCCATCCCCCCACCGTGATGTTGTGGTTGGTGGCGAACTCGAACCACTCGACGCCGCTGAGCGCGAGGGCGTCGAGCCGGGCCGCGTCCATCACGTGCTGCAGTTTGGCAAGGCGGTGCGATCGCACTTCGGTCGAAAGAAAACTCATCAGGATCTCCGGAGATTCGTCTGCGCAAAGTGTGTGATCGCGTCTGGCAACGTGCAATTGATATTGCGGAAGCACTTCGTTCTCCTGAGGAACGAAGTGACCGATGCGTGGTCAGCAGCGTGCCTTGCGAATTGGCCCGGAAATCGCTACACCGATGACGATCCACCGTGTTCGCTCAGGTACCTCGTTGCGGACGCGGTCGTACTTCGTTCGTTTTTGGAAGGGATTCCATGCGCAGACGCATTCCGAGCCTGGTCACTCTGGAGATGTTCGAGTCCTCGGCGCGGCACCAGAGCTTTGCGCGCGCTGCCGAGGAACTGTCCATTACGCACAGCGCGGTGAGCCGGCAGGTGGCGGCACTGGAAGACCGTGTCGGTGTTCCCTTGTTCGTGCGCAGCAAGCAGCGCCTCCTGCTGACAGAGCATGGCAAGCGCTATGCGGCGCGCATTCACGAAAGCCTGGACCGCATCGAGCGTGACACGCTCGAACTGATGGCCAGGGGCGGGCGCGGCCAGACGCTGGAAGTGGCGGTCACGCCGACGCTTGCGAGTTCGTGGCTGATCCCGCGGCTACCGCAGTTCCGCGTCCTGCACCCGGACATCACCATCAACCTGGCAATCCGGAACCGAAGATTCCTGTTCGAAGAAGAGCCGTTCGATGCGGCGATCCATTTCGGGGCGATGCAGTGGCCAGGCGTGCAAGGGTTTGAACTGCTGCCCGAAGGCGATCTGGCACCGGTATGCGCGCCGAGCCTTCTCGGTGCGCGGCGTTCGCTGCGGCCCGAGCAGGTCGCACGCATGCCGTTGCTGCACCTTGCGACGCGCGTGGATGCATGGCGCGAGTGGTTCCAGGCAACCGGCATGGATGGCGATCTGTCCGCCGTCAACGGACCGCGCTACGAGATGTTTTCCTTGCTCGCCAGTGCCGCTGTGTCGGGCCTGGGCGTGGCCCTTGTTGCTCGTCAATTGATCGAGAACGAGCTGGCAGACGGGCGTCTGGTCATCGTCTGCCGGCACACGTTGCCGGGCCATTTGGCCTACCACGTCGCATACCCGCTGGGCCGGCCTGTGAGCCCCGGGCTGCAGGCATTCCTGCAGTGGCTGTCGGGCCTCAAGCGCGCTCACGTCGGTGCCCACTGAGCGAGGGGTCCGACCGCACCTTGGATTCGTTGCTTGACCAGTCCAGGTTTTACGCCGCACCCCCGTTCGTCAGATCGAATGCCGACATGCTCGATTCCACCGACCTCTGACCCGGCGACTGCAACCTACCTATCGTCTCCGGGAACGCCATATCCGGGAGCCCGGGCTGGCTCCAGGGCTCGGTCGATGTAGTCCTGCATCTGCGGTTTGTAAGCTTGCCAGAGCCTTTCAAGCTCTCCGATGGGATCTTCATCCACCCAATCGACTCGCAGGTTGACGATCGGCCATACGAAATCATCGATCACCATCAGCGCCGACGAATGCAGCGGGCCCGCTTCGCCGCCTTCCGCGAGACCCGCCTGCATGGCTGCGATCAGGCGATCGGCCAAGTGTCCCGATGAAGCAGCGAAGGCCTCCACCATGGCGTCTATCACCGACGGGCTGGCCAGCATGTTGCCGGCGGCGGCGCACTGATCGCCGGACATCGCCTTGTACACCCCCAGCGTCTTGCCTCCGCTGAAATGCGCCGTGCGACCTCGGGAGTCGATAGCGATCAGCTGGCGGTATTGGCTGTGACTGTCAGTCGCGAGCGCTTCATTCAGCGCGTCGTCTGGCGACAGTCCCTTCTCCAGCAGACCCAGAGTTTCCGGGCCCAAAGCCGGCAACGTAATGTTCTGTGAAGACACCGCGCCAACACTGCTTCGCAGCCAAGGGCAGCGCGCGCCTACGGCGATGCTGGAAGAACTGATGGCGACTCCCAGCTGACCCGTTTCGGCGCAGCGGCCAACGATGGATAGCGTCATGTGGGTGCTCCTTTCAATCTGGAATGACTGCAATGACGTCGATCTCCATCAGCCACTGAGGCTGACCGAGCGCCACGACAACCAGACCCGTGGAGATGGGAAACACACCCTTCAGCCACTTGCCCACTTCCTGATACACGGCTTCGCGATAGCGCGGGTCGGTGAGGTAGGTGGTGGTCTTGACGATGTGCGACATGTCGCTGCCGGCCTCTTCCAGGAGCTGCTTCACGTTCTTCATCGCCTGCTCCGCTTGTGCACGGGGATCGCCCAGGCCCACAAGATTTCCATCGAAATCCGTGCCGACCTGGCCGCGCACATAAACGGTGTTGCCGGCGCGTACAGCCTGGCACAGATCGTTGTCCAGGCTCTGATTGGGGTAGGTCTCCCGCGTGTTGAACATGCGGATTCGGGTGTGCGTTGGCGTTGTCATTCTGGATCGATGGTGAAAAGTTGGCGTGTGCAGTGAGCGTCAGACCACAGCTTCGCGGGAGTCGGCCCCACTGGCGTTCGGAGTCTGTTGCCGGCTGGCGTGATGCTGTTGGTATTGGCGCTGGATCGCGATGTGGTCTGCCACATGCTTTGCGTCGTGCCACACCCCCCAGATGAACGCGGAACCGCGGCGCGACAACCAAGGCAGGCCAACGAAATAAACGCCCGGCTCCGCGCCCACGCCGCGCTGGTGGCGTGGCTTGCCATTGGCCTGCAAAGTGTCGACCTGCAGCCAGCTGTAGTCCGCCGCATAGCCCGTCGCCCAGATGATCGACGTGACATTGGCCTTTTGCAGATCCAGCGCTTGCAGGGGCTCGGTGATGCAGGCCGCATCTGCCACGCGCTCCCGCGCCTGCGGCTCCAGCGGCAACACGAGTCCGTTGCGCTCGACATAGGCATCGGCGGCATCCAGGAGAGACAGATAGCTGTCGTCGCCTCGCTGAAGGTTCTCGGCCAGATCGGACTTGAACGTGACCTTGCCATCCGCGAACGCCTCGGTCTGCCCGACCAGCGTGATGCCGGACTGCGCCAGGCGCCTGAAATCGATCGTGTGGCCGCCACTGGCGCCACTCACGGCAATGGTGACGTGCTCCCGACCGGGCTGCACGGCTTCGGAATCCCAAAGGCCGAGCACGCCCAGCCACCAGCAGAAATCGCGCTCACGGTATGTGCGGGGGGGCCGCTCGTGAGGGCCGACCGAAAGGTAGACCTTCTTGCCGGAAGAATGCAGTTCTTCGGCAATCTGCACGCCAGACGAGCCAGCACCCACAACCAACACGTCGCCCGCGGGCAACTGGTCAGGACTGAAGTACTTCGCCGAGTGAATCTGGTACAGCGCGGGATCGACGGGCGCAATGGACGGCACGACGGGTTTTTGAAAAGGACCGGTCGCAACGACAACCCGATGGGCCCAGAAAGTACCTTGAGAGGTCTCGACCACGAATCCGGTGCGGCCCGGGTTGCGGGTCACGCGCTGGACATCCACCCCGGTGCGGATGGGCGCGTCGAACTTCTTTGCGTAGCGCTCGAAGTACTCTGCAACCTGGTCCTTGCTTGCGAAGGAGTTCGGAGCAACATCGAACTCGAGGCCCGGAAAACGGTCATGCCACGCCGGGCCGTTGGCGACCAATGAATTCCACCTACCCGTGCGCCACGCTTCGGCGATACGGTTTTTTTCCAGCACCACGTGCGGAACTCCAATTCGACTCAAATGTTCGCTCATTGCAACGCCAGCTTGTCCGGCGCCAACAACGAGCGTGTCAATTTCATTCACAATTTCGGTCATTGCTCATCTCTCGGGCGAAGTTTTCCGGCTGCATGGCAATAGGAATTGCCATCAACAAACCACGGTGACGGCTCAATCAGCCAGCGATGGATCGTGCTTGATCATCAAATACTTCATTTCTTCGAAATGCTGCTCGGAGAAATCTGTAATCTTTTCCCAGCTCCGCGCTGTTTTCTCCGCGACTTCGTCTGAAAGAACCCGAAGCGGCTGGCCCGTTGACCACGCGGTAACCAGGATCTGACAAGATCTTTCGAGCGTCCACATGTCGTCAAATGCCTCGCCAACGGTCTTGCCGACGACCATCACACCGTGGTTGCCCATCAAAAGACGTGTTTTGTCTTTCAACAGACCCGCCAGCCGGGCACCCTCGGCGGTCGTGTCGGCCATTCCTCCGTACATCTCGTCCACCGCGACCCTGTTGAAATAGCGCGCGGTGTTTTGATCGATGGGAGGAATCTGCGGGTTCTGCAAACATGCGATGCTGGTTGCAAAGACCGGGTGCAAATGAAGCACCACCCGCGCGGCAGGCAGCATCTGGTGGATCTGGCCGTGAATGGCCCAGGCCGTGGCGTCCACATCTTTACGGCTGGCAGTTGACTCGTCGTCTGCATCGAGCAATAGCAAATCGCCGGCACGAATGCGGGAAAAATGCATCCACTTCGGATTGAGCAAGAATTTCTTGCCGTCGTCCGAAACCGCAGCGCTGAAGTGATTGGCCACAGCCTCGTGCATTCCGAGATGCGCGATGATTCGAAAAGTCGCGGCAAGATCGACGCGCAGATTTTCTTCGTGGTTTAACGCCATGGCTTCTTGCTCCGCAAACAGGTCAGGGCTTGGGCATCAGCTCTTGCAGGTCTTTTTCTGCTGGCGGTTCGAACTTGTACTTCTTCAGCAGCGCGGCATATTCCGGCGTTACCTTGTATTTGTTCAAGGCATCAATCAATGCTTTCTTGACTTCATCATTGCCCTTTTTCACCCCGAAACCGTTCAGGACCGGGTAGATGAGCGTGTCGGAAGAAATCGAGATCCGATCACCCAGTTTCTCGATCGCACCGCGAGCGACGGCGGCGTCGGTGATTTGAGCTTCCACGGCCTTGGACAGCAGCGCCTGGGTGGTTTGCGGATCGGTGCCGTATTCACTGATCTCAATGGGCTTCTTGCCGTTCTTGACACAGTATTCGGTGGAGAGCTTTCTCATTTGCTGAAGCCAGGACGTGGCGCCCATCGAGCCGATCTTGTGACCGCAGAAGTCTTCGGGCTTTTTCGGCTGGTACTCGGCACCCTTGAGCGCCAGGATCGACTCGCCGCTTTTCAGGTACGGAATCATGTCCATCACCTTGACGCGCTCGGCAGTGATGTACATCGATGAATTGATGATGTCGAAACGACCACCCTGCAGCCCCGTGATCAGATTGGGAAACCTGGTATCGATGTTCTCGGCCTTGCGCCCCATTATTTTTGCAAGACCGTCGAGAAATTCGACATCAAAACCTGCAGGCTGGTTGTTGTCCATATATTCATATGGAAAAAACGTGAGGTCGGAACCGGCAGTGATCTTGCCCGGCTGTTGGAAAGCCGCGGCGTTGAAAGAAGCGGTTGCAATGACCGCAGCGCTCAAGACCAGAGGAATGTTTTTGCAGATCGAACGGTAATTCATGATGGTAAAACTTCCGAGTTGAGGAATTAGGCAGCCGCGGTGTCAGTGCCGGCTTGTTGCAGAAAAAACGATGCGCCGCGCGGTTTTTGCGGCAAGCGCAATTCATTCACCGTACTTCGAACCAGCCCGCTCTCTTGTCCTGCGACCATGAGTCCGGCGTGCACGCTGGGCAATGGGCTCTCGCAAAACGGCAAGGCATCCTCTGCCGCATAGACACTGATGAACAGCGTGCGGGGAAGCTCGGTGTTATTGGGGCTCGACGCGTGCAACAGACGCGTGTGCATGAAACATACGGAGCCCGACGGCGCATAACATGACACCGGATCCTGGCAATGTTCATCCACCACAGCGTTTTCAACCGTTCCTGTGAATCGGTTGTTTTGCCAATGCGACCAGAGCGGCCCTTTATGGCTGCCGGTTGCAACCTGCAGAGGTCCGTTTTCGGGTGTGACATCGCTCACCATCAGCAGCGCCGTGACCAGATCGTCGTTGCTGTGCGGCGTGAAGGGAAAGTCCTGATGCCACTTCACCACGGTCTTGGTGTGAGGCAGTTTCGAATTGATCTTGCTGTGGTGAAAGCGCGCCCCCGAGCCACCGATCAACTGGGCCGCAATGGCGGCCATGCGGGATTCCAGCGCAATCTTCTTGTAGGCCGCCGAAATCTCGGTGGGTGAATTGACGCGCCGGAGCGACGGATGGTCCGCCCGATGGTCATCTTCGATGTCGAATCGCGGGCGCCCATCCTGCGTTTCACCCCATGGCGCGGTCCTGGCGCGGCTTTCTTCAACCCATTGTTCGAAATCGTCGTTCAACGATTTGACTTCTTCGGGAGACAGGACCCCTTCCACAACCAGCACACCTTCTTCGTGGTATTTGTCAATTTGCCACTGCTCGATCATTTCAATTCCTTCGGAAAATATAAATTGACACATCGCAAATATTCATGCCAATGAAACGTCTTTCAGGAACGCTTCAACACGTGCATTTTTTCCACTTCTGAAAACTTCGGGCGTGTCATCGCAAACCACGCGTCCTTTTTCCATGAATACAATCCGGTCCGACACCTTGAACGCGAAATTCATTTCGTGTGTGACGATCACCATGGTGATGCCCTCGCTGGCAAGCGTTTCGATGACTTGAAGCACTTCGGTGACTTTCTCCGGATCCAATGCCGAGGTCGGCTCATCGAACAGCATGATTTGAGGGCGCATCATCAGTGCCCGGGCAATTGCCACGCGTTGCTGTTGCCCCCCGGACAGCTGATGGGGGTATTTGAAGACATGCTCGAGCATGCCGACTTTCAGCAGTAATTCGTATGCTTGCTGCTTCAGATCGGAGATTGGCGCAGTGCCGTGATAACGCGGCGCCAAAAGCAGGTTATTCAATACCGTGAGATGCGGGAACAGGTTGAAACTCTGGAAAACCATTCCGATGTCCAAGCGGTGCTTGAGATCCTCGATCAGCCTGGGCTTCTGAGCACCCTGCCTGCTCAGATGAATAAACGGTTCACCATTGATCTTGATATCGCCGTTGTCGAGTTTTTCCAAACCATTGAGAAGGCGAATCAGCGTGGTTTTTCCGGAACCGGAAGGGCCGATCACGGATACGACTTGCCCTTGCTCAACTTTCAGGTTGACTGCGCCCAGAACCTCGACATTGTTGTAAGCCTTGTGCAGTCTGAATGCTTCGAGTGCCGGGATGTTCGAGCTGCTCTGTGGACGGCGAGATTGCGTCGCACTGTTCCTGGCTTTCTCGAATACATCCTCATCAGGCGTCCTTGCCACTTTGCGCTTGGTAACGTCCAGAAAATGTTCCAGTCTTTTCAGGACAAAATCAAATACCGTCACAATCAAGACGTAGTAAATCGCAACTGCTGTCATGGTTTCCATCACCAGGAAATTCTGCGAATAAAGGCGTTGGCCGACCATCAGAATTTCCGTCAACGAAATGACAGATACCAGGGAGCTGAGTTTGACGATCGAGATGAACTCGTTGGTCAGTGACGGGAGGGCCACGCGAATGGCTTGAGGCACTACCACCCGGTATTGAATTCCCATGAATCGCAGCCCCAGCGCAATGGCAGCTTCGTACTGGCCCTTGGGAATCGAAAGCAGGCCGCCGCGGTGAATTTCTGCGATGTATGCGGTTTCGCAAATGACCAAGGCAATAAGGCCGGCCCAGAATGGATCATTGAGAACAACCTGGCTGGACGGAAACGCTTGAGGCAGGTTGTAAGTGAAGATCAACAACACCAGCAGAGGCAGACTGCGAAACAACCAGATATAGCAACGCGCAGGCAGGCTGATCAGCGGCTTCGAAGACTGCTTTGCAAGTGCCAGAACAAATCCGAAAACGACACTCAAGACCCAGGTGCAAATACTGAGCTTTATGACGGTCAGCGTCGCCAGCCAGAAATCCTGCAGCCTTAACAGGCTGAACATGTATTGCCAATCAAATGTCATATTTACTTTTCGCAGCAATAGCAATTAAAGGTGGGTTGGAAAAGTCGATGACATGGCTTTGCAAGACGACTTGAGTATCTGGCTCGGCCTTGCATCGGGTCAACTATCAAATACCTAAGTCTTATATAGGCGTGTCCTATACAAGCATCTGATCGAAAATCCTGAGTTATGGGCCTGAATGCGCCTCTTTTTGGTTTTAAATATTCCATGATGGTGCGGTCTCACGGTTCTGGTGCGAACGGGTTCAGCTTGTTTATTTGTCGTTGGCGTCGTCTGAGATTTGCCAATGGACTTTGTCGACCTGCCCTTGCGCGGAGTGGACTGGTCTGTGCGGTCTGGACTGCCGGCTCGGTGAGCTGATCCGGCTGGAGGGGCGACTGCGCGCTGGGACGCGCGCAAGTGGGGTATGTGCTGCTGGCCCCTAGCAATGGCTCAAGGTGCTTGCCCTTGGTGCGATCAATAAACGACCTGCGAGGGGGTCATTGGCATGATTCGATATCCGAACTGACTTGCCGCGAGATTTGTGATGGCGGCGTCAAATCCACGCTGCGGCAATAGTCCATGAACAGTCTTGTTGCCGGAGAGGGCTGGTTATTTTTCAGATATGCCATGATCAACGTGGAAGCAGGCATTTCATCTTCTATATCCAATTGAACCAGTTGCTTTCCGTCGTATGTGCTTTCGGTGCACGGGCGAGTGACCAGCAACGAAAATCCCAGACCTCGACCTACCATGCAGCGGACCATCTCGATCGACGGCGAGCTATACGCGACGGTTGGATGGAATCCCCGGTTTTTGAAAATGTCGATGAAGTAGTTTCGACTTGGCACGACGTCCAGCAGGATCATTGGCTCGATGCTCAAATCTTCCAATGTCACTGATTTTTTTCTTGCCAATCGATGGTCAACCGGGAGCAGCGCATATGGTTTATGCGGTGCATTCAATTCCTCCTTGTATATCGAATTGCCCAGCTCCAGATCGTATAAGAATGCCAGATCAAATCGCCCTCGATGCAATCCCTGCATCAGTTCGTGCTGTTCGCCATCGTGCAGCTGGATATTGATCTGCGGATAGACACCCTTGAATCCGGCAATCAACTTTGGCATGTACAGCGGAGCCATGGATTCAAAGCAGCCCAAGGCAATGGTTCCGGATATCAGGTTCCATTCGGCGTTTGAGTTTTGCTCCAGATCGTGAGAAAGCTGCAATAGATGCTTGGCCTGTTCATAAACTCTGCGCCCATTGGATGTAAGCGAGACACCCTGTGCGTGATGCCGGATCAACAGCTGTTGATCCAGTATTTCTTCCAGTGTTTTTATGGCAACGGAGATGGATGGCTGAGAGATGTGAAGCTTCCGCGCAGCTTCGACGATGCTGTCCTCTTCCACCACGGCAACAAAGTACTTAATTTGCCTTAAGGTGAAACGCGCCGTTAATTGACTCATAGAAATCACCCTTCTTGGTCACGCCTTTGCATAGTTTTTTCTGATGCAAACTTCGTGCCTGACGATCTGATCTCATTTGGATGCAACGCATTTCAGGGGCCGCAAGCGGCAGGGTTTGGCCGTCGTGAAATTTCTGCCGAAAAATGCCTCCCAGCTGTACGTCCGAGAAAATATGTGGACGCCGTCCATTTTCTTTGGTATCTTTTGTGGACGGCGTACACAAGACGCCGCAAAACGCCTCCACATCCATCCACCGATACAGGACGACACCATGGCCACCAAGCAGATCTTCGTGAACCTCCCCGTCAAGAACCTCGAGAAGACCAAGACCTTCTTCGCCGCGCTGGGCTACACCTTCAACGCGCAGTTCACCGACGCCAACGCCGCGTGCATGGTCGTCCAGAAGGACAGCATCCACGTCATGCTGCTGGTCGAGGAGTTCTTCAAGACCTTCACCACCAAGAGCCTCACCGACACGTCGAAGAGCACCGAAGTGCTGCTGTGCCTTTCGTGCGAGAGCCGCGCCGAAGTCGACGAGCTCGTGGCCAAGGCCAAGGCCGCCGGTGGCACCATCCCGAGCGAGCCGAAGGACTACGGCTTCATGTACGGCCACGGCTTCCAGGACATCGACGGCCACCTGTGGGAGCTGGTGTACATGGACCCGAACGCCGAAATGCCGAAGCAGTAAAGCGCCGGCAGGCACGCCCGAAAGGGAAAAAGAGCGATGCCCATCGTTCCATACGCGCTCTTCACTGTTGCACGGAAGGCCTCTACCGGAAGGCGGCGGCGCCCCGATATTCCATCCACTGGCACGGCATCATCGGCCGCGCCCCACATGGAAAGGAATATCGAAATGTCCGACAACAACAAGGGCCCCGTCGTCCAGGTCAAGCCACTCGGCTTCCCGTGGCAGACGATCGACCCGTTCCTGTTCTGCGTCTACCACGACGACGCCTACCCGAAGGCCAACGGCCAGATGGGCCCCGAGGCCTCGCTGGCCGGCCGCCAGATCGGCCAGGACTTCAGCCGCAAGGACGGTTGGAGCATGTACCACGGCGACACGGTGCCGGGCTTTCCCTCGCACCCACACCGCGGCTTCGAAACCGTGACCATCGTGCGCAAGGGCCTGGTCGACCATTCCGACTCGCTGGGCGCCACCGCGCGCTTCGGCGGCGGCGACGTGCAGTGGCTCACGGCCGGCAAAGGCATCGTGCACTCTGAAATGTTCCCGCTGCTCGACGCCGGCGCGCCGAACCCGCTGGAGCTGTTCCAGATCTGGCTCAACCTGCCCGCCAGGAGCAAGATGGCCGAGCCGCACTTCACGATGTTCTGGTCCGACGCCATTCCGCGCTTCGCCTCCGACGACGCGAAGGGCGGCCGCACCGAGGTTGCAGTCATCGCGGGCCGGCTCGGCGATGCCGCCAGCGGGCAGGACCCGATCCAGCCGCTGGCGCCGCCGCCCGATTCATGGGCCGCGCAGGCCGACGCCGACGTGGCGATCTGGACGCTGAAGATGACGCCCGGCGCGCAATGGACGCTGCCGGCCGCCACGGGCGAAGGCACGCGGCGCATGCTGTACTTCTTCAAGGGGGCGGTGGCGCACATTGCCGGCGAGCGCGTGGAAGGCCCGGCGGCCGTCGAGCTGCGCGCGGATGCGGCCGTCGAGATCGTCAACGGCAACGACGAGACGAGCGAGTTCCTGGTGCTGCAGGGCCGCCCGATCGCCGAACCGGTGGCGCAGTACGGCCCCTTCGTGATGAACACGCAGGCCGAGATCAGCCAGACCATGGCCGACTACCGCCGTACGCAGTTCGGCGGCTGGCCATGGGACGATCCGGCGCCGGTGCACGACCGCGAGGCCGCGCGCTTTGCGCGGCACCCCGGCGGCCACGAGGAAGTGCCGGGAGCCTGAGCGAAAAAAGGACGTTCTTCGTCAGAACGTCTTCAGAACCTCGATGCTGGGGGCCGTCATGCTCGGCACGAACTCGGTCACGTCGGCGCGCGCCACGCCGCCCTGCACGAACGGGTCGCGCGCCAGCACGGCCTCCAGCCCTTCGCGGTCGCCCGAACGGGCGAGGATCACGCCACCCGTGCGCGGCACCTGGCGGCCCGAAGCCACGAACAGCCCGCTTTCGTAGTGCTTCCTCAACCAGACCATGTGCGGGTCCATCAGCGCGTCGACTTCTTCGAGCGGGCGGATGTAGGTGAGGGTGACGATGAACATGGGCAGGGCTGCGGTGAATTCGGAAGCCCCGATCCTATGACCTTGGCAAGACGCCCGCCCGGGCGAGGTGTGCACACCCGTAACAGACTGCTCGCTAGTCGATCACCACGCCCCCCTCTTTCACCAGCTTCGCGAACTTGGCCGTCTCTTCCCGGATCTGCCGCGCCATTTCTTCCTGCGTGCCGCCCAGCGGCTCGGCGCCGATGGCCTGCATGCGCTGCGCGAAATCGGGCGAGTGGATGATCTTCACCATCTCGACGTTGAGGCGCGCAACGATCTCCTTCGGCGTGGCTGCCGGCGCAAGCACGCCGAACCAGGTGCCGATGTCGAAGCCCTTGAGCCCCGCTTCCTCCAGCGTCGGTACGTCCGGCAGCACCGACGAGCGGCGCGCGGTGGTCACGGCCAGCGCGCGCAGCTTGCCGCCCTTGATGTGTTGCAGCACCGGCGTAATGGTGTCGAAGGACATCGCCACCTGCCCGCCGAGCAGGTCGGTGGTGAGCGGGCCGCTGCCCTTGTAGGGCACGTGCAGCAGCGTAGTGCCGGTGCTGGACTGGAACTGCGTGCCGATCAGGTGCTGCGCCGTGCCGTTGCCATTGGAGCCGTAGGCCAGCTTGCCGGGCGAGGCCTTGGCGAGCGCAACCAGTTCGGCCACGTTCTTCGCGGGCGTGTTGGCGGCGTTGATGACCAGCACGTTGGGCACCATGGCTACGACGGTGATCGGCGCCAGGTCTTTCTGGAAGTCGTAGGGCAGCTTCTTGTAGACGCTGGTCGCGATGGTGTGGTGCACCGCGCCCATGAGCAGCGTGTAGCCGTCGGGCTTGGCCTTGGCCACGTAGTCGGCGCCGAGCGTGGCACCGGCGCCGGGCTTGCTCTCGACCACCACCGGCTGGCCGAGCGATTGCGAAAGCCTGTCGGCCAGCGCGCGGGCCAGCACGTCGGTGGTGCCGCCGGCGGGGAAGGGCACGACGAGGCTGATGGGCCGCGTCGGCCAACCGGCGGGCGGTTGCTGCGCAAACGCCAGGGCAGAGGCGCCGAGGCCGAGCGCGAGCGCCGCGGCCCGAAGCACCGTGCGCCGGTGGCGCTGGGGGAAGGAAGCTGCTGTCATGGTTTTGTCTCCGGCTCGTTGTTGTGATGCGCGCATCGAGGCGCGCGGATACCGTCGTGTCGCTCGAATCGGTCAGGCCGCAAGCCGCACGGGCTCGCCGGCAATGTGCGCGCATACCGCGCGCGTCACCTGCTCCGTGGTCGCGCTGCCGCCCAGGTCGCGGGTGTGCAGCGACGGGTTGGCCGTGACGTGCTCCACCGCAGCCATCACGCGGCGCGCGGCCTCGGCCTCGCCCAGGTGCTCGAGCAGCATCACCACCGACCAGAAGGTGCCGACCGGATTGGCCAGCCCCTTGCCCATGATGTCGAAGGCCGAACCGTGGATGGGCTCGAACATCGACGGATAGCGCCGCTCCGGGTCGATGTTGCCGGTGGGCGCAATGCCCAGGCTGCCCGCCAGCGCCGCCGCGAGGTCGCTGAGGATGTCGGCGTGCAGGTTGGTGGCGACGATGGTGTCCAGCGAGGCCGGGCGGTTGACCATGCGCGCGGTGCAGGCGTCGACCAGTTCCTTGTCCCAGCTCACGTCGGGGAACTCCTTCGAGATCTGCAGCGCGATCTCGTCCCACATCACCATCGCGTGGCGCTGCGCGTTGCTCTTGGTGACCACGGTGAGCAGCTTGCGCGGCCGCGAACGAGCGAGCTTGAAAGCGAAACGCATGATGCGTTCGACGCCCGCGCGGGTCATCATGCTCACGTCGGTGGCGGCTTCGATGGGGTGGCCCTGGTGCACGCGTCCGCCGACGCCGGCGTACTCGCCCTCGGAGTTCTCGCGCACGATCACCCAGTCGAGCTGGCCTGGCGCGCAGCGCTTGAGCGGCCCGTCGATGCCCGGCAGGATGCGCGTGGGCCGCACGTTGGCGTACTGGTCGAAGCCCTGGCAGATCTTCAGGCGCAGGCCCCAGAGCGTGATGTGGTCGGGAATGTGCGGATCGCCAGCGGAGCCGAAAAGAATTGCGTCTTTCTTGCGCAGCGCGTCGAGGCCGTCGGCCGGCATCATCTCGCCGCGCGCGCGGTACCAGTCGCCGCCCCAGCCGAAGTCCTCGAAGCTGAAATGCAGGGCGCCGCCGGAAGCCGCGGCCAGCGCCTCCATCACCTGGCGCCCCGCCGGGATCACTTCCTTGCCGATGCCGTCGCCGGGAATGGTGGCAATGCTGTAGCTGCTCATCGATGTCCTTGTGTGCGCTGTAGTGGTGGTGGCCCACTGTAGGATCCGACGCGCCGAACGATTCGCGCCGAAAGTGAATCCATCATTAACCTCAGTTCAACAATCGGATCGCTCATGGTTGCTCCGGTCCAGCCTGCCGACCTCGGCTTTTTCTCCTCGCTCGCGGCCTGCGGCAGCCTGAGCGCGGCGGCGCGCGAACTCGGCATCAGCACGCCCGCGGTGAGCAAGCGGCTCGCGCTGATGGAGGCGCGCCTGGGCGTGACGCTGGTGAACCGCACCACGCGGCGCATGAGCCTCACGCCCGAGGGCGAGCTGTACGTGGCGCACGCGCGCCGCATCCTCGGTGAGATCGACGACATGGCTCAGTTGCTGGGCGGCGCAAAGGGCGAGGCGCAGGGCCTGCTGCGCGTGAACGCCACGCTGGGCTTCGGGCGCAGCCACGTGGCGCCGCTGATCTCGAAGTTCGCACGCAAGCATCCGCAGGTGGAAGTGCAGCTGCAGCTCTCGGTCAACCCGCCGCCGCTGACCGACGATGCCTTCGACGTCTGCATACGCTTCGGCGCGCCGCCCGAGGCCCGCGTGATCGCGCGGCGCATCGCGTCGAACCGGCGGCTGCTGTGCGCCTCGCCCGCCTACCTGGCGCGCGCCGGACAGCCCAAGGTGCCCAACGACCTCACGCACCACCGCTGCATCGGCATCCGCCAGGGCGACGAGGCCTACGGCATATGGCGGCTGAGCACCGGGCGCGGCACGGCGCAGCGCACCGAGGCCGTGAAGACGCGCGGCGCGCTCAGCACCAACGACGGGGAGATCGCGGTCAACTGGGCGCTGGACGGCCACGGCATCCTGATGCGCGCCGAGTGGGACATTGCGCGCTACCTGCGCAGCGGCCGGCTGGTGCAGGTGCTGGCCAACTACCGCACACCCGACGCCGACATCTACGCGGTGTATCCGCAGCGCCACCAGCTGTCGGCGCGCGTGCGAACTTTCGTCGACTTCATGGCCGCCGCGCTCGGAAAAGACGACATGCCGCCGAGGGCTTGAGCCGCAATCCGACAAGCGCGGACAGGTGTTTCTGCTACGGTGTTTTGAATCAATCGACACCCGACGAAAGGCCCGCCCATGCCGTCGCGCACACCGCAGACCCTGCCGCCTGGCTTCATACCGCCGTACCTGCTGAGCCGCCTCGCCGAGCACGCCAGCGCATCCATCAGCGCGCGTGCGGTGAACACCCTGACGATCGATCGCGAGCACCGCGCGCTGCGCGGCTTCGTGCCGCCAAAGCTTGCCTCGGGCACAGCGAGCACGACGGCCGCGCGGCCACGCCCGGCGCGACCGAACTCGCCGGAGCGCGCCATCCATGACGCGGCGCACACAACCACGCTGCCAGGAAAGCTGGTGCGCACCGAGGGCCGGCCCGCCACCGGCGACATCGCGGCCGACGAGGCCTACGACCACCTGGGCGCAACCTGGCGGCTGTACCACGACGTGTACGAGCGCGACTCCATCGACGGCGCGAGCATGCCGCTGACCGGCAGCGTGCACTACGGCAAGGACTACGACAACGCCTTCTGGAACGGCGAGCAGATGGTGTTCGGCGATGGCGACGGCGAGGTCATGAACCGCTTCACCATCGCGGTGGACATCATCGGCCACGAGCTCACGCACGGCGTGATCGACCACGAGGCCGGGCTCGTCTACCAGGGGCAGCCCGGCGCGCTCAACGAATCGATCTGCGACGTGTTCGGCGTGCTCGTGAAGCAGCACTCGCTGCGGCAGACGGCGCAGCAGGCCGATTGGCTGATCGGCGCGGGCCTTTTCATGCCGAGCGTGAAGGCCAAGGCCCTGCGTTCGATGGCCGAGCCCGGCACCGCCTACGACGACCCGGTGATCGGCAAGGACCCGCAGCCGGCGCACATGAAGGACTTCGTCACCACCTCGCAGGACAACGGCGGCGTGCACATCAACTCGGGCATTCCGAACCGTGCCTTCTATCTGGCGGCCATGGCCATCGGCGGGCAGGCATGGGAAACCGCGGGCCGTGTCTGGTACGACGCGGTATGCGACAAGCGCCTGCGCCAGGACGCCGATTTCGAGGCCTTCGCAACGCTCAGCACCGACGTCGCCTCGCGGCGCTTCGGCGATGGCAGCGCGGTGCACAAGGCGGTGGCTGGCGCCTGGCAGGGCGTGGGAGTGATCTCGCCATGATCCACCTGCCGCCGCTGAACGAAGCAACCGTCGTGCGCGTGACGCGCGAGGGCGGGGTGGCCTACATGCCGGGCCTGTCGCAGCCGCGCAGCTTCCAGCTCGGCGACTGCACCGCCGAACTGCGCCGGCAGATCGGCGATGCGCTGCAAAGCGCGGTGCCGCATGCGGGGCAGGCTGGTGCCGCGCTGTCCAGCGGCGACCAGCGCTATTACCGCGTCGAGGTGGTCGTGGAAAGCACTGAAGAAGAACACCAACAAATCTCCGTGAGCTTCGAGGTGCCGGAAGCCGAGGCACCTGAAGCGCTGGTGCACCTTTGGAAGGCCGCCGGCAAGCGCTAGTTGCCGGCGGCCACCGTGGCGACCAGCCACACGTTGGCCGCACTGATCACGCCGAACAACAGCCAGGCCAGCGATTTCACCACCGGCCCGTTGGCGAAGCCGCCCATCATCGCGCGGCTGCTCGTGAAGCGAATGAGCGGCCACATCGCAAAGGGCAGCTGGAAGCTCAGCACCACCTGGCTGAGCACCAGCATCTTGCCCACGCCACCATCGCCGAACCACCAGACGCCAAGCCAGGCCGGGCCGAGCGCCAGCCCACGCGTGATCAGCCGGCGCTGCCAGCACGGGATCTTCAGGTCGAGAAAACCTTCCATGATGATCTGGCCCGCGATGGTGCCGGTGAAGGTCGAGCTTTGCCCCGAAGCCAGCAGCGCAATGCCGAACAGCGTGGCCGCGAACGCGCTGCCGACGATGGGTTCGAGCAGCCGGTAGGCGTCGTCGATCTCGGTCACTTCGCGGTGGCCCGTGGCATGAAAGGCGCTGGCGGCGAGCACCATGATGGCCGCGTTGACCAGCAGCGCGAGCGACAACGACACCACCGCGTCGAGCGTGCAGAAGCGCACCGCCTCGCGGCGCGCCGAATCGGTGTCGGCAATCAGCCGGGTCTGCACGATGGACGAATGCAGGTACAGGTTGTGCGGCATCACCGTCGCGCCGACGACACCGATGGCCAGGTACAGCGCGCCCGGCTGGTGCAGCCGCTCCAGGCTCGGGCCGAAGCCCATCGCCACGCCGAACCAGTTGGGCGGCGACATCGCCAGCTCGACGACGAAACAGCCCGCGATGGTGCCGACCAGCCCGAGCACGATGGCCTCCACGCGGCGGAAACCCGCGCCCTGCAGGCCCAGCACCAGCAGCGTGTCGAAGGCCGTGATGGCAATGCCCACCGGAATCGACACGCCGAACAGCAGATGCAGCGCGAGCGCACTGCCCAGCACCTCGGCGAGGTCGCAGGCCACGATGGCCAGCTCGGCGCCCAGCCATAGCAGGCGGTTGACGCGCGGCGAGTAATGCTCGCGGCAGGCGCGCGCCAGATCCTTCTGCGCCACGAGCCCCAGCCGCACGCACAGCGTCTGCAGCAGCATCGCCGCGAGGCTCGCGAGCAGCACCACGAACAGCAGGCCGTAGCCGAAGCGCGAGCCGGCCTCGATGTCGGTCGCCCAGTTGCCCGGGTCCATGTAGCCGACCGACACCAGAAGGCCCGGGCCCGCATAGCGCATCAGCTTCTTGAAGAAAGGCAGGTCTTGCGGAACGGCCACGCTGCCCTTCACTTCGGATGGGCAGAAGGGCGCGGTGGCCGTGCGGGGCAGCGGGAAGAACATGCGGGCGATGATAGGGACAAGGCCGTGGTGTTGTCGCGGACCGGACCAGCGCGACGGCGCCGAATCTCTTAGATTCGACCGTCGTACTACCTTACCAACTGGAGACTCTTTCAATGATTCACGTCGTCGCCGTCATCACCGCCAAGCCGGGCCAGCGCGCCAAGCTGCTCGAAGCCTTTGCTGCCAACCGCGCAGCCGTGCTGGCCGAAGAGGGCTGCATCGAATACGGCGCCACGGTCGATGCGCAGGGCGTCCCGGCATCGAAGGCCAGCTTCGGCCCCGACACTTTCGTGGTCGTCGAGAAGTGGGAAACGCTGGCGCACCTGCAGGCGCACGCGGTCGCACCGCATATGAAGGCCCACAGCGAGAAGACGAAAGAGTTCACCGAGAGCAAGCTGATTCACGTGCTCGAACCGGTCTGAAGCCGGCCTGAGTTTCCCGCCTTCGCGCGCGGCGCGATGCGTGCTACCGTCGCGCCGGGGAGCAGGCATCGCGGATGCACCATGCATGCATCGCACGGCCGCATGGAGAGAGGGACAGCAGGCATGGCGATCTTTCGTTCGCGAGGTTTCCGCTTGCGCGCTTGGCTCGCGCCCGGCGCACTACTGGCCGCCCTTGTTCTGACGACCGGCTGCGCGCCGTTGCTGGCGCCACCCTACGCGGCCGACTACGAGACGCTCGACCGCCTCGAGGCCACGCGCCCCGGACCGGTGGCGCTCGTGAAAGCGCAACCGACCGAGCCGGAACACAAGGTCAACACTGTGCGCCTGCGCAGCGCCAGGCTGCTGTCGCCCAGCGGCAGCTTCGCGCAATACCTGCAGGACGCGCTGATGCGCGACCTGAGCGAAATCTCCGTCTACGACCCGAAGGCGCCCACGCGCATCGCGGCGCGCATCCTGGTTAACGAGATCGACCTCGGCGTGATCAACGGCACCGGCCGCATGGACGTCGAAGTCACCGTCACGCGCGACGGCACGCAGCGCCTGCGCAAGACCTACCGCGCAGAGACCGCCTTCGATTCGAGCTACGCGAGCATCGTTGCAGTGCCAGCCGGACAGGCTGCGTACCCGCGCCTCGTGCGCGCCTTGCTGCGGCAGGTGTATGCCGATCCGCAGTTCGTGGCCGCCATCGGCCGCTGACCTCACAGGCCTGGAGGCGCTTCGATGATGATGTTCTTCTTACTTCCGATGACCGCGATTCGACGTGTTACGGGCGCGGCACTCATGGCCCTGCTGCTTGCTGGCTGCGTGCATCCGATCACGATGATCACCGAGACCGCGCCGCAACGCTCGCCAGCGCACCTGATTCAAAAGAAGGTCGCCTACGTGATGACCGATGCCGATCGCGACCTGGAGGTGATCACCCCCGGCGGCAGCGGCGACCGCGTGAGCTACTACCCGTATCGCGACCTGGAGAAGTCGATCCGCGATGCGCTGCGCGCGGTGTACCGCGACGTGGTGGTGCTGCGTACCGCCGGTGACGCGAAGGCGAACGAAGCAGCCGGCGTGTCGCTGGTGTTCGCACCGCGCATCAAGACCGACTCCAGTTCGTCGTCGTTCATCAGCTGGCCGCCGACTTCGTTCACGGCCGAGGTTTCGTGCGTGGTGACCGACGCTGCGGGCGCCGAAGTCACGCGCGTGCGTGCGACGGGCAACGGCACGGCGGAGTTCGGCGAGTTCAAGGGCGACTTCGGACTGGCGGCTCGAAGGGCTGCAACGCGGTTGACGTCGCAGCTGAGCAGCGAGATTCGCAGGGACGAGAAGTTGCGTTGAACTACCGTTGCGCGTGCCGGCCTTCAAGGCATAGGACTTGCAGTGTTTCTGCCGCTTGCATTCGATCTAAAGAGGCCGAATCTCATGCTTGGAGATCGCGTTGGCCACAGTCTTCGAAAACTCTTCAGCACTCTCTTCTTCGACAACTTCACTAACTGGGGCCTTGCGAAGGATGCTGACCGCCTTTTCATAAGCATCATTCAGCGCAGCATCCGTCGGCTTGCCCACAAGGAAGTAGACGTGAAAGTCTTCGCGTGCATCCTTGATGCTTGACACCTGCCCCAACCACCGATGCGCTTTCTCCTTGATCGATGCATCGCTTGAAAGGTCGAACGAGAGCGGCTCGTAGCAATGCCAGGCGCCGTTCTTCCACGCATGCTCAAACTTCACCGCATCGTCAGCTACGGCAATTACTTTTTCCTCTAAGTGGGACAACACGTTGCGCTTCTCGAGTTCAGTCCGGAAGTGCTTCCAGACATCATCATCCTTGCGAGGCACATTGGTGAGGTCTGTGTCGTACTTCGTGACGAACCTCTGAAATAACGCCAACAACGTCATCGGCAAGTCCTTGCTCAGTCCACTTCCGACGGGTGACCACTGCAACGAACTATCGTCTGCGCGTATGACCGAATGCACCAGTTGCTCGATGCGCCCGACGCCCTCTTGGTCTACTACCCTTACTGCACTGAAGTCACCCTCCGCGATGTGATCGAAAGTCGTCTGAAGACGCTTCATCCTCGCGCGAAAGACATCGGGATCGACCGAGGGAAATGCCTTCTTCACACGCCCATAGGCAGTCTTGAACTTCGCGCCAACATACGAGCCCCGCGCGGCCATCAACACCACACCGACGTTAATGAACTCGCCCGTCCCGATGTCGTGGACGTAGCGCAATACGACGTAACTGTAAGGCGTGCGAGCGGTGGTATTCATGACAAAGCCCTCTTCAGTTCTGTCCCTGCCGGGTTGAGGTTGTCGCGAAGGGACATGATAAAGGTTCTGGCCTTGGCGACCGTCTGTACCTCAGCCGCCCATGAGGGTGGGAGGGCATCGGCGTAGTCGCTGATCCGCTGGTCTGTCAGAGCAGCAAGGCGGGTGCACACACCCTCGATCGGATAGTTGGCTCTACCTCTCAGACGGCTATAGAAAACATGCTCCAGCGGGGGGCGCACACCGTCCAATGCATTGACTTGCCAAGGCTCCTTCCAGAACAAATTCAGGTCTGTCATCAGCGCAAGTTCATGGTCGAAAATTGCAAAGCGCTTGCCGTTTGTCAGTAGATTGTGGTTCTTTACATGCCGGTCCCCGTTGGTCAGCCAGCAATCGAGGGCGAAGATCTCGATTGCTTCTTGCTCAAGGGCACTAGACATCCTGCCGGCTGGCTCGATCCAGACGGAATAACCATCTGGCAGTCTGCGAGAGCCATATCCGAACCCGTCGCTCTTGCGCAGAAAGTCGGCAACCGTCAAATCAGGGATGCTGTCAATAAAGTCTGCCGAGAGTTCAACTAAGTATGGTGCTGGCACAGGCAGGCCAATATCCAAGGCGAGCATCGCGGTCATTGCCTCACGAATTAGCCCTCCAATGGAACAGCCTTCAGAAAACTTCGCGACGAGCTCCACCTCTCCGTCAACGCCATCACAAACAATAAGCATCGGTCGAGTGCGGCCATTGCTCATCATTCGGTCAAAGCGAATCGCTTCAACACGCTCAAACATGTGATCCCTCCTCGAAATGGCAACTGATTCTTTGCCCGCATTCTCTTACGCTTTGTGGTGTGCGCTTTTCCAGAAGAATCCAACCGAATTAGCGAAGCGGGCATTCGTCTCAACGCCATAAAAAAACGCGCCCTCGGGCGCGTTTTCGTTGAAGCCGCGAAGCCTTACTTCGAAACAACCTTCACCATCTCCAGGCACTTGTTCGAGTAGCCCCATTCGTTGTCGTACCAGCTCACGAGCTTCACGAAGGTGCCGTCGAGTGCGATGCCGGCTTCGGCATCGAAGATCGAGGTGCGCGGGTCGCCGCGGAAGTCGGTGGCCACGACCTTGTCTTCGGTGTAGCCCAGCACGCCCTTGAGCGCGCCTTCGCTCTGTGCCTTCATTTCAGCGCAGATTTCCTTGTACGTGGCTTCCTTCACCAGCTCGACCGTCAGGTCGACCACCGACACGTCGGAGGTCGGCACGCGGAAGCTCATGCCCGTGAGCTTCTTGTTGAGCTCGGGGATCACCACGCCCACGGCCTTGGCGGCACCGGTGCTCGAGGGAATGATGTTTTCCAGGATGCCGCGGCCGCCGCGCCAGTCCTTGTTGCTCGGGCCGTCCACGGTCTTCTGCGTGGCGGTGGCTGCGTGCACGGTGGTCATCAGGCCGCGCTTGATGCCCCACTTGTCGTTCAGCACCTTGGCCAGCGGGGCCAGGCAGTTGGTGGTGCAGCTGGCGTTGCTGACGATGGCTTCGCCGGCGTACTTCTTGTCGTTCACGCCGTAGACGAACATGGGGGTGTCGTCCTTCGACGGTGCCGACAGAATGACCTTCTTGGCGCCCGCGTCGATGTGCTTCTGCGCCGTTTCCTTGGTGAGGAACAGGCCCGTCGATTCGAGCACGATGTCGGCGCCGACTTCGTTCCACTTCAGCTGCGCGGGGTCGCGCTCTTGCGTCAGGCGGATCTTCTTGCCGTTCACGATCAGCGTGTTGCCTTCAACCGTGACTTCGCCCTTGAAGCGGCCATGCACCGAGTCGTACTGGAGCATGTAGGCGAGGTAGTCGGGCTCGAGCAAGTCGTTGATGGCAACGATCTCGATGTCGTTCTTGAAGTTCTGCACTGCTGCGCGCAGCACGTTGCGACCGATGCGGCCGAAGCCGTTGATACCGAGTTTGATAGCCATCTGACTTGCTCCTAAGGTTGAAAAACTTGTTTGTCGTGAACCGGCACGATCCGATCAGTCGCGCAATGCCGCTTCCACCGTGGCGGCAACGTTCTCTGCCGTGAATCCGAAGTACTTGAACAGCTCCGGCGCGGGCGCCGATTCGCCGTACGTGTCGATGCCGACGACGGCGGCGCAGCCGTACTTCCACCAGCCGCCGGTGCAGCCCATTTCGACGGCGATGCGCGGCAGTTTCTTCGGCAGCACGGCCTTCTTGTAGGCAAGGTCCTGGCGGTCGAAGGTGGTGGTCGAGGGCATCGACACCACGCGCACGGCGATCTTCTTGTCGGCCAGCAGCTTCTGCGCGGCAATCGCGAGTTGCACTTCCGAACCGGTGGCGATGATCACGGCCACGGTCTTCTTGTTCTTCAGGCCGACGGCTTCCGGCTCGGACAGCACGTAGGCGCCGCGGCTGATGTCGCCGAGTTCGCTCTTCGCCGCGTAGGCGATGTTCTGGCGGCTCAGCAGCAGCGCAGTTGGGCGCGACTGGTTCTGCAGCGCCACGGCCCAGGCCACGGCGGTTTCCGCCGTGTCGCCCGGACGCCAGACGTCGAGATTCGGAATGAGGCGCAGCGAGGCGGCGTGCTCGATCGACTGGTGCGTCGGGCCGTCTTCGCCGAGGCCGATGGAGTCGTGCGTGAACACGTGCACCACGCGGCGCTTCATCAGCGCGGCCATGCGGATGGCGTTGCGGCTGTAGTCGCTGAAGGTGAGGAAGGTGCCGCCGTAGGGGATGTAGCCGCCATGCAGCGACACGCCGTTCATGATGGCGGCCATGCCGAATTCGCGCACGCCGTAGTTGATGTGGCGGCCGATCTGGCCTTCGGGGTGCTGTTCGGTGGGCTCGGTGCGGACCACGGCGCCGGTCTTCGAATCGAAGCGCAGAGCGGCGGTGCTCTTGGTGTTGGTGAGGTTCGAGCCGGTCAGGTCGGCGCTGCCGCCGAGCATTTCGGGCAGCGCGGCCGTGAAGGCTTCGAGCGCGAGCTGGCTGGCCTTGCGGCTGGCGACGGTCTCGGCCTTGGTGTGGGCGGCGACCACGGTGTCGAAAGCGACCTGGTGGAAGTCCTTGGGCAGCTCGCCCTTCATGCGGCGGGTGAACTCGGCAGCCAGTTCGGGGAACGCGGCGGCGTAGGCGGCGAACTTGTCGTTCCAGGCGGCTTCGGTCTTGGCGCCAGCGGCCTTGTGGTCCCAGTCGGCGTACACCTCGGCCGGGATCTCGAAGGGCGGGTAGTGCCAGTCGATGGCGTCGCGCGTGAGCTTGATTTCTTCGGCGCCGAGCGCCTCGCCGTGCGCCTTGGCGGTGCCGGCGCGGTTCGGGCTGCCCTTGCCGATAACGGTCTTGCAGTTGATCAGCGTGGGCTTGTCGGTCGACTGCTTGGCCTTGGCGATGGCCTTGGACACTTCGGCGGCGTCGTTGCCGTCGATCGGGCCGATCACGTGCCAGCCATAGGCGTGGAAGCGTTCGGCCACGTTGTCGATGTACCAGGGCTTGACCTGGCCGTCGATGCTGATGCCGTTGTCGTCGTACAGCGCGATCAGCTTGTTCAGGTGCCAGGCGCCGGCCAGCGCGCAGGCTTCGTGGCTGATGCCTTCCATCATGCAGCCGTCGCCCAGGAAGGCGTAGGTGTGATGGTCGACCACGTCGTGGTCCTTGCGGTTGAACTCGGCGGCGAGCAGCTTCTCGGCCAGCGCGAAGCCCACGGCGTTGGTGATGCCCTGGCCCAGCGGGCCGGTAGTGGTTTCCACGCCCGGGGTCACGTCGACTTCAGGATGGCCGGCGGTCTTGCTGTGCAGCTGGCGGAAGTTCTTGAGCTCGCCAATGGGCAGGTCGTAGCCGGTGAGGTGCAGCACGGAGTACAGCAGCATCGAGGCATGGCCGTTGGACAGCACGAAGCGGTCGCGGTCGAACCAGTGCGGGTTGGCGGGGTTGTGGCGCAGGTGTTCGCCCCAGAGTGCGACGGCCATGTCGGCCATGCCCATCGGTGCGCCCGGATGTCCGGAATTTGCTTGTTGGACGGCATCCATAGCCAGAGCGCGGATTGCGTTGGCCATCAGGGCGTGGTTTGCCATGTGCGGTGGACTTTCGGAGGGAAAAGGGAGGATTGGGGTCGGGAGAACCCGTGATTTTACCGGGCGAGCCCCAACCGCCCCCGATACAGCCTGAACACCCTTCCGATGTTCTTGTGCGGCGGGCGGACTGCTAGAGTTGCCACCCATGCATGGGCTGCACCTCACCGCCGACCTTCACGACTGCCAATGCGGTCCCCAATGGCTCATCGACGGCCCCGCCTTGGGGGCTGTCTGCATCAAGGCGGTGTCGGCCGCGGGGCTGCAGGCGGTGGGCAAGCTGGTCCACTCCTTTCCTGCCACGCCGCAGGGGCCGGGCGGGGTCACGGCCACAGTGCTGCTGGCCGAATCGCATCTGTGCATCCACACCTGGCCCGAGCAGCGCGGCGTGACGCTCGATGTGTACGTCTGCAACTTCGGCGGCGACCATTCGGCCAAGGCGCATGCGCTGATGGAGTGCCTGATTTCGGTGTTCCAGCCCCGTCATAGCGAGCGCAACGAACTGCGGCGCGGGCAGATCGCAGCGTGAGCACCGTGCGGGCCATGATCCTGGCCGCCGGGCGCGGCGAGCGGATGCGGCCGCTGACCGACGCCACGCCCAAGCCCCTGCTCGAAGTGCGCGGCAAGCCCCTGATGCAGTGGCCGATGGAGGCGCTGGCTGCCGGCGGCTTCACCGAGCTGGTGGTGAACACCGACTGGCTCGGCGCGCAGATTTCGGACCGCTTCGGCCCAGCTCCCTTGCTGGATGGGCATATTGCGCTATCAATTTCATACTCCGACGAAGGCCGTGACTTCGGCGGTGCACTCGAAACGGCCGGCGGTATCGTGCGTGCGCTGCCCCTGCTTGGCGATGTGTTCTGGGTCGCGGCCGGCGACGTGTTCGCGCCGGAATTCACCTTCTCGCAGGCCTCGGTCGACCGCTTCGTCGCCAGCGGCAAGCTCGCCCACCTGTGGCTGGTGCCGAACCCGGCGCACAACCTGAAGGGCGATTTCGGCCTCTCGGGCAAAGGCCTCGCGCTCAACACGGCCGACCAGAAGTTCACCTTCTCGACCATCGGCCTCTACCGCGCCGCGCTCTTCGCACCGCCGTACTGCGACATCCCGCCCGGCAACCCGGCCGGCCGCAAAGCCCCATTGGCGCCGATCCTGCGCGCCGCGATGGACAATGAACTCGTGAGCGCCGAGCTCTACACCGGCCCCTGGACCGATGTGGGCACCCCCGAACGACTCGCCCAACTGAACACCACGCCAAGATGACTTCAGCAGCAGCCTCCACGATGACGATCTACGCCGAGCGCCGCGCGCGCCTCGCTTCGCAACTGGGCAAGGATGGCATCGCGATCATCCCGACCGCGCCCGAGCGTCCGCGCAACCGCGACACCGACTTCCTGTACCGCCACGACAGCTACTTCTATTACCTGACCGGCTTCACCGAGCCCAACGCCTGGCTGGTGCTGGCGGGCGACGGCCGCGCCACGCTGTTCTGCGCGCCGAAAGACCTGGAGCGCGAGATCTGGGACGGCTACCGCCTCGGCCCCGACGCGGCGCCCGCAGCGCTCGGCGTCGACGAAGCCTTCTCGGTCACCGACCTCGACGCGAAGCTGCCCAAGCTGCTCGAGAACCGCTCTACCGTGTGGTTCCCGTTCGCCATCCACAAGGGCCTGGAGACCCGCATCGACGGCTGGCTGCAGTCGGTGCGCGCCCGCGTGCGCTACGGCGCGCTGTGCCCCGAGGAGCAGCGCGACCTGTGCGGCCCGCTCGACGAAATGCGCCTGATCAAGGACGCGCACGAACAAGACATCATGCGCCGCGCCGCGCAGATCAGCGCCCGCGCGCACGTCCGCGCCATGCAGCTGTCGGCCCGCATGCTGCGCGAGGGCAAGGATGCGCGCGAGTACCACCTCGACGCCGAGCTGCTGCACGAGTTCCGCTTGGGCGGCTCGCAGTACCCGGCCTACTACTCCATCGTCGCGGCCGGCGCCAATGCCTGCGTGCTGCACTACCGCGCCGACGCGGCGCCGGTGCGCAAGGGCGAGCTGGTGCTGATCGATGCCGGCTGCGAGCTCGACGGCTATGCCAGCGACATCACCCGCACCTTCCCGGGCGACGGCAAGTTCAGCGGCCCGCAGCGCGCGCTGTACGACCTGGTTCTGGCCAGCCAGGACGCCGCGGCCGCCGCCACCAAGGCGGGCAACCGCTTCACCGACCCGCACGACGCCGCCGTGAAGGTGCTGGCGCAGGGCATGCTCGACTTCGGCCTGCTCGATGCCAACAAGGTCGGCGGCGTGCAGGACGTGATCGACTCGCGCGCCTACTTCCAGTTCTACATGCACCGCACCGGCCACTGGCTCGGCATGGACGTGCACGACTGCGGCAGCTACGTCGAGCCCACGCAGGTCGGCGAGGTGAGCGAGCGCAAAGATCCGCTGTCGAACGAAGTCATCAAGAACCGGCCGAGCCGCATCCTGCATCCCGGCATGGTGCTGACGCTGGAGCCCGGCATCTACGTGCGGCCCGCCGACGGCGTGCCGGAGCAGTTCCACAACATCGGCATCCGCATCGAGGACGACGCAATCGTCACGGCCACCGGCTGCGAGCTCATTTCGCGCGGCGTGCCGGTGAAGGCGGACGAGATCGAGGCGCTGATGCGGGCCTGACGCCCGGACGCCATGAACGTCCAGCCGCTGGCCGCCCGCTACGCCATCGAAACGACGCCCGGCGGCGGGCTTCGAGCCGTGGTGCCCGCGCGCAAGCACTGGCTGTTTCTGCTCTTCATGTGCGTGTGGCTGACTGGCTGGTGCTTCGGCGAGTTCACGGCCGCGAACCAGCTACTGCACCCGAGCCGCCACGACACCGACCGGTGGTTCCTCACGCTCTGGCTCACGGGCTGGACCCTGGGTGGTGCATGGGCATTCTTCTGCGTGCTGTGGCAAGTCTTCGGCCGCGAACTGATTTCGGTCGAAGAAGGGTCGCTGGTTCATCGCGTGGAAATCTGGGGCCTGGGGCGCACGCGCGCCTATGCGGTGCATGCGATTTCGCGCCTGCGGGTCGTCGAGTTCTCGTTCGATATCTTCCGCAATCAACGCGCGTCGATGCCGCCGCTGTTCGGCGCGGGCATGGGACCGATCGCGTTCGACTACGGACAGCGCACCTTCAGGATCGCGCCTTCGCTCGACGAGGCCGAGGCCCGTTCACTGGTCACGATTTTGGCCGAGCGGTTGCCGCGCGCTGTGCGCGAGCTGTAACGGGCTGGCGCGATCGCGGTGCCGACGCATTCTTGACGGCCCGCTGCGACACCGGCGGCGACGCATGCCGCGCCTGCAGGAAGTCGATGAACACCCGCAGCTTGCGCGGCATCTGCGCACGGCTGGGGTAGTACAGGTAGAAGCCCGGAAAGGTCGGCCACCAGGGCTCCAGCAGCGGCACCAGCTTGCCGCTTGCAAAGTCTTCGCGCACCGAACCCTCGAAAGACGTTGCAATGCCCGCACCCGAACGTGCTGCCGCCAGCAGCAGGTCGCTGTCGTTGCTGATCAGCGGGCCGGCGAGTTCGACGTCCAGCACGCGCCCGTCCTGCGCGTATTCCCATCGATAGATGCCGCCTGTGGTCAAGCGGTAGTTCAGGCACTGGTGCTCGCGCAGGTCTTCGGGCGTGCGCGGCAGCTTGCGTCCCTTCAGATAGCTGGGCGCCGCGTAGGTCACCATGCGCACCGGCCCGCCCACCGGCACGGCGATCACGTCCTGCGCCAGGCTTTCGCCCAGGCGAATGCCGGCATCGAAGCCGCCTTCCACGAGATCGACCATGCGGTTGTCGCAGACAAACTCGAGCGTGATGTCCGGATAGGCGGCGGCGAAGGCGCCGAAGTGCGGAAAGAAGAGCAGCTCGGCCGCCACGCGCGAGACGTTCAGGCGCAACAGGCCGGCAGGCTTGTCGCGCGCCTCGTCGATGCCTTCGACCGCCTGCGCGAGCGCGGCCAGCGCGGGCTGCGCGCCTTCGAGAAACTGCTGGCCCAGCTCCGTCACGCCGACGCGGCGCGTGGTGCGGTCGAGCAGGCGCACGCCTAGCTTCTGTTCGAGCGTGCGCATGGTCTGCGAGAGGGCCGAGGGCGACACGCCCAGCTCCTGCGCGGCGCGCGTGAAGCTGGCGTGGTGCGCCACGCGGGCAAAGGCGGCGATGGCGGGCAGGAGCTCGGGGGACATGGCGGCCATTATGAAGACGGGCTTCACAAAGATGCCATGGCAGCCACCCTAGCTCATGCGTCGAAGCGCACGACGAGCTGCGTTCCCGTATAGGTCGGCGTGACCTTGAAGCCCGGCGCATTGATGGCCGAGAACCGGCCGGTCAGCGCGCCGCTGCTGATGACGGTGAGCGTGTCGCCCGCGCTGGGCGCAAAGCCGGGCTTGAAGCTCAGGGTCAGCGTTCCGTCCAGCGCGGCCACGCCGGCCACGCTCAGGCGGCCGGCACCATTGCCGCCGAGATTCAGCTGCAGCGTCGTGCCTGCCAGCTGCGTGTAGGCGCCCGCCATCGTGACCGCCGAAGGCGCATTGCAGACCAGCGTGCCGCCACCGACGTAGACATTGCCCTTGCCGAAGGCCGCCGCAGCGTCTGCCTGCAGCGTGCCTTCCACGAGCTGCGTGCCGCCCGCGTAGCTGTTGCTGCCGCCGAGCGCGAGCGTGCCGCTGCCCTTCTTGGTGAGCTTGCCGGCGCCGGAGATGTTGTTGCGCCAGCTGTCCATCGCATTGAAGCCGCCGAGGCTGGCGTCCATGGTCACGACCACGTCGCCGTTGAAGACACCGTAGCCGTCGGCCGCGTCGAACAGGTTGAGGCGGCCCCAGCCTTCGGGGTCGTCCATCACCGGGTAGCCCGAGGCTACGGCCGTGGTCTTGAGCACCACGCGGCGTTGGGTGGCGTCGAGGTAGGGCAGGCGCGTTTCGAGCAGCACTTCGGCGCCCTTGGGCACCACGGCCGGCTTGGTCGCATCGGCCACCTGCTTGAAGCCGAAGGTCAGTCGGCGCAGGTAGTCGGCCTTGCTCGCGGCGTGGTCGGCGAAGCGATCAGTCGCGGTGCCCTGTGAATGGGCAAAGTTGTTGAAGGCGGCGGCATCACTCGCACCCACCGCGGCCATCAGCACGGACTGTGCCTGCGCATACGCTGCGCTCTTGCGCGCAACGTTGGCGCCGGTGGCCAGGCTCGCGGCCGCCGCGGCCTGGCCCTGTATGCGGCCGCCGACCACGTCCAGCGGCGAGTGCATGCCCGCCAGGATTCGGTTCTCGCCGAGCTCTAGGCCGCGCGCCACCATCTCCTGGAAGCGCTGCGGCACCACGTAGCCGAACGCGATGGCCTTGCGCACGGCCTCGGCCGTGTGGCCGCTCACGAAGCCGCCGTCGGTGGTGGGCGTGCTGCTCTTGGCGGGCTCCAGCGCAGGCACCACCTTCACGCTGCTGCTCCAGCGCCATGGGCGCGCGTACTTGTAATAGCGCTTGGCGGGTTCGGTGGAGGCGTTCTCGCCGATGTTGTTGAGCAGGTCCACCACAGTGCCGAAGGTGGGGTTGGCGGCGCCGGGCACGCCGATGTCGCTGCCGCCGTCGTTGTAGAGCACGGTGGTGGCGTCGGCGGCGATGCCGGTGATGGTGGTGCTCTGCTGCGTGGCAGTGCGCCAGGCACTGGTAAGCGGCCCCATGCCGTCGCTGATGCTGTAGCCCTTGCCGCGGCGGTCGTCCAGGTAGGCGGCCAGCTCCTGCGCACTGGTGCGCGCATTGGTGGCGTCGACGACGTACTGGATATTGCTGTTCAGCACCCCGCTGTTGAGGATCTTGCCGTCGGTGGCGTCGCCCGGAATGCCGCTCCACGTGGATGCAACGACAGCCGGAAAGCTGCCCTGCGCAGGGGCCGATACGCCTGCGTCGACCAGCAGCGTGCTGGGCTGCCAGAAGTCGAGGAAGCCCGCCACCACACGCACGCCGGCATTCGTTTCCTTGGTCGCATAGCGCGCATCGCCGCGCTGGTTGGTCGCGACGTTGTCGACGAAGGGCGGTATGGCGACCGTATCGGGCACGGGCGCGGTGTCGGTGAAGCCCAGGTCCTTCGGCGGACCGGCCACGACAACGGCAGGTGGGTTCGTGGTGGCCGGCGGCGTGCCGGTAATAGGGAACGAGGCGCCGCCGTCACCACCGCCACCGCATGCCGAGAGGCACAGTGCCGCGATGAGGGTGATGGCGAAGGGCCGGCTGAAAGACGAAAGGGGCGACATGGCGAAGTGAATGGAAAGATTGAAAACGCAAACGGACCGGACCGGTCGTCCGATGCAGTCCGCGCAATCTATCCACGCAACAAGTCGTTTTTATTAATAATCATCTGGCCGATGGCACAGATAGAGTCCGGAGCCAGTTAACAAGTACCCGCCCGGGTCATTTCCCAGCCCATGCCCACCATCCTGCTGATCGACGATCACGCCATGTTCCGCGAGGGCCTGGCACTGGCCTTGCGCCAGGAAGATCCCACCCTTGTGATCGAGACAGCCGGCAATGGCACCGAAGCGCTGGCCCTGCTTGCGCAGATGCCGTCGGTGCCCGATGCGGTGATGACGGACTTCTACCTGCCCGACGTGGCGGGCGCCGCGCTCCTGGGCCAGTTGCGCCGGCGCCGGGCCGGCCTGCGCATCCTCGTGCTGTCGGCATCCGAAGATCCGCAGGACACCGAAACCGCGCTGGCCGAAGGCGCGCACGGCTTCGTGCACAAGTCAGCCGACAGCAGGCAGCTGATGGATGCCCTGCGCCGCGTCATGCAGGGGCAAAGCGGCGTGGTGTGGGCATCGCCGCTCGGCCCGGCATCGATGCCGATCCTGGCGGGCGCCGTCGATCCGCTGACCCGCCTGTCCGCGCGCCAGACGGAGGTGCTGCACTTGCTGTGCGAGGGCTTGCGCAACGCCGACATCGCGCAGCGGCTGAGCACCACCGAGCGAACCGTGAAGGCGCACATCTCGGCCATCTTCGCGGGGCTCGAGGTGAACAGCCGCACCCAGGCCGTGATCGTGGCCCGCCGTGCCGGGCTCCTGGGCCGCCCTCGCTAGTTTGTGTGATGGCGCCTGTCATTGGCCTTTGGTTCAATGCGCCGCACACGAGCCCGGCCTAGCATCGAGGCCGATCGCTCCGCCACCACACACACCGAGAGTTCTGCATACATGCTTGATATTCCGCAAACCAGATTCGACGAGCTCGGAAAGAGCCTCTGCGAGTACTACGAGAAAGAAATGTCGGCAGGTGTGCGCATGCTCCTTGACCGGATGCGCACCAAGGACTGGGGCGTGGTGAGCGCGGCCGTCGTCCAGAAGACCGACCTGGTCGAGCGGACCTGGGATGCCTTCCGCGCCAAGTCGAACGACAGCTTCAGCGTGCCGTTCAAGAAGAAGCTCACCATGCTGCTGGGCGAGTACTGCGGCAACACAGCCGACATGCAGAAGCTGGTGCTCAAGGGCGTTGCCGCCGTGGCCAAGGCGGGGCTGGGCGCCATTCCGGTGCCCGGCGCCAAGTACCTCAAGCAGGTGGTGACTGGCACCGTCAAGCTCGGGGGCCTGATCGTCGGCGAGGCCGAAGGCGGCCTCGACCGCTACCTGCACGGCAAGAGCATCCGTGAAGCCGACGGCGTGATCGCCAAGCGCGGCAACGAGGACGCCGCAGCGCTCTTTCGCGATGACCGCGATGCGATGGCCGCCGCGGAAGCGGCCATGTCGCAGTACAAGCACATCGCCAATCTGATCAATTCCATGCCGGACCAGATCACCGGCCTGAACGACGCCGTGCTCTATCCGGGCGTGGCGGCCAAGGTGCGCATGGCCGCGTCCGACCTGCGCCAGCAGCTCATCAAGATCAACGCCTACGTGGAAGGCATGCAGGTGCGTGCCGAGCGCGTTGCCGAGCTGATGCACAAGGACACCGACCAGATCTCGGAACGCATGGTCGATATCGCCAAGGACGTGGTGTTCAATGCGTATCACACGGCCCGCGCGGATGCCCGACAGGTGTTGACGGGTATGAACCCCAAGGGCAAGCCGTACCAGCCCGGCAGCAAGCCGGTGCTCAAGCCGCCGTCGGCGAACGAGGGCGGCGCCACGCAGTTGGCCAACCTGGTCGCCTATGCGCTGGCGCTGGGCAACTACGACGCCTTCGAAATTTCGGCGCCCACGCTGGTGTCTTCTTCCAATCCCGCCGTGCCTGTCGGCCGTTCACTCGGCACTGCCGTGGCGCCCATCGGCGGGCAGCCGCCGCGCATTCCGCCGCCGGTGCCACCGCGGCCCTGGGTCCGCTGATCAGGCCAGCAGCTGCGCCATTGCCGCGCGCAGCAGCGCCGGGTCCACCGGCTTGTGCAGCAACGGCCATCCGCGCGCGGCCACCTCGATCAGGCGCTGCGGATCGGTATCGCCGCTGACCAGCAACGCGGGAATGGCGTCGTCGTTGTATTCCTCGTGCAGGCGGTCGATGGCCTCGATGCCGGTCTCATGCTCGCGCAGGCGGTAGTCGCTGACGATGAGGCTCGGCTTGCCGGGCGTCGCGGCGGTCAGCTCGAGCATTTCGGCTGCGCCGGCAGCGGCGATCACGCGATGGCCCCAGCCTTGCAGCAGCAGCTGCAGACCGTGGCGACTGGGCGCATCGTCCTCGATCACGAGGATGAGTGCGGACTCCGACTCTGTTTGCGGGAGCCCCTGCGAAGCCGTGTCCGGGGCCGCGCCATGCACGGGGGCGCCGACTTTCGCCGTCGGCACCGTCAACGCAAAGACGGTGCCCCGCCCGACACGCGATCGCATCGCGAGCGGATGCTTCAGCAATGCAGCCGTGCGGCGCACGATGGCCAAGCCCAGGCCCAATCCCTTGGCACGGTCACGCTCGGGGTTGCCCAGCTGGTGGAACTCCCAGAACACGCGCTCATGCTCCTCGGGCGGAATGCCGGGGCCGGTGTCCCACACCTCGACGCGAAGGGCATTGCCCGCGCGCCGACAGCCAACCAGCACGCCGCCGTGCTTCGTGTGGCGGATGGCGTTGTCCACCAGGTTGCGCAGGATGCGGTCGAGCAGCGCCGGGTCAGACAGCACCGAGGCATCGGAAGGCCGCATGCGCAGCGCCAGAGAACGGGCCGCGGCCTGCGGCGCGAACTCCAGCGCGATCTGCTCCAGCAGCCCCGCCAGCGCAACGGGCTGCACCCGCGCCCGCACCACGCCAGCATCCAGCCGCGAGAGGTTCAGCAGGCCTTCGAACAACGCGCCCATGGCCTGCGTCGCACGCGAGATGTTGTCCACCAGATGGCGGCTGAGCGAAGGCAGCGCCTGTTCGCGCAGCACGCCGACGAACAGGCTCAGGGCATGCACCGGCTGGCGCAGGTCGTGGCTGGCAGCAGCCAGAAAGCGTGACTTGGCAAGGTCGCTGCGCTCGGCGGCTTCCTTCTCCAGTTGCAGCTGCTTCAGGAGGTCGAGGTTCTCGAAGCCCAGCCGCAGGGAGTCGACCTGCGTGCGGTGCATGCGGTGCGCGAAGGCCAGGGTCACGAAGAGATAGAGCACGCCTGCAAACGCCATCACCTCCAGCAGCGGCTCCTGAAGAAAGGCCATCGAGATCATCGACGGCAGGAAGTACGGCACCTGGAAGCCGTAGAGCAGCGGAAGGTCGATGCAGTAGGCATAGATGGCGCCCGTTCCCATGGTCAGCAATGCGATGACCAGGAACATCTGATGGGCCATGGGCACGCTCAGCATCCACCAGGCAATGGGCAGCCCCCACAGCAGGCCGCCGAGCACCGTGCCTGCCAGCGTGTAGCGGCGCCAGCGATGCAGGGCCGCGCCATCTTTCGCGAGGCGGTAGCGCCACGCACCCCAGCCACGAGCGGCGGTCAGCACTGCGTTGGCTGCGGCCCAGGCGGCCAGCTGCGCATGCGGCACAACGCGGTACAGCGCTGCGATGACCAGCGCCACGGTCAGCATGACGCCGAGCAATGCGAAGGGCAGATTGCGCCGCAGCGCGGCCATGCGGGAGGCGAACACCGGATCGTCGGAGGGCGCGGGCGGCGAAGTACTCATCGGATGGTCAAGGCCAAGGCGTGAAAACGGCCAGCCCCGTGAGGTCGACTGGCCGCAGCAACAAGGAAATCCGGATGCTGATGCAAGCCATCGAGCCCGTCATCGGACTTTAGTCCAATGCGCCGCCAGGTCCTGCGTCTTGAAGCGCGGCTTCATAAAGCTTGAAGGTGGCACGGCTTTGTTCCACAACGCCCGGCAGGTAACTTTATCGCCAGGCCAACGCTGCCATCTCAACTCGAAAAGGACATTCACCATGAAGCTCGACAACTACCTCACCCTCGGCCGCTCCGGCCTGCGCGTCAGCCCCATGTCGCTGGGCACGATGACCTTCGGCCAGGAATGGGGCTGGGGCGCGGACGCGGGCGAATCGCGCCGCATGTTCGATGCGTATGTGGAGCGCGGCGGCAACTTCATCGACACCGCCAACTTCTATACCAACGGCAGTTCCGAACGGCTGCTGGGCCAGTTCATCGCCGACAGGCGCGAGTCGGTGGTCGTGGCCACCAAGTACTCGCTCAACATGCAGCCAGGCAACCCGAACGCGGGCGGCAACCACCGCCGCAACATGGTCCGCTCGGTGGAGGCCAGCCTGAAGCGCCTGGGCACCGACTACATCGACCTGCTGTACCTGCACATCTGGGACAACCTGACGCCCTTCGACGAAGTGATGCGCGCCTTCGACGATCTCGTGCGCTCAGGCAAGGTGCTTTACGCGGGCATCTCCGACACGCCGGCCTGGCAGGTCGCGCGCATGCAGACGCTGGCCGAGCTGCGCGGCTGGGCGCCGCTGGTGGCGCTGCAGATCGAGTACAGCCTGATCGAACGCACCGTGGAGCGCGAGCTGCTGCCGATGGCGCGCGAGCTCGGGCTGGGCGTGATGGCGTGGTCGCCGCTGGGCAGCGGTGTGCTGTCGGGCAAGTACACGCGCGCCGACCTGGACTATCGCAAGGACCCCGATTCGGGCGTGACCGGCTCGCGCAAGGACGTGGCAGCAGGCAACGGCGCGCTGACCGCCCGCTCGCTCGACATCGCCGAGGTGGTCGCGCAGGTCGCGAAGGAGCAGGGCCGCTCGCCCGCGCAGATTGCACTGGCGTGGCTGCTGCACCGCAGCGCGCCGACGGTGATGCCGATCATCGGCGCGCGCACCTTCGCTCAGTTCGAGGACAACCTTGGTGCGCTCGATGTAGAGCTCGACGGCTCCGCGCTGCAGCGCCTCGATGCGGCCAGCGCCGTCGCGATGGGCTTCCCGCACGACTTCATGGCGCTGCCGATGACGCAGGGCGTGCTCTCGGGCGGCAGCTCGGTGCGGCGGCCGGCATGAAGAGCGCGATCTGCGGGCAGGCGCTGCGCATCACGCCGTGATCGACGCGGCCAGCAGCAGGCTGCACAGCGTGACCGCTGCGGCCGCGAATGCGATCCAGTGAAAGCGGCGCGGCGCATAGCTGAGCAACCCCACCGTGGATAGCGCTGCCGCCGTGAGCGCACCCAGCCAAAGCACCCAGCCAATCGTGCTGCCCGCCACCCGCAGGCTCGCGACCAGCGACAGGCACAGCAGCACGGCGCCACCCAGTTGCAGCCAGCGCCGCCACGGGCCCGGCGTGCTGCCGCGGCCGAAGACGTCTTCGCTGTGGCGGTCCATCGCAAGGCTCAGCGCGCAGAAGCCCGCAAGCGATGCGGCGAACACGAGGCCGAGGAGCAGCGAGTCGCTCGTCATGAGCCCTGGCCCGAAGTGGCAAGCGTCGATGATGGTGGTGGCGTCTTCGCCGCCGCCTGCTTCGCAATCGACTTGCGGCGCTTGCGCTCCACGAGCCATGCAGCGCCCGCGAGCCCCAGGCCCAGCGCGATCACGACCAGGTCGAAGCCCGCCACCGAGGTCGGGCCGTTGCGCAGGCTCACCGTCAGCGGCGCGGGGCCGGTGAACGCATTGAGCACCGGCAGCCCCGCGAACAACAGCGCGCCCAACGCAAGCTGCGCTTGCCACATGCGCAAGGTGGGCCGCAGCAGGCCCAGCACGGCGGTCGTGCCCCAGACGATGAAGAACCAGCGGATCTCCGCTTCGCCACGCTCGACCACATCGACTGGCAGCAGGCGGTTGGCCCAGAAGAAGGCAGCCATCGCGACGGGCAGGCCGGCGACGGCGCCGAGATTCAGTCCGTCGACCAGCCGCAGCCCGAAGCTGACGCGGCCGCCCTGCTTGAGCGTCTTCGCGAACTTCTGCCGTTCCTTCACGGCCCACATCAGAAGCCCCGTCGCGACCATCAGGCAGCCCGCGAGCCCCGAGAGGAAGAACAGCGCGCGCAGCAGCGGATCGCCGAAACGGCCGATGTGCAGGCCGTAGAGCACGCCGCGCGTCTCGGCCGCCGGTTTGGGCACATCGCCGAACGCGCCGATGAGCGCGCCGGTCGCGCCGTTGAACTGCATCGACGGCTGGTCGTACGACAGCTGCGGCCCCTCGGCGCGCGTGAGCGAAACCACCGCGTTGGCGTCGTTGGGCTGATGCACCGTGACGCGGCCCACCGCCGCGCCGCCCCAGTGCGCGGAGGCCTGCGCCATCATCGGCGCGATGGGCGCTAGCGGCACCCTGTTGCCCGAGGCCTTGAACTGGTCGCGGCCACTGCCGGGAAAGGCCTCGGAGAAGAAGGCCTGCTCGCCGCCGCGGTCCTTGTAGGCCACCTGCGGACCCCAGGGCATGTACATGAACATCAGCGTGACCAGGCCCGTGTACGTGATCATCAGGTGATAGGGCAGCGCGAGCACGGCGGTGACGTTGTGCGCGTCGAGCCACGAGCGCTGGCCCTTCTTCGGGCGGAAGGTAAAGAAGTCCTTGAAGATGCGCTTGTGCGTGACGATGCCGCTGAAGATGGCGACCAGCATGAACATCGCGCAGAAGCCGACGATCCAGCGTGCCCACAGCGCGGGCATGTAGTGCAGGTCGAAGTGCAGGCGGTAGAAGAATTCGCCGCCCCGCGTGACGCGCGGTGCGCTGATGGCTTCGCCGGTGGCGGGATCGAGCGAGGCGCGGTCGAAGCGGCGGCGGGGCTTCTCGCCGGCCTTGGCAGTTGCTGCAGCACCGGCCGGTGCGGGCGGCGCGAGGTACAGCACGTCGGTCGACGGCTGGCGCTCATTCGGCAGGTTGATGAACCAGCGCGGGCTGTCCGCAGCGCGTTGCTGCAGGTAGGCTACGGCGCTCTCGACGGCCTTGACCGGCGGCACGGCGTTCTGCGCGACCGCGTGCAGCTCCGGCTTCATCCAGAACGTGATCTCGTCCTTGAAATACGAAGCCGTGCCAGCCGCGAACACCATGAACAGCACCCAGCCGACCAGCAGGCCCGACCATGTGTGCAGCCAGGCCATCGACTGGCGGAAGCCTTCCTTCATGCGGCGCCTCCGGTGGTGCGCATGAGCAGCAGCAACAGCAGGGCCAGCGGTGCCGCGACGATGACGAGGCCGGACCAGGCCCGCAGCGCGGTGCGCGCGGCAAAAACCCACATCACCGCGAACGCGAAGATGGCGAAGGAAGCGAGCGTGCCGGTCATCGCGGCTTCGCTGCGGGCCATGCCGAAAGCGGCAGGCAGGCAGAGCGCAAGCACGGCGGCGGACAGGGCGGCGACGCCGTAGCCGCCGAAGATGGCTGCTGCTGCGCGAGAGGCCACGCCGAGGCGATAACGAACGCCGATGGTCACGGCGCGCGCCGGACGGCGGGCGGGGTCGTTCGGGGATTCATGAAAGGGAAAAGGGCTAACGAAGATGAGAATGATACTCATCTGGCAAGAACTTTTCCCTACCGCCCAGTCTGCGAGCCGGGGCTTTCGCCCCGGCCAGGGCAACTTACTTCGCCTGCAGCAATGCCCCGACTTCCAGCAGCACCAGCTCGTTGTCATCCGCCTTGTTCGGCTCGCGGCTGCTCGAGAAGGGCAGGTTGTTGTCGTTGCCGACCACGATGTGCGTGGCGTCGACCACGTCGACGTTTTCGATCGTGAAGAAAGGGAACTTCAGCACGCCGTCGTTCAGCGGCTTGCGTGCGAGCTTGTCGGGGTCGGCGATGTTCAGCAGGTCGATGTAGCCGATCTTGCGCACCGGGCCGCCCACGTTCGCGTCGCTCAGCTCGACCTTGTAGACGCGCTTGAACTTGGCGATGTCATGAAAGCAATCGGTGCGCTTCTGGCCTTCGGGGCAGGCCTTGTCGCTCGTGCCTTCGCCGTTGTCGCGCTCGATGATCAGGCCCGTGGTGCCGTCGATCATGTTGAAGTCGCCGATGGCGTTGCCATTGGCTTCGAGCACGTATTTCCAGTGGCGGCCGGTCCACTTCTCGGTGGCCACGTCGAACTCCAGCACGCGCAGCGCTTCCTTGCCTTCGACCTTTTCGTAGTCCTTGGCCTCGGCGTTCCACACCGGGCCTTCGAGCAACGCATAGAGCTTGCTGCCGTCCTTCGACGAGGCCATGCCTTCGAAACCCTTGGAGCGTTTGATCTGGAAGTCGACCGCGCCACCCGGTGCGCCCGGCGTGGTCACGGCCGGATGGTCGGGAGAGCGCACGACCTTGCCGTCGACCTGCGTGTCGAACACCGCGAGCACCTTGCCCTTCAGGTCGGCCTTGATGAGGAAGGGGCCGAATTCTTCGCCGATCCACAGCGCGCCGCCGGCAAACTGGAAGCTCTCGGGGTCGAAGTCGGAGCCCGTCAGGTAACGCTGCTTCGTGCCTTCGTGGACGATGCGGAAGGGCACCTTCTTGTCGGGGTCGTGCAGGAAGATGGTGTTGATGCGATTGAGCTTGCCGCCCTTGAAGTCCACCTTGTAGTGGTTCAGGTAGAGCATGAAGTCGGGCGAGTTGGCCTTCGCGCCCGCACCGTTGTCGGTGAGGATCCAGAAGCTGCCGTCGTCCATCTTCTTGATGCCCGAGTGGCCCTGCAGGGGCTGGCCCTTGAAGGGCACCGACACGCCGGTGCCGCGGCCGGCCGAAAGACCTTCGACCGTGCCGACCGCTTCGACGCGCTTGCCGGTCGTGAACTTGCCGCTGACCTGCAGGTCGGCCGGCGCATCTTTGGGCGCGGCCACAAAGCTTTGCGCGGGCAGCACGGCGTGGCCGGAGAGCGTGGCGGGGAAGGCGGTCTGTGCGGCCGCGGCGCCGCATGCGAGCGCAGCGGCGAGGGCGACGAAGGACAGGGAAGCAAGACGCATCATGAGCAGGAAAGTGTTCAAGTTAAAGACACGCGACCATGCCGAGAAGGCATGACGCAGCCATGACATCCCTTCAAGGTGCAATGTCGACCGTCACCTCGCGCGACTCGGCGCGCCCCTGGTCGTCGACCGCGCGCAGCACATAGCGCCGGCCCGACGCCGCGAGGTCGGGCATCCACGTGATGCCTTCGCCGGGCGCGGCGCGGCCGATGAGCGCGTCGTCAGCAAACCAGTAGATCGTCTGCGTGCCCGCAGCGGCCTCGGCGCGCAGCACCAGCGGCTCGGGCTTCTTCGCGCGCAGCGTGTGGCGCACGCCGCGCAGGGGCGAGGTGATGAGTGGCGCGCTTTCAGGTGCGTCGCCGTCTTTCTCGCAGCCATCGGCCGGTGCGCTCGCGCGCGGCAGGCCGGCCTGTCGGAACAGGCGGCGCATGTCACTGCCCCATTGCTCCACCACCTGCTGGCGCGCGTTGGGCTGCGGGCCGCAGACCACCTTGCCGGTCGTCTCGTCAACCCACACCGCGCGGTGCAGGTTGCTGACCTGGATCGGCGACTTGCCGGCGATGAACCACGTCATGGTGCGCACCGGGCACAGCGCGTCGGGCAGGCCGCCCGTCGCAGCGCAGACCTCGACCTGCCTCAGATCCGGCGGCTGGCGCGACGCGACCTCGCCGGGGTCGAGCCGCTCGGCGCGCAGCGCATCGACCATGCGCAGGAACAGCGGCGCGGCCGCATCGACGCCCACCAGCGCGGGGTTGCTGGTGCCATCGAAGTTGCCCACCCACACCACCAGCACGTGACGGCCGAACACGCCGGCCGTCCATGCGTCGCGAAAGCCCCAGGACGTGCCCGTCTTCCACGCGATGGCGGGGCGCGCGGGCAGCGTGGTGTCGGGGCGCGGCGTGTGGCGCAGCATGTCGAGCGTGATGAAAGAAGCCTCCTCGCTCAGCAGGCGCAGCGGCTGCGTGGGCCGTTCGTCGGGCGCGGGCTGCGTGTAGCGAATGGGCTGCGAGATGCCGCCGTTGGCCAGCGTCGCGTACATGCCCGCCAGCTCCTCGGGCGTCACCTCGCCACCACCCAGCACCAGCGCAAGGCCGTAGTGCGATTCGCTCTGCAGCTTCTGCACGCCCGCGAGCCGCATGAAGTCGTAGAGACCCGGCTTCGAGAGCTTCGCGGCCAGGGCCACCGCGGGCACGTTGCGGCTGCGGATCAGCGCCTCCTGCGCCGGCAGCGGGCCGGCGAAGCGATGGTCGAAGTTCTCGGGCGTGTAGGGGCCGAAGGAGGTCGGCGCGTCCTTCAGCATCGTCTTAGGATGCAGCAGCCCCTGGTCGAGCGCCAACGCATAGATGAAGGGCTTGAGCGTGGAGCCCGGCGAGCGCTTGGCCAGCACGCCGTTGACCTGGCCCGAGATGGCGTCGTTGCGAAAGTCGGCCGAGCCGATCATGGCGCGCACCTGCATGGTCGAGGCGTCGAGCAGCAGCGCGCTCGCATTCGTCATGCCCACGTCGGCATGCGTGCGCAGGTACTGGCCCATCACGCGTTCGAGCGTGGCCTGCATGCGCAGGTCGATGGTGGTGCGCACTTCCTGCACGCCGCGCTCCTGCGCAAGCAGCATGTCGGTGGCGTGCGGCGCAAGAAAGGGCAGGCTGCCGCGCGACTGCGCCGACAACGCAAGCTGCGCATCAGGCGCGTGCTGCTTCGCGGTCGGATCGCGCTCGGCCCACAGCGCCCACAGGCGTTCGCGTGCTGATTGCAGCTCGGCATTGCGGCCGCGCTCGGCGATGCGCTTGACGGGATTCTGCGGAATCACGGCGAGCGTCAGCGCCTCGGGCAGGCTGAGCTTGGCGGCGTCCTTGCGGAAGTAGATGAGGCTCGCGGCCTGCACGCCTTCGATGTTGCCGCCGTAGGGCGCGGTGTTGAGATACGCCTCCAGGATGTCGTGCTTGCTGAAGCGCGCTTCGAGCCACAGCGCCGCGAATATCTGCGCGACCTTGCCGGTAGGCGTGCGGCTGTCGATGCCGTAGACGCGGCGCGCGAGCTGCATCGTGAGCGTCGAGCCGCCCTGCCTGCGCTCGCCGCTGGCAATGCGCCAGGCGCTGCGCGCCAGCGCGGCGGGGTTGACGCCTGGGTGCGCATAGAAGCGCCGGTCTTCGTACAGCAGCACCGCGTCGACCAGCGTGGGCGAGATGCGATCGAGCGGCACCCAGAGCCGGTATTGCTCGTCGCCTGCGAGCGTGAGGCGCAGCAGCTCGCCGCCTTGCGCATACACGGCGCGGGAGCTGCCTACGGTTTCGCTCAACGGTGCGTGCGGCCAGAAGCGCAACAGGGCGAGCAATGCGGCGATGAGCGCCAAGGCAATCACGGCTTTCCTCCCTCTCCCTCCGGGAGAGGGTTGGGGTGAGGGCGGCGGCGATGGATCGGGCACGGTGGTCATGGTGACGCTGCACCCTCACCCTGGCCCTCTCCCGCAAGCGGGAGAGGGGACAAAGGCGGGGCTCGCTGTTTTCAATTCCCCACCACCTGGAAGCGCGCACCCGCCGAGCGCGAGAACACCCGCCGGTCGTACATCGCCTCGCCATACGCCGCCGGCACCACGTAGTCGCCGACGTTGGTGGCGCGAGCCTTGTAGGTCACTTCGAGCAGGTCTTTGTTGACGCTGCCGTAGAACACGACGCGGTCTTCGCGGATGTCGGCGTATTGCACCTTCCACGAGCCGCCTCCGCCCAGGCGCTTCTTCCAGATCGGCGCGTCGGCGTTGGCATCGTCGTCATCACCCACGGCCTGCAGCACCGGCTCGAGGCCACCGGGCAGCACGTCGACCAGCGCCACGTCATTGAGCTGCGCGCGCTCCAGGCTGCGCACGCGCACCCGCACCGTGACCTCTTCGCCGAGCTTCGCCTTGGTGATCGGGTTGCCCTTGGCATCGAGCACTTCATGGAAGATTTCGAGGCCCTTGTTCACCGCCGTGGCGGGCACGTTGCGCTCGAAGCCCTGCTCGGCCCAGCTGTAGTACAGGTTGAAGTCGCTGTCGTTCGACAGCTTCAGCTTGGCAGTGCCGGCCGGCACCGCGGCGCGCGTGATCGGGTTCACCGCACCCAGCGCGAGCGCTGCGGCCTGGCCTTGCGCGTTGACGGCGCTCGCCGTGAGCTTGCCCTCGACGTTCTGCCCCACGGCCTCGAAGTACGAATCGACCGCGAGCAGCATCGAGGCCGACGACAGGCTGTTGTACCAGCCGTCGCGCACCATCGCCGCCATGCCTTCCCACACCGCGGGCTTCAGCGTCTTCAGGCGCGACGGGAAGTGCCGGCCCACCAGGTGCAGCGTCATGCTGTCGTGCACCAGCGGGTCGTAGTAGGCACCCCAGACGTTGCGGCGCTGTTTCTTCTCCGTGCGCGCGAGCAGGTCGGCCCACACCGGGTTGAGCAGCTCGTTGGCCACCTGCTCCTGCTTCACGAGCTGGTAGCTCGCGGCAAGGTAGACGGCGCCGAGGTCGTCGCTCCAGCCCTGCGTCTGCTTGCTGCGCCATGCTTCGCGCAGGTTGGCCAGCGCGGCCGGCGCGATGATGCCCTGGCGCGTCAGCAGGTAGGCGGCCTGCGTGCGCTGGCGCCAGCCGTCTAGCGAAGCGTCGCCGCTGCCGAGCCAGCCCTGCAGGTAGGCGTTCGCCTTCTGCAGCAGGTCTTGCGGCACCGGCAGCTTGTGGTCCTTGGCTTCGACCAGCAGGTGCACTGCGTACAGCGTGGCGAAGGCATCGGTGCCGGCGCCGGGCCACAGCGAGAAGCCGCCGTCGGCCGTCTGCCGTGCACGCAGCTGCACGAGGTAGCGCTCGAAGGTCTTGCGCGCCTCGGGCATCGGGCCCTGCTCGGCCGTGCGGCCGCGCGCCATTTCCTTCACCAGCTCGGGGCGACCCGCGAGCAGCACTGCAGGGAAAGTCTGGCTCGTGATCTGCTCGGTGCAGCCGTGCGGGTACGCCTCCAGATACTGCATGAGCCCGGTCGCGAAGGCCCACGGTGCAGCCGATACGGCCACGTCGCTCTGGCGGAAGTTCGGGTACAGGTCGGCCTGGCTCGACAGCTCGCCCGCGCGCTGGAAGCTGCCGGCCTGCACCAGCGTGACGAAGGGCGATGCGGGCCGCACGCTCACTTCGGTCGACAGGCGCGCGCTGAAGGTCTTGTGCGTCGAGGTGAACACCAGCGCGGAAGAACCCAGCACCGCCTGTTCGCCCGGCTTGGCACGCACGTTGAACCTGGTGCTGGCTTCGCCGCGCTCGTTGACCTTGAGCGTCTGCGTGGCGTCGCCCACCACTTCGAGCCCGCCGGAGGCGGTGAGCGTGAGCGCAATAGGCGCTTCCTTGCCCGAGCCCACGATGTTGTTCGCAAGGCCCACGCCCACTTCGACCGTATCGCCGGGCGCCATCGCGAGCGGTGCGTTCGGCAGTATCACCATGTCGCCGCGCACCACGGTGCGGGTGGTCTTGGCGGCGGTGGTCTCGTCGTTCACTGCCACGGCCATCACACGCAGGCTGCCGTTGAAGCTCTCGGGCACGGTGTAGCTGAACTCGCGGCTGCCGTTCACGTCGACCAGGCCCGACCAGTAGGCCACCGGCTTGTCGCGCTTGCGCTTGAACGGGTTCAGGTGCTTGCCGAGTTCGCCTTCTCCGTCGCCGCCGGGTGCGGCGCCCTGCATGAGCTTCTTGAACTCCGGCAGGATCAGGTCGAGCGTCTGCAGGGTGCCGACTTCGAGCGCGCGCTTTTGAAAGAAGTGCTTCAGCGGGTCGGGCGTCTTGTAGCGCGCCACCTGCAGGATGCCTTCGTCCACCGCGAACACCACGGCGCGCGTGGGCTTGTCGCTGGTGAGCTTCATCTTCACGGTCTGCCCCGGCTTCACCAGTTCGCTGCTGGTGAGCTGCAGGTTGGCGGTGCGCTTGGTCAGCGCGGTGGCGAAGGGCACGACGCCGTACGACAACGGGCTCATGTAGACCTCGTCAGAGGCTGGGTCGCGCACGAAGTGCACGTTGATGTAGCCGGTGCCCTCGAAGTCCTTGGGCAGCACGATCTTCTGCACCGAGGCGGTCTTGTCGGTCTTGAACCATGCGTGGGCATAGACCTTGTCGCGCTCGATGGTGATGAGACCCGCACCCACGTACGGCGCGCGAATGCTCACCGCAATCTCCTGCCCCGGCTCGTAGTCCTTGCGGTCGAGCGTGAGTTGCAACTCGGCGTTGCGGTCGAGCGAGCGCGACACGTTGGCATTGCCCGCCACGCTGTATTCCACGCGGTTGAGCTCCAGCCCCTGCGCATTGCGCACCACATAGGCGAAGTTGCCAGGCGCGCTGGTGTCCAGCGCCACGTTGTTGCCGGCCGCGGCGATGGCGAAGGGCTTCTCGTCGAGCACGACTTCCTTGCGGCGCGACTCGTAGCGGTACAAGCCGTTGTCCTGCTTGATGAGCACCGACAGCACCTTGCGCTCCACGCGCTCGATCTTCAGGTCGGCCACGGCCGTCTTCTTCGCCTGCGGGTCGATGGCGATCACGGTGGCGTTGCGCGCGGCGCCCTTGCTCACGTAGCCGACGTCGCCGTCGACCTTCACGCCGACGAGGTAGGGCATGTCGCTCACCAGCGTCTGCGCCTCGGCCGACACGCTGCGCCCGCCCTCGGGCTCGAAAGCCTTGGCAAGCACGTGCACCTGGTAGGTGGCGGCGTCGAAGCGCGACAGGCGCAGGTCGAACTCGGCCTTGCCGTCGGCGCTGGTCTGAACGCTGCCCAGGTCGTCGACCTGCTTGTCGGCGGCGCGCTGCGGATCGAAGAAGGCGTAGTCGGTGAAGGCGCGGAACATCGGGAAGCCGGGGCTCAGCGTAAGCGTGCCTTCGACCTTGCGATCGGGCGCAGGCGTACCGAAGAGGTTCTGCACGTCGATGAGCGCCTTCAGGTCCTTGGGCTTGACCCAGCCCTCGGCAATCTCGCTGCTGAGCTTGGCCGTGACCTTGGTGCGATCGGGCAGGAACTCCTGCACCTTCACCGTGGTGCTGCCGATCAGCAGGCCTTCGACCTCGGGCGTGCCGGGCGACGATTCGCGCGGCAGGTAGAGGTTGACGGTGTAGTTGCCGGTGGGCGATGTGTCTTGCGTGGTGTGGGCAATTTCCGCCGCACCGCCGGGGCCGAGCTTGAGTTTTTCGCGGCGCACGCTGAGGCCGCGCGCATCGATGATCTCGGCTTCGAGCGGCAGGTCGCGCAGCGAGGTGCCCCAGTTGCCGGCCTTGACCATCATCGCGATGTGCATGGTGTCGCCGGGACGGTAGATGCCGCGGTCGCTGAAGACATAGGCCGTCATCTGGTTCGGCACGCCGGCCGCACGCAGGCCGCCGACGTCGAAGCGGGAAATGTCGAGCGTGCGGTCGTTGCGATTGAAGGGCAGGAAGCTCAGGTCGCCATCCTTGCGCACGACGAGCACCACCGGTGCCTTCTCACGCTGGTAGCCGGCAAGGTTGGGCAGCTTGGCGGCGCCCGTCGCATCTGTGGCCTGCGACGCGACGATCATGCCGTTGCGGCCCCACACCTCGACCAGTGCGCCGGCCACGGGCTGGCCGTTGGCAATGCTCTGCACGAACACGTCGCGCGTGCCGTCGAGCGACTTCTTGGCGACGATGCCAAGGTCGGTGACGAGCACGAGGCGCTGGTCGAGCTGCTGCTCGGGGCTGCCGCCTTCGCCGTTGCCTTCTTCGTCGGACGACTGTTCTTCCTGCTGCTGTTCGTCTTCGGGCTGGGCTTGCTGCTCATCGCCCTCGGGCTTCTTCTTCGCCTTGGGGTCGTAGCCCTGCACCTTGAGCAGGAACACGCCGCGGCGGTCGGCCACGTCGTTGCGCAGGTACTCCGCGAAGTCGACGGTTTCGTAGTGCGCCTTGCCGGCGGGAATGCTGAGCGGAATCTCCTTCTGGAAGCGGTCGACGAGGTTGTCCGACTGCAGGCCGCTGTAGAACTGCGGATGCGAGAAGTCGCCGTTGGTCTGGGTCACCAGATGCTGCAGCTGCTGCGGCAGCAGGCGGCCGATTTCGAGTCGGATGCCGGGCAGGTCGCGCACGAGGATCGGCAGCTTGCGCTCGCCCGACAGTGCGAGCAGCGAGCCCTGGCTCATGATGGTGAGCTCGGGCGCGAAGGTCTTGAGCAGGCGCACGTCTTGCCGTGCGGCGCCGAGCTGGTAGCCGCCGGGCGTCTTCAGGCCCTTGGCCACGCGCACCAGCAGGTAGCGGCCGCCCTCGGCCTGCGGCATGCGGAAGCTGACCATCTCGGTCACTTCGCGCTCGCTGGCGATGGGCTGCAGGTTGAGCTTCTTCGCGCGGCGCAGCACGGCGTCGGTGACCTTCGACGGGTCAGCGGACCAGTCGAATTTCTCGTCGGGGTCGCCCTTGGCTTCTTCTGTCGCGGGCAGCAGCCATGCCTGCACCACGCGCGCCATTTCGCGCTCGTGCACAGGCATCGAGGCGGCGACGTGCATCACGTGCTCGGGCTCGCCGTTCTCTCCGGTGACGATGGTGGGTTCGATGCTGGCGATGCTCAGGCTGAAGAGGCCGGGGATGTCGACCGCGCGGGACATGTCGGCACGCAGCGCCGGGCCGCCCTTCTGCGCAACCGTGCCGGAGGTGAGGCTGAGAATCGCCGGGCGAGTCTTCTCGGGGATCGGCAGCGGTTCAGACTGCAGGGTGGCGTTGAGGCGCAGCTTGTCGTAGCTGACCGTGAACTTCTCGCTCGCGCACTTGCCCACGCTGAAGAAGGAGGAGCTGCAGGGCTGGTCGTAGGTCAGCACCAGGCGCTTCTCGAACTCGGCCGTATTCACGGGGTGCGAGAAGTGCACCTGAAAGAGCGCGCGGCGCACGTTGGCCTGCACTGGGTCTTGATAGAACTCGGCGGCGTTGATCTGCGCGGTGAATTCGGGCGAGATGAACTCGTACTTGCGCAGCGCCATCTCGATGTGCGGCGCGAGTGCGCTGTCAGCGATCTGCACCTTGTACGGCTGGCCGATGGGCCAGTCTTGCGCGGGCAGGAATTCAAGCCGGTTCTGCTTGGTCCACGTCCAGCGGCCGGCAATGGCGGGCTCGATGGTGACGCCGGTGGCCTCCTGGCCGATGCGCGCAATGGGCGCCACCGAGGCCGAGAAGTTGATGACGAAGGGGTTCGGGCCCCTGTCGAGCTCGATCTGCGTGCGCTGCGGCGGCTCGGTCTTCGCGGTGGCAACGACGGGTTCGACGCGATCGGGCGTGAGGCCGTGCCACCACTTGATCACATGGGGGCTGGCCATCCAGCCGGCCAGCACGAGCAGAAGGAGCAACACCACCCAGGCCAGCCGCTGCTGCAGCCACTGCAGTCCGAAGAGCAGGAAGGCGCCCGCGATGCGCAGCCAGCCCGGTGGTCGCCAGGAACCGATGAGCCCACGGGCCACCGGACGCAAAAAACCGAGCACGCGGCCCAGTCCGGTGAAGAGCACGTCGCTGAACGACGCGAGTTTTCGATTGGCGACTTGAAGCATGGACGCTCCCACTGTGTTTTTGTTGGCGTCCGCGAGTTTGCGGACCATCTGTGAAGCAATGGCGCTGTGTGTGAAGTCTTGGTGAAAACTGCACAGGCCTGCGCGGGGCCTTTATCTCAATGATTCATGGCGGGGCGTTCGGGGCGCTCCTGTTCGGGGTGTGTGCGAAGGACACCGGGTGCTCCCCTCCGCGAATGTCCCCCGGCCTGCGGCCTCCTACTTTATTTCGCTGCGGGGAGCACCCGGCGTCCTTCATGCGGCGGAACTCCCGTGCTGCCTGTGCTGCCACGCGACAACTTCATGCGCATGTGTGGCCAGGAACGCGCGCATGCGCGCGAAGCGCCGCTGCGTCTGCCGTGCGAAAACCCACGCGACCACCGGCTCCAGCAGCCAGCGCAACGCCTTTGGCCCGGCCTCGATGGTGTAGACATAGATCAGTACCGAGTGGCCGGGCTGCGTGTCGCGGTGCCGCATGGACGCAGCCCAGCGGTTGAAGGGAAAGGAGCGGCCGATCATCGAGGCGGCCGCCACGTGTGGTCGGTCGAAGCTCACGAAGCGCGTTCGCATCGACAAGCCGCGCAGCCAGCCACCGCCCACGTTCTCGGTCTCGGCGCCGACGAACGGGCAGGGCGCACCGCCCACCACGCGGGCGTTGCCGACCAGCGAGTCCCAGCGTGCGCGCCACACGTGGTAGTGGAAAGCGTCGAAGACAACGTCGGCCGGCGCCGGCATGTCGAACTCAAAGCGCTGGTGCGCCATGGCCTGCCACTGCGATTGCCACTTCTTCGACCACGTCGGTCACCATGCCCCAGCGCGCGAACTCCGGCTCGAATTCGGACAGGGCGAGCAGGCCGGCACAGGCATGCGCGCCCGCGGGCAACGCATCGTCGCCGCACGCGAGGCGCCGAGCCAGCAGGATGGCGGCCATGCATGGAATCTCGGGGCCGTGGTTGTCGTCGGCGGCTATGTGCCACGCGCGGCGTGCCGGCGCGCCCTGCGCATCCGTGCCTTCCACGCGCACGACCATGCCGCCCAGCGCGGTGCCGAATGCGTCGAACACACCACCTGCGGAATGCAGCAGCGGCGCCAGCTTCTGCGGCGCGGGCAGCAGACCCATGCGGTGCATGAACGCCATGAAGGCGAAGGCGCGCTGCGCCAGCCCGACTTCGAGTGCGGCGCGGAACATCACCGACTGCACGCCGGCATAGCGTGCGGGAAAGAGTTCGAGATCGGGGATGTCGCAAAGCGCGCCGCGGCGCGGCTTCATGCGCGCGAACTCGACCTCCACGGGGTCGGCCCAGCCGGGTTGCTCGATCCAGCGGCCGCCTTGCCAGACGCGGATCGGCTCGCCGCAGTAGGCGAGCACGCCGGCCAGCGTGGCCTCGCCGCGCGGCGCGCCTTGTGCCGGGGCGATGCAGATGTCGATGCTGCGGATGCCTTGCCAACCGGCAGTGAGACGGTCGACCACCGCCGAGGAAAGTGCCGGCACTGTGCTGGCCCCGCTGACGGCCGTACGGCCCGCATCGCGGAAGGCAGCGTCTTGCGCCGACGGAAAGTCGCACACGAAGCGCCGGCCATCGGCCAGGTCGATGTAGTGCGCGCCCGCCGCCACGACGGCCTGCGGCACGCGGTAGTCCTGGCCCTGAAACGGGCCGGCCGTGTGGATCACCAGTTGGGCGCCCAACTCGTGCAAGGTGCTCGCGAAGTCGGCGGCCTGCACATCGATGCGAACCCCGCGCGCGCCGCCGCCCAGCGATGCCGCGAACGCCGTGGCGCGCTGCGCATCGCGCCCCGCCACCAGCAGCTCAATGCCCGGATCGCCTGCCAACGCGCGAGAGATGCGCGCACCGAAGTTGCCATAGCCGCCGAGCACCAGCGTTTTCATGCCGCTGCCGCGTCGCCGCCCGCGACGTGCCCGCGCGTGAACGCCTCTTCGAAGATCGAGTAGCCCGACCAGTCGGCATGCGCGAATGACAAGCGGCCCGCCACGACGCTACCGCGATGCGCTGCATCCGGCGCGGTGCGCTGCGAGCCGATCTGCGCGAGCAGTCCGGGCCGGGGGATCGACATGGCGTGCCCATAGCGTGTGATGTCGATACGCGTCGCCAGCGATGGCAAGTCGGGGTGCGGCGCCGACAGCTCCGCGAGCAGGTCGTCGCGCCAGCCGGTCCACGGACGCTCCAGCAGCAGCTTGCGGCCGTCGGCGGTGTCGTAGCCGCTCGGGCCCAGCGGCCGGTACCAGCTGAGCACCGTGCCGCGCGGCGTTGGGTCGAGCGACTGGTGGCGTGCGTCGACGTAGCCCAGGCCCTTGGTGCCATAGATCACGTTGTCCCAGCTCGGCGCGGCGCCGGGCCGGTCGGCCAGTGGGCCGCGCAGGTGCACGTTGGCCACGAGCCAGGGGGCGTAGCGCACGTGCGCGGCGGCGGTCTTCAGCACCTCGGGCGGGTTCTCGACCACGCGCGCGGCGATGAACACGGGCAGCGCGACGATGCAGCGCTCGGCCTGCCAGCGCACGAGGGACTTCGTGGCCGCGTCCCACGCATCGACCTCGACGCCACCACGCACTTCGGCGATACGCGTGACGACCTGGGCTGTGCGCAGGCGTTCGCCGAGCGGCTTGGCCAGCTGCTTCGTGAGCCAGCCGTTGCCTTCGGGCCAGGTGAGGATGCCGTCGCGCTCGGGGCTCGAATCGTTGACGCTGCCGGTCGGATCGCCGGGCGCATGAAAGCCGTGCCGGCTTGCGAAGTAGTGGATGCCGGCCCAGGCTGACACCTGCTCGATGCCGGCGCCGTAGTCGTCGCGGCAGCAGTAGTCGAGGTACCAGCGCAGTTGCGCGTCGCTGAAGCCTTCGCCGTCCAGCCATCTGGCGAAGGTGATGGCGTCGAGCGCCAGCAGTTCGGGCGTGACGGCGACCTTCAGCGTGGGAATGGCGAAGTGCGCGGCGTGCTGCAGCGCGTCGATGCGCTGCGCGAACTTGCGGTACTGCGCGAGCGTGCCTTCGCCCACGCCGTGCGTGGGCAGCAGGCCGTCCTGCCACTCGCCATGGATGAACAGGCGCTCCTGCGGGCTGTGGCAGAGGGTGACTTCGTCGTATTCCCAACGGCCCGCCACACGGCGGCGCAGGCCGAGCTCTTCGAGCAGGTCTTGCACCTCGCGCGCGTCGTCGCCGGGCACGGGCAGGTAGTGCGCACCGAGCGGGCAGGCGATGCCGTTGACGATGCCGCCGCGCGCGTTGCCGCCGGCGGTGTCTTCGAGTTCGAGCAGGGTGAAGTCGTCGACGCCTGAAAGCCGCAGGGCGCGGGCGGCGGCGAGGCCGGCAACGCCACCGCCAGCGATCACCACGCGGGTGCGCTTCACGACCGCAGGCGCCTGGCTCTTGAGTGTGCCGTCGCGCATTGCATGGCCACGCGTGACATCGATGCCGGTGAAGCCGCCTTCGATGGGCGGTGTCGGCGCCTCGCAGCCCGCGAGCGCGAGGGCGCCCGCCGCACCTGCCGCCACGCCGAGGAATTCGCGCCTTTGCATGGTCGGCTAGTGCGCCATCACCTTGCCCCACTCCTGCTCGTAAGTGGTGACAAGGATCTGGTTCGACAGCCGGTTCACTTCGGCCGGCACGCGCGCCATGTCGAGCGGAAAGTCGAACATCAGCGGCAGCGTGGAAGGCGACAGGAAGCGCAGGCCCGAAGGCAGCGCATCGGGCATGCGGTACGGCCGGCGGCTCGCGATGATGTAGCCCCACTCGCCGAAGCTCGGCACGTGTGCGTGGTACGGCGTGGCGCGCAGGCCCACCGATTCGATGGTGGTCGCCACGGTCCAGTAGCTCTTGCGCGCGACCAGCGGCGAAGTCGTCTGGATCACCGCGTAGCCGCTGGCCGACAGGCGCTTTTCGAGCAGCGCGTAGAAGCTGTTGGTGTAGAGCTTGCCGATGGCGAAGTTGGTCGGATCGGGAAAGTCGACCACGATCACATCGAACATGTCGCCGGGCTGCTGTAGCCACTGGAAGGCGTCGGTATTGACGATCTTCACCTTGGGCGACGAGAGCGAATGGCCGTTGAGCGCGGCCAGCGTCTCGTGATCGGTGAAGAGTTTGGTCATGTTCGGATCGAGCTCCACGAGCGTGACCGACTCGACCGAGGGGTACTTCAGGATCTCGCGCACCGCCATGCCGTCGCCGCCGCCGAGCACGGCGACCTTCTTCGGCGCGCCCTGTGCGGCCATCACCGGATGCACCAGCGCCTCGTGATAGCGGTACTCGTCGCGCTCTGCAAACTGCAGGTTGCCATTCAGGAACAGGCGGTGCCCGAGCAGCCCGCGCGTGACCACGATGCGCTGGTAGGGCGAGGTGGCGCTGAAGACGATGCGGTCCTGGTAGAACTTGTCTTCCGCCAGCGTGGTGATGTGGTCGGCCCAGACGAAGGCCGCCACCAGTGCGGCCAGAGCGAGAAAGCACGCAAGCGCATGCGCGCCGACGCGGCGCAGCTCATGGCGGAACAGCCACAGCGCCCACACCGCCACGGCCGCGTTCATGAAGCCGAACAGCAGGCCGGTGCGAATCATGCCGAGCTGCGGCACGAGGATCAGCGGAAACGCCACCGACACGGCCAGCGCGCCGAGGTAGTCGAAGGTGAGGACCTGCGACACCAGGTTCTTGAGCACGATGTTGCGCTTCAGGATGCGCATCACCAGCGGAATCTCGAGCCCCACCAGCGTGCCGACGACCATCACCAGGCCGTACAGCAGCAGCCGGAAAGCACTCGGCACGTAGGCGTTGGCAAGAAACAGGATCGCCGGCAGCGCGCCGCCGATCAGCGCCACCATCAGCTCGATGCGAAGGAAGTGCGCCGGCAGCTGGCGATCGAAATAGCGCGAGAGCCAGGAGCCCACGCCCATGGCGAACAGATAGGTGCCGATGATGGTGCTGAACTGCAGCACCGAGTCGCCGAGCAGGTAGGAACTGAGCGCGGCCGCGCTCAGTTCGTAGACCAGGCCGCAGGCAGCGACCACGAACACGCTGGCGAGCAGCGCGATCTCTACGGGTTGCGGCCCCCGCGCATCCGGGGTGCGCGCGGGCAGGGCCGCGTCGTTCAATGGATTGCTGCGGCGACGATGATGCTGATGCCCAGACTCATCGCGGCAACCACCAGCCCCAGCGCCACGTTCTGCTTCTCGACGATCTCGCCCCACAGGTCATAGGGCGTGATCTTGTCGATGATCAGGAAGCAGAGCCAGAAGATCACGACGCCGATCAGCGCGTACACGAGCGATCCGAGGACCACGCCCGGTTTCAGCCATTCAAATCCCATGGGGACCTCCAGTCGTAGTAGTGAGAGACGAGACAGACATCGCGTGCATCTTCGCCGTCATTTGTGGCCGCCGCCACTCGAAGAGCCGCCATATGAGCCGCCCGAGCTGCGATAGCCGCTCGACGAACCGCCGCTGCAGGTGCTCAGGATGATCAGCAGGATGATGATCACGACGATGATGAGGATGATGGTGCCGCAGCCCAGCCCGGAGGCCGCGCTCACGGGCAGCGCGTCGGCGCGCTTGAACATGTCCTTCTTGGTGTCGAGCTTGAAGGCGGTGGCCACCGCGCCGCTGTCGATCTTGCTGCCCGACGACCACGTCAGCTCGTTGGCCGAGCGCTCCATCGACAGCAGTGCGCCGCCGTTGGCGAAGTCTCGGTTGAAGGTTTTCTGCCCGCGCTCGACCTGCCAGTAGAACTCGCCCGCCACGTAGGTCGTTTCGGCGTTGTAGGCGTACTGCTGCTGGTAGCGCTTGCTGAGGTAGGTGGCGGTGCTGCCGTTCTCAGCCATCACCGGCGCGCCGGTGGTCGGCTTGACCATGCTCCAGCCGTCTTCCGCATCGACCAGGAAGCTGAAGCCGCGCTTCTTGTTGTAGAGCAGGTACTCGTCCCAGCCGAACTGCTCGTCGTCGCCGGGCTCGCTGCCCATGCGGTGCTGGAAGCCGACCACCTGCCACTGCGCGCCCTGCAACTGCCCCATGCTGCCGAGCGCGATGAGCGGGCGCACGGGCTCGTCCTGCGTGGCGTGCCTGAGCTCTCCGCCGATGCCCTGCGACAGGTCGATGATGCTGTTGCACGAACGGCAGGTGATGCTCTTGCTGTCGGCCAGGTTGACAGTGACGGGCGAGCCGCAGTTGGGGCAGTTGAAGCTGCGGCCCTTTTCGTCCTTGGCGGACTCCTCGCGCAGGCCGGTGAGCTGCAGGTCTTCGAGCTGCACCGAGCGGCCGAGGTAGGCGCCGGGCGTCGCGGTGCCGTAGTCGATGCTGAGCACCAGCCCCTTGTCGTTGCGCAGCTCGACCATCGCGAAGGGGCGACCGAGCTCGGGCAGGTGCGGCAGTTCGCCTTGCGCAGAGGTCAGCGCCACCTGCTCGTTCGAGGTGACGGTGTAGCTCTGGCCGGCGAAGGCCGTGGTCGCGCTCACGCGCAGCTCGTTCCAGGGCGGCGCGGCGCGCTGGAGGTCGAAGGGCAACGCAAAGACGTAGGCGCCGTTGTCCTCGCTGAGGATCGCGGTGCGGTCACCGTCGAGCGCGGCGATCCATTCGGTCCAGCGGCCGCCCGGGTAGGTGTACTGCAGCCGGCCGATCAGCGTGAAGGGCTTGTCCTGGATGCGGCCGGCGGCGAACAGCTGCAGCGGGCTGAAGTCGTCGAACAGCTCGGCCATCTTGCCGGTGCGCGCAAGCGTGTCGCCCTGGCGCACGACGGTGCTCTGGCAGTAGGGGCAGACCGCGTGCGTCGATTGCGCCGAGCGGAATTCGACCGGCGCGCCGCAGCCGGGGCAGGGCGCGCGGTAGTAGCGTTGGTTGCCGGTTTCCTCAGCCATGGCACATCAGCCATGGCGTGGACGGCCACGAGTTTTTCAAGCCAATGAGGCTTCTGACGCCCGTCGAACGGGCGTCAGGCGCTATCGGGAACATAGCGCCGGGTCAGACGAGCTTCTTGAGTAGTTCGACCTTCTTGGCGTCGAACTCTTCCTGGGTGAGGATGCCCTTGGTCTTGAGTTCGCCAAGCTTCTCGAGTGTGGTCATCACGTCGGTGGGGCTCACCACGGCCACGGCGGGTTGCTGCTGCGTTGCCGCGGCCTGCGCGGCCGCGTTGGGGCTCAGGCCCTGCGCGAGGTTCTGCGCGAGCACCTGGCCGAGCGCCACGCCGGCGCCCAGGCCCATCGCGTCGCCCGCGATGCCGCCACCATTGGCAGCGCCCTCGGCGAACTTGGGAATGGCCTGCGCCGTCTGGTACTGCATGAACTTGCCCATGTCGTTGCCGACCATGCCCATGCCGATCTTCTGGTCGAGGATCTTCTGCAGCTCTTCGGGCAGCGAGACGTTCTGGACCGTGATGTTCTCGAGCTTGATGCCGATCTTCTCGAACTCGGGCACGAGCTGCGCAGCGAGCGCCTGCGCGAACTGGATCTGGTTGGCCGCGAGGTCGAGGAAGGGCACGCCGCTGGAGGCGATGGCGTTGCTGATGTTCTGCAACACCAGTCCGCGCAACTGGCCGTCGAGGTCGGCCACGGAATAGATGTCGCGCGTGCCGGAGATTTCGGTGTGGAAGGCCTTGGCATCGCCGATGCGGAAGGAGTAGTTGCCGAAGGCGCGCAGGCGCACGGCACCGAAGTCCTTGTCGCGGATCGTGATCGGCTGGGGCGTGCCCCACTTCTGGTCGACCTGCTGGCGGGTGCTGAAGAAATAGACGTCGCTCTTGAAGGGGGACTCGAAGAGCTTGTCCCAGTTCTTCAGGTACGTGAGCACGGGCAGCGTCTGCGTCGTGAGCTTGTACATGCCGGGGCCGAACACGTCGGCCACCTTGCCTTCGTTGACGAAGACGGCAACCTGCGACTCGCGAACGGTGAGCGAGGCGCCGTTCTGGATTTCCATCTCCGCCATCGGGAAGCGCCAGGCCAGCGTGCCATCGCCGGTCTCGGTCCACTGGATGATGTCGATGAACTGTTTCTTGATGAAATCCATCAGGGCCATGGTTGCTCCTCGTCAGGTTTTTTCAGGTTTTATCCGAACTGTGCATATTGCCACAGCGACTTGACGGTGCACCCGTGCTTTTGGTCATGGTTGGTACCGGCCATGCGGTGTATGACTTTACGAACCGAGGTCTACAATCGGCGCCCCCAGAAGAAGCGCCACCAGGAGCTACGGCACATGTCAGATTCGACCCCCTCGACCTCATCGACTCCCACGCCCGAAGACAAACGCGCCGAGTTGCGACGTGCCGCCCTCGAGTACCACGAGTTTCCCGTTCCCGGCAAGATCGCCATCGCGGCGACCAAGCAGATGGTCAACCAGCGCGACCTGTCGCTGGCCTACTCGCCCGGCGTGGCCGCGCCCTGCGAGGAAATCGTCAAGGACCCGGCCAACGCCTTCAAGTACACCTCGCGCGGCAACCTCGTCGGCGTCATCTCCAACGGCACTGCCGTGCTCGGCCTAGGCGACATCGGCCCGCTGGCTTCCAAGCCGGTGATGGAAGGCAAGGGCGTTCTCTTCAAGAAATTCGCCGGTGTCGACGTGTTCGACATCGAGATCGACGAGAAAGACCCCGTCAAGCTGGTCGAGATCATTGCCTCTCTGGAGCCGACCTTCGGCGCCATCAACCTCGAGGACATCAAGGCACCCGATTGCTTCTACGTCGAGCGCGAACTGCGCAAGCGCATGAAGATCCCGGTGTTCCACGACGACCAGCACGGCACGGCCATCACGGTGGCGGCCGCCATGCTCAACGGCCTGAAGGTGGCGGGCAAAGACATCGCCGAAGTCAAGCTGGTCACCTCGGGCGCAGGCGCCGCGGCGCTGGCCTGCCTGAACCTGCTGCTCAAGGTGGGCCTCAAGCGCGAGAACGTGTTCGTCACCGACCTGGCCGGCGTGGTCTACGAAGGCCGCGAAGAGCTGATGGATGACGACAAGCGCCAGTACATGCAAAAGACCGACATGCGCAAGCTGGCGGAAGTGATTGCAGGTGCCGACGTGTTCCTCGGCCTGTCGGCCGGCGGCGTGCTCAAGCCCGAGATGGTGGCGAAGATGGCGGCCAAGCCGGTGATCTTCGCGCTGGCCAATCCGAACCCCGAGATCGCGCCCGAAGACGCCCATGCGGTGCGCAACGACGTGATCATGGCCACGGGCCGCACCGACTACCCGAACCAGGTCAACAACGTCCTGTGCTTCCCGTACATCTTCCGCGGCGCGCTCGACTGTGGCGCGACCACGATCACCGACGAGATGGAAATCGCCGCGGTGCGGGCCATTGCCGAGCTGGCGCAGGCCGAGCAGAGCGAGCGCGTGGCCGCTGCCTACGTGGGTGAAAAGCTGTCTTTCGGCCCCGAATACCTGATCCCGAAGCCTTTCGACCCGCGCCTGATGATGAAGATCGCGCCGGCCGTGGCCAAGGCGGCCGAAGAAAGCGGCGTGGCGTCTCGTCCGATCAAGGACATGGACGCCTACCGCGACAAGCTGCAGAACTTCGTCTATGCCTCGGGCACGACGATGAAGCCGATCTTCGAAGCCGCCCGGCGTGCCGCCAAGAAGCGCGTGGCGTACTGCGAAGGCGAGGAAGAACGCGTGCTGCGCGCCGCGCAGATCGTGGTCGACGAAGGCATCGCGCGCCCGACGCTGATCGGCCGTCCGGCCGTCATCGCGCAGCGCATCGAGAAGTTCGGCCTGCGCCTGAAGGAAGAGCTGGACTACGACATCGTCAACGTCGAGCAGGACCACCGCTACCGCGACTTCTGGCAGACCTACCACCGCATGACCGAGCGCAAGGGCCAGACGGTGCAGACCGCCAAGATCGAGATGCGCCGCCGCCTCACGCTGATCGGCGCGATGCTGCTGCACAAGGACGAGGTGGACGGCATGATCTGCGGCACCTGGGGCACCACGCTGATCCACCTGCACTACATCGACCAGGTGATCGGCAAGCGCCCTGGCGGCTGCGAGAGCACGCCGCAGGACGTGCCGGTGTACGCCTGCATGAACGGCCTGCTGCTGCCCGACCGCCAGGTGTTCCTGGTCGACACGCACGTCAACTACGACCCCTCGCCCGAGGAACTGGCCGAAATCACGACCATGGCGGCCGAGGAAATGATGCGCTTCGGCCTGAAGCCGAAGGCGGCGCTGCTGTCGCATTCCAACTTCGGCACCAGCAACGAGCCCAGCGCCATCAAGATGCGCAAGACGCTCGACCTGCTGCGCGTGCAGGCGCCCTGGCTCGAAGTGGACGGCGAAATGCACGGCGACGTGGCGCTGGACAGCAAGCAGCGCGCGGTCGTCATGCCGCACAGCGCGCTGGCGGGTGACGCCAACCTGTTGGTTTTCCCGAACATCGACGCGGCCAATATTTCCTACAACCTGCTCAAGACGGCGGCAGGCGGCAATATCGCGATCGGCCCGGTTCTGCTTGGTGCGGCCAAACCTGTGCACATTCTCACGGCCAGCGCGACTGTTCGGCGCATCGTGAACATGACAGCCTTGACAGTGGCTGACGCAAACGCCGAGAGATAAGCCTTTTGGCGAGAGTGGCCGCCAACTTAAAGCGCCACTCGATCTTCTCGCGACTGCTCAAACTTTGAGCAGTCGCTTGCTATTTTCGCCAGCGTGGTGCACACTCGCGGGCTTGAATTTGCGGGTTAACCCGACGTTGATCGCCGATTCGAACCCCCCGCTCTTTTCTTGTGGTGCCCCATGGCGGCTTACGCCTCGATCACGTCCTCTGTCACAAAGTTTGCGCTCACCAGTCTGATGCTGGTGGCGTTGACGACGGGGGCCGAGGCCCGCGGATGGTTCGGCGCCGGAAAAACGTCCACCGAGGAAACGATCGCACTGTCCGAATTGCCGGCGCAGGGCCAACGAACCTACCAGGCCATCCTGAGTGGCGGTCCCTTCCGGTATGACAAGGACGGCACGGTGTTCGGCAATCGCGAGCGTCTTTTGCCACCCGCACGCCGCGGCCACTACCGCGAGTACACGGTTACGACGCCCGGTTCGCGCAACCGTGGTGCACAACGAATCGTCTGCGGCGGTGAACAACGCACGACGCCCGAGGCCTGCTGGTACACCGCAGACCACTATGCGAGTTTCAGACGGATTGCGCCATGAGCGATGAAAACGACCTGAGCGGCGCCCCGAAGCGCCCCGAAGAAATGATGATGACTATGGAAAGACCAGCGGAGATGACCTTATCCCTTCGTGCCGTACGCCCGAACATCGTGCAATCGATCCGCGCGTTCCGCGTGAACGACCTGCAGGACGCGGCCAACGCGGCCGGCCAGCACTTCCTGTACGCCAACCTGGGCAACGCCCAGACCAAGCAGGATGTGCTCGACCTGATCGCGCAGCAGTTCACGTTCCCGGCCCACTTCGGGAAGAACTTCGACGCGCTGTACGACTGCATGACCGACCCGTTGCATAAATCGGGCCCGCAGCCAGGTTTCGTCATCGTGCTGGAGCAGATCCCGGCAAACGCCAAGTTCGACAAGGAAGCGCGCGAGCAGCTGCTCGACATCTTCCGCGACGCCTCGGACTACTGGGGCGACCGCAAGGTCCCGTTCCGGTGCTTCTATTCTTTTCTGTAGCCCGTTCTGCATCTACCAGCCAAGCAGAACGGGCGAACGAGGCTCAGCCGAACGCTGAAACCCTCGATGGCATCGAAGTGAACACCACCGCAACCGCAGCGGCAGCCTCCACCGAACCGGCCGGCGAAAAAATGCCGACCGACAAACTGGTCGACGTGTCGCCCCTGGCGCTGCGCATGAGCAGCCCCTTCAATGCGGGTTATTGGCTCGCCGCCGCATAAGCAAGCAGGCTTAGGCGTTTGCAGCCTCCGTTAAAAAGCCCGTCGCAGACGGGCTTTTTTCATGGGTTTCACGGGATGACGGCCTGGGCCAGAGCGACGTATTCGTCGACCGGCACTTCCTCGGCTCGCCGCTGGACATCGAATTCACCGGCAAAGCCGTGCTCCTGCAGCCACTTGCCCAGCGTGTGGCGCAGCAGCTTGCGGCGCTGGCTGAAGGCAACCTGCACGATCTCGCCCAGGCGGGCCGCATCGACCGCCGGCGGCGTCGCCAGCGGCACCATCCGCACCACGGCGCTGTCCACGCGCGGCGGCGGGTCAAAGCTCTCGGGCGGCACGAACAGCACGTTCTGCATCTCGTAGCGCCACTGCAGCATCACGCTCAGTCGGCTGTAGTCCGAGGTGGCGGGCCTGGCCACCATGCGGTCGATCACCTCTTTCTGCAGCATGAAGTGCTGGTCGGCGACGAGGTGAGCGCTGCCCAGCAGGTGGAACAGGATAGGCGTGGAGATGTTGTAGGGCAGGTTGCCCACCACGCGCAGCGGCTTGGCCGGGAACCTGGCGGCCAGCTCCGCAAAGTCGACCTTGAGCACGTCCGACTCGATCACGTCGAGCTGCGGATGCTCGCGCAGGCGCTTGGCGAGGTCGCGGTCGAGTTCGATCACGGTGAGGCGGCCCAGCCGCTCGACCAGCGGCTGCGTCAGCGCCGCGAGCCCCGGCCCGATTTCGACCATGGCGTCGCCAGGCTGCGGCGCGATCTCGCGCACGATCGCATCGATGATCCCCCCGTCGGACAGAAAGTGCTGCCCGAACCGCTTCCTGGCGATGTGTGCCATCGAATCAGGACTGGGGTGGGTCGCGGTACTCGACGTAGGCGCGCGCGCGCACTTCCTGCACCCAGGTGGTGAAGGCCTCCTCCACGCGCTGTTCACGCAGCGCGGCGCGCGCGGCTTCGCGCTGCTCCGACTGGCTGAGCTTGGAATCGCGGCGGCCGACCACCTGGATCAGGTGCACGCCGAAGCGCGACACCACGGGATCGCTGATCTGGCCCGGCGCGAGCCGGTCCATGGCTTCCTCGAATTCGGGCACGAACTGGCCCGGGCGCGACCAGCCGAGGTCGCCGCCGTCCTTGGCGCTGCCGTCCTGCGAGTTGTCGCGGGCGAGGCCGGCGAAGTCGGCGGTGCCGGCCTGCACGCGGCGCTTGAATTCGGCCAGCTGCGCAACCGCCTGCGCCGTGGTGCGCTTGGGGTCGTTGAGCAGCAGGATGTGGCGCACTTGGGTCTGCGTGACCGTGGCGTCGCCCGACCCGATCTGGGCCTTGGCGATGACCTTGAGCACGTGGAAGCCGGCGCTGGAGCGCACGGGCCCGGCGATGCCGTTCACCGCGGTCGATTGCGTGGCCTCGACGAACAGCGACGGATAACGGTCGGCGCTGCGCATGCCGATGGCGCCGCCGTTGGCGCGGTCGGGCGAATCGGAGTTCTCGCGCACCAGCTTGGCGAAGTCTTCGCCGGCGCGGGCGCGCTGGGCAAGGTCCTGTGCCTTCTTCTGTGCCGCGGCCACCTGGGCGTCGGTGGCGTTCTCGGGAACGGCCACCAGCACCTGCGCGAGGTTGAGGTTCTCCAGCGCCGCGTTCTTGACGGTTTGATTGCGCTGATCGCGCAGGTATTCGTCGGCCTCGACGTCGCTGATCTTGACCTTCGACTCGACCTCGCGGTCACGCAGGCGCGTGAGCAGCAGCTGGTCACGCAGGTCGTTGCGGAAGTCCTGCTGCGCGATGCCTTCGGCGGCCACGCGGCGGCGCAGCTCGACCATGCTGATCTCGTTCTGGCGTGCCACGGTCTGCTCGGCCTGATCGATGGCTACGTCGTCGACCTTGATGCCGTTTTCCTTCGCGAGCTGAAGCTGCGCACGCTCCGTGATCAGCCGCTCCAGCACGAGCCGCGTGAGCTCGCCGCGGGGAACGCGCTCTGCGTCCGGGTTCTCCTTGATCAGCCGCGACACGCGCGTCTGCACGTCGGTGTTGGTGATGGGCTCCGAGTTGACCAGCGCGACGATGAATTCAGCCGAGCGCTGCACGGGCGCCGCGGCAGGCGCCGTCGACGGGCGCGCGGCCGGCGGGCCCAGGCGCGGTCCGGCGCGCATGATGTCCGTGATGCCGGTGCCGGAGCGGAAGCCCTGCGCACCCGACGTTGCAGCCACTGCCGCGAGGCAGCCCAGGGTGATGATGGAACGGATGTATTTCATGGCGTCGCTCAGTCAGTCGTCTCAGTCGTAATTGGTGAAGCGGCTCGGCGCTTCGCCCGGTTGGCGCAGGGGTTCGTAGCGCTGGATGTTCTGCCGCAGGGCCTGCATGGGGCTGGAGCCGATGCTGGAGAAGCCGACGAATTCGAGCTGGAACATGATGCGGGTGTTCGCCGTCACCTGGCCCGTGGTGATGCGCTGCAGCACCACGCGCCCGATCCAGCAGCAGCCGTCGTACTCGAAGCCGAGCACGCCGTCCGTGAGTTTCTTGTCCTGCAGGCTGTAGTTGAGCCGGCCGACCGCATACCAGCGTCCGCCGCCCTGGCCCTTGCCGGGGCCGAGGTTCTTGCCCTTGTCGCCCCACAGGTCGTTGATGGGCCATTGCCAGCCCACGTCGATCGACTTGCTGCCGTCGGTCGCGGTCGGGGTGCTTGGCGCCTGATAGCGGAAGGCCGCGCTCAGGTTGTGATACGGCTCGGGGTTGTAGCGCGCGCTGATGGCCGAGCGCTCCGACTTGCGCGTGTCGGGGTTGTACTGCACGAGGGTGTCCAGGCTCCACTTGGGCGTCCAGTTGATCTGGGCGCCCACGAGCAGGTCGCTCGCGCGGTCGGTCACCGGCGTGCCGCCGGGCAGCGTGACCTTCTGGTCGCTGAAGCGCAGCCGCTGCGCGATGCCGAAGCGCGCGGCCTCGACGCCGGTGGCCGGATCGATCAGTCGCGAGGTCACGCCGAGCGTGAGGGCATTGGTGTCCGAGACGCGGTCGCCGCCCGAGAACGCGTTCTCGGTGTAGATGGTCGCGAAGCTGAAGTCGTTGGCCGCCGAATCGTAGTTCGGCAGCATGCTCTGGTTGCGATACGGCGTGTAGACGTAGTAGGCGCGCGGCTCCAGCGTCTGGCGGAAGGCGCGCCCGAAGTAATTGGCGTCGCGCTCGAAGGTCAGGCCGCTGTCGAGGCTGAAGGTCGGCACCACGCGGTTGCTGGAAGTCGGGAAGAAATACAGCGAGCTCGGGTTGTAGACCTGGCCGTTGACGTACTGGACGCCGTTGACCGTGACCGTCGGAATGGACGACTGCGGCAGGTAGTAGTTGTACGAGGCCGCGTTCAGCATCAGCTTGGGGATGACGAACGAGCTCGGCGTGATGAACGGGCGGCTGATCGAGGCGACGGCCATGGCGCGGTCGCCGTCGGGCTGCGATTGCTGGGTGGCGTCGTAGCCGAGTTGCGACGGCAGGATCGTGTTCACGCGGAAGTGCGTGTAGTCCAGGTTCAGCGAAACGTCGAAGCCGTGCCAGTCGTACTTGTTGTAGTTGGCCGTGATCTGCGGCATCTTGTCGTACGCCGGCACGATCGGCGACAGGTCGTACTGCAGGTTCTGGTACTTCAGCGTGCGGACGATGCCGCTCCAGTCACCCTTGCTCCAGTTGAGCGATGCATCGTTGGGCAGCTGGCGCTGCGCGAGCGACGGCGTGCGCGTGAAGTCGCGCCAGTAGTCGTTGTCGCTCACCCGGTTGATGCTGATGTTGGCCGACAGCGAGTCGAGGCCCAGCGCCTTGGCGTCGAAGTCCTGGTGATGCGTGCCCCACACGCCCCAGCGCTTGGTGCTGCTGAGATCCGGGTAGCGCTGGCCCATCAGGCGGTCACTGCCCATCAGGTCGAAGCGGATCGTTCCGTTGTATCCCTTCTCGAGGTAGCGGAACTCGTTACTGAAATTGATGCCACGCTTGCTCATGATCGTCGGCGTGATCGTGGCGTCGCGGTTGGGCGCGATGTTCCAGTAGTACGGCTGCGCGATCTCGATGCCGTTGGTGTTGTCGATGCCGATGGTGGGCGGCAGCAGGCCGCTCTTGCGCTCGTTCGACAGCGGAAAGCTCACGCTCGGAATGGGCGGCGTGGTGATGCCCATGAAGCTCAGCCGCGCATTCTTGGCCACGCCCTCGTTTTCCTCGGTGTCCGTGGTCATCGTGGTCGCGGTCAGCAGCCAGGCCGGCATCCAGCCCGGGAAGTCCTCGCGGCGGCAGGTGGTGTAGGTGGCTTCGCGGGCGATCGACACGTTGGCGTCGACAAAGTCGATGCGCTTGGCCTCGCCATGCGCTTCGTTCACGAGGAACTGGTAGCGCACGTTGTTGAAGAAGCCCTCGAAGGTCTCGAGCTTGAGCTGCAGCTCGGGGCCTTCGTACACGTTGCCGGCCTGGTTGACGCGCACGTTGCCGGTGGCCTTGGCGCGGTCGTCGGGCTGGTAGTACTCGAGCCGGTCGGCGGTGATGGACACCGCGCCGCGCCGCAGCGTAGCGTTGCCCTCGACCACGGTTTCCAGGTCGGGCCGGCCGGAGATGCGGTCGCCGGTGACGATGCTGGGCATCTGGCCACGGTCCGCGGGCGTCAGGGTTTCAGTCAGCAGCGGCGTGCGCTTCAGCGTGAGCGGGGCGTCGAAGTTGCCGGCCGTCTGCGCCGAGGCGCCATGCGCATGCATCAGGGCCAGCGACAGAACAGCCAGCGGTAGCGGCGGGCGCGAGCGCCGCGGGGCAACACGACGTCGGTTCATCAGGCCTCCCGCCCGGCCGTTCCGAGGAAAGCGGTCGACTCGCCCGGGGAGGGCAGCGAGCGCACAAGGTGCCAAGCGTGAGGGCTTTGGGTCGTAGGCATCGGTTCGGAACGAAAAATCGTCGGGGGACGGCGCGGCAGGCCGGCGGGTTGCAGGGGCCGGCAGCAACCCGCATCGGCCGGAAGCCGGCCAAGGGGGATTGCCGCGCCAGGCGGATTTGTAGAATCGATTATCCATGACAGCATCCCCGACTCCGGCCTCATTAGCCCCAAGCCCCGCCGAGACCATCCTCTGGACTGATCCGCAGCGGGCCGAAGTGTTCCGGGGCTGGCTGGCCGCCATCGCGCCTGCCCACCGGTTGCTGCCGGGCACCGTGCGGCTCGCCTCGGCCGACGCGAGCTTTCGCCGCTACTTCCGCCTCGACTCCACCGACCCCGCTGCGCCCACTCGCATCGTGATGGACGCGCCGCCGGACAAGGAAAACAGCGCCCCCTTCGTCCAGGTGGCGCAGCTGATGGCCGGCGCCGGCGTGCTCGCCCCCACGGTGCTCGAATGGGACAAGCCGAACGGCTTTCTCCTGCTCGACGACCTGGGCCGCCAGACCATGCTGGACGTGATCGATCCGGCGAAGCCCGACGCGAGCCGCCCGCTCTACGACCAGGCCATCGACGCGCTGATCCGCTGGCAGCTTGCTTCCAAACCCGACGTGCTGCCGCCCTACGACCGGGCGCTGCTCGAGCGCGAACTGGCGCTGTTCCCCGAGTGGTACATCGGCCGCCACCGCGGCATCGCCGTCGAAGGCAAGCTGAAGGAGCGGCTCGATCGCAGCTTCAAGCTGATCGTCGACAGCAACCTGGCGTCGCCCAGCGTCTACGTGCACCGCGACTTCATGCCGCGCAACCTGATGATCGGCAACGGAGCGGCACTCGGCGTACTCGACTTCCAGGACGCCGTGTACGGCCCCGTCACCTACGACATCGCCAGCCTGATGCGCGACGCCTTCCTGAGCTGGGACGAGGAGTTCGTGCTCGACATCACGATCCGCTACTGGACGGCTGCGCGCAAGGCCGGCCTGCCGGTCGACGAAGACTTCGGCGCCTTCTACCGCGCGGTCGAGTGGATGGGCCTGCAGCGCCATCTGAAGGTGGCCGGCATCTTCGCGCGCCTCACGCTGCGCGACGGCAAGCCCAAGTACCTGGCCGACACGCCGCGCTTCATTGCCTACATCCGCGCCACCGCCAGCCGCTACATGGAGCTGACGCCGCTGCTGCGCGTGATCGACGAAATCGAGGGCACTTCGGCCATCACGGGCTTCGCCTACGGCCGTGTCTGAAGGAAAACTGAAAAAGCACCACCCTGTGACGGCCGTACAACGGTCGCTCGCAGCTATCGATTTCATAGCATGCCGCGTTTTCACTGTTCCGTGCCGCTGAGCGCCGGCGCCAGTCTGGCGCTGCCGGCCGGCGCCGCACGCCATGTGCAGGTGCTGCGGATGCAGCCCGGCGACGCGCTCACGCTGTTCGACGGCGCGGGCGGGGAGTACGCCGCTACGGTCGAGCGCATGGGCCGCAGCGACGTCGCGGTGGCGGTCGGCGACCACCTGCCGGTGGAGCGCGAAGCGCCGCGCGCCGTGCACCTCGCGGTCGGCATGCCGGCCAACGAGCGCATGGACTGGCTGGTTGAAAAAGCCACCGAGCTCGGCGTGGCGAGCATCCAGCCGCTGGCCACCGCCCACGGCGTGCTGCGCCTGTCGGGCGAGCGCGCCGAGAAGAAGCGGGCGCATTGGGAGGCGATCGCGGTCGCGGCCTGCGAGCAGTGCGGACGCAACCGCGTGCCGGTGATCCATCCGGTGCAGTCCTTCACGGGCTGGCTCGAAGCCAATGAAGCCTCGGCCGTGCGCCTTGTGCTGAGCCTTGCCGAGGGCACCCGCAGCCTCGCCGACACACTTCAAGCCCCGAACGACCAAGGCGTGACTGTATTGAGCGGCCCCGAAGGCGGCCTGAGCAGCACCGAAGAACAGCAGGCCATCGCCCGCGGCTTCGCTCCCATCACCCTGGGTGCGCGCGTGCTGCGCGCCGAAACGGCGGCACTGGCCGCGCTGGTGTCCCTGGCCGGGCTCTAGGCAGGACCGCGAGGTGGGTGTTTTCCGCGACGCGCATGCGGAAAGCTTGGGAAACAATCGTTACTTCGTTAAGACAAAAGAAGGACTTTTGGCCCATGTCCCGCTCGCCAAGTTCGCTGCGCCTTGCCCCTTTCATCCTGGCCGCGCTGCTCTGCGCCTCACAGGGCGCGCTCGCCCAAAGCCAGGCCGTCGCCCCCACGCCCGCGCAAGTCAGCCCCGAGGTCGACAAGGCCTACACCCAGCTGATGGCCTCGCCCGCCATCCAGAAGCTGCTCGACGCGGTCAAGGCCGACCATGAACGCTCGGTCGAAGACCTGAAGGCGCTGACCGAGATCGAGGCTCCGCCTTTCAAGGAGCACAAGCGCGCCGAAGCGTTTCTCGCGCGCATGAAGGCGCTGGGGCTGACGCACGCGAAGATCGACGCCGAAGGCAACGTGGTCGGTCTGCGCAAGGGCATCGGCGGCGGCCCGAAGCTGCTGATCTCGGCCCACCTCGACACCGTGTTCCCCGCCGGCACCGACGTGAAGGTGAAGGAGCACGACGGCCGGCTCCACGCCCCCGGCATCGCGGACGACACGCGCGGCCTGTCGGTGCTGCTGTCGTGGCTCAAGGTGCTGAACGACAACAAGATTCAGACGGTGGGCGACCTGATGATCGTCGCCAACGTGGGCGAGGAAGAACTCGGCAACCTGCGCGGCATGAAGGCGATCTTTCGCGACAACCTCGACATCGACGGCATGGTGGGGCTGGAGCCGTCGTCGCCGGGCGCGGTGCTGGTGCTCGGCACCGCGAGCCACCGCTACGAAGTCACGTTCCAGGGCCCCGGCGGCCACAGCTACGGCGCCTTCGGCCAGGTGCCCAGCGCCATCCACGGCATGGGCCGCGCCATCGCCAAGATCGCAGACATCCGCACGCCGAGTTTCCCAAAGACGACGTTCACCGTCGGCACCGTGGGCGGCGGCACTTCGGTCAACACCATCGCGCCGGATGCGCGCATGGCCATCGACATCCGCTCGGACGACATGGCCTCGCTGCTGGAGGCCGAAAAGAAGATCCTGGCCGCCATCGACGAAGCCGTGGTCGAGGAAAACAAGCGCTGGAACGTGAGCACGCTGAGCGCCAGCATCAAGCTCATCGGCGACCGCCCCGGCGGCCGCACGCCGCCCGACTCGGTGATCGTCGAGGCCGCGATCCGCTCGAACGCCGCCTTCGGCAACAAGACCCTGCTGCGCGGCGGCAGCACCGATGCCAATGTACCGATCGCGCTGGGCATTCCCGCGATCATCGTCGGCGGTGGCGGCAAGGCCTCCGGATTCCATTCGTTGAGCGAGTCCATTGACGTGACAGATGCATGGAAAGGCGCGCAGAATTCGCTGGTTACCGTGCTGGGCCTGGTGGGCGTGCAAGGGGTCAGCCCCGCATTGCTCCCCAAACGGACAGCACGTACCAAGTAATTTGTCACGTTGCCAGTTTGAAAGTGGGCGTGCCACTTTCTGCTTACGGTCCGCGGCATTTAACAATGCAGACGGTTCTGTCACACACCAAGGAAACAGCCATGGGATTGCTCGATTCGGTACTCGGTCAAGTGCTCGGAGGCGCTGCGCAACAGCAGCAACCGCAAGGCGGCGGATTGGGCGATCTGGGAGGCCTGGCTGGCGCGCTCGGCGGCCTGCTCGCCAACAACGGCGGGCAGGGCGGCCTGGGAGGTCTGGTCTCGAAGTTCGAGCAGGCCGGCATGGGCGACGTCATCGGCTCGTGGATCGGCAAGGGAGAAAACCAGCCGGTGTCGGGCGATCAGCTGCAGAACGCACTGGGCAGCGACACCATCGCCAGCATCGCATCCAAGCTCGGCATCAATGCGCAAACGCTGCTGCCGATGCTCGCCACCATGCTGCCGGCGCTCATCGACCAGCTCACGCCGCACGGCAAGGTCCCCGACCAGGGTCTGGGCAATCATGACGACCTGCTGGGTTCGCTCAGCGGTCTGCTGCAAGGCAAGCAGTCCTGAACTGAAGGACTGCGTTCTCCAGGATTCCGGCGCCCGCGAGGGCGCTTTTTTTTTGGCCCGAACGCGTTCACCGACAATCCCGCTGGCATCAATGGAGAGCAATGGCATGGCGGGCAGTCGCAAGTCGAAAGAAGAAGGTCTGGACGCGCAGCCCGATGGCACCGTGCGGTGGTCCAAGGGCATGCGCGAAGCGCTCGCACAGTTCAACGACCGGCCCTGCGGCCAGTGCGGCGGCTCGCTGTCTGACGAGCGCGGTCTGGCCGACAGCCTCGACTTCTTTCGCCGCCACCGTTCCAGCTTCTATCCGCCGCGCGCCGCACGGCTGCGCATGCTCGACATGCACGGCGCCGCGGCGGCCGAACTGTTCTTCGAGCCGTCCCCGCACAAGGAAGCCGTTACCGACCTGCTGGCCATCCACGACGCGGCTGTCGTGCGTTTCTTCGTGGCCCAGGTCAAGCAGATCGACTGCAAGAACGCCCTCGTCAAGCAAGCTGCGCGTTGGCCGCTGTTCGTGCTGCGCGAGCTGCTGTCGGCGAACCCGGCGCGGCACCAGGCCGGCGCCGCGCTGATCCTGGAACTGCTGGCCGCGAACCCTGAGTGGCAGCAACCGCTGGAGACCTCCTGCGACGACAGCCAGCGCAAGACGCTCGCGCGCCTGCAGGAAGACAGCTCCGCCGGCGTGACCGATGCCGCCCCTGACGCCTGGCCCGCGCTGCTGCGGCGCCCGCCCTGGAAGAACCGGCAGGCGCTGCCCGTCATTCCGACGCTGGCGTTGCAGCCGCTGCCGCCGACGGCGCTGCTGCACTGGAGCAATCTACCGCCGCCGCAGTACCTGCAGGCCACGGGCGAATCGTCCGACTGGCTGACCCGCGAGCTCCGCGTCTCGCGCGAACGCGCCGACCAGTGGATGGACGAATTCGCGCGCAACCAGCCCAACGCACCCACGGAGATCCGCGAGGGCGGCAAGGTGCACAAGGCCCTGTGGATGCTGGGCCTGCGCCCCGAGCTCATCGAGGCCGTCGCGGCGAACGACCGCGAGATCGGGCCGGAAGACTTCGGCGAACCTCCGGCCACCCACTGGAGCGTTGCCGAATACATCTGGCACCTGCCCGAACCTCTCGCCATCGCAGTGTTCACGCTCGGGCCCGCGCCCGAGCTCTACATGGGCGACGTCTCGCGCGTGCGCCCCATCCTCCATGCATTCGGCGCGGCCGCGCTGCCGGGACTGCCGCGCTTCCTCAAGCAGGGCTCGCGCGCGATGTTCGAGCTGGCATCGGTCATCGAATGGGACCCGCTCGCCGGCTGGATCGCCAAGGGCTTCCACACCAACCGCTGGGTCCGGCGCGAAGCGGGCGAGTGGCTGGCGCGCTACCCGGATGCGGCCGCACGCGGACTCGTTCCCATCGCGCTGGGTGAGCCCGGCCCTGCGCACGAGGCGGCGCAAGCCGCGCTGCGCTGGCTGCACGATGCCGGCCACGCCGACGCAGTGCGCAACCAGGCCCGTGCCTACGGCGCCGAAGCCGCCGACGCGGTGGCGCAGCTGCTGGCCATCGCCCCCCAAGAGCTGCTGCCCGACAACCTGCCCGTGGTGCCGAAGACCTTGCCGCTAGCGACGCTGCCCCGCCTGCTCCTCAAGGAAGGTGGCCTCGCGCTGCCGCAAGACGTGGTGCCCGACGTACTGATGGCGATGATGCTCGGCAAGCCCGACGCGCCCTATCCGGGGCTCGCCCCGCTGCTGGACGTGCTCACGCCCGATTCCCTCGCGCGTTTCGGCCGCGCGCTGCTGGCCTGGTGGATCGGCAATGGCCGCCCGGCCAAGGAGCGCTGGATGTTCGCGCTGCAGGGCCGCCTGGGCGACGGAGAAACCGCCCGCCAGCTCTACGGCCTGCTGCGCCAGTGGCGCGCCGCCCTCGACCGTGTGCGCGCCTACGACGCGATGGTGATGCTCGGCGAGATCGGCAGCGATGCCGCGTTGATGCACCTGGCCGAACTCGCGCGCCAGACCCGCCACGACGACCTGCGCACCCGCGCCGACCGCATGCTCGGCGAAGTGGCCGAGCAGCGCGGCCTCAGCCTCGACCAGCTGGCCGACCGCACCGTGCCCGACCTGGGCCTCGACACCCGCGCACGCCTGACGCTCGACTTCGGCCCGCGCAGCTTCGAGGTGCGCATGGACGACAACTTCCAGCCCGTGGTGCACGACGCCAGGGGCAAGGCACTCAAGACGCTGCCCAAGCCGGGCGCGAACGACGACGCCGGCAAGGCCGCCGCCGCGACCACCCAGCTGAAGGAGCTACGCAAGCTTGCAAAGACCGTCGCCACCACGCAGATCAAGCGACTGGAAGCTGCGATGTGCGCACAGCGTCGATGGGCCCCCGACGAGTTCATGCCCTTCTTCGCCAACCACCCGGTGCTGCGCGTCTTCAGCCGGCCGCTGGTCTGGGGCTTGTTCGACGCATCGGACAAGCTCGAAGGCACCTTCCGCGTCAGCGCCGAAGGCGAGCTGGCCGACTTGCAGGACGACGCGGTGAAGCTGCCCGAGAGCACGCGCATCGGCCTGCCGCATCCGCTGGAGATTGCAGCCCTCGACCCGTCGCTGGCGACCGCATGGGCCGCCGTGCTGGCCGACTACGAAATCGTGCAGCCCTTCGAGCAACTGATGCGCCCGACCTTCGTGCTCGACGAGGCGCTGCGCACCCGCCGCGAGCTCCCGCACTGGGCCGGCCGCGTCGTATCGAACGCCGCCCTCATGGGCCTGGAAACGCGCGGCTGGCAGCGCGAGGTAGGCGACGGCGGCATGGTGAACAGCTTCAACAAGGCGCTGCCCGGCAACGGCCGCATTTGCCTGATGCTGGAGGAAGGCTGGTTCGTGCAGGACAGCCCCGACGGCAAGGAACTGCAGACCGTGCGCGCGGTGGCGCTCGACGGCAAGGAGGGCACACTCGGCGAGCTGCCGCCCATCGCCTTCAGCGAAATCGAGCGCGACCTGCAGCGCGCGATCCGGGAGACGGCGCCATGAACCGCAACTTGTGGCTGCTCGCCATCTGCCAGGGCCTGCTTCTGACGAACAACGTGACCTTCATCGCCATCAACGGGCTGGTGGGGCTGGCCATCGCGCCGCACGGCTGGATGGCAACACTGCCGGTGATGAGCTACGTGGTGGGCGGCGCGCTCAGCACCGGACTGGTGGCGCGCACGCAGCAGCGCTTCGGCCGGCGCGGCTCGTTCCAGATCGGGCTGGCGGTGGCGGTGGCATCGTCGCTGCTGTGCTGCTTTGCGGCGGTCACGAAGAACTTCTGGCTGCTGTGCTTCGCCACGGTGGTCGCGGGCTACTACAACGCCAACGCGGGGCTCTATCGCTTCGCTGCGGCCGAGCTGGCAGCGCCGGCCTGGCGCGAGAAGGCGGTGTCGATGGTGATGGCGGGTGGGCTGATCGGCGCGGTCGTCGGGCCGAATCTCGCCACCGCCACGCGCGAAGCCTTTGCGGTGCCGTTCGCCGGCGCCTACATTGCGCTGGCCCTGGTGGCGCTGCTGTCGATGGCGGTGATGCACTTCATCGAATTCCCGGCTGCGCCCACGCGCAAGGAGGCGGCCGGCGGGCGCCCGCTGGCCGAGATCATGCGGCAGCCGGTGTTCATCGTGGCGGCCGCCGCGGGGGCGCTGGGCTATGGCGTGATGAACCTGCTGATGGCCGCAACGCCCATCGCGATGCAGATCTGCAGCCTGCCGTTTTCCGACGCAGCGCTGGTGCTCGAATGGCACGTGATCGGCATGTTCGCGCCGGGCTTCTTCACCGGCCACCTGATCCGCCGCTTCGGCGCGCTGCCGGTGATGGGCGTGGGGCTGGTGCTCAACCTCGGCTGCATCGCCATCGCGCTCTCGGGCGTGGAGCTGCATCACTTCATCGTCGCGTTGTTCCTGCTGGGCGTGGGCTGGAATTTCCTGTTCACCGGCAGCACCACGCTCTCGCTCACGGCCTACACCGCCGAGGAGCGCGACCGTGCGCAGGGCGCGCTCAACTTCTGCGTGTTCGCGACGCTGGCGGTGACTTCGTTCGCCTCGGGCGTGCTGGTGACCACGCAGGGTTGGCAGTTGCTGAACTTCGGCTCGCTGGTGCCTGTGGCGCTGACGGGCGCCGCGCTGATCTGGCTGGCGCGCAAGCGCGCCGTCAGGCCAGCGGCGGAAAGCGCCGGTTGAGCCAGCTTTGCAGGGCCGCGAAGACCGCGTCGGCTTCGAGTTCGTTGAAGATCTCGTGGTACAGCGAGTCGAAGCAATGCGCCTCGACCATGCCGCCTGATGCCGCTACCGCAGCGAATGCGCGGCTGGCGGCGGGCATCACGAGGCGGTCGTCGCCCGCATAGAGAAGCAGCGTCGGCACGGGCCAGTTCGCAGCCCGCTGCTGCACCGTCTCGCCTTCGTACGCCAGGAAGCGCGCGAGGCGGCTGCCGATGCGGTCGTGCGTGAGCGGATCGTCGCGGTAGGCCTGCACCACGGCCGGGTCATGCGAGAGGTAGTTGTCGTCGAGGCCGTTGCCCACGCGCAGGTTCGGCGCGATGCGCGGCAGCACCGCGAGCAGCGCCTTCTGGAAGCCGCTCAGGCCCGGGTCGAGCCCCGGAGAGGAAAGCACCAGCCCGTCGACTTGCCGCACACCGCGCGCCACCAGGCTCGCGGCGACGAGCCCGCCGAGGCTGTGCCCCAACAGCACCAGTGGCAGGCCGGGGTTCTCGCGGCGCGCATCGTCGATCACGAGTGCAAGGTCGTCGACCAGCCGCAACTCGCTGGGCAGGCCGCCGCGCGCGCCGGTCGATTCGCCGTGCCCGTAGTGGTCGTGCGCCCACACGGCGAAGTTCCATTCGTGCAGGCATTCCGCGAGTGCGTGATAGCGGCCCGCATGCTCGCCGAGCCCGTGGACCACGACGATCACGGCGCGCGCCGGGCCGGGCGCCGGCAGTCGGCGCAGGGCGAGCGTCTCGCCGTCCGGGGTCGACAGCGAAACGCGCTGCGGCAAAGGCAGCGCCTCGCTCAAGCGGCCACCGGCTCCGATGTGGCCGCGCGATGCGCTGCCGGCAATGCTGCGACCACTTCGGCCACGGCCGCGGTGAGCTTCTTGGCATAGGGCACGTGCAGGAACTCGTTGGGGCCGTGCGCGTTGCTCTTCGGGCCGAGCACGCCGCAGACCATCATCTGCGCCTTCGGGAAGCCGGCGCTGAGCATGTTCATCAGCGGGATCGTGCCGCCCTGGCCGATGTAGCCGCACGACGCGCCGAAGTGCGCCTGCGAGGCCTTGTTGAGCGCGTCCTCGAACCACGGCGTGATGGTGGGTGCGTTCCAGCCGGTGGCGCCGCCGTTGCTTTCGAAGGTTACGCGGGCCTGGTAGGGCGCGTTGTCTTCCAGCAGCGTCTTGAGGTTCTGCACCGCCTCGGCCGCATCGACCAGCGGGGGCAGGCGCAGCGACAGCTTGAAGGCGGTGTACGGGCGCAGCACGTTGCCCGCGTCCTTCAGCGCCGGGAAGCCTTCGGCGCCGGTCACCGACAGCGTGGGCTTCCAGGTGCGGTTGAGCAGGGCCTCGACCGGATCGGTGGTGGTCGGCAGCGCGAACATGGTCGAGCCGCCGCAGTCGTAGTGCGCCCACGGGAAGCGCTTGTAGACCTCTTCGCCGAGGATGGCGGCAGTGGCCCTGGCCTGCGCCAGCCGGTCGGTCGGCACTTCGCAGTGGAAGCTCGCGGGCAGCAGGCGGCCGGTGGCGCTGTCTTCGAGGCGGTCGAGTACCTGCCGCATGATGCGGAAGCTCGAGGGCACGAGGCCCGATGCATCGCCGGAGTGGATGCCTTCGGTCAGCACTTCCACCTTGAGCGTGCCGCTGGCCATGCCGCGCAGCGAGGTGGTGAGCCACAGCTGGTCGTAGTTGCCGGCGCCGGAGTCGAGGCAGATCACCAGTTCGACGTTGCCCAGGCGCGGGCGCAGCGCGTCGACGTAGGGCAGCAGGTCGTAGGAGCCGCTTTCCTCGCAGGTCTCGATCAGGCCGACGATGCGCGGGTGCGCCGCGCCCTGGCTCTTGAGCGCCTGCAGCGCGGCGATGCTGGCGTACACCGCGTAGCCGTCGTCGGCGCCGCCGCGGCCATAGAGCAGGCCGTTCTCGTACTTGGGCGTCCACGGGCCGAGGTCGTTGCGCCAGCCGGTGAATTCGGGCTGCTTGTCGAGGTGGCCGTACATGAGCACGGTCTCGCCCATGTCGGTGCCGGTGGCCGGCACTTCGAAGAACAGCACCGGCGTGCGGCCTTCGAGGCGCACGATCTCCAGCTTCAGGCCTTCGACCTTCTGCGCCTCGACCCAGGCGGCTGCGTTGCGCAGCACGGTCTCGAGGTAGCCGTTGGCCGACCAGTCCTTGTCGAAGCCGGGCGACTTGGCCGGGATGCCGATGTAGTCGGTGAGTTGGCGAACGATGTCGCCGTCCCATTGGGCGGTGACGTCGGACAGGGCGCGCTCGGCGTCGAGCGTGCCGGCGGGCATTTCGCGGTGCAGGGGGGCGTTCATCGGTGGGTTCTCCGCGGGTGACGAAAAGGCGCATTTTGCGCCTTGAGGCGACCGCGCGTAGAGTGCGGGCGATCTCAACCCGGAGGGCCATGTGAGCAAGGCAAACATCAAGGTGGGCATAGGTGGCTGGACCTACGAACCCTGGCGCGACAACTTCTATCCCAAGGGGCTCGCGCACGCGAAGGAGCTGAACTATGCGAGCCGCAAGGTCAGCGCCATCGAGATCAACGGCACCTACTACAGCACCTTCAAGCCCGAGACCTTCAGGAAGTGGCACGACGACACGCCGGCCGACTTCATGTTCTCGCTCAAGGCCTCGCGCTTCGCGACCAACCGCAAGCTGCTGTCGGGCGCGGGCGATTCGATCAAGCGCTTCATCGACAGCGGCGTGGCCGAGCTCGGCGACAAGCTGGGGCCTATCGTGTGGCAGTTCATGCCGACCAAGCAGTTCGATGCGGAAGACTTCGAGGCCTTTCTCGCGCTGCTGCCGAAGAAGGAGGGCAGCCGCGTGCTGCGGCACGTGATGGACGTGCGGCACGAGAGCTTCATGGTGCCCGCGTACAAGGCACTCGCGAAGAAGCACAAGGTGTCGACCGTGTTCACCGACGCCGACAAGTTTCCGTCCTTCGAGGAGCCCGAAGGCGATTTCGCCTATGCGCGGCTCATGATGGCCGACGCCAAGCTCAAGACCGGCTACGCGCCGAAGGCGCTGGACACCTGGGCCGAGCGCGCGCAGGGCTGGGCCGTGTCGCCGAAGAAGCGCGACGTGTTTGTCTACTTCATCAATGGCGCCAAAGAAAAGGCACCGGCCGCGGCCGGTGCCCTGCTGGAGCGCTTTGGGTGGACCCCGCCGAAAGCTTGACGGGCTTCAGGCTGCGGAGTGCAGCGACGGCTTGGCGCCGAAGCTGATTTCGCCGGAAAGCTGGCCGCCTTCCTCGATCACGATCTTGCCGTAGCGGATCTTGCCGGTGACCTTGCCGGTCGAGTGGATCACGAGCTTTTCACGCACCGTGAGGCTGCCGTCGAATACGCCGCGGATTTCGGCGATGTCGATTTCGGCCGAGCCCTTGAACTCGCCCTGCTCGGCGATCTGCATCAGGCGCGAGTCCATGGTGGCCTCGACGAGGCCTTCGACCACGAGCGTGTCGCAGTCGGTGATCTCCACGCCCTTGAGCTTGATGTTCGGGCCGACGGTGAGCTTGCTGCCGCCTTCCTTGGCGGCTGCAGATGCTGTTGCAGCAGCGGGGTTCAGGCCGCCTTGCTGTGCGGTCAGCGACGAGGGATTGACGGGGGTTCCGGAGAGATTGGTGCCCGAACCGACGAGCGGTGCGGGGCGGGATGTCAACGAGTCGGTGTCACGATCACGCTTGCCGAAGAAGGGGGACTGTGTAGCCAAAGGGGAGCTCCTCAAGAAAGGGACTATCGTAAGAACGCACTCATGGCCTGCGGCACTTCATTGCGCAAGAAGCGTAACTGAATAAATCGACTGTGGACATGACAATGCGGCGTCATGAGCCTTCCGAACTCCGAAACTCCTTCCGCCACGCACCCCTCGCGCGCCATCTCGTCGGCTACCGACTCGCGCTTCGACAAGCCCGCGCACGGCTGGCGGCGCACGCTGTTCACGGTGATCTTCGAGGCCGATACGCGCGCGGGCTTGTGGTTCGACCTGGCGCTGATCGCGGTCATCGTCACCAGCGTGCTGGTGGTGATCCTCGACAGCGTGCAGTCGATCCGCGAGCAGTGGCGGCCGCTGTTCAATGCGCTCGAATGGGTGTTCACCATTCTCTTCACGCTGGAGTACATCGCGCGGCTGTGCTGCGTGAACAAGCCACTGCGCTATGCGCTGAGCTTCTACGGCGTGATCGACCTGCTCGCGCTGCTGCCGACCTTTCTGGTGGCCTTCGCGCCCGAGATGGCGTACCTGATCGACGTGCGCATCCTGCGGTTGTTGCGTGTGTTCCGCATCTTCAAACTATCGCGCTACTCGGTGGAGTACCGCGCGCTGGTGTCTGCCGTGGCATCGAGCCGGCGCAAGATCACTGTGTTCGTCGGCTTCGTGATGCTGGTGGTGCTGGTGATGGGCACGCTGATGTACGTGGTCGAGGGGCCGGTGCACGGCTTCACGAGCATTCCGGTGGCGATCTACTGGGCCATCTCGACGATGGCCACGGTGGGCTTCGGCGACCTCGTGCCCAAGACCGACCTGGGCCGTGCGATCGCCTCGGTGATGATGCTGCTGGGCTGGGGCGTGCTCGCGGTGCCGACCGGCATCGTGACTGCGGAGATGGCGCGGCGCGGGCCCGACGACGAGGCGATGCCGGTGGCGTCGCGCGGCATTCTCGCGATGACGGCGCCCGCGCCTGCGGTGCCGTCGAAGCGCGTTACGCCTTCGGCCAGACGACGCGCCCTTGCGCAGCATCGTCGAGACGGGCGATGAAGGCATCGGCGTCGGGTTCGGGGAGCGAGAAGGCGAAGGCCACGTCGTCGCCGTGCTGCACATCGTCGAGCACCGCGCCAGCGGCGGCGAGTTCGCGCCGCACCAGTCCTTCGAGCGCGTAGGGCACCGAGCAACCGAGGCTGCGCTGGCGCACCAGCGGCACGAGCGTGGCGCCGAGCAGGGCCTGCGCGACCGCATCGGTGTAGGCCCGCACGAGGCCGCCCGCACCCAGTTTCACGCCGCCGAAGTAGCGCACCACGGTCGCGAGCGCGCCTTCGACCTGCTGGTGGCGCAGCACTTCCAGCATCGGCCGGCCGGCCGTGCCGCCGGGCTCGCCATCGTCGTTCGCGGCCGACTGGCCGCCGGCCATCAGGGCCCAGCAGACGTGCGCGGCCGCGGGGTGCTCGGCGCGCAGCGAGGCGACCACTGCCAGCGCGGCCGCGCGGTCGGCCACCGGTTGCACGCAGCCGATGAAGCGGCTCTTCTTGATGAGCAGCTCGCTGTGAACCGGCTGTGCAAGCGTGAAGCTCATCCGGTGGTGGTGCGTTGCGCGGGGCTCAGCCGCCGCCGCGCTCGAACTTGAAGACCGCCGTGCTGGCGCGCGCGTTGGGCAGCCAGCGCACGTCGCGCCCATCCTGCAGGCCGAAGGCGTCGAGCACGCGCAGGTTGTTCTTGCCGGCCAGCACCTCGAAGTCCTTGAAGGTGCCGACGCGGATGTTGGGCGTGTCGTACCACTGGTAGGGCAGGCGGCGCGTCACAGGCATGCGTCCGCGCGCCACGCTCAGGCGGTTGGGCCAGTGCGCGAAGTTGGGAAAGGCGACAACGCCGATGCGGCCGACGCGCGCGGTCTCGCGCAGCATCACTTCGGCATTGCGCAGGTGCTGAAGCGTGTCGATCTGCAGCACCACGTCGAAGGAGGCGTCGTCGAACATCGCCAGGCCTTCGTCGAGATTGAGCTGGATCACGTCGACGCCGCGGCGAATGCACTGCAGCACGTTGCCGTCGGCGATCTCCACGCCATAGCCGGTGCAGCCGCGCTCGCGCTGCAGCAGGTCGAGCAGGGCGCCGTCGCCGCAGCCGAGGTCGAGCACGCGCGAGCCTTGGGGCACGAGCTCTGCAATCAATCGTTGATGTTCGAGGTCGCTCATTGGAACTCCTTCGCGACGCGTTCGAAGTACGAGCGCACCACGCCCATGTAGCGCACGTCGTCGAGCAGGAAGGCATCGTGGCCGTGCGGCGCGTCGATCTCGGCGTAACTCACGTTGCGGCGGTTGTCGAGCAGCGCCTTCACGAGTTCGCGGCTGCGCGCGGGCGAGAAGCGCCAGTCGGTCTTGAAGCTCACGAGCAGGAACTTGGCCGTGGCCTGGGCCAGCGCGGTGCTGAGCTTGCCGCCGTGGCTGCGCGCGGGGTCGAAGTAGTCGAGCGCGCGGGTGATCAGCAGGTAGGTGTTGGCGTCGAAGTACTCGCTGAACTTGTCGCCCTGGTAGCGCAGGTAGCTTTCGATCTGGAACTCGACGTCCTGCGTGGAGTAGCGGTAGTCGAGCCCCGCCACCTCGCCCTCGACGGCGCTGCGCAGGATGCGGCCGAACTTCTCGTTCATCACGTCGTCGCTGAGGTAGGTGATGTGGCCGATCATTCGCGCGATGCGCAGGCCGCGCTTCGGGATCACGCCGTGTTCGTAGAAGTGGCCGCCGTGGAAGTCAGGGTCGGTCACGATGGCGCGGCGCGCGACTTCGTTGAAGGCGATGTTCTCGGCCGTGAGGTTGGGCGCGCTGGCCACCACTACGGCGTGGAGCACGCGGCTGGGGTATTGCAGCGTCCACGACAGCGCCTGCATGCCGCCGAGGCTGCCGCCCATGACGGCCGCGAGCGTCTGGATGCCGAGTGCGTCGAGCAGCGCGGCCTGCGCGTCGACCCAGTCTTCGACGGTGACCACCGGGAAGTCGGCGCCGTAGACGCGTCCGGTGGCGGGGTTGATGTGCATCGGGCCGGTCGAGCCGAAGCAGGAGCCGAGGTTGTTGACGCCGATGACGAAGAAGTGGTCAGTGTCGACAGGCTTGCCGGGGCCCACCATGTTGTCCCACCAGCCCTCGGAGCGGGCCTGGCCCTGGTAGACACCGGCCACGTGGTGCGAGGCATTGAGCGCATGGCACACCAGCACAGCGTTGCTGCGATCGGCGTTCAGGGTGCCGTAGGTTTCGTAGGCGAGCGTGTAGTCGCTGATCGACGTGCCGCTACGCAGGGCCAGCGGGCCTGCGAACTGCATCGACTGCGAGGTGACGACCAAAGGTGGTGACGACGACATGAATGAAAAAACCCGGCCTCGCCAAAAACGAGCCGGGTCTGCCGCGCCTGTCTTTAGCTGAATTTATAAAGCGCCCGCAAGCTGAAGCAAATCGGCGCAAGGGGCAGTATATCGCCCCGTCGGATAACTACCAGCCGATGATCATGATGATGCCGAGCACCAGGAAGATCGCGGCGGAGATGGCATGCACGAGCTTGATCGGCACGCGCCGCACGATCTTCTCGCCGAGCCACACCACCGGCGCGTTGGCCAGCATCATGCCCAGCGTGGTGCCTGCGACCACCCAGAAGTAGTCGTGCGTGAAGCGGGCGGCCAGCATGACGGTGGCGATCTGGGTCTTGTCGCCCATCTCGGCGAGGAAGAACGCGATCACCGTGGTGCCGAAGACGCCGAACTTCGACGCGCCCGGGGCATCGTCGTCGTCGAGCTTGTCTGGAATCAGCATCCAGGCGGCCATCGCGATGAACGAGCCGCCCAGGATCCAGCGCAGCACCTCGGGCCCGAGCCAACGCGTGATGTAGTTGCCGACGGCACCCGCCAGCGCGTGGTTGATGATGGTGGCGGCGAAGATGCCCAGGACGATGGGCCAGGGTTTCCTGAAACGGGCAGCGAGCAAGAGGGCCAGGAGTTGGGTCTTGTCGCCCATTTCGGCGAGCGCAACTACGCCGGTTGCAACGAGAAAAGCTTCCATGATGAACGTGGGGTTCCTTGGGCCGAAGGACGCAATTGACCGTGCAACACCTTCGGCCATATTCCCGAAGTTGCACGGTCAAAGGTCTCGCCAGGTGTGTTCACTGCACGCGCCATGTCCTGTGTGGGGCAGGACAAGTCTGTTGACGCGGGCCCTTCTCGCAAATCGGAAGGCGGCTACTCCCCAATGACGGGGCGAATTCTACATGTAGCGCCAAGGACCTCGCCCAAACATGCAAGTAGGCACTAGCTTTCCAATAGTTTTGACAGGTGCTACCTCAAGACGCAAATTCCCGCTTGCAATTCGGATATTTCACCCATAATGCACGAGCCTCCCTCTTCATTTTGGTCGGGGGGCAGTTCGGTGATCGGTCAGTTTCGCGCGACTCGACGGCTCTCGTTTGAGTGATGCTTTCGGGACTCCATCGCTTTTCTTGATGTGTTTATAGGAGTCCCTTGATGGGCAACAAACTGTACGTCGGCAACCTGCCTTACTCGGTGCGCGACGGAGATCTCGAACAGGCCTTCGGGCAGTTCGGCGCAGTGACCAGCGCCAAGGTCATGATGGAACGTGACACCGGCCGCTCGAAGGGCTTCGGCTTCGTCGAGATGGGCAGTGACGCGGAAGCACAAGCAGCAATCAACGGCATGAACGGCCAGCCCCTGGGTGGCCGCAGCGTCGTCGTCAACGAAGCACGTCCGATGGAAGCACGTCCCCCGCGCAGCGGCGGTGGTGGCGGCTACGGCGGCGGCGGCGGTGGTGGTTATGGCGGCGGTGGTGGCGGAGGCTACGGCGGTGGTGGTGGCGGCTACGGTGGTGGTGGCGGTGGCCGCTCCGGCGGTGGCGGCGGCTACGGCGGCGGTGGTGGTGGCCGCAGCGGTGGCGGCGGTGGTGGTGGCGACGGCGGTTTCCGCAGCCCCTACGGCGCCGGTCCCCGTGGCGGTGGCGGCGGTGGCCGCTCCGGCGGCGGTGGTGGCGGCGGCTACGGTGGTGGCGGCAACAGCGGCTACTAAGCCCTGGGCTCCCAGGCACACAGACAAAAGGCTCCCTCGGGAGCCTTTTTCAATGGGCGATCGCCCGGCGCTTGTTGCTCAGGCTTCACCGCTTCGCTTCTTGCGTTCGCGCCCTTGCACCGCCCGATCGAGCACGGCGTTGGGCAGCATGCGCATGATCTTGGCGATCACGCCCATCTGCCAGGGAATCACGCGGTAGCTCGTGCCGGCCTCGATGGCGCGCAGTGCCTGGGCCGCAAAATCTTCCGCCTTCATGAGAAAAGGCATGCCGTACCGGTTGCCCTGCGTGAGCGGCGTGTCGATGTAGCCCGGGCAGAGGGTGACGACCTTGACCCCGCTATTGAACAGCTCGCCGCGCAGGCTCTCGCAGTACGCCACCACGCCGGCCTTGCTGGCGCAGTACGCGCCATGCCCCGGCAATCCGCGGATGGACGCCACGCTGCCGATGCCCACCAGCCGCCCACTGCCGCGCTGCACCATTGCCTGCACGAACGGGTGGAAGGTGGCGGCCAAGCCGACGTTGTTGGTGGCGAAGGTCTGCGCCAGCACATCGAGGTCGGAGCGCTCGGCCGTGTCGATGCCGACGCTGATGCCGGCATTGGCGATCACCACATCGGGTAGCCCCTGCTGCGCGATACAGGCGTTGCCGGCGGCGACGATGCTGTCGGTCTGCGCCACATCGGCGCTGTAGATCCGGTAGCGGTCTGCGCTCAGCTGGCGGGCGCTCGCCCACGCTTCGATCTCCCCCGTGCGCCGGGCGACCAGTGCCAGGCGATAACCCGCGTCGTAGAAGCTCGCGGCCAGCGCCTGGCCGATGCCGCTCGATGCGCCGGTGATGAAGACAAGCGGGGACGTGGTCATGCAGGAGTGTCTTCTTCAGCGCTTCTTGGCGGGAGCAGGAGCGGCCGGAGCCGCCGACGGAATCAGCACGCCGCGCACCCGGCCGTTCAGATTGGCCACGCCGCTCAGGTTGTCGTAGTCGAGCGTGTCGCCGGTGAACTGGTCGGTGCCGCGAATGAGCGTGACCGGCTTGTTCGACGTGACGCGTTCGGTGTCGACATAAGCGTGCAGGAACTCGCCGCGGAACTCGAGGCGCGGCGCAGGCTTGCCGTTCGGGCCCACCGAAGGATCGCGAATGACGATCGCATTGCCGAACAACTGGACCTCGCTGCCGTCGGAGTTCGACAGGCCGCGGTCGGCCGACCCGCGCGTCACCAGGCCCTCGGGCGACACGCTGCGCATGCGCACCTTGTCGATCTCGATGGTGTCGGTGTCGGGGTAGTGCCGGCCTTCGACGCCATGCAGTTCGCTGCGCAGGTCGCCGTTGGGCAGGAAGTTCTTGATGACGAAGTCGCGCATGAAGTAGTCGGGCTCATGCGTAGGCGCGACCTTGGCCGTGGGCTCCAGCAGCTTGGGTGCGTTGCGCACCAGCCAGTAGGTGCCGAGCGCGACGGCAGCCGTGAGGATGATCGGCAGGTAGATCGTGGCGCGATCGAGGACTTCGCGCACCATGCCCCATGCGCGTTTCAAATTGCTCATGTGGTCGGGCCTCGGGCAGCGTCGAGCATCGCGCGGTATTGGCCGCAGGCTGTGAGCAGCAGGTCGCAGAACTCTCGCGCCGCGCCTTCGCCACCGCGCGCCTGGGTGACGTAGCGCGCAATGCCGCGCACTTCCACGTGAGCATTGGCCGGCGCCGCCGCGAAGCCGACGCGCGTGAGCACCGGCAGGTCGGGCCAGTCGTCGCCGATGGCCGCGGCCTGCGCCCACGTAAAGCCGAGTTGGTCGAGCATGGCCTGCGCGGCGGGCAGCTTGTCTTCGGTGCCGTAGCGCACGTGCTCGATGCCCAGCGCTTCGAGCCGCACGCGCAGCGGCTTCGAATCGCGCCCCGTGATCACGGCCGGCACGATGCCGGCCTTGCGCAGCAGCTTCAGGCCGTAGCCATCGAGGATGCTGAAGCGCTTGAGCGTTTCGCCGTGCTCGGTGAAGTACACGCCGCCATCGGTCAACACGCCGTCGATGTCGAAGAAAACGATGCGCACGTCCTGCGCGGCGAGCAAGGTCTCGGCCTGGAACTCGAGCGGCATCAGATGACCTTCGCGCGCATCAGGTCGTTGGTGTTGATCGCGCCGACGATCACCCCCGCGCCGTCGATCACGAACAGGCGGGTGATGCCGCATTGCTCCATCAGCTCGGCAGCTTCCACCGCCAGTGCGTCGACGCGGATGGTGCGCGGGTCGCGGTGCATGACGTCGACCGCCTTGGGGCTGCGCAAATCAGCGCCCGCTTCGATCAGCCGGCGCAGGTCGCCGTCGGTGAAGATGCCCGAGGCGCGGCCGTCGGGCTCGATCACCGCGGCGGCGCCGAAGCCCTTGATGCTCATCGCGCGCATCAGCTCGCTGATGTTGGCCGACGGCGGCACGCGCGGCACTTCGTCGCCCGAGCGCATGACGTCGCTCACGTGAGTGAGCAGCTTGCGCCCGAGCGCGCCGCCCGGGTGCGAGCGCGCGAAGTCTTCCGAGCCGAAGCCGCGCGCGTCGAGCAGCGCCACGGCCAGCGCATCGCCCATCGCCATCTGAGCGGTGGTGCTGGCGGTGGGGGCGAGGTTGAGCGGGCAGGCTTCCTTTGACACGCCCGCGTCGATCACGATGTCGGCATGGCGGGCGAGGGTGGATTCGGGGCGGCCGGTCATGGCGATCAGGGGCACGCCCTGGCGCTTGACGACCGGCAGGATGACGGTGAGCTCGTCGACCTCGCCGCTGTTGGAAATGGCCAGCACCAGGTCGACCGCCTTGATCATGCCGAGGTCGCCGTGGCTGGCCTCCGCCGGGTGCACGAACATCGCGGGCGTTCCGGTAGAGGCAAGGGTGGCGGCGATCTTGCGGCCGACGTGGCCGCTCTTGCCCATGCCCATCACGACCACGCGGCCGCGCACTTCGAGGATCTTGCGCACGGCATCGACGAAGCTCGGGCCGACGCGGTCTTTCAGACCGGTGACGGCTTCGGCTTCGATGTCGAAGGTGAGGCGTGCCCGAGCAAGGATGGCTTCGGGGTCGACCACTGGGGCCGGAACGGGGCGGGAGCTCATCTGCGGATTTTACGGGCCGGCCGGCGCCCGGGATCACATGGCCCGGGGAAGCCCGGGGCACGGACATTGCTCTAGCATCGGCGCCTATGTCTTCGTTCGATCTCACGCTGTTGTATCTCCTGGCCGCGGTGATCGGCGTGGTGGCGTGCCGCTCCCTCAAGCTGCCGCCGATGCTGGGCTATCTGTCGGCTGGCGTGTTGATCGGGCCGCACGCCTTCGCGCTGGCGCAGAACACCGAAGGCATCCAGCACCTGGGCGAATTCGGCGTGGTGTTCCTCATGTTCGTGATCGGGTTGGAGTTCAGCCTGCCGAAGCTGCGCGCGATGCGAAAGCACGTGTTCGGGCTGGGCCTGCTGCAGGTGCTGCTGACGATGTCCATCGCCACGGTCGGCGCGCTGCTGATCGCCCGGCTGCTGCTGCCCCCGACATGGCAGTTGGGCTGGCAGACCGCGCTGGCGCTGTCGGGCGCGCTCACCATGAGCAGCACGGCCATCGTGGTCAAGCTGATGGCCGAGCGGCTCGAGCTCGAGAGCGAGCACGGCAAGCGCGTGATGGGCGTGCTGCTGTTTCAAGACTTGGCCGTGGTGCCGCTGCTGGTGCTGATTCCCGCACTGGGCGCGCCGCCCGAGGCTCTGGCCAAGGCGCTGGGCCTTGCGCTGCTGAAGGCGAGCTTTTTGATCGGCGTGCTGCTCTACGGCGGCCCGCGCATCATGCGCTGGTGGCTCACGCTGGTGGCGCGGCGGCGCAGCGAAGAACTCTTCATCCTGAACGTGTTGCTGATCACGCTGGGCCTGGCCTGGCTCACCGAGCTGGCCGGCCTGAGCCTGGCGCTGGGCGCGTTCATCGCGGGCATGCTGGTGTCGGAAACCGAATACAAGCACCAGGTCGAGACCGACATCCGCCCCTTCCACGACGTGCTACTGGGGCTGTTCTTCATCACCGTGGGCATGTCGCTCGACTGGCACATCGTGGTCGAGCGCTGGCTGCTGGTGGGCGTGCTGCTGCTGGTGCCGCTGGCGTTCAAGCTGGGGCTGGTAACGGTGCTGGCGCGGGTGCTCGGCGCCACCTCGGGCGTGTCGCTGCGCACCGGCCTGTACCTCGCGCAGGCGGGCGAATTCGGCTTCGTGCTGCTGACGCTGGCGCAGGAACGCAGCCTGCTGCCGCCGTGGCTGGCCAACCCGGTGCTGGCGTCGATGGTGCTGTCGATGCTGGCCACGCCTTTCATCATCATGTACAGCAATGCCATCGTGCGAAAGCTCGTGGCCAGCGACTGGCTGCAGCAGTCGCTGCAGATGACGAGCATCGCGCGCAAGACCATCAACACCGCGCAGCACGTGATCATCTGCGGCTACGGGCGCTGCGGCCAGAACCTGGCACGCATCCTCGAACGCGAGGGCATCCCGTACATGGCGCTCGACCTCGACCCCGATCGCGTGCGCCAGGCCGCCGCCGCCGGCGACTCGGTGGTGTTCGGCGACGCGGCGCGGCTGCAGGCCCTGATGGCCGCGGGCCTGGCGCGCGCCAGCGCCGTGGTCGTCACTTATCTCGACGTGCCGGGCGCGATGAAGGTGCTGGCCAACACGCGCGCCCATGCGCCGCACGTGCCGGTGATCGTGCGCACGCAGGACGACCACGACTTGGAAAAGCTGCAGGCCGCGGGCGCGACGGAGGTGGTGCCCGAGGCCATCGAAGGTTCGCTGATGCTCGCGAGCCATGCGCTGGCGCTGGTCGGCGTGCCGATGCGGCGCGTGATCCGCGTGGTGCAGGACCAGCGCGATGCCCGCTACAACCTGCTGCGCGGCTACTTCCACGGCGCCGACGACGACAACGCCGACGAGATCGACCACGAGCGCCTCAACAGCTTCACCCTCAATGCCGGCGCACGTGCGGTCGGCCAGACGCTGGAACAGGTGGCGCTGCACACGCTGGGCGTGCGCGTCGCCAGCCTGCGCCGGCAAGACGGCCAGCCGCGCGCGCTGGCCGACAACCCGGTGCTGTCGGACGGCGACACGCTGGTGCTGTCCGGCAAGCCAGCCGCGCTGGCGATGGCCGTGGAGCGGCTGCAAAAAGGCTGACGATCCAGCAGCCTTCGCTTCGGTCCCGACCGATCAGTTGATCAGGCTCGGGTTGCGCTTTTCTTCTTCGAGTCGCTGCTGACGACGTACCGCTTCGCACTGCGCATGGGCCTTGAACTCGGGCTTCAGGCACTGGGCCGCCATGCACTGCGCCTTGGCGACGAAGTTGCGGTCGCCGCACATGGCCTGAGGCTCGGCCGGGGCGGCGGGCGCCGGCGGCGGAGCGGGAGCGGCGACCGGAGCAGCGGGTTCGGGCGCGTTCGACGGCTGCACGGCGGCGGCGGTTGCCTGCTTGCGCGGCTTGGCAACGGGCTTCGGTGCCGGTGCGGCTTCCGCAGCAGGCGGCGTCTCGGCTGGCTCGATGGGCTGGGGGTCCGCTGGCGCCGCGGGCGCTACAGGCGGTGACGACTCGGTCGGCGGCGGCAGCGGCGGGGCTGCGGGAGTCTCGACGGCCGATGCGGCACCTTCGGCGGCGGCAGGCGCCTTGCGCGTTCCGTAGCCATACCAGCCCGCGACGATCATCGCCATCGCGACCACCAGCAGGCCGAGCCACAGCAGGATCACGCGCCCGCGCGGCGGACGGTCGACCGGCACGGACTGCCGGACTTTGATCCGGCGTCTCTTCTTCATTTCGGGCTTCGAGGCCCAGGTCGACTCCAGCCCCGGCGACGCAGCGGGCGGCGCAGGCGAGCGCGGCAACCCGTCGTCGTGCACCATCAACACGGTCTGTGCGTGTTCGTCGTTCTGCCGCGCGGCGGGCGTCCGGCTGAAGAACGACGAGCGCGCGGGCGGCGGCGGCTCGTCCGGATCGAACAGCGGCGCCGGAATGGTCGGCGCGCGCAACTGGGCGGGCGCGGTGGTGGCCCATTCGCGTTCGGGGCTCGGCGGCGGCGGAATCCGGTCTCCCGCGGCCGACAGCTTGACGCCGCAACTCCTGCAGAAATTCGCGCCGTCACGGTTTTCCGTGCTGCAGACCGGACAGATCAAGGCCATGGCTTACTTGCTGACTACTCTCTACTCTCGGGGTCCAGAACGGAAACTGGCTTGCTGGTCGACTATCCGGTGGTGGGTGGGCGATCGGGGTTTCGTCAGGTCACGGCGACGCGCTTGGAGCGGTGCGCCATGCGCTTGGCGATCACGGCGCCGAGCGCCATCGCGATCTCCAGCGCCATGTTGGGCTGGCGGTTCGACATTTCCGCAAAGCGGATCGCCGTGAGCCGCCACACGCGGCCCGCACCCGTGACCACAACATTGGCCGAATGCGGCTGCCGCGAGAAGAACGAGCCTTCGCCGACCACCGAGCCGGGCGTGAGCACGGCCAGCCGCATCTGCTCCTTGCTGCTGACGCGGTGCACGCTGATGGCGCCGCTCTCGATGAAGAACACCGAACGGTCGGGCGTGCCCTGCTCGATCAATATGTCACCGACGCCGGCATCGATGGGCTGCAGATAGCCCGCCAGCGTTTCCCACTGCTGGACATTGAACGTCAACGCAAACGCGTCGGTGCTCATGTTCTCCGCGATGGCGCGGCTCAGGTTCTGGATTGACATGTTTCTTCGGCCCCCGATGTGAGCCGAAGTATCCGCGATGGCCGCAAGGTTCGGCTACAACTGTTTACGTTTTTCAGGTCGCTTGTAGCTATTTACCAATGCAGAAGCGCGAAAAGATGACCCCCAGCAGGTCGTCCGCGCCGAATTCGCCGGTGATCTCGTTCAGGGCGTTCTGCGCCAGCCGCAGCTCTTCGGCCAGCAGATCGAGCAGCTGGGCCTGCGCCGCCAGGTGGCTGGCGGCCAGCGCCAGGTGCGTTCCGACCCGGGCCAGCGCCTGCACGTGACGCGCCCGCGCGAGGTACACGCCCTCGGGCACGGCCTGCCAGCCGGCCATGGCCAGCAGCTGTTCGCGCAGGGCCTCGATGCCCAGGCCGGTCTTGGCGGACAGGGCGATGCCTTGTTCGGGGCTGGTGGCGGGCGCCGCGTCCTGCTTGTTCCAGACATCGAGCACCGGCACGCTCGCGGGCAGCTTCTGTTGCAGGCCGGCCAGAATCTCCGCATCGGCGGCGGCGTAGTCGTCCAGGTGCGCACGCGTCAGGTCGTGCAGGAACAGCACGGCATCGGCGCTTTCGATCTGGTCCCAGGCACGCGCCACGCCGATCTGCTCGACCTCGTCGCTGCTTTCGCGCAAGCCGGCGGTGTCGGCCACGTGCAGCGGCACGCCGTGGATCTGGATGGTCTGCGAGACCACGTCGCGCGTAGTGCCCGCCACCGCGCTCACGATGGCCAGCTCGGCGCCGGCCAGCGCGTTGAGCAGCGAACTCTTGCCCGCGTTGGGCTGGCCCGCGATCACGACCTTGATGCCCTCGCGCAGCAGTGCGCCCTGGCGCGCGCGCTGTTGCACCGCGGCGAGTTGCGACTGCAGCCTTGCCAGCTGCCCGGTGGCATCGGCCTTTTGCAGGAAGTCGATTTCCTCTTCCGGAAAGTCGAGCGTGGCCTCCACCAGCATGCGCAGGTGGATCAGCGCGTCGCGCAGCGTGTGGATCTCGCGCGAGAACGCGCCCGACAACGAGCGTCCGGCGCTGCGGGCGGCCGCCTCGGTGCTGGCGTCGATCAGGTCGGCGATGGCCTCGGCCTGCGCTAAATCGATCTTGCCGTTGAGAAACGCCCGCTGGCTGAACTCGCCGGGCTCGGCCACCCGCAGGCCGGGCAGGCGGGGGCGGCCGGTGACAGGATCGGGCTCGGCCGCTGCTTCGAGGCAGCGCGCCAGAAGCAGCTGAAGCACGACCGCGCCGCCATGGGCCTGCAGTTCGAGCACGTCCTCACCAGTGAAGGAGTTCGGCGAGGGAAAGTGAATGGCAAGGCCGTGGTCGACCGGCTCGCCGTCCGCATCGCGGAACGGCAGATATGTGGCCTCGCGCGGCTTGAGCGCGCGGCCGCACAGGGCGTCGATCAACGGCGTCAGCTTTGCGCCCGACACCCGCACGATGCCGACCGCCCCGCGCCCCGAGGCAGTAGCGATGGCGACGATGGGGTCGGTGGTACGGGCGAGCATGGGGCGGATTCTTTCAGCAAAAAGGGCCGCTGACGCGGCCCTTCGTGGGATGGCTGGGGTGGTATGCGGCTACTTCGTGCCGAGCACGCCCAGTCGCTTGTTGATGAACCACTGCTGCGCGATCGACAGCACATTGTTCGTGATCCAGTACAGCACCAGGCCGGCCGGGAAGAAGATGAACATCACGCTGAACGCGAGCGGCATGATCCACATCAGCTTGGCCTGCATCGGATCGGGCGGCGTCGGGTTGAGCCAGGTCTGGAACAGCGAGGTGGCCGTCATCACGACCGGCAGGATGTACCAGGGGTCCGGTGCCGACAGGTCGGTGATCCAGCCGATCCACGGTGCGTGACGCATTTCGACCGACGACAGCAGCACCCAATAGAGCGCGATGAACACCGGGATCTGGATCACGATGGGGAAGCAGCCGCCCATCGGATTGACCTTTTCGGTCTTGTAGATCCGCATCATTTCCTGCTGCATTTCCTGCGGCTTGTCCTTCAGCCGCTCGCGCATTTCCATGATCTTCGGGTTGATGGCCTTCATCTTGGCCATGCTGGCGTATGCCTTGGCGTTGAGCCAGTAGAAGGCCGCCTTCAGCAGCACCACCAGCGCGACGATCGACCAGCCCCAGTTGCCCAGGATGCCGTGCAGCTGGTTCAGCAGCCAGTACAGCGGCTTGGAAATGATCGCGAAGATGCCGTAGTCCTTCACCAGGTCCAGGCCGGGGGCGATGGCTTCGAGCTTCTTTTCTTCTTCGGGACCGGCGAACAGCGCGCTGTTCACGACCTGCGTGGCGCCCGGGGCGATCTTCGGCAGCGTGGCCACCATGGCAACGGTGAAGAGGTTGTCGCCCAGGTCCTTCACGCGGAACTCGCGGCGCAGCTGTTCGCTGGCCGGGTCGCCCTTGAGCAGCCAGGCCGACACGAAGTAATGCTGCACCATCGCGATCCAGCCGTCGTTGGCCGGCGGAGGCGGCTCGATCTTGCCCTTGGCGATGTCCTTGAAATCGAGCTTGTGGAACTTCTTCTCGTTGGTGTACGCGGCCGGACCGGTGAAGGTGTTGGTGCCGAACATCGTGCTGGCGGCCACAGTGCCGTGGCGCAGCAGCTGCATGTAGAGCTGCGCGTCGCGCGGCTGGTCGCTCACGTTGACGACTTCGTGGCGCACGCCGATGGTGTAGTCGCCGCGGTGGAATACGTAGGTCTTGATGTACTTCAGGCCGCCGACGGGGGCGCTTTCGAAGCCCACTTCCAGCGTGTTCTGGCCATCGGCCATTTCGCGCGGACCGGCCTTCGGCGTCATCGGCGTCAGGTGGTTGGGAAAGCGCTCACCGGTGTCGACCTGGTTCAGCAGGCCGGTCTGCGCGACGTAGCGGGTGGCGGGCGAGCCGTTTTCGAACAGCACCACATGCTTGGTGCGGTCGGCTTCGTCGTACTTCAGCAGCTCGAGGTGGTTGACCGTGGCGCCTTCGCTGTCGATGGTTGCCTTGAACAGGTCGGTGGTCACGCTGACCTGCTCGCGCGGCGCGGCCGCGGCGGCTTGCGTGGGCACGGCGCCTGCGTTGCCGCTGGTGCCGGATGCGGTCGGCACGCCGTTGTTGCTGGCTGCAGGTGCGTTGGCCGGAGCTGCGGCCGTGGCGGCCGGCTTGGTCGACGGCAGGAAGGTCGGCTTGTTGCCGTTGAAGACCTGCCATTGGTCCCACAGCAGCACCAGCGAGAACCCAAAAATCACCCACAGTATCGTGCGGCGGATATCGTTCATGACGAAGACTTCTTGTCGGAGGAGAGAAGAGACGAAAACAGCGATCCTGACTTGTCAGTGCGACGCTGTGATTTCGGTGGAACCGGATCGTGGCCGCCCTGGCACCAGGGCTGGCAGCGCGCGATGCGGTGCAGAGTCAGGTAGCTGCCCTTGAGCGCGCCATGCACCTCGAGCGCCTCGATCGAATACACGGAGCAGGTCGGCGTGAAGCGGCACGACTGGCCGAGCCAGGGGCTCAGCAGCAGACGGTAGGCCTTCACGAGGCCGATCAGCAGGCGTTTCATGGCGAAGAAGAAGGTGCCGCAGGCGCCGCGGGAGTGCGCGCAGCCCGCGCCAGCAGTTGCTGGAGCTCGGCGCGCACGGCGGCCTTGAGCTTGTCCGAGGTGGCGCTCACGAATTCCTTGCGGTCGAAACCGGCGCGCAGGCGCACCACGTGCGCAGCACGCGGCAAGGCGACGCCGGGAGCAGCACTCACGGCGTAGATCTGACGCTTGATGGCATTGCGCGTGACAGCACGACGCGCCCAGCGCTTGGGCACCATGGCACCCAGCCAGACATCGTCGGACGCGAACAACGGCTGCGCGCTCGATGCGAGATCGAGCGCACAGCGATGCAATGCGAAATGAGCAGTGCGCGCCACGGTGGCACCTGCGAGGACGGCCTGGAATTGCGCGCGGGTCTTGAGCCGCTGCATGGAAGCCGGGCTGTGCACGTCATTGCCGGTTGGACCGGAAGCGCTGGCTGCGGGAGCCTGCGCTGACGTGTCGGCTGCTGGCAACGGCAGGTGGTCTGCCGTCAGACGGCCAGGCGCTTGCGGCCCTTGGCGCGGCGTGCGTTGATGACGGCACGGCCGCCGCGGGTCTTCATGCGGACCAGGAAGCCGTGGGTACGGGCGCGGCGGACTTTGGATGCTTGGTATGTGCGTTTCATGATGGTTCCAGATTCCCTGATTTCCGCATGAAAAAACCTGCGGGCGCTGGGGAGCGTGTTTCGGATGGCCCCCGAAAGACGCAATGAGGTTTTCAGGGAAACCCGCAATTATCGCAAACATTGGCCGCCGGAACAATCTTCGAGCAGATTTGCGGGCCTTTCGGCATACCGGCCAGCGTGTGGATAAGGTTTTGACAAGTTAGAATGCCGAGCGCCTTCCAGCAGAGAATATCCACAATACCTATACCAAAAATGCCCGAGGGTCTCATCACTTTTTCAAGCGCCCATGTCGACTGACGGCATCGGCGAAAGCCTGTGGCAGGCCTGCGTCGACCAGCTCGCGCAGGAGCTGTCCGAGCAGCAGTTCAACACCTGGATCAAGCCCCTGACAGCGCAGGTCGCCGACGACCTGTCGCGCATGACGGTGTTCGTTGCGAACCGCTTCAAGCTCGACTGGATTCGGGCCCAGTACGCCGGCAAGATCGCCGCCATGGCCGAGAAGATGTACGGCCAGCCGGTTGCCATCGAGTTAGCGCTCGCTCCGCGCGAAGTGCCCGTGCGCTCTGCACCCGTGGCCGTCATGACCGAAACGGATGTGCCGCGCGACGTGGCTGGTCCGGGCGAGGAGCCGGCCGCGGCCGGCTTCAAGAACCGCCTGAATTCCGGCCTCACTTTCGACACCCTGGTCGAGGGCACGGCCAACCGCATGGCGCGCGCCGCGGCCATGCACGTGGCCGGCATGCCGGGCCATCTTTACAACCCGCTTTTCATCTACGGCGGCGTCGGCCTGGGCAAGACCCACCTGATGCACGCTGTGGGTAACCGGCTGCTGGCCGACAAGCCGGATTCCAAAGTTCTCTACATCCACGCCGAGCAATTCGTCTCGGATGTGGTCAAAGCCTATCAGCGCAAGACTTTCGATGAGTTCAAGGAGCGCTACCACTCGCTCGATCTGTTGCTGATCGACGATGTGCAGTTCTTCGCCAACAAGGACCGGACGCAGGAAGAGTTCTTCAACGCGTTCGAAGCCCTGCTCGCCAAGAAGTCGCACATCGTGATGACCAGCGACACCTATCCGAAGGGGCTGGCCGACATCCACGAACGCCTGGTTTCGCGCTTCGATTCGGGCCTCACGGTCGCCATCGAGCCGCCCGAGCTCGAAATGCGCGTGGCCATCCTGATCAACAAGGCGCGTGCCGAATCAGCCGAAATGCCGGAAGAAGTGGCCTTCTTCGTCGCCAAGAACGTGCGCTCGAACGTGCGCGAGCTCGAAGGCGCGCTGCGCAAGATCCTGGCTTACTCGCGCTTCAACCAGAAGGAGATCTCGATCGCCCTGGCGCGCGAGGCGCTGCGCGACCTGCTGTCGATCCAGAATCGGCAGATCTCCGTCGAGAATATCCAGAAGACGGTGGCCGACTACTACAAGATCAAGGTCGCCGACATGTACAGCAAGAAACGCCCGGCCAGCATTGCGCGGCCGCGGCAGATCGCGATGTACCTGGCCAAGGAGCTCACGCAGAAAAGCCTGCCGGAAATCGGTGAGCTGTTCGGTGGGCGCGACCACACGACGGTGCTGCACGCGGTGCGCAAGATCTCGGGCGAGCGCCAGCAGCTCACCGAGCTCAACCAGCAGCTCCACGTGCTCGAGCAGACGCTCAAGGGCTGACCGCCGAATGTCATCAAGGGTGCCCCTCGCGACAGCGGAGAATGGCGTCTTACAAGCTGATTCAAAGAGATAGAGAAGAGGAAGAAGACATGATCGTTTTGAAGGCAAACCAAGACAAAGTCCTCGCCGCGCTGCAGTCGGTGGCGGGCATCGTGGAGCGGCGTCACACCTTGCCGATCCTGGCGAACGTGCTGATCCGCAAGACCGGCGGCCAGCTGCAGCTGACCACCAGCGACCTCGAAATCCAGATCCGCACCACCGCCGAGCTCGGTGGCGACGAAGGCAACTTCACCACCACCATCGGCGCGCGCAAGCTGATCGACATCCTGCGCACCATGCCGGCCGACCAGACCGTGAGCCTCGAATCGAGTGCGAGCAAGCTGGTGCTCAAGGGCGGCAAGAGCCGTTTCACGCTGCAGTCGCTGCCCGCCGAAGACTTTCCGCTGGTTCAGGAAGCCGCCAATTTCGGCCCCGTGTTCAGCGTGCCGCAAAAGACGCTGAAGGACCTGCTTTCGCAAGTGTCGTTCGCCATGGCCGTGCACGACATCCGCTACTACCTGAACGGCATCCTGTTCGTTGCCGAAGGCAAGCAGCTGAGCCTGGTGGCCACCGACGGTCACCGCCTGGCGTTCTCGTCGGCCACGCTCGACGTCGAAGTGCCGCGCCAGGAAGTCATCCTGCCGCGCAAGACCGTGCTCGAAATGCAGCGCCTGCTGTCCGACGCCGAAGGCGCCATCGAGATGCAGTTCGCGAACAACCAGGCCAAGTTCAGCTTCGGCGGCATGGAGTTCGTCACCAAGCTGGTCGAGGGCAAGTTCCCCGACTACAACCGCGTCATCCCGAAGAACCACAAGAACACCGTCACGCTGGGCCGCGCGCCGCTCCTGGCCAGCCTGCAGCGCACCGCCATCCTGACCAGCGAGAAGTTCAAGGGCGTGCGCCTGAACATCGAGCCGGGCACGCTGCGCATCGCGTCGAACAACGCCGAGCAGGAAGAAGCCCAGGACGAGCTCGACATCGACTACGGCGGCGACGCCATCGAAATCGGCTTCAACGTGACCTACCTGATCGACGCGCTGTCGAACATGGACCAGGACATGGTCAAGCTGGACCTTGCCGACTCCAACAGCTCGGCCTTGTTAACCATCCCCGAGAACGCATCTTTCAAGTACGTCGTGATGCCGATGCGTATCTAGAAAACACACCACACAGCGCCTTGCGCATACAGCCCGCGGCCCTCCGCGGGTTTGCGCTTTCAAGAGGCTGCGAATTGAGCTTTTGAGAGCCCGAAATATCACGTGAATGCCGTGAGAGTTAGAGGAATATCCGAATGAGTGCTGAAGAAAACAAGCCCGACGTGCCCCACACCGAGCCCGTCTACATCCCCGAGATCGACACCGTGGCCCCCGACACCAGCTACGGCGAAGGCTCCATCACGATCCTCGAAGGGCTTGAAGCCGTGCGCAAGCGCCCCGGCATGTACATCGGCGACACCTCCGACGGCACCGGCCTGCACCACCTGGTGTTCGAAGTCGTCGACAACTCCATCGACGAGGCGCTGGCCGGCCATTGCGACGACATCGTCGTGACCATCCACAGCGACAACTCGATCTCCGTTACCGACAACGGCCGCGGCATCCCGACCGGCGTGAAGATGGACGACAAGCACGAGCCCAAGCGCTCGGCTGCGGAAATTGCGCTCACCGAACTGCACGCCGGCGGCAAGTTCAACCAGAACAGCTACAAGGTCTCGGGCGGCCTGCACGGCGTGGGCGTGAGCTGCGTGAACGCGCTGAGCGTGATGCTGCGCCTCGTGGTGCGCCGCGAAGGCAAGATCCACGAACTCGAATTCAGCCGCGGCTTCGTGCAGAACCGCCTGCTCGAGACGGTGAACGGCGTCGAAGTCTCGCCCATGAAGATCATCGGCGACACCGACAAGCGCGGCACCGAGGTGCACTTTCTGCCCGACACGCAGATCTTCAAGGAGAACTCGGACTTCCACTACGAGATCCTCAGCAAGCGCCTGCGCGAACTGAGCTTCCTGAACAACGGCGTGCGCATCCGCCTGAAGGACGAGCGCACCGGCAAGGAAGACGACTTCTCCGGCGCCGGCGGCGTGCGCGGCTTCGTGGAGTTCATCAACAAAGGCAAGACCGTCCTGCACCCGAACTCGTTCTACGCAGAGGGCGAGCGCCCGGCCGACACCTACGGCGGCATCCCCGGCACGCACATCGGCGTCGAAGTGGCGATGCAGTGGAACAGCGGCTACAACGAGCAGGTGCTGTGCTTCACCAACAACATCCCGCAGCGTGACGGCGGCACCCACCTCACCGGCCTGCGCGCCGCGATGACCCGCGTCATCAACAAGTACATCGAAGAAAACGAGTTCGCGAAGAAGGCAAAGGTCGAAGTCACCGGCGACGACATGCGCGAAGGCCTGTGCTGCGTGCTGAGCGTGAAGGTGCCCGAGCCCAAGTTCTCGAGCCAGACCAAGGACAAGCTGGTGTCCAGCGAAGTGCGCGCGCCGGTGGAAGACATCGTCGGCAAGCTGCTGACCGACTACCTGCAGGAACGCCCGAACGACGCCAAGATCATCTGCGGCAAGATCGTCGAGGCCGCCCGTGCCCGCGAAGCCGCCCGCAAGGCCCGCGAAATGACGCGCCGCAAGGGCGTGCTCGACGGCATGGGCCTGCCCGGCAAGCTGGCCGACTGCCAGGAGAAAGATCCGGCGCTGTGCGAGGTCTACCTGGTGGAGGGTGACTCCGCCGGCGGCTCCGCCAAGCAGGGCCGCGACCGGAAGTTCCAGGCCATCCTGCCGCTGCGCGGCAAGATCCTGAACGTCGAGAAGGCACGCTACGAAAAGCTGCTCACCAGCAACGAAATTCTCACGATGATCACCGCGCTGGGCACCGGCATCGGCCGCGCTGGCGCGACCACCGCGGGCGGCGGCGCGGACGACTTCAACGTCGCCAAGCTGCGCTACCACCGCATCATCATCATGACCGACGCCGACGTCGACGGCGCCCACATCCGCACGCTGCTGCTCACCTTCTTCTACCGCCAGATGCCGGAGCTGGTCGAGCGCGGCCATATCTACATCGCGCAGCCTCCGCTGTACAAGGTGAAGGTCGGTAAGGAAGAGCAGTACCTGAAGGACGGCCCCGCGCTCGACGCCTTCCTGCTCAAGGTGGCGCTGAAAGACGCGAGCCTGCAGACCGGCGGCGCCAACTCCACCACGCTGAGCGGCGACACCCTGGGCGAGCTGGCGCGCAAGCACCAGGTGGCCGAGGCCGTGATCGCGCGCCTGCGCAACTTCATGGACGCCGAGGCGCTGCGCGCCATTGCCGACGGCGTGGCGCTCGACCTCGACACCACGCCCGCCGCCGAGGCATCGGCCGTTGCGCTGCAAGCCAAGCTGCGCGAGCTCAACACCACCGGCATTCCGGCCGAGGTGAGCAGCGAGTTCGACGCGCGCACCGACAAGCCGCTGCTGCGCATCAGCCGCCGCCACCACGGCAACATCAAGAGCAGCGTGCTCACCCAAGACTTCGTGCACGGCGCCGACTACGCCGCGCTCGCCGAAGCCGCCAACACCTTCCGCGGCCTGTTGAGCCCCGAAGGCGCGCTGGTCAAGCGCGGCGAAGGTGAACGCGCCAAGGAAGAAAAGGTCGACGACTTCCGCCAGGCCATGAAGTGGCTGATCGGCGAAGCCGAACGCGCCACCTCGCGCCAGCGCTACAAGGGCCTGGGAGAGATGAACCCCGAGCAGCTGTGGGAAACCACGATGGACCCGACCGTGCGCCGCCTGCTGCGCGTGCAGATCGACGATGCGATCGAGGCCGATCGTGTGTTCACGATGCTGATGGGCGACGAGGTGGAGCCGCGTCGCGAGTTCATCGAGCAGAACGCGCTGCGGGCCGCGAATATCGACGTGTGAGCCTGTAGGTTCTCAGAATAGATGCAAACATTCTCACGACTTGCAAATCGGGCTGCTGGCCGCCACGGAAACCGTGTCGCAGGGACGCGGTAGGGGTTCTCGAGTACGACTACGGTCGGTCAGAAGGAGAGTCATCCTTCGACGGGCCGGGGCGTCGAAGGCTAATACCTGTGCGTCGATCTCGATGCCGGCGCCCACCGATCGCGGAGGGAAAGAGGCCTTCGCTGATAATCAACTCGGCGCTGGCACGTTGACCCAACCGGATTTAACTCCGAGCGTTCGATCCGTTCCACGAGTAGCCTGGGTACTTGCATTGCGGCGACTGAACACTTGTCTTCTCGAGTGCGTGGTCGTTCATGTCTGCAAGGTTGAAGAAGACGATCATCTGCCCATTCGCGCCCCCCGACGGAAACCGAAATCTGAGCACGATGGCGCCAATTCATGCGCCGATCCATTTCGTTTTATTACAGACCGGCTCCGACCGGCCTGCGCGTTGACCGGCGACGGCGAAGCCTCGGCTGCACCTCTGCCCGGATAGATCTGCGGGCAGCTTGGCGGGAGCGCAGTTATGCGCAGAAGGCTCCGAAGACCGCCTTTGATCATCCTCAAGCTCGAAGAGCAAGTACTGTTCCGGCGGCCGTGGCAGGCCCGGACCGGCCCAGTCCAGGATCGGAAGCGGCTGGCGGCGGGTTCGCGAGATTACGTGCCAGGAGCGCACCTCTACCCATGGGAATCCTGCGGCTTGAAAGGCCGCTTTCTTCTTGGCACTGACTGTGTGCGTGTGCCATACCTCGACCACCAGCAAGATCCGATGGGTGCGTACGCACCTCACGATCAGGTCGGGCACAAACCGGCTGCGTCCGATCTTGAGGGGCTTCTCTGTCTCCACAGCAACCGCTGTGGCCAAGCTCACCAAGCAGGCAAAAGCACGCCAGGTCACGCCAGCATGGAACAGCCCCATTATTCCTTCGCGAGCCTTTAGCTCCATCGCGAGGCGTCGGATTGCGCGCTGATGCGGCGTACCTTGTGGGTCGGATTGCCGGTGTACTCGCTGGGGGCGCCGGGCCCTGTGCCAGGTGCGTGAGTGCTTCAAAGCGTGCGATGCCATCGGAGGTCCTGAAAGTGTTGGAGCGCCGTATGCTCGATAAGATGACGATCACCGTGCAGTCCGAAACCCTCCCGGAACCCTCCGCGGAGGCTGTGCTTTCACCGCAGGCGCAGGCTGCGGCGGTAGTGCTTGCTTACTTGGGAAACACCCAGCTTGCGGTGAACTACATGGCCTATGAGGTTCTCCGGGCGTTGGCCGTCCAGACCCTGGCCCGCGTACGGGATGGCAAATCCACGGATTTCACGACCCTCAACCTCAAGAGCGCTGTCGCGCCAGATGCCGCAAAGGAAGCCAGCGCGTGGCTGAGCCCGCATTGGACACGCCTGATCGACGCGGAGAGAGACTGGCGCGAGGGCATGATCGAGGCAGCCCGGCGCGGAGGGCACCAATTCATCCCGAAGCTGGAAAAGCTTCAGGGCAACCCTTCGATCTATCGAATTCAGGGAGAACCCCTTCCCGAAAAAGCGGTTCCCGAGGCCATCCCGGAGGTGCCTGCGGGTGGGATCTACTACACCCCCGAGAGTGTTTCGGCCCCTGGCGCGTTCCTGAACAAGGCGTTGAGAGCCGGTGCCATTCGGTGGTCGATGGCAACTCGCTGGTCGATCATGCTGGTCGTCATGTCGACATTGATCGGTGTGCTCGCTGTGGTTTGGGGCCTGTTTTACGTGGGCCTGCGAATTTCCCGGCCGCTTAGTCCCGCCGATTTGACGCTTACAGCGCTTGTGCTGCTCATGGTGATCTATGTGGCGCAACTGTTCCGATTTCTCGGGGAGCTTTTCGAGCTGCGCATCGTGATGGCCCCGACATTGCTGGCGCCCTGGTCCAAGGACAATGTGACACTCGAATTGCGACCGTCGTCCGAAGACAGCGTCGGCGAGTTGGTGTTCGCCCGCTACTCGTCCACGTGCCCCCTTTGCAATGCGAGTGTTGTCCTGTTCGACGGCGACAAGGAATTTCCGGGGCGGATCGTGGGCCGCTGCAGACGCTCGGCGCGCGAACATGTCTACAGCTTCGATCCTGCTCGCAAAATCGGACGCCCGTTGCGCGAAACGGCAATCTGACCACGCATCATGTCTCGCCAATACCTCGATGTCCCATACCGTTCCAAGGATGCCGCAAAGGCGCTTGGCGCGCGCTTCGACGGCACGGTCAAGCGCTGGTACGTCGAAGCCGGCGTCGACCTGGTCGCGTTCGGTGCCTGGCTGCCCGCAGACACCGCACCATCTGCTGGTGGTTCCACGGACGTTGCGCTCGCGGACACGGCAACTGCCGGTGGCTACCAATGCGCTAATTGAGAAAATTGTCCACGGTAGTTGAGAAAACTCGACGAAGCGCCGAAACCGACACGCTACTCCCGTTCCGCCGGGCCCTTCCCCCTTGAGCCGGGGCATGCTCCATGCCGCCATTCCAACTTAACGAGATTTACAAACTTTCCGAATCACCGTATCCTAGAGCCTCGTATCGAAGCATTTGTTCTTTGGTACTTGGAGGCTGCAATGCTTACTTGGTCTGAACCCGGCGCGCCCACTACGCCGTCAATTCCATCTGACAGAGACTTAGCTCATTACCAAATCATTCGCCGCAATGGGGCAGTCGTCCCCTTTGAGCCGACTGAAGTCGCGGTGGCGATGATGAAGGCTTTCTTGGCAGTGCATAAGACTCTCGGGGTAGATGGTTTAGAGAGCAGATTCCGCGGGCTCTGGCAGTCGCGGTGGCCTGAACTTTCCGAGTTCGTCATTTTCTGGGCCGAGAGGCTGATGAGGGTGAGGCAATTTGTCGCGGAGCTGGGCATCCGCTACCTTTCCCATACCCGCCAGGCCCTAACTCGACGAGCTATTTGCAAAGCCCGAGCGAGCACCGCCGTGCTTGAAGTGAGGGGCTTCTTTTGTGCAGCCAAGGCAAATCTGCGCAACGCGCCTTGATGCGGCGAAATTTCTCTGTTGACCGAATGAATCCTCCTCAAATTTCCTCATCCCGAGCCACTTCAAGCGCTAAAGCGAATGATTCCGTCACAAATGTGTATGCGCCGGCCTCACAAACGACCGCCCTGCTGCAGTCGGGGGCTCAATTTCGACGCGAGCGCATCGAGGCTGCCGACATGATTTCGACGGATGACGCGGCCAGCGTCGCAGGAACAACTCGCGTCACGATCAATGCCTGGATCAAGGCAGGTCGATGCATCGGTGTTTCGAATCTGCGTCGCGGATTTCGTTTGCCGCGATGGCAGTTCGAGCCGTCTATCTGGCCGGCCCTCAAGCACATTTCGGCGAACCTGAATACGAACGATGGCTGGCGACTGCTCGCGTTTCTTGAAACGCCGCGGGAAGCTCTCGACGGGCAGACCCCGCGCGCGGCCCTGGAGCAGGGCACCGCACTTGAACGCATACTGAAACTGGCAACGGCTGAGGCTCACTGACCTCAAGCAATGAACTTCAAGAATTTCGAACTTCCATATGTAGAACTCCCTTTACAAGAACCTTGGTACCGGATTCAGCGGACTCACGCGCTTCCTGTGAGCGCGCGCGTGAACGGGTTCATTCTTGCGCCGGCGGGTACGCTGGACGGCCGTTTTGATTTGATCGACGACGTCACGGCTTATCTCGCAGACACAGAGGAGACCGCGCTGTATGAGACGCGCTTTCGGCGTGAACTCATGGCCTGCAGCCTGTCGCAGCTTCGCGGGTATTCCGCTGTTTGTTTCAAGAGTGAGCGGCGCTTGCGGCTCGTGGACCTTCGTGGGATGGCGGAAAAATTCCCAGGTCTGCAGTCACCGCGGCATGAAAGCACGCAAGCTCTGGCCAGTGAATGCAGGAATGCCGCATTGGACGGCATCATTTACTCGTCAGCGCAGCATCCGCAACATGTATGCATCTGCCTATTTCGACAGGGAATGCCCAAGATGAAAATGCAGTCGTCAAACCCTCTCGTAGAGCCCAGCACAAATGCACTACGTCCGGCAGTTTTGCGGGCTGCAAAAGGATCCCTGCTGCCTTGGGTTCCCTAGTCGCACGTTACAGACGGTTGATGCCGCACACCAGATCGGTTGCTCTTGGCGCGAAACGGTAACCTGAACGCACCATGTCCCGCCAGTACCTCGACGTTCCCTACCGCTCCAAGGATGCCGCGAAGGCGCTCGGCGCGCGCTTCGACGGCACGGTCAAGCGCTGGTACGTCGAGGCCGGTGTCGACCTGGTCGCGTTCAGTGCCTGGCTACCTGCGGCCGCCGCGCCAACTGCCAGCGGTGCTATGGACGTCGCGCTCGCGGATGCGCCGGCGTCCGGCATAGCCACAGTCAAGAAGGGCATCCCGCTTTCCCGCCTGCTCAGCGGCGTCGGAGCCGCGGTATCCCAGGCCTTCGCCAGCGGCGTCTGGACACTGGTTGAGGTCAACGAAGCCAGCGTGCGCAATGGCCATGTTTTCCTGGAGCTCTCTGAACGAGACATCGCGGGGCAACCCATCGCCAGGGCACGAGCCATGATCTGGGCCGGCACGGCCTCGCGCATCCTGCCCGACTTCGAAAAAGCCACGGGCGCAGTGATCGGCGCAGGCATCAAGCTGTTGGTGCGAGCGAAGCCGGTCTTTAAGGCGCAATTTGGCCTCAGTCTCGAGATCGATGCGATCGACTCCGATTACACGGTCGGCGACCTTGAAGCCCGAAAGAAGGAGATCCACGCCCGACTCAAGCAGGAAGGCGTGTTCGACCTCAATCGTCGACTCTCACCCCCCTGGGACTACCGCGTCGTTCTCGTCATCGCGCCACAGGAGGCCGCCGGCCTTGGAGACTTCAGAAAAGAGGCCGAGCGGCTGGAGCGGTTCGGCATCTGCCGCTTCATCTATGCGCACAGCCGCTTCCAGGGCGAGGGCGCAGCACGCGAGGTGGTCGCGGCTGCATCAGACGCGCTCCGTGAGCTGGGAGAAGCCGACCGCCCCGACGCGATCGTCATCATCCGCGGTGGCGGTGCAGTGAATGACCTCGCTTGGCTCAACGACTACGAGCTTGCCCGCTTCATCTGCGACCAGGACATTCCAGTCCTCACGGGCATTGGCCATGAGCGCGACAGCACTCTGCCCGATGAGGTGGCCCATGCCTGCTTCGACACACCCAGCAAGGTCATCGGTGGCATCGAGCTGCAGATCTCGCGCCGTGTGCGCGAAGCCCGTTCGGCTTGGGATGCGATCCTTGCGGCCGGCACGCAAGCTGCTCGCACCGTCCGTCTTTCCGTAGAGCGTAGCGAAGCAGGAATCAGGGCGGATGCCCGTGAGCATCTGGCTCGAGCGAAACAGGAAAATACGGCAACCCTGAACACGATCGCAGTCGGCGCCGTGCGGCGCGTCCATGATGCCTCGCGACAAAGCCTGGCCCTGCTGAACGAGGTGCGCGCTGATGCAATGCAAGCCGTCGCAACGGCCAAGCAGGAGGTGCCGGGCTTGATGACCGCTATTCGCATCGATGCGCTCTCGAACATCGGTGAGGCACGATCCGCTACGGGCCTTGCGCTCAACACCGTCGTCGATCGCACGGCAGCAGCCACGCGGACGGCCGCGCAGGCTCTGGATAACCGCCTGCAGCGGGTGGCGGAGCGCGCAGTAGGCGTTGTGCAGCAGGCCAGCAGCAATGCCCAGGCGCTGATGCGCGAGGTGGCAGGACAGGGTCCCGAGAAGACATTGACACGTGGTTTTGCGATCGTGCGTACCGGTGGGGGAAAACCGGTGACCTCCAGCGAGAAAGCCCAGGTTTCGCCGACGCTCAATATTCAGTTCAGGGACGGCTCGACTGAAGTACGAACCATCCCTACCAAAGGAAAGAAGTGACGATGGCTCAGAGAAGTTTCAAGGACGCCTATGGGGTCCTGCAAAAGCATGCCGAGACCTTGCGTGATCAGGATGAGCCCAACATCGATGACCTGCTGACGATCGTCACGGAGTCCGTCGACGCATACAAGGTTTGCAAGGAGCGCATTGATGCGGTGGAAGCGGCGCTCAAGGCCGCATTGGACGGGGCCGGCGTTGGAGCAACGACGCCAGGCAACGCCGCGACCGAGAGGGCTGCAGATGCGCCTGCAATGAGGGCACCTTTCAGTGGCCGGCCGGGGCGAGCGGCGCCCCCTCCTGCAGGAATTGAATCCGGCGACGATGACATACCCTATTAGCGGCTGGTAGATCCAGCGAGAAATTTCGCCTTCGAAACGAAAGTCAGCTGGCTCGCCTTGCAGGAGATCGTCTTGAGAAACGGGCTGACGATGAAGCGGTTAAAGGCTGGAAGAAAGAATGAGACAAGCAGATTTTTCCCCCGACACGATCAGACGCTTGAAAGATCGTGTCGCTCACCAATGCTCTTGCTGCGATGTGGCAACAACCGCCGCAGGCCCGGGCAGTCGACGGGTCAGCACGATCGGCAAGGCGGCACACATTCATGCTGCCATGTCTGGTGGGCCTCGATTCCTGGACTCGATGAGCTTGGAGGAGCGTCGCTCCATCGACAACGGGATTTGGTTGTGCGCATCGTGCCATGATCGTGTGGACACCAATGCCGACCTCTTCCCTGCGGAACTCCTGCGTCGTTGGAAAGAAAACGCGGAGGAACGAGCTCGCAGTCGACAAGGTCAGCGCTTGATAACCGATTCCGACGCTCAGCAACTCGTCGTAGCAAGCCTGGGTGGCGCCCCTCGACATCTTCCGCGGAATGCCGTTGCTCAGCTTATTGGGGCGATGGAGTTGGAACTGCAATCAATGGATCCGCGCTTCGATGTGCGCACCAGCTATGCCGACAATGTCTTCACTCATTCGATCAGCGCCAAAGAGCCTATGCGGGTGTCATTCACCCTTGATGCAAATGCGGCGCCAGATGGAGGAACAGCGCTGCGTGAACTAATGGACCACGGTAGTCCCGTGAGCCTTCCGGCTCACGCAGTGTCAAGCAGCGGTTCACCCCTCATCTCTCGCATTTTTGAATCGGCTGCTGAATCCGGTGGAGTGCTAAGGCTTGAACCACGCAACAGGTCTGCCACGCTCAAGCTAAGTCTCAAGCACCCGGAAGACGGAACGATCAAGCCTCTAGACGACATGACTGGAACTGTCGCTGTCGGGCGACGGTCATTGACGTACCAAGGCATCGGATTCGATGGGCTGCTGAACCTCAGCTTCCGTAAGCACTTCGAGGGCGATGTCGCGATCGATCAAAGCACCTTCTTTCTTGATGTAGACAAATGGAACGGCCTGGACGTTCGCACATTGCCGTATATAGACAAAGCGGCGGAAATCTTCCAGCTCTTGAGCAAGGGATGGAGGCTCGAAATGGCCCTCGAGATCCAGGGGCGGCAACTGCTGCGCGGCTCCCTCAATGAAAGCGAGGGACTCAAAGGCTACTTCAAGGCAGTCAATGCCTTGCTGTCGTACTCCCGACGCGTAGGGACTCTTGCCAGGCACTTGGAGGCACGTGTTCTGTTCTCCTCCGCCGTTTCATTCACGCGCGACGAACACGAGGCCTTGGCAGAAGCGGTTGACATCCTTGAAGGCGGGATTTCGCTCGGCGATGGTAGTGAGATACAGCCAAAAAATTGTAGGATCCAAGTGAAAGATGCACAGGTAGCCAGACTTCTTCGCGATGAAGATGTGCCGACGACATTCCTGCTGGTGGCTGAGGAGGCCGAATCGATCTGCGTCTTCGGATGCGAGCTGACGCTTCCGCTAAGACAGCTGTACTTCGAGGGCGCAAGAGTCGTTGTGGCTGGTGGCCCATCGGTCGTGCGCGTCGGCGCACAAGTAGATATCGATCTTCACCCGACAACAGGATCTCGCTGCACATGGCGATACGACGTTCCTGCTTTCGGTCCGTGGGGCTCTGCACACGTGGAGTTTGATATTCCCTCATCGACTGGGGAACACCCAATTTTCGATAGTCCCCATTCATGAGTTCCGTCGGACCTACCGCGGACAGCCAAACTTTCGCCAATGCGCGAACAACCGGGTTGGTGACGAATGAGTCACGCAGATATCTGCACGAGGACGAGATCGATGCAAGACGAAGATGAGGAAGATCTGTATGCGGCGCTATGGCTACCGTCCGGCTTCCCCATGGCAGACCTGCTCAAGACTTGCAACCTGCTTGCCGAAGCCGACGTGTGCGTCCCGGGCTATGTCCCACCTCCAGTCGGGCTGTATCACCCGCATGGATTTTTCTACAAGCAAGACTTCGAAGGCATTCAGACTTGGCTCCTGCCGGATAGAAATGTAGCCTCGCGGCTCGCTCAGCTGGCTCAAGGAGCGGCTGTACGCGGCGATCAGCAACTCCGGATCGCGGCGGGACTGCTGGCCTTTTCGCAATGTCTGCACATCGAAGCGGAACCGTCGATCGCTTTCCATGAATTGGCGCACAAGCAAGGCAACGAGGAGGCGTGGACTGAACTGGGCTGGTTTCGTGCTGCTAACAACGCCGTGTCCCAAGACCTGCTGGACCTCGCATTAGGGCGACAGGATGTTCTCTCTGGTCGATACGAAGCTCACATGGTGAATCCAAAGCTTGACCTGGCAAGGCCAATCAAGCGTTGGAATCGGAACTACATCATCGCCCTGAAAATGCTCGAGTTGGAGCAGTTGTCGCTTCTTCCCATTGATCGCGTGCTCCGCCTGTTCAATTGGATGCGAGACGACTTCATGTTCGGTGGTCCCGCGGCTTTGATGGCCAGCGTCTACTTCGCACCAAACTCTCCCCCGAAGCGACGAGTTTTCAAGGACAAGAACTCCCTTGACCGGGAGGCTGCCATTGCGGGTGTGCGAAATGCCGCATGGGACCTTACGCATCTAAGTGAGTTCGTGCGGCGGGTCAACGAAGAAGGCCGCGATGGTAAGACACGCTACCTCTTCGCCAGCTTCGACAAGCATTTGCGAAAGATCGCAAAGCTTCTCTTTGATTTCGAGACAGACCGGTCCAGAGACGAAGCGCTGCCAGAGGCACTTTCTCAATGGTGGGGCAGCTCAGATGCGCAACGGATCGCCGCGGAGATGCGCGGCCATCTCGATCACATCAGGTCCCCGCGATGGAAGGCAAAGGTCGCCCCGCGTCCGGACTTCATTGGGGAATTGATACGTGAAGGCGAAGACCGTCTTCGAGACGCCGAGCCGAGAGGGAATGCATAGGCAAAGGTCTCTTTGCGCAAGGCGTGCGAAATAAGCACGAGGCACGCGCGCCCAGACAACTACGTCCAGAATCGCACAGCGTCCCGGTAATAACGAAGGGGAGGAAATATGGACGATCCAATCAGCAAGCCGACGATAGATGGCCTTTCCAACGACGACGCTCTGGACTTGATTGCGCGCCTTGTGGATCAGGCGGACGACGAGTCCAACCCGGACCTGGTTGACGATTCACTCAAGCTTGCGGATGAATTGCAGGCTCGTGGTCTTGTTCCAGCCGAGATGGCGCTGCTCGACTACTTCAGGGCAAATGCTTGGGCATGTCGCTACGCGGCGCGACGTAGTGATCGGGCGGCCGTTTGGGACTTCGAACAACCAGAGGTTCGGCAACAGGTGTACCTGCTGCGTCGCGCGATAAACAGCCCGGGCGTCGATGCAATGGGCGTATTCCGCCGCTGTCAGATACGCACCAATCTCGGCAACCAGCTCGATACCCTTGGACGCTTCGTCGAAGCCCGGGCACATTGGAGTGCAGCACTCAAGATGGATCCCAAGTTCTGGATGGCGCGTGCCAATCGAGGGCGAGGATTGATGCACTATGCTGTGGCGTTGTACGACTCTGGACACGCCGGAGTCTTCGCACTTCATGCCTATCGCGATCTGACAGAAGCAGTGGCTCTGATCGGTAAGCATCCTCATCTTGGCGACAGCACGCTGATAGAGTACTTTGCGCGTTGCGCACAGCAGATCTCGGATCACTACGACGTTGAAGCGATCGGACAAGCACACAAGCCGGATGGCTGGGACATGGGCGGGGAGTGCAACGAACGCGAATATCGGCTCTGGTGTCTGTGCAACGTGCTTTTCCTGAACCCATTAAACGATGTCGAAGCAACTTCGATTGCAGCCCAGGACATCATGGGCGTACCGGACTTCGTCACGCCAATTGGAGAGCCTCCCATCGTGACTGGGATGTTCAATGAACTCAAGCAGGGGTTCGTATCGGCACGCTGGCTTCTTTGGGAAGGAGTCGAATCGCGTGAGCCGCATTTCTCCGATCGCGGAGTCCTGCTCTACAACACGCTCGACTATCCCGCCTACGGGCTGGCGACGGAGAAGGTGAAGATGGCGTTTCGCATGGCCTATTCGACGCTCGACAAGATTGCCTATTTTCTGAACCACTACCTCGCGCTGGGCATTCCCGAAAAACGCGTCAGCTTCAGGACCATCTGGCGAGAAAGAGAGAGGGACACCGACCCAGTGCGGCAGACCTTCGTGAAATCAGAGAACTGGCCCCTGCGTGGCTTGTTCTGGTTGAGCAAGGATTTGTTCGAGGAAGACATGCGGGACTCGACGGAGCCTGAGGCGCGTGCCCTGGCGGAGCTGCGCAATCATCTCGAGCACAAGTATGTGAAGGTCCACGAGATGCTCTTGCCTCCAGGGCCAAGCGGAGGGTTATTTCATGACACGATGGCTCATTCGATCACCCGTTCAGACCTTGAGTCACGAACACTCCGCCTCCTTCAACTGGTTCGATCCGCTCTCATCTACTTGGCACTGGGAATGCATCGCGAAGAGCAGAGGCGTGGCGTTGGCGATGAAAAATTGCGAGGCGTGATGAAGCTCCATCAGTGGCGCGATGATTGGAACCGCTGAGGATTGTCTATTCCGCGCTCCACGCTGGGCGCCTGGGTGGGCAGTTGTGGTGAAAAGCGGAAGCTCGGGAAGCCGCTACTCGCAGTCGCCGTAATGTGGAGTTTCAAGACGTTCAGCTTGGCCACTCGCATGGTCGCGCTTCGGCTCTGAGCCGACCTATGTCATGAACTCCACCGGCTGGCGCAAGATCGTTGTGAGTGTCTGGCCAACTCATCTTGATTCCCGCCAGCGGGCCTAGGAGCATCGTGTTCACTACTCCACTTATTTCTTGGCGGACACGTGAACACTATCGAGACCGTGAAGGGAGACTGGCGCCGCAGGCGTCGTCATACCGATGAGTTCAAGGCGAACCTGGTCGCCGCCTGCTCTCAGCCCGGCGTGTCGATCGCCTCGGTGGCATTGGCCAATGGCATCAATGCGAACCTGTTGCGCCGCTGGATCGAGCAAGGCGGTCAACGGTTGCCCAGCGCCGATTCGATCAAGACGACTGTCGACATGCCGCGGGATCAAGCCAAGGCGGTGTTCGTGCCCGTGCAGCTCGACGCCACGCCCTCGCCGACAGCATCAGACATTCACATCGAACTCAAGCGCGGCGCGACCACAGTGGTCGTGACTGGCCATCCAGTGCCGCCGCGGCGAGCGCTGCCTGGCTTCGCGAGATTTTGCGTTGATCCGCGTCGAGTCCATTTGGATGACGTGGCAGGCCGCTCTCATCCTTGGAGGGAGAGCGGCGATCTCTTGCCGTGCAAGCGCCTCCAACGAAATCGACCCGACTTCTTGCCGCCTACGTTAATAAATCAACATGCTCGCGAGCTTCAAGCAAGAATGTACGTAAGTTCACGGAATTAGCGAATTGAAGAGCCACGGAGTACCGCGGGTACTCACCTGCATGTGCGGCACCGTTCATGAGTTGATAAGCTTGATAGAACGCCAGCATGATTGCGTGCCAATTAGCAGTTGTATCGTCCATTTTCGCTGCAGGTCTAAGCATCGCGGCAAAGAAGGTCGGCTTTAGTTTAGGCGAGCGTGGAACATCAAAGCAGGATGCAAAAGTTTTGCCGAATGCGCCAAGTTGCTTTGGGGAATTATTCAACGTCAGCTTTAGCAGCCTAGAAACGAGTGAGGTTGCGTCAGTCGCCGCGTTCGGTCGGTACTTCCATTGGTCGAGCACAGCGTCGAGGTTACGCTGATAGTCATCAAGCGCCCGCACGCAATCCGGCACCGGCCCACCATGGGCTGTGTCCATGAACTTCTGCAATGCAGTACGGTTATGCCCCAGCAAATAACTCAGCCGCCCAACAATCGAGGCTTCGAGTTCGAAGGTCAGCTTGGATACTTGCTCTATTCGCGCATCGGCGCAATCGAGCATCCTCTCCTCGGCTGCGAGGCCAAGATCGGCGATATGGAAAAAAGTCTCGCGCCCTGGTAGTACCGGGAACCAGTCCGGCAGCGTTATCGGGGATCCTCCTTGAGGCATCCGAAAATCATCCTTCGCTAACAGCAAAGCCGTTACCCGTCGCACCGTCTTGCTATCAATCTTTTCGAATTCCGACTTGTTTTCATCGAAGATTTCGTGGACATCGGCGAGGACCGCATTCGCACTAAGAAATGTGGGGCCTCTCACCACAAGGGGCACGACGGCTTCTCCATCAATAACCCCTCGTACGCTTTCGGCAAGCTCTGCGCGCGAGCCCATGGAGCATCGCACCCAGAAAATTCGAAGAACATTTCCATCCTTCCAGTCGATCCCTGAAACCAACTCGATGATGCGGTCTGGCGTGTATTCCATGTCCTGCTCAGTTAATGTTCGGCGCTGCGGATCCGGCCAATCTAGCCAGTAGTCGAACACCAGGTTTGACGTTGCCTCCTTGGTCTTGCAGGAAGTTTGCAAGGGATCCGCTCGTCAGTAGCCGCGCAGGAGTCATCCGCGTAGCTGCGCCGAATGGAGCCGCAAGAGCTTCAAAGTTATTGATCGGACAGGCGAAGGCACGAGGATGCTTGCGCGCAATCTCTTGAAGGACGCTGGTGATTGCAGAAAGCCACGGCTCCTGCGTTCGCCCACTTTCACTCAGGTATTCAGCGAGCATGTGGTTGAAAAACTCATAGCGAGGACTCCGCTTGAGCTTCGCCGCCACCAGTCGCTCCTTACCGAAATTGACGAAGTGCGTCGAATCCAATATCTCCCCGTCCATTCGATGATTGTTCGCGATCAACCAATCACAAAAATCGACCATGAGGTTCACGGTCAGATAGGGGTGACCACAGGTCTCCTCGTAGACGCTACTCGAGAACGATGGATGGAAGGGAAGTCTGTCGGTCAACACGCGCTTTAACAGCTGAGTGAACTCGGTATCCGCGGCTCCTTCAATGTGATCGAAGAGCGGAAAGTTGTACTGCTTCACCAAGGGGCTCAGTTGATTCTGTGCCGACAGGATCAAGTAGGCATCAGGGCGCTGTCCCATGAAGATCAATAGGTTTTTGGTCGCAAAGGCAACCATCTGGCTCAGGAGAGGAAGAGCAACTTTGAACTTGAGTCCAGATTCGTCACTGACATAGGCGTTCACGATGCCGAACAGGGTCTCATACTCGTCAAGAATGAAGACGACGCGGCGCTGCGGAGCCTCATTGCTTGTCGTGGCCAGAACGCATTCGTCCACGATGCTCTGAAAGAAGTCTGGCTCTATCTCCTCTCTTGCCTTGAACGCTTCCTTCAATCGTCGCTTGAAGATGTTTTGCTCGAGCTGCTGCTTCGGAAGCTGATCCATCGATTGCATCACAACGACTGATCGACCATGCGGATCCGCAAGCGTACTCGCTGCAGTCGTCTTGCCAGACCGACGTATGCTGCACCAAAGATGAATCCCATTGCTGCCCTCAATCTGCTGGAGCAGCCGCTTGACACTGTGACGTTCGACAAGAAACTGTCGTCTGAAGTCAGGATCATCGAGCGGAAACTCACTCGCGTAGTTTCGAGTCATCAATGTCGGATCGCTGGCCTCCACATAGGCCTTCATTTGCGATTCAAGTTGCGCGTAAACGAGTTCCGAGAACTCCTGGACTTGCCCTGAGTCGACCATCACGTCTTTTGCATCTAGGATCCTCTCCTCTCGTTGAAGGTCGACCCAGGACCTCACCTTCTCGCCTAGCTGCCCGACAACGACAACCGCGTGCAGGGATAGAGCATCACTGATCGGCATTTCATGCTCAACAACGCCGCTGAAAAACGTGGAGACGAGGGTTTCATGGCTGACTCCTTCGCGCCGCAGTGACAATGTGATGTCTAGACGCGGTGGTTCCAGCACCGAAACGCGGCATAGCCGAGGAAGAAAGACCTCCTCGCCATGGAAGCGATTGGCAAGGCTCTCTATCGCCAGAAGCGTCGGCAAGATCGTGATGTAGAGGTCGCGGTCTCGGTCGGAAGCCGGGAACTCATCCAACAGGGCTAGCGCATCGCCACCACGACAAAAACCCAAGGGCGCAAGCCAAATTCGCAGACTGCGCTGCAGCAACGTCCACCCCAAGCGCTGTCCAAATCTTGATCTTCCATACCCGCGCAGGATTCCGGTAAGCACGCACGATGCGAGTCCCCAAACAAGCTGTGCGTCTCTTGAAGATTGAACATCGCGGTGCTCCGCGAAAATCAACACTACGTAGTAAAGAAAGTTCTGCAGGCCACTGATACTTTTGATTTCGGCGACCTCCGGCGACAAGCCGCGGCCGACCTGGAACGAGAACCCACGCGTGAAGATGTCTTGTGCGTGAATCGCGAACTCCTCCCCGATACCATCAACTTCGGCGTGCCACTGCGCAGCATGACCCAGCTCGTTCAAAGTTTTGCTGAAGATGAAATGGAGCGCATCACGATACTGGTTCGCCCACTGAAATATGTGACGCTCCCCGAGCTCTTTTAGTAGCAACGCATACTCCTGCCGCAGCGGTAATTGAAGTGCCGGCTCCGTCGGAGGTTTTGAGCTATGGAAAGTTCCAGATGCCACTACACGGATTGCCGGCAGCTTCACCAGTCGTGCGGATAGCGCTTCCGTAAGCAGTCTCTTCTTCTGCTTATAGAAGCGCTCGATCAGACCGGAAAGATCGGGGGCGATTAGAGCTACAACCGAAACTGGAGTGTCTTTTAACAGTACATGCAGCGTGTCATAGGCGTCGTTGATTCGATGGTTGTCCAGCATCGCCGCAATTTCGGTGATCCTTTGCCGGGTCGCTGCGCCCACTGTGGTCATTGTCTTTTCCCTTCTCTTGCTGCGTTGAGTCTTCCGATCTTACGGGCGAGCATCCCTAGCGTTGCCTTGCACGCATTCGATGTCAGCACTACTCGATCCGAGAACTGGGCGCTTCAACTACGTCGAGATGTTTTGCAACGTCCACGCTCTTTGGTCCACAACCGGCCGCCACCCGCTTTCCGACGATACCAAGCACCCAGACAACGACCAAAGGCCACCGTCAAGGCCGTCTCAGCTCGGCAGCGCCTAAACGTCGGCTCGGTGGACATGTGCTTCTTGCCGACTGGTAGCCGGACCCACTGCCGTCGTTCGGAGTGCAGAGCCCTGTCAAATGTCCGACGTTAGGACAGAAATTCACCCAGGACCGACACGATCTGCAGCGACGAGAGTCTCTACATCGATGACTAGCCCAGGATCGAACGCCTTGTTCTCGATCCTGCCGCTCCAGTTCACATAGCCGCGCGGGTTGCACACAACCCGGCAAGAACGGACTCGATAGTCGAACTGCTGATGCGTGTGACCGTGGACCCAGAGCACGGGCACATCAAAGAAATAATCTGGAAGCTCGTTGACGAAAGCGCCTGAGGCCCAGTCATTGGCGTAGCGCTCTGCCAGCGAGCCGCGATGAGGTGCGTGGTGCGTTACAACCACGGTAGGTCCAGCGAACGGCTCCGAAAGCTTGTTTCGTAGCCAGGCGCGCTGCACCTGATGAATTCGTAGCGTGTCGGCCGCTTGAAGCTTTCTTCCCTGCTTGTAGCGCCAGGTATCGGGCTCTGCCGACTCGTCGACTGTGCGGATCAGCGCGTAGTCGTTCAGCAGGTTGGTCGCCTTCTTCATGGCACGCGTGACATCGCTGATCGGACCTTCAGGCGTCTCGATGGAAAGCGCGAAGTCGGTCCACAGCGTCGCGCCGAGGAAGCGCACACCGTCGATCACCAGCTCGTCACCGTCGAGCAAGTGGACATTGCTTCCTTCGGCTTCGCGGCGCGCTTCGGCCAGTGTCGTGTCCAACCGTCCGTCGTAGTACTCGTGGTTGCCAAGCAGGTAGACCACGGGCTTGCCGCGGAAGCGATCCGCCGCCCACTGGACGGCGCGCTTGGCTGGCGAATGAATGTCGCCGGCGAGGATGACAACATCGAATTCGAGATCGGGCGCTGGCTCGAAGGGGGCGAACTCGAGATGGAGGTCGGAATGAATCAGCACTTTCATTGCACAACTCCTTCAAAGCGCGCGCGAAGCTCGGCACTCGCCTTGTCGTCGAAACCAGTGAACGAGCCACACACCACAAGATGGTCCTTGCAGTGGTCGAACTGCCAATAGGCATCGTCGAGCGCAACCCAAGGTTCGTCGACAGCATCGTGGAGCTGGAGCCAGGCAAGGATTTCTCCTTCACGCTTCCTGTACGGCAGTTGAAGGCCAAACCCCGAAGGAGGGGTAGCTCCAACGATGCGGGCCCGGATGTCGCTGGAGAACGGCTTCAACAGCGTCTTATTGAGCAGGTGCTCACGCCAGGACGAACTGATCACGATCTTCACGAACGGAAACTCGCGCAGCAGTGCCTCCAGGCGCGGCAGGAAGCAGAAGTCGGCGCCACCGTTGAGGATGTGATCCTCCCCTTCGGGATGAAGCACGCCGTCGAAGTCGAGGAACAAGATCATCTCAGCTCGCTTACCTCGAAGGGTGGGAACTCGAGGTGAAGATCGGAAAGAACCAGCACTTTCATCGGAGTGCCTCTTCAAAGTGGGTGCGAAGCTCGGCACCGGCCTTGTCGTCGAAGCCTGTGAACGAGCCGCATACCACCAGATGATCCTTGCAGCGATCGAACAGCCAATAGGCATCGTCGAGTGCGACCCAGGGCTCGTCGACCGCATCGTGAAGCCGGAGCCAAGCGAGGATTTCTCCTTCACGATTCCTGTACGGCGGCTGAAGGCCAAAGCCCGAAGGAGGGATGGCTCCAACGATGCGGGTCCCGATGTCGCTGGAGAACGGCTTCAGCAGCGTCTTGTTGAGCAGGTGCTCTCGCCAGGATGAACTGATCACGATCTTCACGAGCGGGAACTCGCGCAACAACGCCTCCAGGCGCGGCAGGAAGCAGAACTTGGCACCGCCGTTGAGGATGTAGTCTTCCCCCTCCGGATGCAGCACGCCGTCGAAGTCGAGGAACAGGATCACTCCGGGCCTCCGAATCCATTCCCATCCAGCGGCCGCGCTAGGTGCGAGCCCATGCCAACGCCGGATGCGCGGAACGGCGCCGCCGCAGTCCTCATACGACACCCCCGTGTTGAATCGCGTTGAGCATTGATCGCACCTTGTTCGAGCCGCCCGCGGCAGCGAACGCTGCTGGCGTTTGGCCGTCGAGCCATTCGTGCGGCTTGTCCAACCAGGCTTGGGCGTCTGCGCCGAACACCTGGGTCGCGAGACCCAGCAAGTCTTGTGCAGGACCTTCCGACCCAAGCTCCCACCGCGGATCCCGTGGCCACGCCAGGTACGAGCCCATGTCGACCCCGAAGGCGCGGAACGACGCTGAGGAGGGCATCAAGCTCTCCCCGACGTAATTAATGGTTTGGTGATGATGGCCGTGCACCACAAACAGGACACCGAGCTTCTCAGCGAGCTCGTCGATCACCCGCCAGCCGTGCGGATGCGCCGAAGGCGCTTCGTGCGTCACCAGGATGTCGGCAGGGCCGCTCCGCAGCAGTTGCTGGTAGTCGGCCGGGAAAATGGAGGAACGGTGCTTGAGGGAGATGGAGTCGCGCCACCGCTCTTCGCGCTTCATGGCTCGGCGCATGGCATCGCTCGACTGGAACGCAGCCTCCTGGATCGGTCGCCGAGGATCCCAGATCTTGCTGCGGAAGATGCCACCCAAACCCGCAACGTTGTAGCCGGCCACGGAGACCACACGGGCATGAAGATTTCGATCCGCGAGATCCGAATGCCACACGTGATCGTGATAAGCCTCTGAATCAGAATCATGGTTCCCAGGTATCCAGTGGACCTCCGTGATGTCTCGGATCGATTGCAGTTCGATATGCAGTGGTTGGCGCGCCTGGAGGTCGCCCAGCAGCACGATCGCCTCAGGCTGAAAGCGCTCGACCGCGGTGATCACGGGTGCGAAGTCGCCGTGGGGGTCGCCGAAGAACATCAGCTTGGGTCTTGGCCGCTCGTGCTCGGATCGCACATTGAGGTCCGATGGGGTGTGAGGTTTCATTTCATGTGCGCCGAAGTGGCGACGAAGCATCGTGCAGTCGCAAACCGTAGGAAGTGCGAGCGCAGTTCCTGGCAACTGTCTTGATCAAACGCGCGCAGAGGATCGGTGAGCACGATCCGTTCAAAGCCCCTTTCAAAGCTCAGTGGCCAATCGTCAAGTGCGACCCACTCTGCCTCGCTGCGACCATTCCCGTCGAGCCAGGCCTGGATCTCCAGTTGGCGCCGGTGGTGGACGACCACGTCAGGGTCAATCTGTGGCGTCGCTCCGATGATTCGATGCCGGAGGTCGGCGCTGAAATAGCGCTGCAGCTGCTCGACGCTTTCGGCCCGCCGCCAATCCGACGAGATGATGACCTCGACAGACTTGAACTCTCGCAGGAGTTCCTCCAGAAGCGGCAGATGACTGAAGAACCGGCTGCTGAACGAATAGTCTGCGCCGACGGGATGAAGCACACCATCGACATCCAGGAACAGCAGATGGCTGGAGCCACTCGCGCAGCCGGAGGCGTTGGGGATCGGCATCGCTTCCACCGTAGATCGACGAGAGGTGCAGGATTCGCTCATCCAGCAAACCCGGCCTGGAACGATTCAAGGAGATTGAGCACATCGGCAGCTCGCCCTTCGGCTACCAGCGACTCGGCGGTCCTGCAATCAAACAGCGCGAGTGGCTCGTTCCTGTACCAGAGGATGGCCGCCTCGAGGTCCCCACCTGAGACCGCAGTCGCGGCAGCCAGCACTTGCTGGATCGTGGGGATAGACTGGATGCCACTCATAGATCGACCACGAGCTCGGGGTTGAACTGCTTGTTCTCCAGGCCGCGGCCATGCTGCAAGTACCCACGGGGATTGCACACCACCCGGCAGTTGCCGACTTGATAGTCAAAGCTCTCGTGGATGTGGCCGTGCACCCAGAGTGACGGCACTTCGAAGAAGGAACTTGGGAGCTCGCTCACAAAAGATGCGGACAGCCAGTCGGACTGATAGTGATGCGCGAGAGAGTTTCGGTGCGGGGCGTGGTGGGTCACAACCACCGTTGGCCCGTCGAAGGGCTCGGCCAGCTTCTGGGCCAGCCAGGCGCTGTCACGCTGGTGGAGCGCCAGCGTGTCTTCGGGTACCAGGCGGCGCTTTCTTGACTTGGCTGCTACCACGGTTGCGTCGGAGGATTCCTGCGCCTCGACCCACCGGATCGATGAGTAGTCGTTGAGACCGACCTTGGCCGCCTTCATGGCCCGCTCGGTGTCTACCAGCGGCCCTGTCTTGGTCTGGATCGGCAGTTCAAAGTCTGTCCACAGCGTGCAGCCCAGAAAGCGGACGCCGGCGATCACGGCCTCGCCGGGTGCCAGGAGGTGCACGTTGCACGAACTCGCGGTGAGCGCCATTTCCTTGAGCGAGGTCTGGAGGACACCTTCGTAGAACTCATGGTTGCCGGGCACGAACACGATGGGGGCTGTCTCCCCAAAGTTCCCCGCCCGCCGGGCCCAGCGCATGGCCTTGGAACCGGGGACGAAGATGTCCCCAGCAAGGATCACTGCGTCGTAGTCGACCTGCGGGACGAGAAAGGTCCCGAACTCGAGGTGCAGGTCCGAAAGGATGAGCAGCTTCACATTGAGGTGTTCCTGTGTCAGCGCTCAAGGCATCAAGATCGCGAGCTTGGCGTTCCAGGCATCGCCGTCGGACTTGGAGGGAACGTTGACGCGGATCGTTGGGCGATCGAAGTCATGGGTCTCGAAGAGGATGTGCACGTGCTGGTAGCGCAGCAGACCGCCTCGGGAATCTTCGATCCATTTGAGCGTCCAGGTTCTGAAGTAGTCGAAATCGACGGTGAAGGCAGACTTGTCGCGAACAACGATGCAAGCCTTGCGCACGTCTGGGTCGAACAGGATGCAGGTTCCTTCCCAATGGCCCAGCATGCGCCAAGGATCGATCGGAAGGAATGTCGCGCCAGACGTTTGGCCTTGCTTTCTGAGCAATTGCTCGCGTCCGGTCTGGATCGAGCGCGGAGACGCAATCCAGGCCCAGTAGAAGATAACCAGTGCGACCGCGAGCATCAGCAGCAATGGGAGTGTCATGGTCGGATATTCCTGTGGCGGTACGGAAACTGCCGTAAAAATCATATCAAAAAAGATACTTATAGTCCGCGAACCGAAAGTCCGCGTACTTATTGGCCGTAGTTCTTTAGGCCGCGTACTCTGAACATCGCGGCATGACTACGAAGACGCGAGCGGTTGCACAGAATCCCCTGGAGGTCTTTGGTGCCGGGGTACGTGCCGAACGCAAGGCCAGGGGCTATTCGCAAGAGGCGTTTGCCGACCATATCGGCATTGATCGAAGCTACATGGGCGGCGTTGAACGGGGCGAACGCAACCTGTCGCTTACGAACATCATGAGGATCGTGACTGGGCTCGAGATGAAACCATCCGAGTTCTTCAAGTACCTGGATGGATCGGGTGGGATACGTGCGAAGTAGTCCTCTGGGTGAATACCGTTGCCGCCCATCGGGCCGATCAGGAATCTGACGAATCCTTGAACGAGGACATGTCAGAGGAGGGCACATCACAAGTCGTCTGCCATAAGTCGGTTATATCTACGATATTTTTTACTATCATTGGCAAATGAAGTATTCTTGCGTCACTGCGCATCCTCGTGCGGAAAAGCACCACCCTCAGAATCATGGCCAACGGCGATCAGATCAAAGCACTGCTCCGCGCCTATCGGGACTCGGATGAGTCGCAGTTGCTGACGCTCGCGCTGCAGATCGCAGCGGGTGAGGCCAAGGCAGGCCATGGCCGGTTGGCCGAGGACATCCGCAAGCTCGTGGATGACATGAAGTTGCGAGGCGCGACCGTCGTGCCCAATCGGCATCCCATCCCGATGGCTCAGCCGAAGGGTGAGCTTGCAGACCTCGTCTCCGTGACGTATCCCGACGCCAGGCTCGAGGACATGGTTCTAACGCCAGCGTTGAATACACGTCTGTCCAGAGTGCTTTCAGAGCAGCGACAGGCTGCTCGCTTGCGCGACAACGGACTTGAGCCGCGCCGGCGTTTGTTGTTTGTCGGTCCACCTGGAACCGGCAAAACACTGGCTGCCGCAGCATTGGCCAGTGAACTGTCCTTGCCGCTTTTCACCCTCCACCTGGAGGCGCTCTTCACGCGCTACATGGGCGAGGCGGCTGCCAAGTTGAGACTTCTGTTCGACAACATCTCGGCGGTGCGCGGCGTATATCTTTTCGATGAATTCGATGCGATCGGGCAACAGCGCGGCACCGACAACGACGTTGGCGAGATACGCCGTATCCTGAACTCCTTCCTGCAGATGATCGAACAGGACCACTCGCACAGTGTTCTCGTCGCGGCGACGAACCATCCGGCGATGCTCGATCAAGCGCTCTTCCGCCGATTTGACGAAGTGCTCCGGTTCCATCTGCCCCGTCCCATCGATGTGGTGGAACTGATCGGAGCCCGACTGCGCAACCGCGCCAGGGATCTGCCGCTTGCTCGGCTGGCGGAGTTTGCGCAAGGATTGAGCTTCGCCGACGTGCAGCGTGCCTGCGAAGACGCGCTGAAATGGGCGCTTCTCTCGGGACGAGATGACGTACAGGAAGCGGACATAAGGCAGGCCCTTCAAGAGCGACAGCAAGACCGTCGGACATTCGGCGGAGAGGAACACTAGTCCATGGCGACAGAAAATCCCTCACTTCAGCATCTACGGATGGTCAATCGAGGGGTTTCTCAGACTTACAAGTCTCGTCCGGGTCGGGGCAAGACCCTGAACATTGCACCGCGCGACCGTGCTGCACATGGCAGTGCACTTCGCACCCAGCTCGAGAGCTTCGTGCCAATCTTCGCGCAGCGGCGCTTGCTGAGGGCGGCCGCTCAGTACGGCCTGCTCCCAGAAGGCATCACCATCGAGTTCCAGAGCGCAGTCGGGTTCGATCTTGCCTTCACTAGTTTGGATCTTCCGGTCTCGGGTATCGAGCTTCTCAATGTTCGGGTTGTCGACGAGGTAACGTATGCAACCTGCTACGTGCCGGAAGGCAAGCTCAAAATCTTGATTAACAAAGTCAAGGCTTATCTGGAGCAAGAAACGGCCACAGGCAAGGCAAAGAACGCGCCTTTGATCGAAAGTATTCAGTCCATCGGGCTCGCCACGATCGAGGCGTTGTGGACCGACGATGTGGACCCTCCTGTCGACGATGGAACTCTTCAATGGGAGGTCTGGCTACGGCGCGACTCGCTCGAAGCCGATGCATGCGTTCACCGGTTCCTGCATGCCGCGCAGGTCATTGGCATTCAGGTGGCTCAGCAGTGGATTGAGTTTCCCGAACGCGTGGTCACCAATGTGCAAGCGACCCATGCCCAACTGGTCAGCGCCATCGACCTGCTGAACCTGATTGCGGAAATCAGACGCGCAGATCTGCCACCGGCTCTCGCGGACGACCCGACACTCGTACAGCAGGACGACTTCGTCGCAGATTTGGTGGCTCGCTTGGAGCCAAACGTTGAAGGCGATGGTGTCTCGATTGCCATTCTCGACACGGGGATCGCCCACACCCATCCACTGCTCAGCCCGGTCCTGGATGCCGCCGACATGCATGCCGCTCACCCGACATGGGGTCACAGCGATCATCACGGACATGGAACGCAGATGGCCGGGTTGGCTCTCTACGGCGATCTCCGAACCGCAGCAGGCACCACGGGCGGCGTGCAGTTGAGCTATCGCCTCGAATCCGTGAAAGTGCTCCCGCCCGAGAACGGCATTCATCCGGATCAACCACTCGGCGCTGTCATGCAGGACGCGGTCTCTTATTGCGAAACGAGGGCGCCATTTCGCCAGCGAATCATCTGCCAAGCCATTACCTCGCCGATGCATCAACGTGGCGAGCCGTCATCCTATTCGGGAGCCGTCGACCAGATGGCCTATGGAGATGGCGGCGACAACGCACGCATGTTCGTGATCGCAGGCGGCAATGTGCCTGAGGCGCATTGGCCCGATTGGCCAACTGCCAATGTCAGTTTTGGCATCGAACAGCCGGGGCAGGCTTGGAATGCATTGACGGTGGGCGCCTCTACCGTGATGCAGGCATTGCCGGGCTCAGCGGACTATGCAGGCTGGCGGGCCATCGCAGGCGTCGGCGAATTAGGCCCGTTCAGCGCCACATCAGTGAACTGGGGCAAATGGCCTGTCAAGCCAGAGGTGCTGTTCGAAGGTGGTAACGCAGCCATCGATCCAGCAGGCGTTGACGTCGCGATGCCGCGCACCATGCAATTGCTGACGACGAACAGAAATCATGCAACGCGCGCACTCAGCCATACGGCGATGACGAGCGCCGCCACGGCGCAAGCCGCCCGGTTGTCCGCGCTGGTGCAACACAACTATCCCGACGCCTGGCCAGAGACGGTTCGTGGGCTCCTAGTTCATCACGCGGAATGGACGCCGCAACAGCGAGCACGCTTTCTGACGGACGACACGCAGGCCGCGCGCCGAGTGTTGCTGCGAACGTGCGGATATGGCGTGCCGAGCGAGCATGACGCAATCTACAGCAGCACCAGGCGCGTCTGTCTCATCGCCCAGGAGACTCTGCAGCCGTATAAGCTGGAAGGCACCACTGGCACGATGAATGAGCTCAGAATTTTCTCGCTGCCTTGGCCGCGAGAGGTTCTGTTTGGCCTCGCAGAGAAGTCGGTTCGCGTCAAAGTCACTCTGTCGTATTTCATCGAGCCGAGCCCGTCGCGACGTGGATGGCTCAATCGCTACCGATATGCATCTCACGGACTGAGGTTCGACCTTCGTCGGGCTACGGAAACGGTTGATCATTTCAACAAGCGGGTCAATGCAGCCATGCTCGCTAAAGCAGAAAAGATTGAAGCATCTGAAGATGAAGGTTGGTTTTTGGGGAGCAATCTCAGGACCGCCGGTTCGATCCATTCGGATCAATGGACGGGGATGGCTGTCAATCTCGCTTCGCGCGACCTCATCGCCGTCTATCCCGTCGTTGGCTGGTGGCGCGAATGTACGGATCGACAGCGTTGCGAAGCCGATGCCCGTTTCTCCCTGATTGTTTCGTTGGAGAGTGAGGATCAGAACGTCGATCTATACAACAAGATCGCCGAGGAGCTGCGAGTCCCGTTGAACACCGGGCTCACCAACATCATCGGGGGCAATTGAGGCGCCATGGCGAGCAAAGGGAGCAGCCTCGAGGCCGCGCAGCGGTGGGTCGAGAGTCACGCGTCATCGAAGCACACATGCCGAAAGTACGAAAGCCAGCTGCAACAACTTTGCGAGTGGCTGCTGGTTCGAGAACTCGACCTCGTCTCCGTCATGCCCGAGCAGATTGCAGCGTACCTTGTCGACGTTGGAGCCGGCCGAGCCAATAGTCTGACGGTGAACCCATCTCCCCGCTCAGCGCGGACGGTTACTCAAACACGCTCCGTCTTGCGCTCTCTCTTCAAATCGCTCGTCCTCGCGGGACATAGGCCATCCAATCCGATTGACTACCTCGCCGCGCTGAAAGTACCGGACCCGGTTCAGCAACAGAGTGAGCCCGGCCCCGCACGCTGGGCGGACATCCGGTCGGTGGTGCTTCTTCGCGCACCCTCGTCGCGAGGAGAGCGCAACGCGATGGTGCGCGCCGTCGCGATCGCGGAACTTGCCTACTGGGTGGGTTTGCGAAGAAGCGAGATGGCGTCGTGTTTCATGGGCGATTTCGTGAAGGGCCGAAGCACCTGGCGGCTGCGGGTCCTTCGATTTGGCAGGGGCGCGCCGGATATCCTTTATGTCCCGTCGCCGGCAATGCGCGCGCTGTCGCGCTATCGGATGGACCGCGGCCTCACGCCCTGGCCATCGGCCATCGAAAAGGATGTGCCGATGATCTCCAGGTTGCGCAGCGAGCGTCCAGTCGACGCCTGGACCGTCGCGAATGCCCTAAGGACGCTGGACGTTGATCTGTCGGAACCGATGTGGGCAATTCCTTCCATGGGCGATCTGCGCCGGGAACTCGTCGTCAATGCACTCAGAGTCAACGCAGTCCCGCCCCATCAGCTTGCCGCGCATATACGCTCCCGCCAATTGGTGAACGAGATTTCCGACACGCTACCTCTGAGGTCGGCAGGAGAGGCGCTGGAGCGGCTTGCCGCCTGACTGAATGCGCACTTCGCAAGCAAGCGTGCGGCGAGACGCCTTCAATCCCTGAGAGGTCGTAGCTTTCGCCTTCAAGTAGGCCGGAGCGAATGGCCGGCGGCAGCATGTGGTCGCAGACACCCTCGTCAGCAGAAGACGAGGTTCGCGGGATTTACCGGCCCTGTGAGATAGCCGTCCAGCAGCGCGGCAAGGCCTCTGCCGATTCCCGAAACCGTGACCGGCTTGAGGTTTCCGGCCGCATCTGCGACATGTTCTGCGCCTTGTGAAAGTCGAGCAGCCCTGACCTTGGGCATGTGAGCAGGCATTGGCAACCCGCGATAGAAGGGCCAGTCCGGCGCCTGCCACCTCGGTCCGATATCAGACGAGAGAAATGCCCGATCAATGAATTTCTCAAGTGCGTCACCGAGACATTCCAGTTCGAGCGAACGTGGCGCGATCGACACGGCTGCGGCCAAATTGTCCAGCGTGCTCACCCATATGGTCGGAGGGCAGTTTTCCTTAGTGTTGCGAAACAGGATGAGATAGCACGCGATGTAATCCATCACGAGGGCATGCGCTTGCGGAAAGACCCTGCGTGGCCTATCCAGGTATCTCCAGTCCCTCACGATGGTTGCCTCCGTTCGGCTCGCAACGAATGGCTCGGTCACTACTGGATGCAACTTGGCCAGCATGCGATCGGCCACTGCGGTCCCGATTTCCATCCCGGGATCCAAGACATTCCAGATCGGGTGCTCTGCTACCCGCAGCGTCACGGGAAAGTGTGAACCCAGGATCCTGACGATCCCGGGTGCGCCGCCGCGTTCGAGCGATGGCGCATGCTCGCCGCGAGCATATCTCTCCCAATCTCGAACGCGCTTGGGGTAGGTATCGGGCAAAAGTTCATTACAGATCTGCGCCAACTCCTTCAGGTCTGCAGCCCCCGTGGCTCGTATGAGACAAGCAACCCAAACCCGCGCAAGAAGTCCCCGGAGTTCAACATGGAGAGGGCTGCTGGGGCGCCCAGGCTTGGATGTCTTCTTCATGAGCTGCGGTGCAAACAATTCCGAATAATTTTCCATTCGACTTCCAAGGACAGGATTGCCAGCATGTGACAGGTATCACTTGCAACGACAACCTTGAACAAGAGCCGCCCACAAGATCCCCTCCAGCGACAACGCGGGAGTGATGGAGACCTGGATTTGATTCCAGGAACCGATCTTTGGCACTTGCTGGGATATCCAACGCCGGGCGCATTCCGCCAGGCCGCCCACCGCGGCCGGGTGCCTGTCCCGCTTGTGGTGTTGCCGCACCGCCGCGGTCGATTTGCTCTGCGGCGAGACGTCGCCAGCTGGATTCATCAAGTCAACCAGGCTGTATCCGACAGCAATGCTGCCGCCGATGGAGATGCCCACCACGCGGCAACGATCGAGGGCACCGCACCTAGACATGCCGAGAGCGCAATCCACTCGAACATTGGCATCAGGGCTTTCGGCGCGGCAATCAAGGCCCTGCGGGAGCGGCAACGGCGCTCCCAGAAGGAACTGGCGCTGACAGCCGGGATGGATCAATCTTTTCTGGCCGCCATCGAGCGAGGGCGCCGCCCGCCGCCGCAGTTGCGCCAGGTCAGACGGCTCATCGAAGCGCTGCGTGCGAGCGCCGAGGAAGCCGAGCAGGTGATGCTCGCATGGGAGCTATCACGCCTTGCGCGGGCCTTGGGTGACCGCGATCCTGCATTCCGCGACACCTTGATGCAGATCGCTTTTTGGCTTGCCTCAATGCCCAGCGGCAGCCGGGCGCTGCTGCGCGTGATGGCAGGCGGTCTCCCCGCCGGTGAAACCAAGGAGGGAATGCCTATGGCCTGAACGAAAAAACCGCGCTGGGCCTTGCGGCGGCGCGGTTCTTAAGGACGGACAGATCCGACAGGTGAGGGCCTTTAGTGTCTCTCCGTCCCGCAGAACCAGTCAACGCCCTCCGGCCCGTGATCCGTCACACCCGGTGAAAACTGGACTTCAAAACGTCCACCTCACCGGGAAGGAGAACTGTTGCCTGAAGGAGAGTGAGATGAGAGTCAGAAAGGTTGTCACCCGTAGCGGAAAGAGGTTCCGCGGCAAGTTTCCGTCCCGGAAGCTGGGACGAATGGTGCAGTGGGAGTCGTTGCTCGAGCGGGATGCCATCCTGGCATTGGAGTACCTCCACGAGGTCGCGACTTATCAAGAACAGCCGTCGGTAGAGATCTACTACGACGGCGGCGATCAACCACGCCGCTATGTGCCCGACTTCCGGGCCGTGTTTGGCGATGGTCGCGAGCTGCTCATTGAGATCAAGCCCGAAGCACGGGTCGCGACGAAAGAAATCAGCGAAAAGCTCGGCGCCATCGCCAAACGGTTCGAAGAGCAGGGTCGCCATTACCGCGTGCTGACGGAAAACGACATCCGCCGCGAGCCGTTTTTCGGCAATCTGCGGCGCCTGCACAGCAGCGGCAGGAGGCTCAAGCGAGCATCTTGCACAGATGCGCTGGTCGAGCGGCTGGGCGATGGCCCCGTCTGGACGATATCTGAAGCTGCAGAACAGATCGGCGGTATCGAAGATGTCTTGCGTCTGGTCGCCGCCGGTCGCCTGCGAATCGATCTGCAGGCACCCATTGTGGCGACTTCTCTCGTCTGGCTCGCCGATGCTGAAGGAGGCCGCAATGGTTCGTTTCTCTTTTAAGAAGGGTTTGCGCTTCCTGCAGCAAACGCGTGGCTGGACCCTGGTGCGGCGGCTCGCAAGCGGCAAGTTCCAGCTCGAAGACGACGCCGGGGAGCTCACCAACCTGGAGGAGCCCGAGCTCCACCGCAGGTGGGTGGGCGGCGAGTGGCAGATCGATGAAGAAAGCCTCGGAGCCTCGAAAAACGTTTTCTACTTCACAACGCCGAAGGACCTGAAATCCTTGCCCGTGGAGGACCAGAAGGACGTCAAGCGCAAGGCGGACTACCTCAATGGGATCCTGAGGCTCTTCAAGGAGGACGATCAACCCTTCGTCTCGAGCCACGAGAAGCTGGAACCAAAGATCCGTGCCGTTGCGCTCGAATTGGAAGACACCCATCCGCCGTCGCCTGAAACGGTTTGGCGCTGGTGGTCCAGGTTCGCAGTGACGAAGTGCATCACCAAACTACAGGACGGACGCAGGAACTCCGGGCGGACCTACGACGCAACACAACGAAGCCTTTTCGACGAGGCCGTAGCCGAGGTGTTTCTCACCCTGCAGAAGAAACCCGGCAAAGCCGTTGTCGATGCAGTGAAGACCAAGGTCAAGCGCGTCAATCAGGGGCTGGACGCTTCACAGCACATCGCAACACCGAGCGCTCCGACCATCTATCGGTGGCTCAAGAGCCTCTACTACCAGGTCACCCAGAATGCGCGCCAGGGCAAGGTGGCAACAGCGAAGGAACTGCGTAGCGCGGTTGACGGCGTCAAGGTCAAGAAGATCTTGGAGCGCGTGGAGATCGATCACACGCCCGTCGACCTGATGATCATCTGCAAGCTCACACGTCTGGTACTCGGTCGGCCCTGGCTGACGCTGGCGATAGACCGTCGCAGCCGTATGGTCCAGGGCTTCTACATTAGTTTTCACGCGCCGTCCTCGACATCGGTGCTTTACTGCTTGCGCATGCTCATGCTGCCCAAGGACCAGATCCTGGCGAAGTACCCAGGCATCAAGGGGCCGTGGCCCGCACGCGGGATCCCCGAGTGCATCGTGTGTGACAACGGCATGGAACTGCATGCGAATGCCGTGGAGGTCATCTGCCAGGAAATGGGCATCGAGCTCACCTACTGCGGGGTGGCGCATCCGGAGATGAAAGGCGCCATCGAGCGGATGTTCAGGACCGTCAACCAGGGGCTGGTGCACATGCTGCCTGGTACGACGTTTTCTAACGTCGAGCAGCGCGGAGACTACGCCAGCGAGAAACACGCAGCCATCGACTTGGAAGTCTTCGTCCACCTGCTGGTGAAGTGGATCGCGGACGTGTACCACAAGACCCCGCACCGCGGTCTCCTGGGACGCACGCCGCTGGAGGTCTGGCAGGAAGAGGAGAGCAACTGCGTGATCGAGCTGCCGGCCTACCCGAAGCAGTTGGACACGATCGTGGGGCACGCGGCCACGCGAACGCTGTTTCACTATGGTGTCGAATATGACAACCTGCGCTACAACTCGCCACTGCTTCAGGTCATTCGCCAGCGCGCGGGCGGCAACCCCGAAGTCCACTTGAGGGGTTTCGAGCACGACGTCGGGTACATCACCGTCCTGGATCCACAGCTGGACGAGTTCATCGAGGTCCCTGCGGTCCGAAGCGACTACGCAGCCGGCCTGAACGCGTACGTACATCACCTCTGCGTCGCGGAGGTTCGCAAGCGCTTTGGCAATGAATGGGTCGCCGACCAGTTGCTCGCGGTCAAGGCCGAGATCCAGGCCATCGTCGACGAAGCCGTTCTCGCACACAAGACCGCCACCCGCAAGGCCGGCGCGACGGTTCTGCTGCATGACAGCGAACAGATTCTCGGCACCCAGGATGAAAGCCCTCTGCAACGTGCCCGCAAGCCCGTGAACACCGCTGCTGCGGTGCTCCCCGATCTTGACCCGGGTGCTGACGATGAACTGCCCAGCTTCAAGCGCACCGAACGCAACCAGGAGATGCACGCATGAACGCACGCAACGAACTCGAATTCCTGCAACGACTGGGGCTGGCCGAGGAAGAGGCGATGTCCCCTACGGACCGGCTCGCAGCATTCACCTTGCGCAAGGAGGTCATCGAACACCGTGAGTTCACACGCGTGATCCGAGAGATCGCACGTGTGCACCATCGAGGCCTCAAGGCTGGCGTCGCCGACGGGATCTTGCTGGTTGCCCAGACCGGTAGCGGCAAGTCAACCGCGCTCGATTTCTACGAGGCACGTTTTCCGCGCACGAGAACGAAGGAGGGTGCGAACATCCCGGTGCTGAGGGTAGATACGCCCGAGTCCCCCTCGGTGAAAACGCTGGCCGAAGCCATTCTCGACGCCCTCGGCGATGGGGCGGCCAGCCAAGGGACTGCCACCGCAAAGACGCGCCGGATTGAACTCTTCTTTCGCAAATGCAGCGTGCAACTGCTGCTCATCGATGAATTTCAGCACTTCATAGACGGACACCGGACGGCGGAATTCAAGCGGGTTTCCGACTGGCTCAAGAACTTGATCCGGCGCGCGCGCATCCCCGTCGTTCTGGCGGGCCTGCCTCGTGCAATCGCTGTCGTCAATAGCAACCCTCAACTGCGCCGTCGCTTCGGGGCACCGCACTACATGAAGCCGTTTGGGTTTCAGACCAAGGCACAGCAATTGGATTTCCGCGGCGTGCTCAAGGATCTGCAGGAGAGCGTGCCTGTGCCTTGTGTCGACTTTTCCGAAGCGAACATGGCACGGCGCTTCTTCTATGCCAGCTGCGGGCTGATCGACTACGTGGTGAAGATCATCGATGACGCCGTTTCGCGAGGCGGCAGCGGCGCCGACGGCGCCATCACGCAAGAAGATCTCGCCCAAGCGTTCGTGCGGTCGGTGTGGCGCGAAGCCCCAGAAAGCCTCAATCCGTTCGTCAAGGGTGCGAGCCTGCGCGTGTTGAAGGGGCCGGGTGAGCCCTTTGATATTTGGGACGACATCGATCAATACACCTCTGCAGGACACGCGAAGCGCAAGAACACCGGCAAGACCAAGTCGATTTCCAGGCGTGGTCACTGACATGACGGATCAACTTCTGTTTCGACCCGAATTGGGTCCCACCGAGAGCTTGCGCGCCTACATCTGCCGCATCGCTGATCACAACATGGCCTCATCGTTGTGTCGACCGATGCTCGCGTCCCTGTCCAAGGCCACCGAGAGTCTTCAAGCCATCGTCGAACTGACAGGGTGCGACAGCGACGCGCTCGCCACGCGTCTGGTCACAGTTCGCCGCAGCGGTGGCCGGGCATCAGAGGTGCGACTCGGTACGGCATTGCTCCCGCCAAGGCACGTACGAGTTAAGCAACGGATGGTGTGCCCCCAATGCCTGGCGCAAGAAGCGGTTGCGCCATGCTACTGGGAGTTGCGTTCGTACGATGTCTGCCACCGGCACGGGTGCAAGCTTGTGGGCGCATGCGGTACGTGCAAGAGGCATCTTTCATGGGACGTGCCTTCGGTAGATCGCTGCATCTGCAGCACTGAACTGTGGCGGACTGCAGCGTCAATCGCTTCCCCCGGTAAGCAACGGCTATGCGGAGTAATCGCCGCGGCAGCGACCCGCGCAATCTCCGCTTGCTGCGCAGTCGATATGGAAAACATGTTCCCGTCGTCACCGGTTGCGCGAATCGACCTGCTACTGCTGATGATCGAGTTCATCGACAAGCTTGTCTTGCCAGCCTTTGCGATGATCGCGGAACGGGTACCGGTTGAAGCCCTGCACCGCACGCGACACAGCCTCATCGCACAAATGCTGGAGGACCAACCGTACCAGGACTACCTGCGAGACACCCTGTTCCTGCATGCAGCCAGCGAGCCCTTGACGCTGGTCGAAGCCATGAAACCGGGCAAGGATGCCCCGGAATTGCGACGCTATTTCGGGCCGTGCCTGACCGATCTTTCATTCCATCGGTGTCTCTGGCAATTGATCGCAGAAAGCGAGACGAATCAGAACGGGTCGCCGGCTAAGAAGATGAGGCGGCTGTCTGATCCGCACGCCTTTCGCAAGATCGGCAAGCAATCGCGCCAGCGCGCGTGTGACCCCGGGGGCATCACATGGCGGCCCCGGTCTACGCCTGCCCCCAGGAACATGACGTTCCTTTTCAGGCAGAAAAAGAAATGAGCCTGCTGCTAACACCGCAGCGACGGCCGGACGAGGGGCCCATGGGCTACCGGTTCCGGCTTGCAAGTGCCAACTTGCTGTGCGTGCGCGATCTGGTCGACCTGCAGCTGAGCGAAGAGGGCGAGTCTTTCGCCTTTGCTGATGCGGGATGTTCTTCTCCTTGGATCGTGCGGTGGGCTCGGTTTTGCCCTCACTGCCTCCGCGCACGGGAAACCTGGCATGTAGGGTGGGAAATCTTGTTCGCGGATGCCTGCGCGCTGTGCGGCAGCTGGCTCGTCGACACCTGCGGCGAATGCGGCCAGCGGATCTCCTGGCGCAGACCGAGCCTCTTGTGTTGTGGCTGCGGCTATCTCCTGGCCTCCCAATCGACACGTCCAGCGCCAGATGCCGTCGCAAAACTGAGTCGCGCTCTTGTCTCGGCCGCCATGGGCCGCGGGATCGTGGAACCAGCTGCAGTGCGGGGACTGACGCTCGCTCAACTAGTCCGGTTGGTCCGGCTGCTGGGCACCTATGGCACATCCGACGGACAGCGTACGCCCCAGAAGGTGCTTGCCATCGACCGGCTGGAAATCTCGTGGCCCATCGTGTGCATGGCAGCCGAGGTCCTGTGCACCTGGCCGCATGGCTTCTTCATGTTGCTGAACCGGCTGAGAACCTTCAGCCGCGAGGGCAGCGCAGGAAAGTTCGTGGGGGTTTTCGGTGGCTTCTATGCCGCGCTGTACGGGGGCTTCAAGCATCCCTCCTTCGATTTTCTGCGACGCGCATTCGAAGACTCTGTGACCGCGAACTGGACCGGTGCCTTTGCCAAACGCAACACACGCCTGACAGCCTCTGTCCTGGACAACATGTCGTGGATTCCGGCAAATCGGGCCCAAGACATGTTGGGGGTGTCGCGTGCACGGCTGAACGCATTGGTGGCCGAAGGAAAGCTGAAAGGCGAACTCCGCCTGAGCGCCAAGGGACGGAAGTTTCTGGTCGTGAACAAGACGGACGTTGCGGCCATCCAGCCCATCGTCCACGACGTTCTCCCGCTCAGCGATGCCGCTCGCAAGCTCGGCCTCAAGGAGCGCCGCCTGCTAGCCATGCTGCCGACCATTTGCCCCGAAGCGCGGCAGCAGGGAGCTCGAGGTTCCCGGTGGGACATACCTCTCGCATGGATCGAGCATTGGACCCGGTTGCTGGCCGGGGCTCCCCCTCTATCTGAGCCGGCGCGCGACATCGTGATGCTGCGCCAGATTCTTCGATATTGGCCTTGGACCACCGAGCAGTTGGCACGGTTTCTTGCTGACGTTCAGTCAGATCGGCTGCTGCCGATCGGCAGATCCTTGAGCCCGGATGGCCTGGGGGGATTGCTGTTCGAAAGGCAGATGCTGCGGGACTGGTTTTCATCAACATTCCATGCTGCCGAAGGCGAGATGACGATCACTCAGGTCGCTGTTCGGCTCGACGTCAAGCAGGAAGTCGCGTATGCGCTGGTGCGCGCCGGACTGCTCAAGACCTCGGCACGCCAGGTGGGCAGGCGCACAGAACGCTGCGCTTCGGCAGAGAGTCTGGCGCAATTCCAGCAGCTGTACGTGTTCGGACGAGATGTGGCGAGGCAACTCGGATGCTCACCAAAGGCTGCCGCGGCACAGCTGGCCGACCAGGGGATTTCGCCCGTTGCGGGACCGACTCTCAACGGCTGCAGGCAACTGCTCTTTGAACGAGCGAAAGTGATGGCCGAGGTGACGTCCGCACGGCCATCGTCTCAGTGAAGATCTATCACCCCAAGGAGGGAGGTGCCAGTTGCGAAAATCTCGCCACAATCGACAGTACATCGCCAAGTTGGCGATTGAGACTCTTGCTCCGCTGACAAGGAAATCCGGGGAGCTGTGTTCCGGCAATGGAATCCAGCCAAGTTACCGTTGCCTAACGGTCTGCGGCCTTCAGGTCATCCTGGTCGAGAACGTGCTTCTATTGCCGACCCAGGAATCGCTCAAGACGGTGCTCGATATATGGCCTGTCGGCGGACGAAAGGTGTTTTCGGCGAGCTGGGATCCTCTCGAGATCAGCTGCTTCCATGCCGGCGAGTGGATTGACATCTTGATCGAGATGGCCCTTGATCATGGAAGAGGCGAACACGGTCCAGACTCTCTTTAACACTGGCTCATTCAGCAATCTGTCTGAATAGGTCATCAGACATGTGCGTACCTTCGGTACTCATTTCATGGAATCGGAGAGTGGTAGATCGCGCACATCGCATACGCACTGATCGACGTCACCTTGCTGCCGGCCCTGAACAGTCATCCTCCGGCGGTGCGTTCTCACTGCACCCCCTCAATTTGAACGCAGAGTTCATTCAATACCGAACCAGTTTTTTCATTTGCATTGACCCATCGCATCTATTTTTTGTACAGGGAATAAGAGCAATTTGTAGGGTCAAACGGATGTGAAAACTTTTATGAAATTCGGCTCAAATTTGGATGAAAAAATGCCCCCGTGTTGTTTACCGTCGAAAATTGACCCAGCTAGCGCAGTAATTTCCGTCTAAGACTGACCCACGTAAAACCCTACCCTGCTGTTTTTTAAAGCAGGGGATCCTAGGAGTGATAGACG